>JBNKMF010000546.1:0-500 GCA_050292965.1 Gammaproteobacteria bacterium | reverse complement strand
CGATCAACCGGAAGTCGTGGCCTTGCCTAACAACTCTTGGAATCCTTGTAGGTGCAGACCAGATTGTTGTTGAGTATGGGTGTGATTGATTGTCTTTCTCTACTCATGCAGCCATGAGCATAACTAGGCTGAGCACATCCTGGCTGAGCAGGTGCAACTCTCTGTTGTTTATTTCTATTTCTCTATTAGTATAAGCTGAATTGAACTCATGATTATTTGTTTGAATGAGGAAGAAGAAAAAAAATAAAAATATTTTTCCTAAAAAAATTATATAACAAGTACGGTCTAGTTTTGTTCATAAAAATATGAGGAACATTAATATGAAATCAGTTTGGTAATTAGGTTTATTAATTAAGAGATATAGTGAAGAGAATGAAGAAAAATGAGACCTCATGATGCGTGTACTTTAAATTTATTTTACAACACGTACTCTATTTTATAGTATATTATTTTTTGATCATTCGTGCTCCTCGTACTCTAAATTTATACTTTATATCAAC
>JBNKMF010000545.1:0-500 GCA_050292965.1 Gammaproteobacteria bacterium | reverse complement strand
GTTTTCAATCTGCAACAAGCGAGTTTCAATACGCGACTGAAAGGTTTTCCAGATAGCATCCTGCATCCATAAAATCAGCAACAGAAATACGACAAAAACACTCATCCTGTTTACAAAATACGCAGTGCATAACAGACCAGCATTTGCCAGCTTAATCAGCAGTGAATACTTTTCATAACTATCAAACTGATTTTGAAGTAGACACCATTCATTTTCGAATTTTTTTATTTTCAAACTTGTCACTTATGTTTTCTGCCATCTATATTAAGAAGCATAGGAGCGTAAAAAGATAAACCGACTGTTAAGTCCAACGAAACAGTGGGTTACCTTCCAACCCGAGCGGTCAACTGTGGAATCCAGGTTAAATACCCGGCCTGGCCTGGGCCACACTCAGAGCATGACTCTCATGCCAGAAATCAGCTAAGACTATCTGGTCATCTGAAAAGGCTCAACTAAGTGCCTTTCGAACCCCAGTTATCTCTGACCCCATATCTACCCGT
>JBNKMF010000544.1:0-501 GCA_050292965.1 Gammaproteobacteria bacterium | reverse complement strand
AGAAATTGGTGACGAAGACTTCGAATACACCTGGGAATGGTTTAAAGGGTTACCTTCCCTATTTAGCAAGGCCGCATCTTCAGGGCGGGCTATAGTATTTAGTGTAGATCAATAATATGCATAACAATGGCGGTAGGGAAAAATGAGAAACTGTCCAAACTGCAGACAAAAAGTGATTTCATTGAAGTCTTTAAGTAAGGTTTCTATAGATAATCCTACGGTGTGTGAAGAGTGCAAATGCAAAATTGCAAAATACACTATTATAGATTCATTTGGTTTGGCTGCTGGAGCAACCTTTGGGCCTCTATTTCTATTAATGTATTTTGAGTTTGGTTTTGTGAAAGTGATCTTAGCTCTAACATCATTAATATCTATATTTTGGTTTCTATGTAAAGTCGAAGAAAAAAATATTCAGTTGTATCCCGTCTCTCAGATGTCAGTCTGGACTCAAAGGTTTATAAGTATTTCGATGTGGGTGGCGGGACTATGTACAGCACAATT
>JBNKMF010000543.1:0-501 GCA_050292965.1 Gammaproteobacteria bacterium | reverse complement strand
CTTTGCTGTTTTCATATCACTTCTCACTTTTTTAAATTGCCCTAACCCTGATTGGGGTAAGAGCTTATCTATAAACATTTCATGTGAATTTAGAGGATATCCAGATCGATGCTCTCAATTAGCCATCTTTAAAATTCAAAATGACCTGTGATTCTACTATTGGGAAGAGATTTCAAGGGTGTGACAAAATGTCGCACCTTTAAATGATTAATGAGTGTCTTAGAGAATTTCATGGCTAAAGGCTCCGAGCCGCCGTGCGTGTTTTTGCTTCGGGTGACTGACCTGAAAAATGCCACCTCTAACATGGTGCGCATTAATCCTGGGCATAACCCATATCGTGTCCGTATTGATCGTTGATATCCTTAAAATGATCACCGACAAGAATCATACAGAAGCTTTCCTGCTCATTTGAGTTAGCCTGGGAGGCGAATTTTTTCCAGTTTCATTGCACCTCATCAGCTTTCATATCAATACCGACAAGATAACTACCCTTACCGGTAT
>JBNKMF010000542.1:0-502 GCA_050292965.1 Gammaproteobacteria bacterium | reverse complement strand
GCAACTCCATAACCTTAGTTCTTGGGACTAACAAATTTGTCTAAGTGAAAGTGACTCTACAAACAAGATTTGAGCTATATTGAAGAACAATAATTCATGGTGATCCAAGTAACAAAAATATTCTTTATCTTGTGGATCACATGTGGAGAATTGGATATTCTCACTCTTCTTATGTGGATCAAATTTCACCACTACTTATGTGATAAGTGATGCATGACTCTCTTGATTCTCACTTATCTTAAGCATGCATTCTCCTTCTTGTGAAATTTGATCTAGTTAACTCTTGTGCCACTAGATGCTCTCATTATTGGTTATTAAGATTGATTTTTAGATTTGTCTAATATGATGAAGAGCAATATATTAATTGAAAAATGGCACAAGTAAGTTGGTTTCTCTTCACCCGAATGAAGAAAATTTATATCTAAGGCAAAGGTATGGATCGTCTTGGTTTTTTCATAAATGTCTTTAATTAAAGCATTGTGTGCATCTATGCCCTTGCATA
>JBNKMF010000541.1:0-503 GCA_050292965.1 Gammaproteobacteria bacterium | reverse complement strand
CCTATTCCTAGTGCAGTGAGTTGAAGCAATTCTTCCCTTGTTGGTAAGGCTGGGATATCTGATGTGTCCAAATAAGTGATTATCGGCTCATCCTCAGAAATTAGCGGCACTTTGTTTTGCAGATCTTCAAGCGTAGTGACCGAAAGGATTCTATCCAAGATTGACTTCCCCTCTTCAATCGTGCAATTAATAAAAACTCCCCCAATAGTCATATCTTGATATTCAACTGATTCTGTACCCAACTCGTGCACAAAATGCTGCATAGCATCTGGAATAGATAACTCTGGACCCAACAAAGCAAGTTGATTGTATCTGGACCAGGCTGCTCCCAAACTCTCTCCTTCATTCTGAGCAAAATTAAGAACTTCATTATGAAGGTCAATAATCTTGGACAACGGAAAGAAGGCAAAATAGGACTGATCTTTTAAGATAACCCAACTGCCATGACAATTGCTAACATGGAGCATGTACCACTGCTTTGCCCATCCCGTTAGCGAGAATGG
>JBNKMF010000540.1:0-503 GCA_050292965.1 Gammaproteobacteria bacterium | reverse complement strand
ATCGTTTTTTTGCTCGAAGAAATATGCAATGCCATCTTCTTCAAGTAATCTGGACACAAAATCGAAATCGCTTTCGTTATGCTGTACACAATATTCTCTAGGTGTGGTATTTCCAGTTGCTTTAAAATTAAAATCTTTAAAGCCTAAATCGTTAAAGACCTGGGTAACGATATCTTTTGTTGTCTTATTCTGGAATATACGATGTCCATTGGTTTTGGTTAAAAACCAAAGCCAGGGCACCATGGTTAACTGGTAGGTTCGAAGATTGTCAGATTTGACTTCTCCGTATACAAAGCGGCTGATGTACCCGTTAAAAGTCCGTTTTAATTTATTCTGAATGGTAACGGTTGCTGGCTTACCGACTAGTTGCTCAGCCTTCAGATTATGGTTTTTTGAAAGAACCTGTATTTCAAATTCAAACAGGTCAGAAATAGACTCTATGCCTTCAATTGAAGTCAGTAATAACTCGTCCTTGGGTAAAGTAGTTGTGATCGAAAGCAGTC
>JBNKMF010000539.1:0-504 GCA_050292965.1 Gammaproteobacteria bacterium | reverse complement strand
AGTCTTGAAAAATTACCCTGTCGGAAAAAAGGTTACGGTATATTACGATGCCTCTAGCCCTAAGTTTTCTATTCTCGAGAAATCATTTTTAGGTAGAGATTATTGGTTTATTTTGCTTTTTTTTCCTTTAGTTTCCCCGCTTATAATTTTAGGTATCTATGGCATATTTTATGACTGGATTGATTAAAGGTTCTATAAAAGAACATAAAACATGATAATGAGACCCGGGGGTCTCGTTTATCATTCTGTTAAGGTATTCCAGTAGCTCCATGTAGACGTACAAGCACTAGAGGGGAAGCATTATGAAAGAAAAGAAGAAAGCACTTATTAAAGCCGCATTGGTAGCATTCGTTATTACATCTCTTATCAGCGTTTATAAGATTAATAAGGCAAATACTGAGAAAGAAAATTTGGCAAAATTAGTTGAGATAAATAAGCAGTTGGCAGAAAAAAATGCGGAGGCTTTAAAGTTAAATAGACTAGAAGATGTGTTATTAAACGGAG
>JBNKMF010000538.1:0-504 GCA_050292965.1 Gammaproteobacteria bacterium | reverse complement strand
GGGTCAACCACCAAATCATAGAACTTTGTGCATACTTCAGAAAAGTTAGAATAAGTTACTGCCATTGATAGATAATTTAACCTCCTATGAAATACAACGTTGCCGCACAGCCGCTTGCCTTTGGCGCGTCGGATGGAGCGGCCTTGTTATATTTCATTTTCTAGCCACTCTAATGCTTCTTTTTCATTTGAAAAGAAACCTTCTATTTCCTTGATGCCAAGCTCTTTCCTTTTTTCGATTACAGGTATGCTCTCGTTGACAATTGCTACCTTTACGCATTTCATTTTATAAGTTTGACCTGAAAACAGGTGTCGAATAAGAAAATGCGCTCTCTCAGTAGTAGGACGATAACCTGAATTATTAATCATTAATTTAAATGGATTACCATCAAAATGCTGCTCAACTATCCTCTCGTATGCACCAAAACAGGATTCAACGGTTAATTCGGATACTTCATCAAATAATCTGACTTTGTATAGCGTCAGTTTTTTAGAAAACTCTACA
>JBNKMF010000537.1:0-505 GCA_050292965.1 Gammaproteobacteria bacterium | reverse complement strand
AGCAATTTCTTCCACACTCATGGGGTATTGAAAATCATCACTTTGAGTCAGTTTTTGCTCACCCATAGCCGTATTCAAGATAGCCTGCCACTGCTTGCGGGCATTTTGCTTCAAAGCCACACCGACCATAAACAGGGCATTACGTTCCTGGGTACTCAGCCAGCGACGCTTGGCTAATTCATCGTGCAGTTCATAGAGCAGCTGATTCACCCCTTTATGGGCAGCATCAAAACGCAGTAAGGCTTCCAGCATAAGGCTATCATCCCGCAGAATACTACCATAATCACCCAGGTAATAATGCGCATCACGCTTATAGGCCAGTGCTTTTTCTATCGCCTGCTGACCTCGTTTGATATCACCCTGACGACTCAAGGCGATACCCAGATGCATTAATGGCAATCCAGAATGGGCATCTTTTTGATGGTAGTCAAACAGCGTTCTCATACTACCCAATGGTGCCTGTTTGAGCATTGACAAAACATAGGCCGCATAGGCTTTATAAGCG
>JBNKMF010000536.1:0-505 GCA_050292965.1 Gammaproteobacteria bacterium | reverse complement strand
GTTGAATCCAAAAGGGGTGCCTCAGATCAGAACCCCGAAGGGGTATGAGGCCCGGTCCACCGTGGACCCATGGACCGGCGCCCTTTCATCGGTCCACAGACCCGTGGACTTGGTCCACGGGATTTCTTTCAGCAAAATAATTCTGTGATAATCGAAATTCTAGTCACTTTTACACTCAGGTCCCTCAGCTTTTTCCATATCAACCCGCAGTCCAAGTCCTTTACAGATTTTTCACCTAGGCCCCTGGTTTTCGAATTCTATTTACAGATTAGCCTTGGGCCTCCAATTTTACACATAAACCCCTCGGCTCTCTCCAAATTGCATATTCTATTCACCAGAGCCCCGGTAATTTTCCAAAGAAGCCCCTAGAGCCTTCCAAATTCATATTTAGCCCCTCAGAACTTCTTTTCTCCATATCTTCTCAACCGCAACTCCGAATCAGGTGATTCTTGTGCCAAAATTCTCAGAATCATATCCTCTTTCTCTTCAATCTATTCCTATGCTT
>JBNKMF010000535.1:0-506 GCA_050292965.1 Gammaproteobacteria bacterium | reverse complement strand
CTTTTCGGCTTTACTGTGCTTTAGAAACTCATCTCGATTCTGTTGCCAGTTATCAGGTATCTGAGCTTTTAACTCAAGATATTCAGCTTCAAGTTGTGTATTTTGAGCCGTCAGCTTTTCAATACGCACTTGATCAGGCTTATCTGAAAACTCAATCCGTTTTATCTCCGCATCATTGCTATCGATCTGTTTTTTACTGTTACGCATCGTGAGCTGCAGATCCCTGGTCTGATGATGCAATGCTGCATACTCAACAGAAAAATCTGCTAAAGATGATGCTGCTACTTTCACATCATCAACAGCAGCAAATACTTTCGCCATATCTCGATAACTCTCGTTAAGATTTTGCTGATATTTCTCTGGCAGGTAATCAATTCGAGCCTTTTTCAACTCGCTCAGAGATGCCTCTATCAAAGACTGATTCTCTGAATACTTTTCAAACAGCATATCTTCCAGACAAAGTTGAATGCGAGGGTTATTGGGCGGTGGGGCGGTATCCGAAGTCA
>JBNKMF010000534.1:0-507 GCA_050292965.1 Gammaproteobacteria bacterium | reverse complement strand
CCATCTTAATTCTGAGGCCTCGATCTTTCCTATCATCGTGCCATTCAAATATACTTGTTCCTGGATACTCTGAAAAAACCAAAATGAATAAATAAGTGTATTTAGTAAACTGTCACCGTAATTTCGCACTGGGGAAGTTGGGCTTTTCCAGTTGAAATGGCAAGAATATTCCACTAACGATGTTCGCAAACTGCGAAGCAAAGCCTCAAATCTCTCGGCCGAATTGATTGACTGGTCTGAGAAGGTAGAATCCTGGATTGAAGAGAATGGAACCTCGGCACTAGGCAAGTCTATGAGGCTCAAACAAAAGCGCCGCGAGGTGGTGAAGAGAGTACTTCTCTTCGCCATTTCGAAATCTTCTGTTCGGACTTTGGGCTACGGCGTAAAGACTATACTCCTTGCTTAGCCATGGCAGTATGGCCCCAGTTCGTGCGTGCCCGCTTAGAAGTAGGGCCCTCCGAGCAGCCGCTGCAAGAGATTCATGCGCAGCTAGTCAATGAGTACGAC
>JBNKMF010000533.1:0-509 GCA_050292965.1 Gammaproteobacteria bacterium | reverse complement strand
TTTAAGTCGGTTATGATATTCAAATCAATAAGAACTGTGTTTATCAATACTCAAGATCTGATTTACATTTCAGCACTCTTTGTTTTATTCCATATCAGTTGATTATGATGTTCAAATTAATAAGGACTATGTCTTTATTAATACTCAAAATCTGATCTAAATTTCAGATCAGTTAAGACTCTTTGTTTTATTCTGTGTTGAGAATGATCCGACTCGAATCCATGTCAATTGAAGTGGATTACATCTAAGATGCATAAAACACTTTATGTAAAACAGATGGTCTAGATTTTTTATTTGATTTTCTCTAATTAATATGAAAATTTCTAGCCATTGAGACCGAACGTGGAGACACTATGTGACACTTCGACTTATATTTTAATAATATAATAGATAGATACATGACTGAGACATGTTTCAAAAAAACAAAACAGAAAAAAGAGCCTGAATTTCGTACAGTTAACCTGCATCCACCATGTTACCACACATCGCACTAACAATCTGATACTCTC
>JBNKMF010000532.1:0-509 GCA_050292965.1 Gammaproteobacteria bacterium | reverse complement strand
CTCATCTTCAACCACAGATGTAGTTCTCTGATGAATTGTCTCACCGTGATGCGTCCACACATCATAGCCTGGCATGAAACCAAACTTGCAAAGGTGCAGTGTCAACGTCCTCTTGTCCTCACAAAGAGTATTTCTGCATCTGTTGCATGGGCACTTCACACCCCGATTAGTTGGAAAGGAGAATGCATGATCGATAAATTCATGAGTCTTGTTCATCCATTCCCTCGTGTGAGCTCTACTTTTCTTCCAACCACCATACATCCACCCACGGCCCTGATCGGCCATTCTAGAGTTAAAAAATTCATTCAATAAAGACGCATCATAAGTATCACGTGTTTCTAGATACCACGACCCTACACATGTCTATAGGAAAGGATATGTCCTAAACCCATCTAATGGTGACCGAGACAATGTGCTTATGATGAGACACCTGGTTTGGATCCAGATGAAATTTTGTTTGCATAACCTCGTTGTTCTCCAACTACATGCCCGAAATGGAGTAGAGGAGA
>JBNKMF010000531.1:0-509 GCA_050292965.1 Gammaproteobacteria bacterium | reverse complement strand
AGGACCTTGCACAAAGATCTAATCTGCTAAATGTATCATGTAGTACTCCATCGTATCAAAGAATGATGGAGGGAAACACATCTCGAGCTAGCACATAGTCACTCTTATATCTTTACATAGCTCATCTAATTCACTAACATCGATTACCATTTTGATATAGCATTGAAGAAATGATACATACGTGTGATCACCATCTTTAAATATGGATGATTGACTGCTCTAATTGCAATGGCAAGAAATAATGATAACATTGTAAGGAAATCATGAATATTATAGCCACCCACTTTCAGTTCTGACATGGAGATCAAATTCTTTATGTTTGTTGAGAATCCTGTGGGGACTCTGATCCCACGCAGACACTTGCATATTGCTCTTTTCTCCTCATTTGTGAAGGTGTAGTTAACTGGAGGAAGGTAAAACTTTCCATTCGGTATTTCTTGTGGGTGTAGCTCTTCCCTAACTCCAAAAACTTGAAGGTCGTTACGGGCATTGAGTCCATCCTTTGTCTT
>JBNKMF010000530.1:0-509 GCA_050292965.1 Gammaproteobacteria bacterium | reverse complement strand
GATATAACAAATCCTGACTGCACAGCCAGAACAATGCAGCTAACGCTATTAGAATGCCTGCTAGCTGCCCAGTTTCTAATCCAGGATTAAATGAGATCAATGCAGTCACAAATTCACTCTCGGGCAGACCCTGGTTATACTATTATCCCAGTGAACCAGACCATTTTCTGTCGGCGCCCAGGTTGCCCCATCTGTTCCCTGGGTAAAAGCATAAACCCATTGCCCGGCGGTCACTTCGCTTGAGAAGGCTAGCTGGAATACTCCATTGCGATATGTCATTGCACCTTTGCTTATTTAATCCAGAGGGTCTGACCCGCGTCTTCCTTCAAACCGAAAACAGACTGCGACACCTCGGGTGCATCAAAAGTCGTGAAGCGGCTTCCATCGAAGCGGGCAAATCCTCCCAGCGTTCCAACACAAAGGTAGCCATCACTAGTCTGGATAAGCCCCTGCACCTGATCCATGAGCAACCCCTGCTCAGTCTGCAGGGCATCCAGTTTGTACTGGCT
>JBNKMF010000529.1:0-509 GCA_050292965.1 Gammaproteobacteria bacterium | reverse complement strand
CTCATGCACCTTCAGTTACGTCATTCCCAACAATGATGTTGACTAGGAGTTGTTGCTCTTTGTTAGGAGTATTTTGGCTTAACGTCCTTTTGGTAAGTTAGGAGAATAAGTTAATAGGTTCGACTAGTTTTATCAAGTCATTTGTAATTGCTATACCGCTATGTGTGGATCGATTGTTCTTTGTGTGATGATTAAATGTTTGATTTGCATCTTTGTTTGAGTGCTAGTGTGAATGTAAGGCCTATCTTACACACACAACCCTTAGGATTATATAATAAAGACTTAGTTTGGGAATCTATCCATCCGTCTTTATCTCTATCCATCCTTGTGGGATTACCCTTCTCACCCTCTATACCTTTTGATATCGTTGCATGCTATCCTTTCACCTCCCCAAGGCTTTTCTTTTTCTATCTCATCTACCCTTACTCTTCCGATGGCAAAAGATGGAATCTGCAACACCAATGACCATAGCCACAACAACACCAGAAAGCCACCATGTCTCGAGTAGT
>JBNKMF010000528.1:0-510 GCA_050292965.1 Gammaproteobacteria bacterium | reverse complement strand
ACATACTTATTCCATGGATAAATGAACTATGTCGAATGTCCATTCTTCATGTTAGATAGTGATGACCGACATTTGTGAGAAGATGCTCACAAGCGATCATATTAGTGACATGAAGTTAATCAGAGATTTATTTAAAATCATCATGATTATGTGCAAGATTCACAAGGAATAGCACATAGTGAGATTCTGTTCGTATTGGGCCAAAATAATAAGATGGCCTAATTAAGATGAATCTATCACTATAGGTTGCAAGAGAAATAGTAATTCAATTGCAAATAAATGCAAGAAAAACTCAATCTCAATTGCTATTATGTATAAGAATGATAATATTGGCATTTAATTCTGCTCGTATTAAACGCATCAGGCTTAATTATGATAAATTAAATGATGATTATGCAAGAGAAATGAATCTCAATTGCACATAAAGGTGATTCTACTCATATTGAGCCAACTATTAAGATGACCTAATTAAGATGAATCAAACCTCGAATTAATCATGTGTAATCATAA
>JBNKMF010000527.1:0-510 GCA_050292965.1 Gammaproteobacteria bacterium | reverse complement strand
GGGGCACCTATATATTGACATGCCGCATAATTACCAACCTCTCAACTCCATACATCCCAACTGAATTACAAAAGTACATGGCTCCCATTGATCAGTAGATACAGGTATTTAAGCCTCAGAAGTTCACCGTTAATATAAGCGACCAAACATTAACACCCACACTTCCCTGTTTCGTCATTCCTGGTCAACCTTAATGCTCAACGTTCCTACCCCTTGATACGCTTGATATTCTTTTTCTAAAGAATCGGATACGTCCCTGTCTTTTGAGCAGGATAGCGTCTTTATTCAGTACAGATTAAAGTGACTAATGCCTTTGCTGAAGCACCACCTGTAATTTGGCAACTAAAGGTATCACCTGGTGCGGCACATAAATTGGCATCTGTAATTTCAGTGGTAGTACCTGCTATAAAAGCTGTTGCAGTAACCGCTGTGCCTGCTCCAACTTTAGGTAAAGCCCCCCCGTTAAGTAAACTAGCAAGCCCTGCTGCAGTACAAGCAGTTGCTGTAGCA
>JBNKMF010000526.1:0-510 GCA_050292965.1 Gammaproteobacteria bacterium | reverse complement strand
TTCAGATTATTTGTATGCGACAATGGGCTCGCTCTCTTTGCCCTTGCATTGCATTTTGGACTTGAAGATTGAGTGGGAACACTCCGCAATGCCCCGGAAAGACAAAGCGTTTATTGATCGATTAGTATTCAATGCCAATGGCTTTTAACAGGCGCTTCATCTCAACATAAAGATACAGCTCATCATCCTGGGTGATTATTCTTGCGTGCATTGTGCAAATCCTTATCGGATAGAGGCGCTGGAACGATTCCTGTACGAACTCCTTGCGATGGAAAACAGCTTTAAAAACCTCGTCCCAGTTATCTTTGCGAGTAATGATCTGGACGTAATCGGTAAAGTCAGCATAGGCAATCAGTGGGTGCTCCTGCTCACCGTTATCTTTTGCTCTTTGTTTCTTCTCAAGCCAGTTTTTCCGGATTTCACCGGGTGTTGTAGGGACTCAACCTAAATTAGATTTTCATAGGTTAAAACTGGATTGAAAATGACTATTTCTGGATTTACCTGAAATCT
>JBNKMF010000525.1:0-511 GCA_050292965.1 Gammaproteobacteria bacterium | reverse complement strand
GTTTGATTTTTTATATAACTTTGACCACTTGCATATTCAAAATATTTCAAAATTTTATAAAAATCAATTATAATGTGGTTTATGACATAATGTATTTTAAATATACATTTGCTTTTGTTATATTTTTTAAATATTTCAAATATCAAACATTTGAAGACCAACGGAATGTTTTTTTTCAATGATCGAGCTAGTGGCTGTGAACGGGATGTTATATGGTTGTTGAGAGGGAAGGAATAAAAGCTTGGGGACTGTCACAATAAGGACAAATGATGTTGACTATTGACTGTACCCTACACATTATACTTAACCCGTCTTGGCTTTGGCTTTGGCTTTGGCTTTGGCTTTGCTTGCTTCCTTCCTCCCTCCACCGCCGATCAGACCAGACCAGACCAGACCACGTGAGTGTTCCAAGCCACGCAACAGAAAAAACCCCATGGCCGCCGCTGACGCCACGACGGTATTCCTGGAGACTACCCTCGGCACGCGCTTCATCATCTCCTTCCTGGCCTCC
>JBNKMF010000524.1:0-511 GCA_050292965.1 Gammaproteobacteria bacterium | reverse complement strand
ACTAACTCAGACCAATGACGCCACGTAGCGGCCAAAATATTAAGTATACAAAAAATTCCTAATTAATTTTAACCTCACGTTAATTTGTCATAAGCTTTCAAATGAATACATGTTTTGCCTACCTACGAGCAACATGAAAATTCACCATAGTATTAAAATGGCCTAATTTGACCTTAAATGACCTCTAGCGGCGAAAATATTAACTTTAGAGAAAAGCAAATATTCCTACAGAAGTTTCTTTTTTCATGAGCTACGTTTAAAAAAATCGAGCCTCTACGATGACTTTGAATTTTTGACCTTGAGCCGCCATTTTCAAGGTCAAGGTCACAGAAAAAAACCCTCATATAATTTCGTCTTCTTTTTTCATAAGCTTTCAAATGAATACCTGTTTTGCATACCTACGACCAACTAGAAAATACATCGTAATACTAAAATAGCCTATTTTGACCTTTTATGACCTCTAGCGGCGAAAATATTAACTTTAGAGAAAAACAAATTTTCCTATAGATGT
>JBNKMF010000523.1:0-511 GCA_050292965.1 Gammaproteobacteria bacterium | reverse complement strand
CCAGTAGAAATCAGAACATCCGGTTTTGGAAATCGAAACATCTGAAATTTGAAATATTGCCGTTATAGGAAAAACCAGACACTCCAGTTTAGGAAACCAGACTATCTTGTTTTTCCTGGTTCAGCGAGATGTGTAGTGTATGAGGCTTGTGTTTCACTCATCTCACTTGGGTTTTTAGGCTATGTGAGCATTGAGACTTTGTTGACAATCCATGTGATATCCCTCTTGATAGAGCGACAACCTATACTCAAGATTAAATATAAAATACATTTCTTCAACTTGAGCTTGCACAATATTGATTCTTGCCACTTCATTTCTCTTTGGCTTCATGAGGGTTGCCACATTTGATCTTGCTTTGGCATTGATTCTTTAGAGGTTGTGACTTAGAGTACTTCTTCTTGTTCATACATTTTCTCGTTTGGCTTGACATAGATTCTTCAATATGGAACTATTTGTTTCTTAACTATACATGTTGATCACATAGTTTTATTTGCTTCATAATCATACTTCA
>JBNKMF010000522.1:0-512 GCA_050292965.1 Gammaproteobacteria bacterium | reverse complement strand
GGCATCAGCTCTTTTTCAGTAATTAGGTCTTTTACAGATTCCGCTGTTTCATTAAAGTTGAGATAGTCGATTGTAGATTCTTTATCTGACCACATTCAGTTTGTCCTTAAAATTTAAGATGCCAACGAAATAATGTCCGCTTTTGGTCGATTATAGCCGTTCTCTTACACCAAAGGAACGGCTGATTATGGCACCAACTTGCCTTTTTGCACCGCACAATGCAATGACTACTTCCAGGAAGGGTATATAATCCCAAAAAAATCAAGTATTAAGATTTTCAATCTTGTTTTGACTGTGTCCCTACATCGAGGAACTATATATAAGTTTTGATATAGAAGGGGTAAGCCTTGGTTGGTAGGTCAACTCAGGATTCAAATTCCGAGTCTGTTTTAAATGCAAATTAATATTGGCTGTCCAAGTTAGGCAGATTAGCAAGATTGCCTCAGAGATATTTTATATTTTCATAGGCTTCCTTGAAGAATGTTGGCAACATCTAATTTTAACTTTCCAAA
>JBNKMF010000521.1:0-512 GCA_050292965.1 Gammaproteobacteria bacterium | reverse complement strand
CATTTTAGTACTTCCTAGGTGAATGGAATAGGCTGAGTCATGAGCTTCCCGTAATATCGACTATTTGATTTCTTTTAGGTCTGGAACGCAGATACGCTTCTTATACCATAACGTTCCTTGATCATCTACACTGAATCCTGGAGCTTTATCTTCCTTTATTTGTTCCTTGATTTCTTGAATTTTGGCATCTTCAAGTTGTCCTTTTCGAATATCTTGTTCTAACATTGAATCCACTTCCATTTCAACGACTTCGGCATTCGATACCCATCCAAGGTTAAGCTTCTCAAATTCTGTACAGAACTCAGGTAACAATTCCCTTGTTGCCAACATATTTAGATGAGATCTTCTGCTTAGAGCGTCTGCTACAACATTAGCTTTGCCGAGATGGTAGTTGATTCCTAAATCATAATCCTTAATGAGTTCCAACCATCTTCGTTGCCTGAGGTTCAAATCTGGCTGTGTGAAAATGTATTTCAAACTCTTATGATCTGAATAAACTTCACACTTTTTTC
>JBNKMF010000520.1:0-512 GCA_050292965.1 Gammaproteobacteria bacterium | reverse complement strand
GTTGACATTGGCAGAAGAACGATCCGTGCCATTATCATCAGCAGCTGCATAGCTAACATTGATATTGCCACCGATAGCATCAAAGTTTACGGTGATTGCACTACCTGAAATATCTGTATCGCCCATTTTAACATTTTCAAAACCTACAGACAGGCTATAGCCTTCAACACTATAGGTGATAGATGGACGAAAGCCATTGAAAGCCTTTTCTTTGTCGCCTAAAGTATTTGTGTCGTCATTATCGTAATCACCCCAGGCACTATCAAGTTCTACAGAGATAGAATCAGAAAAAGAGGTTGTAAAAGCGATACCATTACCACCAAGACGGCCTCTCAGTACGTTGCCCTGATAACCAGTCACTCCAGTAGATGCTACATAGGTATCCTTACCAAGAGGGAACAGATTATTGGCTTCAAAACGTCCTATCTGAACTGCCCACTTACTGCTGCCCATCTTAATCCAGGCATCATCAACCGATGGATCGCCGGATATATTCTGCATAGCTGAAGCCT
>JBNKMF010000519.1:0-513 GCA_050292965.1 Gammaproteobacteria bacterium | reverse complement strand
ATCTACCACATGGGCACAATATTTGCTCATCCTCACTAAATTTTCGTTGAATGAAGTTCATAAATTTTGACACCATCAATGTGTTCATAGGAAAACAATCTGCCATGCACCCAACTTCGATCCATTTGATCAAGCATTACAGAAAAAACATGAACAAGTGTACATTCAAGGAAAAGAACCAAAATTTGAAGATATACAAGAATTTTCAGCACCATTATCAAGATAAATCACTATGATAGATATATAAGACATTCAACATCATTTTCAGCACCATACAACCATGTTTGACAACATGAGGAAATTAGTGAAACATTGTCAAACACATCGGAGGCCAATAACACGATCAATTAGGACGAGAAGACCAATAACATGATTAATCAGGCACAGAATTAAATAATATTTCAGGGCTACATATAGTCGAACATGCTCTTCTTTGTTTATGACAAAATTAAATCATGATTCAGAGCTATATACCTCCCACCGTCGTCAATGGTGGCCTTGCTCCCGTCGATC
>JBNKMF010000518.1:0-514 GCA_050292965.1 Gammaproteobacteria bacterium | reverse complement strand
GAAAAAGAAGCGTTCTGTGAATTTATTAAAAATGAAGCCTATGATAGGCATTAAAGCATATAACAATCAGCTTCAATGGAACCGCTCACTTCGTTCGCTCTCCTTTGAGGCAGGGCGTTATGTGTTGTCGTGTAAATTTGGGAAACCGTGAAATATGGACTTTTACAAACAAGTTGTAGAACGCTACAAGAAGGGTAAATGGAAGTCCAAGCCATTCGATGGGATGCTGGAAATTAAGAATATGTATCCCGTCCAGCTTGTGCCTTTTCTAGAATTATGTATAGCGGAAATACCCGAGGGAGGAACATTTGTAGATGCTGCATTTAGTTTCCTTAATCAGGAAGAGTTCAGAAAAATAATTGATATCTCGTTAGATCATTCAGACCAGCACGGCTGGTCCGATATCACAGTATCAGTTAGTGATTATGCATCCTTACAATTTCCCGAATTGCTGCAACCACATTTAGAAAAATTCGTTAAAACTAGAGATTCTTCATACTACGATAGGTGGGTA
>JBNKMF010000517.1:0-515 GCA_050292965.1 Gammaproteobacteria bacterium | reverse complement strand
GACGAAGGCTCAGATGAGCCATGATAGTCGAAGGTCTTGTAGCCACCAAAGAGGTCTTGTAGCTGAAAGTCTTTGCACGGAGGTGATCAAACAGGGGACATGTGTCAATCAACGATTGGCTCAGCCCAAAAACACATGTAAATCGTAAAAGTTTGTAATGACCCCATGATTGTGCTGAGTTGTAATGTAGTGGTTGGCTAAGGGCATTACAGACATTGTAATGACTACATGTAACCATCCATATAAATAGACCCCAGGTGCTCATTGATGGGTCACCTGGGGAGCAGTTATTGCCATTTACTGTTGTCCCATTCCTGTCTTCCGTACCTTCACATTTACTCACTCATCCTCGAGAATAAATAGCCCCCGACTATTTATCCCAATAGTCAGACAGGCAAACAAAATTATCAACTTGACCAACTCTGAGGTTGAGCTGCTCTATGGTGAAGTTAGTAAAGCTAAGCTAAAGTTGGTGAAGCTGAACAGTCCCAAACGGGTCCTATATATAACCAGAT
>JBNKMF010000516.1:0-515 GCA_050292965.1 Gammaproteobacteria bacterium | reverse complement strand
AGCGTATGAAACTCTGGGCCTTCCTATTATTCTCTGTAGTCATGACCGGCTTTATCTATCCTATGGAAGGTGCCTGGACCTGGAATGGTGTTGCAGTCTTTGGTATGTATAATTTAGGTGATTTGGGTTTTTCTGACTTCGCAGGTTCCGGTATTGTCCATATGGCAGGTGCTGCGGCGGCTTTAGCCGGTGTGTTACTACTGGGTGCTCGTAAAGGTAAATACGGTAAAAATGGTGAAATCAAGGCAATCCCTGGTGCTAACCTGCCACTGGCCACTTTAGGTACCTTTATTTTATGGATGGGCTGGTTCGGTTTTAATGGCGGTTCGGTATTAAAACTGGGTGATATTGCTAATGCCAATTCAGTGGCTATGGTGTTCTTAAATACTAATGCTGCCGCAGCTGGTGGTGCCGTAGCCGCATTAATCGTTGCCCGTATCCTCTATGGTAAGGCTGATCTCACCATGCTCCTGAATGGTGCTTTGGCGGGTCTGGTCGCAATTACTGCTGAGCCT
>JBNKMF010000515.1:0-516 GCA_050292965.1 Gammaproteobacteria bacterium | reverse complement strand
GCAGCAGTATTTATGTATGGCAACACTATTTCCAGGTGGTTCAATCCTTATCAAAGAACTTTCAAATGGGTGAATACGATCTTGGGGAGTGTGAAGAACTCATTAACCGGAACCTTTTAGATGGTGCGAGAAAAACATGCACCTCAATACCTGGCCGGAGTTTGAATACCGGTTTAACCGCCGCGTTGATCTTGAGTTCATGATTCAGCGTCTAGTGTATATCAGCTTACGAACTCTTCCTATGCCTTATAAGCTTCTTAAGATGGCTGAGGTTTATGAGTAATCAGGAAAATCTTTGGTAAGACTGACGTCAATATGGAACACTCGTCGAGAAATCCGAAAGACGCGAAAAAACTTGAACCCAGATTTTGAAAGATAGGCACAAAAAGCAAATTCGAGCTATTAAAGCAGACTACTATTGTGTAAACAGAAACGAAAAATCGTATTAATAACAGTATACGATCCAAAGTTATGTTTTAAATTTAGAATTGAAGCGAAGAGGATTAACAGGGCTAC
>JBNKMF010000514.1:0-517 GCA_050292965.1 Gammaproteobacteria bacterium | reverse complement strand
TAGTCTCTTAAGATGGCAAGCTAACATATTTGTTTATATACCTCTTCAGAATTGCATCAACGAAGGTATGAAGTGATTTTTGGTGTGTTAACCATATTTTGTTGTTTATCGACTTATTTTATTGTTTATGATTTTAGTAGAACTATTTGGACTTGCGTATGCTTCTTTTCTGTTTATGAGAATTATTTTGTTGTTTATGTTTACATGTATGAACTTGTTAGTGAAAAGCCCACTAGGGGGATGTTAGTGAAAAGCCTATTATATGGGGATGTTAGTGAAAAACCCATGATGGGGATGATTTATCCGTTTCTGTATGTACACTAACTTTCGTTAGAACGATAGAAACGTTTATCAATATCTTTTGCCACCGTTTCTTTTCTTTTGGTGAGGACAATTAGGGTGAGTTGCATCATCAAGGCACCTAATAAATAAAATTAAGAACCAAGATTAAAAGTGGTAAATCTTCATTGTCTGAACCCGTGGCAAGCTCTCAAATCCCTTCGCTAATCAGATTTTC
>JBNKMF010000513.1:0-518 GCA_050292965.1 Gammaproteobacteria bacterium | reverse complement strand
TACAGTGCCTGCCGAATCTGAACATTTCTTGGAGGCATTCGGCATGACAGCTAACCACACCATCAAACCTGTCCTTTTCGTACTCACCAGCCATGGCATCAAGGGTTCCAGCGGCGAGCCGACGGGATACTATCTGGCGGAAGTGACCCACCCTCTGGCAGAGCTGGAAGCGGGCGGGATCCGGGTGGAATTCGCATCGATTGAGGGCGGAGAGCCGCCGGTGGACGGTCTCGATCTGGAGGACAGTACAAACGCGCGCTACTGGAACGATAACGCGTTTCGCGACGCTGTTCGACAGACCAAGCGTCTGCAGGATGTGGATGCAGCCGACTACTCGGCCATCTTCTTTGCCGGTGGTCACGGCACCATGTGGGACTTCCCCGACAGTCCGGAGGTGCAGCGTGTCACCCGGGAGATCTACGAGAGCAAGGGGCCGGTGGGCGCTGTCTGTCACGGCCCTTCGGCGCTGCTCAATGTCACCCTCAGCGATGGCAGCTATCTGGTGGCGGGAAAACGGG
>JBNKMF010000512.1:0-519 GCA_050292965.1 Gammaproteobacteria bacterium | reverse complement strand
GACTTGAATTGATTCGGTCAAAAGAAGGTCTTGCAAACCTCAAAAAATTTCAAATAAAATACAAGTCTGTAGAAAATGAAATAAGGAACAACTTTCCTTATTGGAACTTTTCAAAATTCAGGATAGAATTTGAATTAAAAATCAAGGAAGCTCTAGGGTTTGAAATTCAATAGAATTTGATGGAATTTGATTGAAATTTTCAAGAATTGATGAAATTTGAACAAGAAGCTCCTGATTGCACTTGGATGACAGATCAACTCATGACAAGGAATTTGGAAATTCAAACTAGGAGTTTTTGACTTGCTCTTGAAGATTTAGTCCAAATTTAATTTGAAAAACTCCTTTAGTTTGCCTAGGATTTGATTAACCAAAGGGTTTCCTGCTTGATTAAGAGCCTAATAAAGGTAAATAAGGATTTTGTAATATGAGGTATTACAACCCTCTCCCTTAAAAGAAATCTCGTTCCGAGATTTATAAAAGGAGGGGACACAAGAAACGATGAATAATGCATTGGTCGTG
>JBNKMF010000511.1:0-519 GCA_050292965.1 Gammaproteobacteria bacterium | reverse complement strand
GATTCTTTGGTTGTGAAAAATCAATAAGAGCTTTATTTCAACGCTTTATGTTTTCAGGTCTAGCAGAAGAGATTGAAGAGCATGCTCCTGGATTTTGGGATGATGATTTCAACATAATGTCAGGTGAAACAATACAGCAAGCTGCTGAAAGGCTATTTAATGAAATATAGATTAGTCTATCATTGTATAGAATGCGCTCCACCCGATTCGTCACCGCTGCGCGGCTCCTCTCGGGTGAACTAAACCGTTATACGCAATGAACACTGAAGATGCATTACAATTTTTAGAGCAACACCAACCAATGCCAGGTGACTCAAATATTACTCAAGAGCAGTGCGATTTGTTCATGAGTACATTAAAGCACTTTAGTGAGAATCCAGATGAAAGGTGCATTCCACTCCTTATAAATGCTGTGAGTAATGAAACAGGTTTGGGCATGTATGAAATGATAGGTGACGTGCTAATAGAGCAGAAGAGAGAGAATGTTGTAGAGGCACTAAAAACAGCTCTATCAAGAGC
>JBNKMF010000510.1:0-519 GCA_050292965.1 Gammaproteobacteria bacterium | reverse complement strand
GGGTAACATTTTCCAAATCTGGCAAAAGTGTCTATTACATGGGCAAGGTTATTACCCGAATTAAAAAGGGTGGTATCTCAGGTAATCACATGGATGAGGCCACTAGGGAAGAATATTGGGTTTCAGGCATTAAAAAACGTGGTTCCAATACGCATTGGGCAGAGCCAACAAAAGTTAAAATAGACGATGATGCAAGAGAAGAATATGAGCGCATTATCAACAGTTAAACCATATAACAATCAGCTCCAATGGATCCGCTCACTTCGTTCGCTCTCCATTGAGCTTGGGCGTTAGGCATATAAAGAGCGTATGGACTTATCGGAAATTGAAAAATTGATTTCTTTACTTAGTAATTTAGGGCTAGGGGCACTTGTCGGCGGCGGTGTAGTCTACTTTTTTATCAAAAGTTACATTCCCTCTTACTTATCCGAAAAAGCTAAGAATCTTGCTACTAAGGAAGATATTGAAGGAATAACAGACAAAGTAGAATCTGTTAAGTCTGGGTATGCTCATTTACTG
>JBNKMF010000509.1:0-519 GCA_050292965.1 Gammaproteobacteria bacterium | reverse complement strand
GAGTTAAAAGTATCGGGTTTATATCTCCAGCCAAAAAATTCTGTCTGGCCGATGGGGTAATTATTAACATTGCAAATGCAAGAATAAACAGTAATATAATTAAATGTTTGTTCTCCAAATAAGAACATAGGGGTGGGTTATGAATCGACTGGAAAATATGGAAACCTTTATCCGAGTTGTCGAGGATGGTGGGATCAGCGCTGCATCAGACAGGCTGAATGTGGCCAAGTCTGCTGTTAGTCGCAGGCTTAAAGAACTTGAAAGTCATTTAGGGGTGGAATTGTTTCACCGTACCACGCGGAAAATGAACCTGACGGATACCGGACGGGTTTATTATCAGGATTGTGTTCGTATTCTGGATGAGATTCTGGAGACAGAACTGACGGTCGCGCAGGTGCATGGCACCCTGCAAGGCAACCTGAGAGTTGCTTTGCCCTCAACGTTCGGTTTGATGCATATCGGTCCGGCAGTGAATGACTTCTTAAAACAGTATCCGCAGATCAATTTTGACCTTGATTT
>JBNKMF010000508.1:0-520 GCA_050292965.1 Gammaproteobacteria bacterium | reverse complement strand
ATAATAGTGAAAAACAATATTGTGACTTTTTTTATAAATCATGAGAGAATCTTTTAATGTGGGTAAGCTTAAAAATTAGATCGGGTAATGACTGTTTTTTGAAACGGATTCAGCCTGAGCTCTATGATCAAAGATCGAAGCCAGGCTGTAACTTATCGGTAGATCAGGGTTTCTTAAAGCAGGTAAAATAGCGCGTAATTATGACAGCCAGAGCATGATAATTTAGCAAAACAAAAAGCCTTAAACAGCGCATTATAAACAACACATTAACTCACCCCCCCATTTAAATTGTTTTACTAAAACAACGTAACAAATGACCTCTAAACACCATCAATCTCTGCTTTTTTATTTAATCAATAAAGACATGCAGTCACAATTTTTTGTGAAATATTCAACAGCTTTTGGATGGGATTTTGCTGCGTAACAATCCTTCAATGTATCCAGTCATTGTTTAACCTGTCAGTTTGAATGACTTTTATACTCCCAGTCGGGGTTTTTAAAATAGTCTGGGCACATACCT
>JBNKMF010000507.1:0-517 GCA_050292965.1 Gammaproteobacteria bacterium | reverse complement strand
ATATTCAAAGTCATTTTCTTTTTATTGGTTTGATTCAAATACTAAATCGATTCAAATTTGACTGAATTCTATTAGAATCCTAAACAAAGGCACTCAATCAATTCAAAAGAAAATGCAGGCAGCATGAAATGCAACAAAAATATATTTATAAAGTATAAATTAATTTAATAATTTAGAAAATAATCTTTTGGCTAAATAAAAGGGATTCCACTTCTAAAATTCTAAATGTAAATTTTATTCTATTAATAAAAAGATTTAAAATTTAGCAAATTTTAGTCACATTCCAAAATTTGAAATTTTGGGGTGTGACAAGACTACCCCCCTTAATAGGAATCTCATCCTGAGATTCTCAGAGCAGAAAATGAAAGAGGTCAAGGAATGGTTAGAATGGAATACGAGTTGACAAGGATTGTAACATTCATTGTGGTGTCCTGAGCTTCTGCCATAGCCAGTTTGTTGACTCTTCCTCTAGCAAGGTTCTGCCTGACAGTCACAGGAACAGAGTTGGCACCTCAGT
>JBNKMF010000506.1:0-520 GCA_050292965.1 Gammaproteobacteria bacterium | reverse complement strand
GGGAGAAGGTGGTCTGTCGGCCACCAATCTTTGGCCAACTGGCCATGCTTGGCCTCCACTCAATCCCTACTTTCATCCTCCACTTCATCTTGCTCCTATCATGCTCACTCCACTGACCAAAAGCATCAAAAGTAAAGCAAATTCCTTTCATCCTTTTCCAAAGTTCTTTTTATTTATTTTTGAAATTTTTAGATTTTATATTATGCAATGATGAAATAAACATGCTGTGGAAAAGGAGTAAATAAAAAATGGTGGATGAAAGGGGGAGAGATAAAAATCAAATATGCAAATGGTGGAAGAAAGGCGGAAAATAAAATGAGAGGTAACTACCGGTTCATTCCCCCGGCAAGAGCGTCACATTTTAGGTCTGTGAGCAATACCATCTTCATACCTGAAGATTTAGGTCATCGGTGCGACTGGAGAAGTTGTCACAGAAGGTGTGGCATTCTTCACGCATTGAGAAGATTTCGTAGAAAAATTCTCAGCTGTGCTAGGCTTCTTATCGGGTGTCATAGCATTC
>JBNKMF010000505.1:0-519 GCA_050292965.1 Gammaproteobacteria bacterium | reverse complement strand
CTATTTATGATTTTGCCTTGTAACTGTAGATTAACGAGAAAGTATGAAAGAACCAGGGAAAATAAGCCATGATTTTATTTGTTGATTCACAATTTTCAAGCCATGAAGGTTTTTCTCTTTCCAGAATTCCTGGGCATTAGCAACGAAATGCCAAATAACTAATGAGCTGTACAATTTATGAAGTTAAATGTGCCATCAAGATAAGTGTTTTTGTCATGCTCAAGAAGTTTTAGAATAGTTCATGATCATCTTTTCAATCAAAAACCTTATTACCTATTGTATTAAACTTATAGTTATTGATTTCTTATAGGAATAGACATGAAATACATGTGACGTCATGCATAATTAGGAAGAATGGCAACCATTCTGCAGAAAAAAACATCAAATTCTGAGCTGTTCCTCAACTTGTCGCTACGTAAGAAATTGATGGAAGACTCTTATTGAGCAGATAAATCTAATTGAGCTTATGTCGTGTAGCGACAACTTGAGGAACATACTGGAATTTGGCAATAAACTTTC
>JBNKMF010000504.1:0-523 GCA_050292965.1 Gammaproteobacteria bacterium | reverse complement strand
TGTGAGTTTTTGCACAAATCTTATGCCAACCATTTAATGCGGGTAACCTTAAAAAATCAGGCCGGCTAATAACTATTTTACGAAGGGGATTCAGCCTGAGCTCCATTTAAGCCAGACCTTTGTTTGTCTGTTGATCAGGGTGTCTTAAAACATGTCAAATCCAGATTTAGTATAAAAAATATAGTATGACAATTTCGTAAGACCAAACAGCTTAAACATTGCACTGTATACATCGTATTTACTCGTACCCCTTTGAAAGGCCTTACTATCACTGAGTAATGGATAACCTCTAAACTCCATCAATCTCTGCTTTATAGTTACCGTGGAAAGCCCTACTGACTAATTTTTTTGTGACACATGTCACAAAATTTTTGTGGAGTTTGTAGCCCTGACAATCCTGCAAACAAACTTTTGAGACTGACCTTTCAACCTGGAATCCGCAGTTGATCGCTCACATCAGATGATAATCAACTGTTTTGTAGAGCATTACAGTCGATTTATCTTTTCACGCTCCTATGCATCG
>JBNKMF010000503.1:0-525 GCA_050292965.1 Gammaproteobacteria bacterium | reverse complement strand
TGATGAGCCTCGTCTAGGTTTGCATCTCTTAACCCTTGAATTTCTTATGACCTTTGAAACAATTGAGAAGAATAGGAAGTCATTCGTGAAGTTTCGTCTATTTAGGAAATCATTTGATTGTGATTTCTCCTGTTTCAGCGAGCTTCTAGACTTTTCTAAATCTTGCTTGCCAGAATCAAGTGCTATGAGAAACTTTAACAAGGTTGAGTTTAGTGACACTATTACTGGAAAATCTGCTAGGCTTAGGTTCAATGATATTTACAACCCTAGTCTAAGGTTCTTGCTTAAGTGGATGTCATTCACACTGTTTCCCATGGCGGAATTGCATTCTGTTGCTACTCATGAGCTTAAATGTTTGTTTGCTATGGTAAATAGGATCAAGTACACCCCTGTAGCCGACATTGCTGACTACTTTAAAAATGTGCACAAAATGTCGGGACCCATCGAGTGTACCTCCATGGTCACTCGGATTGCCATGAATCTTGGGTGTCCGAAAATGGCCAACTTGGCCTACATTGAGGGGGA
>JBNKMF010000502.1:0-530 GCA_050292965.1 Gammaproteobacteria bacterium | reverse complement strand
CCACAAGTTTTTACTTTGAAAAACAATTCATTTCCGCATAAAATCCCTAGAAGTTTACACCGTAGCCCTCACTTTTCTCCTAAATTCAGATCTATCCTCAGATTCAAATTCTTTATACAGTCTAACCCTGCAATTTTGCAATCTAATCCCTGGAATTTAAAAAAAAAATAACTTTTTAACAGTAACTCTATTTTAAGTGATTTTTGCGCCAAAATTTTCGTAGCGACAAAACCTATCTAGCCATTGCATCATATTGTTGATAATCCTCTGTTTGCTATACTATTTTATTTATTTTGTTCTCTTGCTTGTTTCCGGCCTGCCGATCATCGCATAGAGAATGAGTAGCCAGAGAATTTCTAAGACATCAACTTCGAAGACCTCGAGCACCAACAAGCGGGATTCGAAGGCAAGTGTCCCTGACGCATGTTGTACCTATTTCCTGTATCTATCTATAGGATTGCATGCTTGTATTCATGTCTGAGTTGTGGGAATACCTATGTGTCATATCTTTCCCTGCAATATCCTTGTTA
>JBNKMF010000501.1:0-530 GCA_050292965.1 Gammaproteobacteria bacterium | reverse complement strand
ACCCACGAGCCGGAGATGGCGGCCTACGCGCAACGGACGGTGCATTTTCTCGACGGATGCATCGACGGCGACGTGAAACGGGCGGAGGAGGCCTGATGCTGCGCAACGCCCTACTGCTGGCCCTGCGCGCGATTCGGCGCAACCTGATGCGCTCGGCGCTGACCGTGCTTGGCATCGTCATCGGCGTCGCCTCGGTGATCATCATGGTCAACCTGGGCAGCGGCGCCACCGCCCAGATTACCCAGGGTATCGCCAGCCTGGGCAGCAACCTGCTGGTGGTGCGTACGGGCCAGCGGCTCGGTTTCGGTCAGCGCTCCGAGGCCAAGTCCTTCGATCTCGACGACGTGGAGGCGATCGTCAACGACGTGGGCGGCGTCGCCGCCGTCGCCCCCAGTGCCTCCAAGGCGGTTACCGCCATCTATGGCAACCGTAACTGGTCGAGCACCCTGAACGGCACCGATAACGGCTATTTTCCGGTCGGCAACTGGCAGCTCGCCGCCGGGCGCGAGTTCAGCGACAGCGAACTGCGG
>JBNKMF010000500.1:0-531 GCA_050292965.1 Gammaproteobacteria bacterium | reverse complement strand
TTCCTCACTGGACCAAATATTATTTGATGGCGATGAGGTTGCTCTGGTGCCTAAAGCTTGAATCTGGAATCCGCAGTGCGTTTGCGGCGGCGTATCTCTGCACTGTAACTCCTTGATCTACACCACCTCAAACGCACTACAACTCGTCCAGCTGCGGATTCCAGGATGAATATTGCTGCAGAGCTGCATAACTCGTTGCTAACAATAAGATTGGTGATTGACTATTCGCGTGATATGGATTTATTTCTATCTACATTCAGATTGATGAGAAGAAAGGTGCCCTGGTATTCGGCAACCATTTTTACCAGAACGGGGTAGAGGCGAAAACTCGGATCAGCTTTGGGTGATCAGAAATGGAAGAGGACTGGTCCCCTATCGGAGTTTTGCAGTGCCAGTGATGAAAATTATCGGTCTCAGCTTCGAATATGAAATCGTTAACGAAAAAGCCAGATACGCTCATGGCTGATCTTAGTGTAGCTTCACTCTGGGCTGATGCAGGTAATACTGTTTAATGACCTTGCGCACATTTTG
>JBNKMF010000499.1:0-532 GCA_050292965.1 Gammaproteobacteria bacterium | reverse complement strand
AAACTCAACATCATAAAGATGGAAAGACTTGTACGACGACCCAAGACTGCAGGGCTAAGCAATACTACTAACCATAAAAACCCAATCCTAAAGCATGAAGGCTTAGGTAACCAATTAATTCATGCAATTAGTGTATACTAGAGAGAGAAAGCATATTGGAACAAAATGATTAAGGGTCACTTGCCTTGCTCTACCGCTGGCTGCTGCTCAAAGTCTTGGAAGTCAAGTTCTTGAAGATTCTCAAAGTCGTTGGCGCCTAAGGATAGCGATAAAAAACAAGCAATTGCAAACAAATAAATAAACAGTACACCAAACAGTACCTAAATTCTAATCAAACAGTACCAAAAGATTCTACTCGTTGCTACGAACGCGTGAGCGTAAGAATCACCTAAATCAGAGTTATGGTTAAGAAGTTATGCGGGTTTGAACTTAATAGAATAAATATGTATTTAGTATTAATAGATGAATTAAGAAAAGGACATAATTATAATTATAAAAAGTTAAACAAGGGCCTATATGTAAATTTTCAGGG
>JBNKMF010000498.1:0-533 GCA_050292965.1 Gammaproteobacteria bacterium | reverse complement strand
GAGCTTAACAAGGCTTTATGATTTTCTACAGGTTCTATGCAGGAAAAAGAGGCACTAAACCAAAAATGGTTATTTTCCTAAGCAGGAATAATTTACTATGATTTATTTATTACTAAATAGGGATTAAAGCATAACTAAATAACCATGCAGGAATTAAATATGAGCTATTTTGTACAAGCTACTGGACATGACATGAGTATGCATGCACGGATTCACATTTTTACGATGTACAGAGATTATTTAATGGTTTAATCAAGTTTTGGCTTCTTGTAATTTTATACAGAATATTATGGTGCAAAACATATTTTGGTTTGGTTTACAGTGTAGATTTACTCATAAGTATTTAAAGGAAATTTATTTTGTATTTTTCTGAGGTTTGTACAGATTTCTATGAAATTTGGAAGTTCACTGAACATATTAAATGAATTAAATGAATTTTGAAAAAATGGAAAACGTGTTCCTGGTACTAGGGCCAAATCTGGTCCAGAGTGCAACAGAGCTGGCGGCCCACGTCGCTACTCGGGCTGAATGGC
>JBNKMF010000497.1:0-533 GCA_050292965.1 Gammaproteobacteria bacterium | reverse complement strand
TAATCCTCTAAGCCTTGCCGAGAATGTCGATGGGCTGGATGAAAAGCGAAGCATCAAAAACGAGTGGGGGGATATCGAAAACACGGCTTTTCACGAAGACCGGGTAAAAAACTTTATGATTTTTCGCACTAGATTTGACAGTTATATCAACGCCTATTGTCAAGAACAGCTAAAAGACGCGATTGAGCAAGCCGGTTTGAAAGGCGTATTCTTTACCCAGGATCTTGGAAACCCTTTCACAGTGAAAACCGCCGCAAAAAGGCGAAGTAGCTGAACCTAACCAGGGAATTTGAACAGAAACTTACGGTTTCACACCAACTGACCTACCCCAAACCGTAAATTCCTGTACAGAATTCACCTGCCCAGAAAACACACTCTGAAGTCCAACGGAACGAAAACGTACGCTAAGCCTGTGACTGACCAGGTATGGAAGATGTGACACGCCGGCGGCAGACTTCGTGGCAATGGCCGCCATAGACACCTACGGCTATGCAGGCCTCCTGGTGGCATAGTCAGGGATAACTATACTGCCA
>JBNKMF010000496.1:0-534 GCA_050292965.1 Gammaproteobacteria bacterium | reverse complement strand
ATCAACGTGATCATAAATAACCGACTCCTAGACATGTAAGACACTAAGAATTTGACAGGACTAAGGACTCAGCGACTAGTAGTTGATCATTACCTTTTATTAATTTAGCCATTTTAATTAAGCCAGATATTGTATTTGCGCCTATAAACTAGAACAAGTGTAAACAAGTAGAACGTTGACAGAAGTCAATGCCAAAGGTAAAGCAAATACAGTAATAATCCTAATAACATAACCATATCCAACTCCTCGAATCCACCAATAGTACACCAAACATACTACGAGATGACTGCAACGACAAGCTGTCACTCATAACCGAGAGTGTCGCGGCGACTCGAATTGATATACACCCAGCAGGGGAAGAATTTGACCAACATGCCATACGCTTAACTCATAGAGGCTCTCACGTATGACAACCATTTAAGAAGTCCCTACTTCGTCAAAATCGGTCCCCTACCCATGGTGAAGTCTTGGCTCTCAGCCTCATTCCTCCTCCCACAACATCCTTAAGGTAGGGGTTGCAGGTCCACAAAGTAG
>JBNKMF010000495.1:0-535 GCA_050292965.1 Gammaproteobacteria bacterium | reverse complement strand
TTTTAGCATGGCTCTGCGAGTCGGATCTGATAGAGCCGAAAAAACGAGATTTAAATTTTCTTCAACATAGTTAACCATAAGGTGTACTATATGGTGCTACCATTCTTTTTGTCAAATACTTTATATTTTAATGGCCAAGCTGGCCGCGCTGATACCCAAGTCGCGAGTCAATCTTACGCGCCTGGATTCGGAACATCCTTGAGGAAAACCCGGGTCAGGAAAACCCGGGTCAGAGAGCAATACTTTCTTATATTAGCGGATATTGCTCTCTGACCCGGATTTTTTTACTGACCCGGATTTTTTTATTAGCGGATATTGCTCTCTGACCCGGATTTTTTTAACTGCCTGTTCCATTGAGGTGGTCGACATACACGCCATCCAGGAAAAGCAGTCAGATCTCGCTTGCCGGTGCGATGCCGGCGAATATGCTGCTTTCCATCCATCCATTGATATCGTTGAGCAACGCTTTGGGGCCAACCACCTTCAGCGCATCGCTGGTAATGGCCTTGCGGTAGCTGATATCGCCCATCCATAC
>JBNKMF010000494.1:0-535 GCA_050292965.1 Gammaproteobacteria bacterium | reverse complement strand
GCCTGCACCAATAATCGCAACCTGCGTTTTAATCTTGTTCATATGAACTCCAGCTTATGGTTAATATTTGGGACCCCTGATCAATTCGTGAACCAGTGTGTGATGGCTGAAATGATCCGGCTCTTCGTTGAAAAGCTGCGCAATAGATGACTATTACGTGCGCTCTTCGCCTTGATCCGAACCATTTCATCTCACCACTCCCTCGATCCAGAACTAATCAGGGGTCCCTTTTTTATTATTATTCCTCGGCATAACGCCAGGATTAACTCAATAATGCGCTGAAAAAAGCACAAAAAAAATTCACTTATCCCGCACTTACTGGTACTTTTTAAGCAAGTACTCAAATATAACTTATGAATCCAGACGACCAATACGCCATTCCCAGATTTGCTTTGTATGGTGATGAGAACCATCAGCTACAGCCCGAATTCGTGCATATAGAAGATATTGCAGATCGCAGCGAGAGACATGACTGGCATATAAAACCACATCGACATGGCAAACTATTCCAGCTGCTATTCCTTGACAATGGCTC
>JBNKMF010000493.1:0-537 GCA_050292965.1 Gammaproteobacteria bacterium | reverse complement strand
GTACAGTCTGCTCCTTAAGAAGTCCAGGATGTTGTTTCGCTTCCCTGAAATAGACTTCAATCCCTTATCGTAACGCATAGACTTTCAGCATTTTAGTCATGCTCAGATCAACATTTTTTTAAGAACAATGACCAGCCTTTATTGCTGGTCTCCGATTCATTGGGTTGATTTAATCCCAGAACAAACAACAGTCGTACCAGTTGCTACTGAGGTACCTTTTTGTCTTCTCTGGATATACAGATCAACGTCCAGTATCACAGCACGCCAGGGCAAGCTGAGTACTTTTTTCATTTTACCGCTGTGCTATACAGATCTTTTGCCTATAGCAATTGTTTTTTTCTTCCTTTAATCTAGAATCCACAGTTGGACGAGTTGTAGTGTGTTTGCGGTGGTGTAGATCAAGGGGTTACAGTGCAGAGATACGCTATCTCAAACGTGCAATTCAGCTCGTAGTGGGATTCACCTCTTTGGTGAAAATACAAACCGACTGTGATCGTTTACGAAGCAGAGGGTTACCTACTAATACGAGCGGTCAAC
>JBNKMF010000492.1:0-538 GCA_050292965.1 Gammaproteobacteria bacterium | reverse complement strand
CTCAGCAAGCCCAAGATGTAGTACTGGGTATGTTTCTCGCAAGTTCGCATCCTGCAACTATTCTATTTGATTCCGGATCATCTCATTCATTCATATCGTCAAGTTTTATCATGAAACATCGCCTGCCAATAGCAACCATGAAACATACAATGCTTGTTAGCTCACCGGGAGGTGAAATGAGGACAAAGCATATATGTCCAGCAGTTAGCATTATTATAAGGGGGGTAGACTTTCCGTCGAACCTCATCCTCCTAGACTCCAAAGGTATTGACATCATACTGGGCATGGACTGGTTAAGCAAGTATGACGGAGTCATTCAGTGCGCCAGAAAGGCAGTGAAGCTAACTAAAAATGACAAAACCTCAGTTGAGTTTGTAGCCATGGTACAATCAGGCCCGGGCAGCAAGCTCAACCAGATAAAAGCAATAGCCTTAGAAGATATCAGAGTGGTTTAAGATTACCCTGACGTATTTCCAGAAGAATTGCCAGTTATGCCGCCAGATTGCGATATAGAGTTCCTCATAGAATTATTACCTGG
>JBNKMF010000491.1:0-540 GCA_050292965.1 Gammaproteobacteria bacterium | reverse complement strand
AGACGGGCACTAGGGTGAGGTAGGACCCGGCCCGACCCTTTGACCATGTCGTGAACGGTTGCCGCTCGTGGTGTCTTCTAGGCCTGCGTGTGTCGTGTTGTCAGGTTTATACCCTTGCAAGGTTGGTTATTCATTTGAATCTCTGCGACAGCCACGGATATGGGTGATGGCTTGTTCGATGTGTTTAAACGTAGAATTATCAACTTCATGATAATGTGATGATAACTTTATGGATGAGAATGACTACTTTGTTGCAATGGTTTATGATGATCATATTATTGCTTTGATACCTTTGCATGCTTAGATTAGAATGCAACCCTTAATATGTTAATCAACTTAAGATGGCTAAAATCATGCTAATAGTACTTAATGTAGGTGCTAGTAGGCTTATGAGTTCATTAGCTTTGTTTAATGACTTTACATGTCTAGTCGAGATCATTTGATCACGATGGATAAGTCTTGCTGAGTGTAGTCACTCAAGCTTTGCTCTTGTTGTCTCTTGTGTGTAGATGAGTATCTTCTTCCTCTTTCTGGCGATGC
>JBNKMF010000490.1:0-540 GCA_050292965.1 Gammaproteobacteria bacterium | reverse complement strand
CTCGTCTTTGCTGTGCCATACAACCTACCACCATCTCTTTGTATGAAGTTTGAGTTCATGTTCCTTTGTCTCATCGTACCTGGTCTAGAAGCTCCTGGTCCACAAATAAATGTGATGTTGAAACCGTTGATTGAAGAGTTGAAACATTTATCGATAGGACTTGAAGCGTATGACTGTTATAAGAAATAGTTGAGCACTGTCTGGGTCGGGTGAGGACCTCTCTGGACGTGAGTTGGAGTCCGCTGAGGACCCGTTAGGGTCGCCTGCGGACCCATCCACTCAGGTGCCGTCAAAGCGGCGGACTAGGAAGAGCCACTACGTCGCTCCTCCTCCGGTCCCCACAAATCCAGAGTCTCGACCGATTATTAAACCAATCAGTGATAGGTAATCATTTTTTATATTCTCAATATGTAATAGTTATTAATGCTAATGCTATTGATTTTACACATTTTTCTTGCAACAAATGGGAGGACACTAAGTTCGATGACACATGCCCTAAAAGACAGGTTAATGCTATCTTGGGTAACCTCGTGCATTTGC
>JBNKMF010000489.1:0-540 GCA_050292965.1 Gammaproteobacteria bacterium | reverse complement strand
GCTTCCATTGATGTAGTTAATCAACCACCATCAGCAGACGCCAACGGTCCCTATACTGGAACTGTCGGAACACCCGTGAATTTTGACGGAAGTGGATCAAGTGATACGGACGGCAACATTGTCAGCTACAACTGGGATTTTGGTGATGGCAACTTAGGCACCGGGGCTACACCGGCACACAGCTATTCAGTCGCAGGTGTTTATAGTGTTTCATTGACGGTAACGGACAATTCGGGTGATTCAGCAACGGCAACTTCAACGGCTACAATTGCTGTTGGTAATCAGCCGCCTGTTTCGGATCCGAACGGCCCGTATACAGGTACTGTATATATTGCTGTTACGTTTGACGGGTCTGGCTCCAGTGATCCCGATGGAACTATCAACGCTTACAGTTGGAGTTTTGGAGATGGAAGCACCGGAACAGGTGTAAGTCCTTCCCACGTGTACACTACAGCCGGTGTCTATAATGTTACCCTGACCGTAACCGATAATTCCGGTGTGAGTGACGCAACCGGTTCTACCGTGACCATATCGGGTGCC
>JBNKMF010000488.1:0-541 GCA_050292965.1 Gammaproteobacteria bacterium | reverse complement strand
AGCCTCACACAAACTCGTTTTTCTTCATGGGATGATCAAAACGGATGCGTATGACCTCCATCTTGCTATCCCTATCCTCAATTTTATCCGAAACAAAATCTAATCTCCGAATTTTGCGGGATTCCGTTTTTCACTTCAATTCAGATTTTATCTCTAACTCGAATCTTAATCCTTCCGGACTCCTCCCACACCCCTATATAAGCTTGGGTGCACCTCCCCCACGCATCCTCATGCCAACTTTGCCTCAAAACGGAACTATAGCCACCACCATTGCCGCTGCCCATCATCACCGCCACCTCTACTCCAAAGCCCTCCCTTCAAATTAAACCACGTGTCGGTCGTGAGAAGCCAAGGACCTAACCATAGGAAAAAGAATCACGTTGAAACTCTATCTGTAGCCTCCGTAATCTATCGCCAAAGTCTTGTCATTGTTTCTCCTCAGGTTGTGATTTTTTCGGCGAACTTGAAGTCAATCCGACGTTACCGGTGAGTTCCCCTTGCCGTACTCTCACTCCCGGACTTTACGAATCTGAAATCGGAG
>JBNKMF010000487.1:0-541 GCA_050292965.1 Gammaproteobacteria bacterium | reverse complement strand
GATTAAAGACAGGATAAGTATTCTGGAAACCTATCAGGAAAAGCAGATGCTTATTTTGGAACGCTAAAGTAGCTTAACTGGGTGTATAAAAATGCTTAACCACGTCAGTAAGCTAGTAAAAAATGTACCATGCCGATCAGAAATTGGTAGGCAGCGTTCATTCGGTTTATGATTGAATCTGAAAACCGTTTAGCGGATTATATTTAAACAGGGCAGTTATACAGAATTTTTTACAGTCCCTGAAAATTCCTCTAAAACCCTGTCACGCTCTTTTATGATTAATTTACACTGAGTAGTTACAATATAACAATCTAGAATGACTTTATCAAATATACACTAGAAAGTTTATCCAACCCTACGTAAACAGGATCGCCAGCCATTACTTTTACCAGATTAAATATTGAGTCCCATTCTGAATTATCTTTATATTTATTCATCATTTCTCCATCTAGTACAATCCAAATATTTTTTGTTCGATTCTGATTTATTACCAATTGCAGAGTATCGTCCGTAAAAATTGTATTCTTACCTAACCATCTCT
>JBNKMF010000486.1:0-542 GCA_050292965.1 Gammaproteobacteria bacterium | reverse complement strand
ACAGCACGAAGTAGAACGCTTTGAAATTCGTTATGTAACAGCGCTAGAAAGTGAAAGCGAAAAACGACTGCGTGATGAAATAATAAAAATCGTGTGTGAATATTTTGGCTATCAACCTATTGTTGAGTTTTCAAAAGAGCAAGAAATAAAACGCGAAGCGAATGGAAAGTTCTATGCGAGTATTTGCCGAGTAGATGGGGTTGAATAACCCCTCACCCAAAGTTAAGTCACTTTCTAGGATTCAGGGAACACAATACTTATTTATTGAAGCTTAATGAACGACAGGTATTGCCACGCATCTGGCGATCCCTTCGACCTGTACATAGTTAGTACTGAGTTAATATCCAGACATTTTTGCACCTTTATCGGTACATCACAGGACTATGGCTACTGATTACTTAGTTCCAAAACCCAATTGGCTTATCTCTCAGGCACATTGATTGTTTTACTTCTTTGTTCAAAAGTTATTAAAGGTCGAATGAGCTACGAATCAGGTCTGATGGTTTTTAGCCAACCCTTTGCCCAGTTTTCTCATCCAACCT
>JBNKMF010000485.1:0-543 GCA_050292965.1 Gammaproteobacteria bacterium | reverse complement strand
CTGTATCAGCAAACACACTTTTAAATTGGGTCAGAGCAAGTGGTGATGTATAAAATTCACAGTTTAAGGATTTTTGTATGACAAAATTGTCAAACCCTGGCCGCCGTACTAAAGCGCGATTTGACATGCTTTACCCCTCAAGATCTACAGTTAAACTTCAGCCTGGCCTCGATCTCTGATAACACAGGTTACACTGAATACCATTCGGAAATATTTATTAGCAGGCCTGATTTTTTGGGCTCCACAATTTAAAAATACCTGCTTAAAGTTTGTGCGAAAATTCACATATTTAACTCCGATATCGTGTATTGCAGGTTATCTTTAAGGGATGTGTATTTATATTTTAAATATCAATTATTTGATTTTTGCACTCAACATAAAACCATCCCGCGCTGAATGTTGAGTTGAAGCGCATTCTTTTCGGCTTAAAATGACTTTCAGGTCTACGGGTAATCAACAGAACAGAATCTGGATATTTATTAAAGGGGCCGGACTTAAACACGCGCAAAATTTCTACAAATCTGAGTTGAAATTGGCCATGTA
>JBNKMF010000484.1:0-544 GCA_050292965.1 Gammaproteobacteria bacterium | reverse complement strand
TTTAAAGAAGATTGAAAAATTATTTGACGCGAATCTGGAAGGCCAATATTTATGCAGATTTTTATGGACATTAGAGATATTATAGGGAGTAACATATCCAAAATTTAGCCCTATATTATGCAGGAATAATTGGTTAAAATTTAATCATGGCAGAGCTAAGAAATGGCACAACATGCAAACCAAGAAGAATTTGGATATGCCACTATGTGAGAAGATCAGGGATGTCATATGGAGCTCTCATGCCAAGTTTCAAGAATTTATCATGCCTAGAGATGAAGATACGAATTTATAATTGTTTTCATTCTCTGAAATTTGTAGACTAAGCTAACAGGAATTAAGGATAACTTCCTACATGAAAGATGTATCTCTATATGAGGGTATTCTAGGAAAATTTATTTTATATTTTTAGGGGCTACAATTCATTAGCTATGAATTTTCAAAGTTAGACGATGGACAAGTACAAAACCTGAAATCGTTTCTTCACTGGACAGTACCCATGGCTGGACGACCGACGCCATGGCTGGATGGCGCTTGGCGGCACGGC
>JBNKMF010000483.1:0-546 GCA_050292965.1 Gammaproteobacteria bacterium | reverse complement strand
ATAGGTAAGGGGCGAGAGCAGGATGCGGAAGCTTTGTAACTCCTTGATCTACACCACCTCAAATGCACTACAACTCGTCCAACTGTGGATTCCAGGTAGAAATACATGAGGTAGCCTCTCGCCTGCAAGTAGATAATGAGGCTTATATCCCGTTTGCCCGAAAGCTACACAAATATAAAACAGTATCTAAAGTGAAAGTAGAAAATTGAAATCAACTCTGACTCCTTAAACAGGTTCCATGAATTGTATTTGTAGCTGCAATAGTCGGATATTTTGTTGCTATAGGCCTTTTATCAGGGTTTTCGATTAACTTATGAACTATTATATGAATGATAAAGATTAAATTTCAGGGATATGGACTGATGGAAACTGAAGGAATAAAGTGGTCAAGCGGTTATATACCACGCAAAAGAAATCCAGGCTCCAGTGTCTGTCGGGTCAATATGCATTGCATCATCCCCCGGCATGTCAGCTGGGGGTGGGCCGTAGGAGAACCTGACCGCGACTCGGTCTGTTTACTTTGCGCTACTGCGCATGAAAGAAAGA
>JBNKMF010000482.1:0-547 GCA_050292965.1 Gammaproteobacteria bacterium | reverse complement strand
AGTTGAGTTGATCGCCGGTATTGAATTTGAAACGATGAAGGTGGTCAGGATTCGTATTTCCTGAGTGGTTACAGCTTATTTGTTTTGGAATCCTCAATTGGCGAGTTTGAATGTTTGCGGTGATGTAGATTAACGTGGGACGAGCCTGAATAGAGGCTATTCCAGGAAGTCACAAGGTTGCTGCGTCCTGCTCACGCTCCTTACCTATGTCCCTATATGTACGGCAGAAATACGCTGACTTAAATATTCTATCCAGCGCTTAGCAGGATTCACCGATTGGTTTTCAGTATGGATGCAAAGGAGCGTAAAAAATAAAGCGACTTTAATGCCCTGGAACATAAGCCGCTTATCTAGTACGACGATACGATTATTTTGCCTTGCTGGAAGATAAAAAATGGCCTCCAGCAGTATTAATTAAACCAGTATTAGCTAGCCGTGGTCGATGTTGAAAATTGAATAAAGCCTTCCTGGATTGGACAGAATTCTAATTCAGCATGTTGAATGGTTGACTGGGAAAGTTTTTCATCGCAGGCGCCAGTAGTAGAAC
>JBNKMF010000481.1:0-549 GCA_050292965.1 Gammaproteobacteria bacterium | reverse complement strand
CTCTTTATCCGACTTTCTCGCTCGTCTTGCGCCTTGTGAGCCTTGTACTTGTCTGGTCATGTACGGATTACCTCTGAGTTCTCCTCTTCGATTCTCCATTTGCCAGCGATACACCATGACCGGGTGAAGTCCTAGAGTCTCCGCCACTTCCTTGGCCATAACGCCAGGGTGGTTTGCTAACTTAACAACGATATTCTTGAATTCTAGGGTATATCTATCGTAATGCCTCTTTCTCGTTTGGCCCATTTCCAATACCTCTTTAGTTTGACGAAAGAACCGTCAACTAAAGTGGTATAAGTTCAGCGGAGCGTCCCAGCGAACGATAGTGAGCGACATGATTTTCTTGTTATGCGATTCACTGCGTATTTTCCCGAAGCATTCTGAGTTTCTCAATTAACTCTTTATCTCTTGTTGTGTTATAGAATTGCGTGCCGTTACAGATAGAAACGTTATTTGTTTTATAAAGATAAATAATGTAATCGACTCCGGGAAGCATGCCTACGGAGCATGACCCACCTGTAAAAACACCATCTGTAACTACCCCAGTAG
>JBNKMF010000480.1:0-550 GCA_050292965.1 Gammaproteobacteria bacterium | reverse complement strand
TTCTCAACTATTGTGCCAGAGTTGCTGGGTCATGCGGAAATAGCTATGCAGGGCGATCTGATGCATCTTATACGATGAAAGATAAACCATTTTCGTAAATCCATCCGGATACTTGAACACTACCGGTAATGCTGCACATCAGGCTGCCAACCGTGCTGTACTTGCCATGCGTGACTAGTGCTCCGTAAGCGCGGTAAATGTACCTGTCTCCTTTCCAAATAGCAGTCATTTTAGAAATAATTATGTGCTTCCATAGTTGCATAGCGGCTTTTCTCAGGTTCGCAAAGGAGAGAAAGAACGACCTTACCGTATCCACTACGATTGCCAATTGCCACCACCCTGTTACACTTCATGCCAAAATAACCTTTATAAAATCGGGAGTACTCAGTCTATGAAAGCTATGTTATCGATCTGTTTATTTGTTATTTCTACCTTCGTTTGTGCCTGTGATAGCCATGCATCCAGCGCCGTAAAGGGCATAGTACTTGAGGCCATGAATGTACCGGGTTATACCTACCTGCGGCTCAAGACTAAAGACGGCGAGACCTGG
>JBNKMF010000479.1:0-550 GCA_050292965.1 Gammaproteobacteria bacterium | reverse complement strand
ATCGAGGCTGATTTAAAGCCCTTTTCAATAATCACATCCGAAGCCGCCTCAAGAATCCGCTGACGGGTTTTGGTCTTCTCTTTTTTGCTGACTTTCATGGTATCAACACTCCTTTAAAGTGAAATTACTATACTTTAATATCAAATTACACGCTATTAAAGTGAATTTCAAGCCTTTATTGGCTCTTTCATGGCTCGCCCAGAGAGGTAGTCACACGAATCATTTGTATGCTATTGGGGCAAATATGCCGCGCTACCTGATAGCAAATTTAATAGTACCCGCTAGAAAATCACCAACTGTCAGGCTTCTGGAGTACTCGGCTTTGGCATCAATGATGGTAAGTAATTTACTGCGAAATTTATCGATGCTTTGCAGATGATTCTAAGTCTGGTGAATATCGGTGATGCCAGGTCACTGGCCTGTCATCCTGCGACGACAACCCATCGACAGCTGAGTCCTGAAGAAATGGCAACCGCCGGTGTATCTGAGGACCTTGTGCGCATTTCAGTGGGCATTGAACATATCGACGATATCATTGCCGACATCGACC
>JBNKMF010000478.1:0-550 GCA_050292965.1 Gammaproteobacteria bacterium | reverse complement strand
CATTTAATGAAGCGACCTTTAGAGCCCTTGTGGATTCACGGTTTCCCTTGAAAGAGGATCACCATGTTTCCATTTATTCATTATCAAATTGCCTTCTCCTTTTTCTTATCACATAATTTTATCTAAATTATTATCTACTAGTTGATAACCCTGTGAAATGATGTGGGATTTCAAAATGCCTTATATTTATGTAAATTCACATGTTGATTCTTGTGACTACATGGTACTAACAGTAAAAAAATGTTTAAAAACATATACTGTAAGAAATAGGATCATGAAATAATAAACAAATTTAAGTATATCTTTTTAATCTAAAAAGTGGTCGTATCCAATAATGCGACCCGTTAACTCACGTACTCATAACTCTTGATCTGTTATAAATATAAACATATGCAAAAATAGATCAAATTAAGTTGGTTTAAAAAAAATTAAAACATATGCAAAGTGTAATCTAGTTTTGTTCATCTCGTTGGTTAGAACACAACAGTGAAAACGAAATTTAAAATGGATATCATGAGATAAATTATTTTAAAGCTTTGTTATTATACAA
>JBNKMF010000477.1:0-551 GCA_050292965.1 Gammaproteobacteria bacterium | reverse complement strand
CATTAAAAAGTAGTGGCCTGTATTTACAGGAATCAGGAGAGGCAGGAAGTATCCAGCAGCTCGATCTGGTACTTTAACAATAGACATCTATTGAAAAGGAAATAAAACTTAAGCTATTCAGCCACAGCGTCAGTTAAACCTGGATTCCGCAGTTGACCGCTCGCATCAATACAAGTTCAGCCATTTTCTTGCACTGTATGAATCGTTAAAGTAAGCCTCACTATCTGATATAACTTCAGTTGCACGATAAGTTCCAGGTTGTACAAAGGCAACTTTATTTATTGCCTGTGTTAAAACTTGCTCTTGCGTCAAAAACTCTCTAAGCCATTTTAGACACTCTACGGATTCAAAATTATGAGAATTGGTATTTAACAGCAAACTTAAACCGCTTTTACCATTCAGTTTATTTTTAAACTCAACACCCCAGCTTTTCATGCTTTCTAGTGTTATATGATCAGGAAACATTACTACATAGCAATCAGCTTCTTGAAATGTTGAAATTTCCATCGTTGGTTTCCTGGTGATTCAACGCCGTATTTCAGCGGGATTTT
>JBNKMF010000476.1:0-552 GCA_050292965.1 Gammaproteobacteria bacterium | reverse complement strand
CCAACGAGAGTGGTGGCACAGTCCGGCTCACGGTAGTGGCTCCATTGGAGCTTGGTGGAGCTCAGGGTTCCGACCGCTCCGGTGGCCAAAACTCGCCAGCCTTTCTTCCTATGCAGCCAGAGCGGTGCGGGGAGCTCACCTGGGTCGTTCTTGAGTGGCGGAGATGGACCACGGACAGCAGGCGATGGAGAGGCGGCTCGGCTGGTGCTTGATCACTCCCTGGGGAACATGATGTGCACAGAAAGCAACTCCTAACTTCAGCCAGTTGAAGCTCTCGGGTTCTTCATGGGCTTCCACATAAGCATCCCACCAGTCGGCTGCAGGACCAGAGAGTTGGTGAGAGGCTAGCAGCACCTTCTCACGGTTGTTGCACTGCACCACTTGCAACTTCTTCTCCACAGACTTGAGCCAATCGTTAGCATCCATTGGCTCCATGGCTTGAGAAAAGGTAGGCGGCTTAGTGCGCTGAAAATCTCCAAGCCTATCCCTCGGTGGCGGGGGCGGTGCCTGAGGTGGAGCAGCCTGCATGTTGACCAAGGTCTGTTGCATGGT
>JBNKMF010000475.1:0-552 GCA_050292965.1 Gammaproteobacteria bacterium | reverse complement strand
TTTCAGAATCCCACAAGAGTTCAAGTTATAATATTTGGAACAAACTCCACTTTGAATTTTTCCTCAAATTTTTAAGGGATTTAAACCTTTGGGGGAAATTCTAGAAAATTCACTAAAAATCTCTCTTAACTTGATCTTCCATAATGTAAATTTATATTGACACACTTGAATGAAAAATTTGGAGGTTCCCTTACAAGTGGTAAACGTGACTTGGTTTAATAATATTCAAATGGAAGATTTAACTTCGGCAACAAACTTAAACCAAGATACAATGTAGATTGACTGCACAGGTATTGTAGAACACTGTAGCTACTACAGTGACACTAGGGGTGTCACAGTGGACACGCATCGCGTCCTCATTCATGGGGCACGGAAATATTTGTAAATCTCGAAGGACTGTAATAGCCATGTGGTTATGGTAGGTGAACGGGGGCATTACGGACATTGTTATGACCACATGTAACTACCCCTATAAATTAGTCCCCAAGTGCACATTGATGGGACACTTGAGGAGCAGTTATTGTCATTTACTACTGTCCTTCTCTTGTTTCC
>JBNKMF010000474.1:0-552 GCA_050292965.1 Gammaproteobacteria bacterium | reverse complement strand
AAGAAAATGCAAAAAAGGCACATGAGAAGCGGTTTGAAAAAATATTAGGCGTAGAGGAATATTCAAGACTTACTGATACTAAAAAATGGATCTACGGCCATCAAAACAAGGAAGATATAATTCGGTACATATTAAAAGACTAGGCAAATATTTTTATGCATTTAATGCTAACAAAAGCTTCCAGCCGACGCGCCAAAGGCGCGCGCGGCTGAAGCTTGCCGTTAGAGGGCCAGCAATCGATGAAGTCGAAAGTAAGAAACATCGTCGTTTATTCTGAGACTTATGTTTGGGGTGTTTCAAAAGATGATGGGCATAATGTTAAAATCAAAGTTTGGAAAGGTGGCAATTAACGTATCCCGTTGTTCGAAAATACAAAAGAGTTTGACGATCCGTGGCTGAATTATTCAGAGCTTTCGAAAGGGGATTTGAATAGTAGTTTGGAAGGCTCCACTCCTGTTACACCAGGACTAATTGCTGCTTATATTCAAGAAATAAAAAAACAGGGTTGGGTTTCAGAGACGAGCAAGCCAGTCTACCTAAAAACAACAAAAA
>JBNKMF010000473.1:0-552 GCA_050292965.1 Gammaproteobacteria bacterium | reverse complement strand
TGTGCTAATAATTATCTGGGCCTGGCGAATAATTCCGAAGTGATACAGGCAGCCAGGGACAGCTTTGACAACTGGGGGTTCGGTCTGTCTTCGGTGCGCTTTATCTGCGGTACCCAGAGCATACATAAGTTACTGGAACAAAAGGTTAGTGAATTCCTCGGCATGCAGGATACGATTCTGTATGCAGCCTGTTTCGATGCCAATACCGGCCTGTTTGAAACCATTCTGGATCAGCGTGATGCAGTGATTTCTGATGAGTTAAATCATGCCTCTATCATCGATGGTGTGCGCCTGTGCAAGGCCGCGCGTTACCGCTACAGAAATAATGATATGCAGGATTTAGAAGATCGCTTGAAAGAAGCCAAAGCCGCCGGGGCAAGGCGTATTCTGATTACCACCGATGGGGTGTTCTCTATGGATGGCAGCATTGCCAGACTGGATCAGATTTGCGATCTGGCTGATGAATACGATGCCATGGTGCATCATGATGATTGTCATGCGGTGGGATTTATGGGTGATAAAGGGCGCGGAGTGCACGAATACCATCATGTC
>JBNKMF010000472.1:0-554 GCA_050292965.1 Gammaproteobacteria bacterium | reverse complement strand
CCATTCATCAGCGTTCCAGATGCTGTCATACAGCCTCATAAGCTGAAATAGTGGAAAGGGATAATCATCTCTCATCTTATTCTTCACCCGCCCGATTGGTTCACCATTGACAAGTATTCTGTAACCCAGCAACCAATATATTGATTTAGTTTAACAGTTCCAAATTATTAGGTTGAACAAGCGAACAAGCTCCTTGTGTAGAAAATATTTTCAGAATCACTTATCAAATACTCTCTCCATCCTCAAATATTTGTTTACATCAATTTTGATCATTCATTTTATTTAAAAAATTAAAGTTATAAAAAAATTAAATATAATATAATTTATTATAGTTTAAGTATATATTTGATTTTTTATAACTTTAATTTTTTTAATAAGATGAATGATTAAAGTTGATATAAAAAAATTAAAGAGACAAATATTTAGAGATGAAGGGAGTAATAACATCATTGGCAAAACTATAAAAAGATCATTTTCCACCTTGTGGGGAGCAGAACGTCCAGCATATACGGCTGGCCTGGTTATTGCAGTGCATGTTCCCACACACCGCATCA
>JBNKMF010000471.1:0-556 GCA_050292965.1 Gammaproteobacteria bacterium | reverse complement strand
GCCTATGAATCCGCTGGGTTGCGGTGCCGGCCGGCTGGGCCATGCAGGCCAATGCGCGCGCGGTGAGGGTGGCTGGGCTGCGTCGAATTCGGCCCGAAGCCGATTTCCAATTAAGAATATTTCTGTTTCAAATCTGTTTTATAAATTACAAATCAATTTGAATTCAAATCAAATTTGAATTTCGATGACTCCTATTCACACAATAAAATAGAGGAGCACTACTTCACACAATGAAAATATGCAACAGTATAAATGCAACAAACATATTTATTTATTTATATAAATAATTTTTTAGAGTTTTATTTCCTTGTGAAAATCAAGGTGTTACAATCCCTCATCTAGCTCATTCCCAATATCACATCAATTCCTTGACCATCTAGAACAATCAGATGTGTCTTGTAAACTTTTCCTGTTAGGTTGAGAAGAGTATTTATGACTAGTTGCTGGGTGATAACGTTTCCTCCAGGAGTGAGAATCATATAACATGTGCTCATATGCTCAATGACCAATTGACACTTTTGGGTGAATGCCTTGCTGATGAAGTCATGAGAGGCAC
>JBNKMF010000470.1:0-556 GCA_050292965.1 Gammaproteobacteria bacterium | reverse complement strand
CTTGTGTCCAGATTTCAGGAAATGATGGAGAGCGAGTTTCAGATGTCCATGATGGGTGAGCTAACCTTTTTCTTAGGTATCCAAGTGAAGCAAACGAAGCAAGGCACCTTCGTACATCAGGGCAAGTACACGAAGGACCTGATGAAGAAGTTCAACATGACGGAGCTCAAGCCAGTGTCTACTCCGATGAGCTCCGCGGCCTCGCTTGGTTCAGATGAAGATGGCGATGCTGTGGACCAGAGAGAGTACAGGAGCATGATTGGCTCCCTCCTATACCTCACAGTGACGCGACCGGACATTCAGTTCGTCGTGGGGCTGTGTGCGTGCTTTTAGTCTTTCCCACACTCTTCACATCGGACGGCAGTTCAGCGAGTTTTCAGGTATCTCAAACACACTCCTGAGTTTGGGATTTGGTATTCTGCTTCTTCTTCGCTTGATCTTGTTGCCTTTTTCAATGCTGATTTTGCGGGGTGTGAGATTGACCGAAAGAGCACTTCTGGGACTTGCCATTTTCTTGGATCTTCTCTCGTTTGCTGGTCTTCTCAGAAACAGCCTT
>JBNKMF010000469.1:0-556 GCA_050292965.1 Gammaproteobacteria bacterium | reverse complement strand
AAGCAATAAGACGGGTTTTAATGGTGGACTGTCTCTATCTCCCTCTCTATCACGCCACATCATCCTTCTCTCTTGATAATGAGCATTCCAACATGAGCCTATAGCATCTAGGTCCATGTCATCGTCACATATTTTTTTTTAATTTTAAGTCAAAAAAGTTTATGAATTACGCAAATGAGTCCAATAAAATCATATTAGTCAACTATAAGTTATCATATATTTTTATAATTTTTTAAAAATAAAACAAAACAAAAAAATTGGCCCTATGTATCCTTAAAAAAACAACGGCTGCCAGAACCATTTTCTTTTTTTTTAAAAAAAAGATAAAAGTCCACTTTACTCCCTCTAAGTTTAGCCCAAGTCCAGATAACCCCCTAAACTAATATTTGGTTTACTTTACCCCCATTATTTACCAAATTGATGCACTTTACACATTTTCTCTTCAATCCTATGCGATTTGCTAATATAGACTCTGAGTTAAGGTGGTTTTGCTGATGTGACTTGACATAGATTTATTTGTACCTATCGCTAGCCAACGATTATGATGAACTATTAG
>JBNKMF010000468.1:0-558 GCA_050292965.1 Gammaproteobacteria bacterium | reverse complement strand
CCCACATGAGCTACAAGAGCATGGAGAAATTAGTATCTTGCAAACCAAATCTTGTGATAATCTTGCGAATTTATTCACAAAGTCGTTACCTTTAGCTATATTTGATAAATGTATAAAGGGCATTGGTATGAGGACACTTAAGGATTTGCATAGTCTAGGGGGGAGAACCCCTATCAGGTATCCTGAAAAAAGGCAACACATTGTACTCTTTTCCTTTATGAGTTTTACAAGAATTTCTCATTGAAAGGTTTTTAATGAGATAATGTGCACACAAGTATATGTCTATCTCTTGATTTTTCCATAGGGTTTTTACAAAGAGATATTGGAGACATAAGTATGCTGATAGTGTTTCTCCTAAATTGTCTCATTGGGTTATAGGAGTTTTTCACAGCATAACAGAATGACATCCTTTATTTTTCCACTAGATTTTTGAAGAAATATACATGACAATTGGGCATCAACTACCCAAGGGGGAGTGTTAATAATCAATTATTACAGAGATTGATTACAAGATGGACAGTGGAGCCCAATAGGCTTCGGGCCCATACGGTCCACGGT
>JBNKMF010000467.1:0-558 GCA_050292965.1 Gammaproteobacteria bacterium | reverse complement strand
AGGTTTCGTTTGGGTGGGCGACTGAATTCGTTCGAACCCTATGCCCTGGCGGTGCGGTCTTCCGATTTGCCTTTACTGAATGACATTGATCAGGGGCTTTCCGCACTGTATCGCAGCGGAGAAATATGGGATATTTTTGAAAAGCACTTTCCGCATACAGAACCCAGTACTTTACTGATATCAGCGTATATTCTGGGCGGTGTTCCAGACGTCCCTGAAAGAAGCACCGACCGCAAGGTTGGACCTGAGTAATCTGTTGTTTACACGAACGTTTTATCCCAAAACAATAGGTTATTCAGGCTTAAATGAATCTTTTTGGGACATCCACTCCTTGAAGCTTGAATCTACAGTAAATCAGCAAGTCCCAGGCGCTGCTTGATGAGAAGGCCCTCGCGGCCTGTATGGTCTATGTTGATCTGAATCCCATCCGAGCTGGAATGGCTGATACACCGGAGGCCTCAGATCACACCTCAATTCAACGTCGCATCCGACACCAACTGAAAAATCAGCCACAAGCACTCAATTGCATTGATCAGCAGGTAATGGACCTATTGTCTT
>JBNKMF010000466.1:0-558 GCA_050292965.1 Gammaproteobacteria bacterium | reverse complement strand
ATAGACTTTTTCTTCCATATTGAAATCTCCATATTCCACATAATCAAGAGGGGGCAAGCCCCCTCTATTACGCGAAGTAATAATAACTTAAAACGGGGACATAGCTGAAGCGATATATCCCAGAACCAATCCGATGCCTGCGAGCATAAAACACGCATGAGCAAAACTCGTGAGCGCTTTATCTTTATCGAATTCACTCGTTTGAGTACAACTCGGCATGATCAGTACTTCTCCGTTATACGGTATTATTGGCTTATCAACTTTGACTAACGAACGCCCGTTAATAGGTACTATTGCTTTCGATTTTGATCTACTCATGATCATCTCCTGATTCTAGAATAATTTCTTCGGCAACCAGGTGGTGAACCTCATAAATCGGTAAAAGGTTTTGGTTTTGCATGGTTTTTCTCCTATCGATAGGTATTACTGTTGGGGACTCATCAATGAACCCCCAGCGGAGATTCATGGAAGAGCCCCCGCCAGCATGGAAAACCCATTCAGGAAACCAAAACCCATGCCTGGGATATGAGGTATCCCAAGCGGGTTAAAGAATAACGA
>JBNKMF010000465.1:0-559 GCA_050292965.1 Gammaproteobacteria bacterium | reverse complement strand
AACGCCCTGGACAGTTGAGCAGTTGCGTCCATTCTTTGCCAATAAACCAGTCAGTGAGTGGTTTAATCAGTCAGCGCCAGATATTAAATCGGGTGTTATACAAACTGCTCAACTGACTGAAAGTGAAGCACTAGGCATGATGCGGGAAAACCCATTGCTAATTTGCAGGCCTTTATTACAGGTAAACGAATTACGGCAAAGTGGCTTTGTCGATGGTGTGGTTTTAAATCATTTAAATATAAAATTAAAAGCGGATGAAGACCTGCAATCCTGCCCCATGTCTACTGATGAACCCTGTGAGGTGAAAGCATGAATCAGCAGATAGATGTCTCCTCTCATCGCGATGCGGTTGAGATCGCTGATGATGTCTACTGGATAGGTGCGCTCGATCCTACACTACGTAGCTTTGATATCATCCTGCGTACCGCTAATGGAACGACCTATAACTCCTACCTGATCAAGGGTAGTGAAGGTGTCGCGATTATTGATACGGTAAAAGAAAATTTCAGTGATGAATTTTTTGCCAGACTGGAATCCGAAGTCGATTACAGTGAAATCA
>JBNKMF010000464.1:0-559 GCA_050292965.1 Gammaproteobacteria bacterium | reverse complement strand
AATTTCTTTAAGTATGCCGTTGATACAGCGATTGATCGAAGCTTTTAGTCCGGTTACCTTTTCTACCACAAAAGAAAATCCTGATCCCATCATCGGAAAACATTCAGTTCCATACTTCGAGAGGATAAAAAATTTTTAATAAAAGGCCATTTATTAAATTATTGGAAACCGAACATAAAAAAGCACAAATATTCCAACATTTATCAAGTAATAAGGCTTCTGAACAAAATCATCCTGAGAAGTAAAATATTTACAATATGAATGTAGATGATAGGCGGGCGCCTTACAATTAGTAAAATAGCGTAGATAAGAAAGGCATATAAGCTTTTTAGCGTACGACACTCATAGTTTTCTAAACTATGTCCCAAAGAAAACCATAGCTATTCATTTTTAATCTGTATTACAATAATAGCTAATGTAGTTATAGGTCAAAAAAATGGATGGTGTATTAAGGATACTTATTGTTGATGATCATAGTCTCGTTAGAGCGGGAACAAAGTTAGCATTACAAAACCTGAGTAAAAAAATCATCATCTATGAAGCAGAATCTTATTCTGAC
>JBNKMF010000463.1:0-559 GCA_050292965.1 Gammaproteobacteria bacterium | reverse complement strand
ATGCGCGGATTGCTATCATAGATTGTTATTTATCCCTGTATCCCCAGTTCTTGCATTAGCCGGTAACTTGCCAGATCAGGAGCTAACTGATGCTGAGGTTTCAATTGCGAATCATCATAGTGTTAATAGCGCAAGTCAGTTCTACTTTGGAAGCTATTTAGAAAAATGTCCAATTGCATAACAATCACATTAAGTTCGCTCACTTCGTTCGCCCGACGCTCGTACCTCGCGCAGCTTATGTGAGGCGTTATGAGCAAAAAGATTGAAACATGGAAAGATCTCCTTTGAAGTCCCACGGTAAGTTAATACTCAACTCTTCGCCATGGTTGGCGTGGTCATCAGGATCGATTCTCGTTGTCTCATTGTATTTTCAAGTGCCTGGAGTTTTTCTTATAGTATTTGCTCTATGTGTTGGTGTTCTTTTTGTTCCTTTGCTATATTTTTACTGGAAATCAGAAAATATCATATTGTCCATTCTGATAATCTTTGGTTTTATCGCTTCAATCAATCAAGTTACAGAGACATTTTTTGAAGCAATCCAGTTTGTTTTCATAGTTTT
>JBNKMF010000462.1:0-559 GCA_050292965.1 Gammaproteobacteria bacterium | reverse complement strand
CATTGTCGGCTACCTTGGCAGTTCCATCGACGGTAGTGTAATCAACGGTTAGCGTCTGATCTACAGCTTTGCTCAGAGTTACTGAAAAATCCAGCTCAACCGTTCCGCTATCACCCTCAGTGACTGTAGGCAGGCTAACGGTGAGTTCGGGGTCGGGAACCGAATCATCATTTGAAATCATTCCCTGCCCGCTGTAGCTGCTAGCGCCAAGAGTCACTCCCTGGATATTACTGACAACCAGAGTAAAGGTTTCATCCTCTTCGAAATCAGTATCACCATTGGCGTATACACTGATATGTGCGGTAGTGTTTCCGGCGGGAATAGTTAACGAGCCACTGACAGCTGTGTAGTCATTGTCTGCGACTGTAGCCGTTTCATCAACGGTAGTGTAGTCAAAGGTTATTGTCTGGTAAACGGTTTCGCTCAGCGTTATCGAAAAATTCAGTTCAACCGTTCCGCTGTCACCTTCTGTGACGGTGGGTAGACTAACTGTAAGATAGGGATCATCAGATGATGAGTGATTGCAGGCAGAAATTCCTGATATTGTTAATATTCCCAG
>JBNKMF010000461.1:0-560 GCA_050292965.1 Gammaproteobacteria bacterium | reverse complement strand
GCAGCGCATCCACCGACCCCGGCCATTGTTGCTGGTGGATGCGCTGCGCTTATCCACCCAATATTTCTATTCGAAATCCAGGCCGGCGATGGATGTATTCGCAATGTTTGCGTTATTCGATATCGTGATTGGCCTGCTCATTTTTCACTCTAGCCAAAACGCCCTGCTTCACTGAGCGCGGCTTTACGATCCGTGTGAGATCGGTTATGCATTATTCAAAACGCGGAAGTACTCTTTGATCGTGTGCTTGCCATATTCAGGGGCAAGCATATCCATTGCCATGACTGTCATGAAAAATTCAACTGGTCCATAAACCTTGCTTCCAGTAAGTAACCTGACCAGTTTGAGGGTAGCAATCCTTACCCAATCTGGAAGATGAGTTATTTTCGGTTTATTACCCAAAATCTCAAAGGCGATCAATGCAATCTCATTTTGAGTGAGAGTTTCCGGGCCTCCTATTTCAACTTCTTTATCAGGCTTGTCGATAGCATCAACGCAGAAATTTGCCAAATCTTCACCATGGATAGGATTCGCTTTCAATTTTCCTTTTCCGAAAAGAT
>JBNKMF010000460.1:0-560 GCA_050292965.1 Gammaproteobacteria bacterium | reverse complement strand
TTAGTCTTTCATCCCTATCTTTTTGTTCTTTATAGAATCTAACATCATCTTCTTTTTGGCGCTGTTTTATCTGTTCAATTTTTTGATATGCCACTCCGCAAGCCGGACATTTCCAATCCTGAACACCTTCTGAACCTTTCCTCTCATACATGCATTTTGGACAAAAAGTCACTGACTTATGTGCTTAACGGCTGCCATAAACGGCCGAGCGACAGCGAGGTCCGGCGACCGTAGGGAGCGAATTTGATGGCATTGTTAGATGATATGTTTCAATCATGCTGGAACTTCAACTTCCCACTTTCAATAGCACTGATCACCTTCTTGACACGCTCTTGTTCTGGTTTGTTTGCTGCGTATTCCCGCAGATAACTTAACCCCTTATTTTTGTCACCTTGCTGATAATATAAAAGGCCAAGAGTATATTGAGCATCGGTTTCCCCCAATGCGAATGCCTTTTCTAGATAGGGAATACTTTCGAAGTGGTATTTCTGTGTCCCAGAAAGAAACATTCCATATAGATAGTTGCCTTTAATATTATCTGGCTCAAGCTCAAGCAGTTT
>JBNKMF010000459.1:0-560 GCA_050292965.1 Gammaproteobacteria bacterium | reverse complement strand
ATTAACACGCCCGCCAACTTCACCCACAAAAAATGGTACATATTTTACCGGCCAATCAACAAAACAATTACGCCTTCAATGGGGTTATTTATCTGCGCATCTTCTGAATGGGCTGATCATAAAGAACAGAGGCCCTAAAGGTGACAACACAGTTGAACGTGTTCTGGGTAATAAGAGGGTGTTGCGGAAGAGGCAGGACTCTGGTGCCAATTGCAGTCGTTGCTGATAGTCTATAGGCGGTCTCACCATTACCCCAAAGGTAGTATGGTTTCTTAAACGAAATGTAATTACCATCCGCTGCCGTTGCTGTACAGATTCGAAACAGGAAATAAGTGCTCAGGCTCTTTATTTCACTCAAACGCAAGGTTGCTTATCTTACAATGGCTATACTAAATAAAAAAAACAGGCTGGTTCAATACCTATTTGTTATCCTATTAATGGTCTCTATCGCTGCCTGTGGTGGCGGTGGTGCATCGGACCCAGCCAGCAATAACGAAGGCGGGACGGACAATGGCGATGGAACCACCCCGCCAACACCCATCGATGAACACTATATCGCG
>JBNKMF010000458.1:0-561 GCA_050292965.1 Gammaproteobacteria bacterium | reverse complement strand
ACTGACATAGCACTGACTACATCTGGTGTTCTGACTAGTAGCGATATTGATAACGCAGATAATGCATTTACTCCAGCGACTATCAGTGGGTCAACTGGCGAGTTTAGTATCGATGGAGCAGGTCACTGGACCTTCACTGCAAACAGTGCATTCGATAGTTTGAATTCTGGTGATAGTGTAAACGAAACCTTCAATGTCACTACAGTTGATGGTACAGCTTCAACCGTTCAAATCACTATCAATGGCACCAATGATGTAGCCACTGTTTCCAGTGATGTAAAAGTATTAACTGAAACTGACATAGCACTGACTACATCTGGTGTTCTGACTAGTAGCGATATTGATAATGCAGATAATACATTTACTCCAGCGACTATCACTGGGTCAACGGGTGACTTCAGTATCGATGCCTCTGGTAACTGGACCTTCACTGCAAACAGTGCATTCGATAGTTTGAATGTGGGTGACAGTGTCAATGAAACCTTCAACGTCACTACCATTGATGGTACCCCTTCAACAGTACAAATTACTATCAACGGTACTAACGATACTGCTACCGTT
>JBNKMF010000457.1:0-562 GCA_050292965.1 Gammaproteobacteria bacterium | reverse complement strand
TGTGCTAGTCCAGCATTTAGTGCAAACGAACCTGAAATTGATCCGAAATCGTCCATATCTGGGATTACATCAGCAAGTTGTTGCGCAATTAAACTTGTTTCCAAATATTCGCCCTGCAACCATCCTTTAGCAATTCTTTCAATCTCACATAGGACTGCTACGCTTCCCCAACCCTCTGTTTCTGAAAACTTCTTGTATAATGGAACAAGGCGTTCACAACAAATTAAGCACAGGACAACTTTCTCCTTCTGACTAAGAGCGTCTACTTCTTGCGTTATTCTTTTTGTGTATTCGTCATAGTTCATGGAGCTTTACATTCGCATAACGCCTAGCTCAGCCGAGGAGGCGCGACAGCGCCGATGTCGGCTGAAGCGACGTGTTATGCGACTTATTACTCAAAATATCCATCTGTTGCGACCCCCACAGCCTCAAAAAACTTACCATCATCGTCAGCCTCGTTTTCTGGCATGGTTCCACGCCACAAACTGAGTTGCAGCCTCTTAAATATGTAGCTGTAGCCCACCGCAGGGTCATTACGGTCATAACTGTCATACTGACTTAC
>JBNKMF010000456.1:0-562 GCA_050292965.1 Gammaproteobacteria bacterium | reverse complement strand
ACTGGATTGGTCGTCGTAAATACCTATAGTAGAAAAGTGGACCTGTCCACCTTTAGCAACACTATCCAGATACGGACTGATGACGATCTGCTGAAGATTACGTGCCGCTGGAGTAGGCGTAGGAGCAGGATTTCCCTGACCGACTGGATCGACTGTCGAACCGCCAGAACCTCCACCACAGGCTGAAATCGTGATGGATAAGATTACAACAAGAAAAAAGTGAAACCATTTATTGGCCTGGATAATACGCATAACACGCTCAATGATTAAAACTCAGTTAAGCATAGTTTCAGTTTCGCTAATTATCAGGACTTATATCAAATTTTTTGAGGATAGCAGTATTTAATTGATTGTTTTAATTAAGTTTTGTGAGTGACATCACAGGGGAACCAGTATCAGTAAAATGAAGTTGGTAATCCTTAATCCTGGAATCTGCAGTTGGCCGAATTGTAATGCGTTTGTGGTGGTATAGATCAAGGCGCGACGATGCGTAATAGCAGGCGATTCCAGGGAGTTACAGGGCTGCCTTAATTTATTTCAGCTAAATGATTGCCAAAGTATC
>JBNKMF010000455.1:0-566 GCA_050292965.1 Gammaproteobacteria bacterium | reverse complement strand
CATCAATATAGCCGTGCTTTTGGCTTAAATCATCTCCTATCTTGTGCTGCAATTTTTTCATTTTCATAATTTTCAGAGGTATTTTTGGCCTGATTTTTTATCTCATGATTTGAGGTGTTTTTCTTCAATTCCTTCTACGGGTTTGGGTGCTAAGACAAGGCTCATCATCTACCTCCAACCTTGGAGTGAATCCATGACTCTAACCCCTTCAATTTCATGGATTTCTCAGTTTTTTAGTTCATCCAAAATTGGAATGGAAATCGTTGCATTTGGAAAAAAACCTCTGTTGTGAACTTTTTACTTTTATTGAGGTGACCCTTGTGTCCAAGTTTCATGAGATTTGTTGGACTGTAACTCGAGATCCATTGTTGGGAGATTTGAGTTCATGTTGAGAACACGTGCTATTCTATTCTATACTAATGATCAGTATTTTTTATTCAGTACTCTTCTATGCTTAGTGTTCAGTATTTTTCTTCATTTTTAGCCTTCAGTATTCATGTTCTTTGTTTTGTTCTGTTTCTAGTGTTCAGTATTCTTCATTCAGTCATTTTCTACCTTTTGCGTTC
>JBNKMF010000454.1:0-566 GCA_050292965.1 Gammaproteobacteria bacterium | reverse complement strand
CTAAGTTGTTACTTTTAGGGGTTAAACAAGAATATTTACCAGAAATAATAAAAGTTGATCATGAGGAATTAATTGAGAATCTAGAATTGTTTTTCAAATTACCTTTAGAAAATCAAGCATATTTTAAAGCTGTTTCAAAAAGGTTTTTTCAGATAATCGAAGATGAGTTTTCTCCAGAAGAGTATTTTTGCTCACACAATGAAATTGAAGAGCAATTAATTATTGTTTTACAGTCAAAAAAAATACGGGTCCTTTTAAGACTGGTATCTTATGATGATTGAATTCATAGCAAGTACAGTCAGCAGGAAAAACCTACGCTGCGCTGCGGTTTTCCTCTGCTGTAGGCGTTAGAGGAAACCATGCCTGAAACATTTATTGAAGATATGAATGTCGTTCGAGAGATAATGGATAGATTTCTCTCTCAGGAGCACATATCGAAAGGTCTGCAGCAAATTACCGAAATCGGTATAACTGGGTGGGAAAAATGGTGGCAGGTTGAATTAGCGATATATCTTGATGAATATCCTGGAATTAAAGAATGGGATATGGAGCATGAGTTTGAAGTA
>JBNKMF010000453.1:0-567 GCA_050292965.1 Gammaproteobacteria bacterium | reverse complement strand
TAACAGGTATTCCCATCTATCAGGATGGGCTTTATTTCACACTGCCTTCTGGAAACTGGTCAGTGGTCGAAGAATGCAGTGGCGTTAGATACTTAATTGCATCGATTGCATTAGGTAGTCTGTATGCCTATACCAGCTACCGGTCAAAATATAAAAGGCTTATATTTATTTTTTTTGCAATTTTACTACCTGTTTTTGCCAACGGCTTAAGGGCTTTTGGTATTGTCATGATCGGCCATTTCAGCGGAATGACGCTGGCTACTGGTGTTGATCACTTACTATATGGCTGGCTATTTTTCGGAATTGTTATTTTTATTATGTTCTATATCGGTAGCTTCTGGTGGGATCCGGTAGAGATTAATGAAAGGGTAGCGAAAAGGGACGCGCTGGTAAATAATATAGAAAATAGACAAAAACTGACTATCTCAGTCTTGGCTATAGGCATTCTTTTCGTGTTTACTAAAACTCTTGCCTATCAAGTAACTCAGTCATCAAGGGATTTTCATAATGATATAGCACTGACATTACCTGAAAATTTTGAAGGCTGGCAACATAATAAAGACTTCT
>JBNKMF010000452.1:0-568 GCA_050292965.1 Gammaproteobacteria bacterium | reverse complement strand
GGATCGGCAGGTTTTCGGTGGTGAGTTCATACATGCCAGGGCTGAAGACGTCAGCGATTTGGCCTTCGTTGATGAAGACGGCCATCTGTCCTTCTCGAACCGTGAGTTTTGCACCATTTTTTATTTCGTTCTGATAGCGCTCAAAGCGGTAAACCAGAGTGTTATTAGAATCGTCGATCCACTCGATGATGTCGATGAATTCGCCACCAAGCATGTCAAACAGTCCCATTTAGATTCCTCCAGCCTTTTTCAATTGATGGAGGGTATGGGAACTGAATTTGAATCATGAATCAAGATTAATGGTGACACATTTTAAAAAATGCGCATTTATTCCGTAGTTGTGGCACAGGCGTAAGAGCGACAGAAACCTGATTCTTCTGGGCTTTCGGCATGATGAGTTCCTTTCGATGAGTCGATGAGTTTTTAGTTACCGTTGATCTATAGTAGTATCAAGCTTCAAAAAGAGGGTGTCCGAAAAAGATTGTCCGAAAAAGATTGCTCTGCCCAGGGTTTTCCTTACTTTGCTCCAACAATCCATTAGGCATTTAAAGGGGGCGGACATTTAGGA
>JBNKMF010000451.1:0-569 GCA_050292965.1 Gammaproteobacteria bacterium | reverse complement strand
CTTCCGATCTTTCCTTTTTTGAGTTAAAAATTACAGTAATTCATTTAAGATTCTAAAATGCATAGAAAATGGAATAAAACTTGGCAAAATATGAAATAAATTTCTATAGAATCCTTTTTACTACATATTGGCAATATTCTTGACCAAATTTCATTTTATTTTTTTATGCCTCTTAGAAAAATTCCTATAAATCAAATCTTGGAGTATTTATTTACAAAAATAAATAAAAAGTTAAACCTCCAAACTTTGCATACATGTGCACATTATGCTCAGTAGCTTGTACAAAATTGATCATATTTATTTTCCTGCTCATAATAATAATTATGATTTAATTTCTATTCCTGCAACAAATAAATTATAGTAAATAGACTATGCTTGGAAACAAATTCATTGTTGGTAGGATGCTTCCTTATACTGTCTAGGACATGCATAAAATCAGAGAGCAAAGTTAGATTCATGAAATACATGTTATTAAATTTATAATGCTTAGTTAAATTGTTAATAAATAGAAAGGCTGGGGTTAAATTAATAAAATAACTTATGAGGGTTAATATGCTTAGGTTGCTCCT
>JBNKMF010000450.1:0-569 GCA_050292965.1 Gammaproteobacteria bacterium | reverse complement strand
CTAAAGACGTGAAGACGAATAAGCAACTTCTTGTTTTAGCTTGGAGTTCTCTTTGGTAGCATGCAAAAGCTTACCCTTAAGAGTACCACAAACTTCACAAGGAGGTGAAAAAATCTTATAACAAGAAGAATGATCAAGTTTTTGCTTAAGTTCTTTAATCTTAATAGAACAAGCCTCCAAATCAGATTTTAGCATAGGACAACTAGTGCAAGCACCTAACAGCAAGGAATGAGCTTTGAGCTCTCTGAGTTCTAGCCTGGCACTATTAAGCAGACTAGCAATATGAGAATGAACCAACCACAGGTCAGCATAGTTCACCATGATCATTTTAGAATTGTCACATGGTTTAGCACTCATATCATCGTGCACTGACCTAAGAGAAGCAATTTCAGAAGAAACACTTTTGAGCTCAAGATTCAACTTCTTCTTTTCACAAAAAACCTTGCAAAGCAACTTATGTTGGATGCAAAGAGCATTTTCAAGTTTGGCGATCCTCAAGGAAACACCCTCAGGGGAAAGATCATCACTTACATCAGAGTTGGAGTCGGAGATGTGTCTTGAGGATTTGC
>JBNKMF010000449.1:0-569 GCA_050292965.1 Gammaproteobacteria bacterium | reverse complement strand
GCTCATATTGGCCAGGAATATGCTCTTGGCCTTGTTGGCTGCCTCTGCCGCATCGCGTGCCAGGCGTAGTTCATCAGTGCGTTGCTGTACTGTTTCTTCAAGGTGCTCCTTGTAGCGCACAAGCTCCTGTTCCGCCTGCTTGCGCTCGGTGAGATCATAGAGCATACCGACGAACCCGATGATATGACCAGCGTCGTCACTCAACATGGTCACGGAAAGATTCACCGGCAGGCGCACGCCATCCCGGCAAATTACGGTCCATTCGCGCTCCTCGGGAAGATTGTGTTTGGGGCGAGCCGTAAATACATCAAATCCAGGCTGGATCTTTTCGCCCAGTTCTTCGGACAGGCGCAGGGCGTGTTGCCTGATCTCCTGTGCATCGTGCCAGATTGCCGGGGTTTGCTTGCCAACCACTTCAGCCGCTGTGTAACCCAGCAAACGCTCGGCGGCAGGATTGAAGACGGTGATGATCCCGTCGGGAGTCGTGGAGATTATGCTGTAGGGGGCGCTGTTTAGAATCGTCTGCTGGAAGAGTGTGAGCCGACGCATTTCCTCTTCCGCCTGTTTTT
>JBNKMF010000448.1:287-536 GCA_050292965.1 Gammaproteobacteria bacterium | reverse complement strand
AATAAAGAGATTAGCAATCAAGATAAAGTTGAAATATTTAAAATACAACTTAATAAAGTAGACAACAAAATAAATGCTCTGCTACAAACGAAGAAACACTTACAAATGAAACTTGAACAAATAGAAGAACTCATTTCCGAGTGAAATATAACATCTAAGCATTTATACAAAGGGCGTATAATAACTAGCAAATAACTAGAATCAGATACACGTTATATTTTATTTGATCTATAACACTACATTTCCACT
>JBNKMF010000448.1:0-277 GCA_050292965.1 Gammaproteobacteria bacterium | reverse complement strand
TGTTTTATACCCAGTAAGCTTCGAAAAAACTGACAAATAATTTAATTTGTATCTGACCCCAGTTCTTATGCTTTGTGTGAAGCTGCTTTGCCAGACTCATAGCTACTCGGTGTAATCTTCTTATGAAATGCTGTGAAGCCTTGACTAATGGTTCGCGTTGGCACCTATTTCTCCTGTCGCATAACCCATGCCTCTGCGGTTGGTTACAGTTGGCGACTTTTTGGCCCGCGAAGCTGTGCCGGAAAGATGCGAACTGTAACCAATCCGTAGCAGCCAC
>JBNKMF010000447.1:0-570 GCA_050292965.1 Gammaproteobacteria bacterium | reverse complement strand
TGGGAAACCTTCAACAAACATGTTCGACGTTGGATCCCGAGTGTGAGATTGGTACACCCTTATCCAAACCAGCGGTTGTGCGTCTGACTCGACGCAGGAGCCGGATGCGTTAGCAGCGCACGTCCGGATCTGTGCCGGAGGCCGGATACTGTAATGGTTTCAAGGTCTTACGGCGACGTGCGCCGGGCAAAGCTGGTGCCAAATCAGGAGGTGAAAGTCCTCTGGGCGGAAAGGGCTAGCAACCCGCCGTTACTCCGAGTCATGGGCCGGTGATCGTAAGATCTCAGGTTAAGCGTTGACAGGGGAACATGCAGGCTCGGTATTGAGCTCCGACATCAAAGTCGTGGGTGCCGACCCGGTTGGGTGCAGGGGAAGGCAACACGGACCAGTGCTTTATGCAAGTGTTGGTCCGGCCCGCCGGAGTCATAGACCTGATGCATGTATAAATGTTTGGGAAACGGAACCCGGGAGGCCCCGGAGGCCGTCAAAGATAGACACCGTTTGGGAAAGGCGAACAGCGTATGACCCCAGATGTCATGCCACCGGGGAGTCGCGGGCCGGGTGGTGGGC
>JBNKMF010000446.1:0-570 GCA_050292965.1 Gammaproteobacteria bacterium | reverse complement strand
TACTCCTGGTAGCCCCCTAGGATCATTGACTAGCCCCATAAACCAACCCTAGTATTTTCTGCACACTTTTGTTGTCACTCGTAGGAAGACTTCCCGGTCGGTCACCCATCATGAAATTGCTCCAGGCCAAGCACGCTTAACCACAGAGTTCTTTGCAGGTGGGCTTCCGGAAAAGAAGTTGCAACTTAGTGGTATAAGTATGCTATTAATCCTATTAAGCCGGGGGGATGTTACAATTACGCTCCGGCGGCCCGAACCACGTAAATCTTCGTGTCCACCGCGTTCATCCATAGCTAGCGACCAAGAGACCAAAACCCTCTCCAACAAAAGAACCACAGCGGGCTGCTCCTGTAGCGGCACAGGTAAAAGTATCATAAAACCACTTCGGCACACTCAAATGTTATTTATGAACATGAGGCAATTTATTAATGATCCATGTTCTAATTAGCTATTTGAAAAGATAAATTATACACATTTATTACAATAAGTAAATAAGTATATACAACTAGGAGTATTACAAACAGTTTACAACAGAAATCTCTCGGATTGTCATCCAACATCAACTTTTCC
>JBNKMF010000445.1:0-572 GCA_050292965.1 Gammaproteobacteria bacterium | reverse complement strand
TTCAAATCTCTTTTATTTATTTTTGATTTTATCAAATGTGAATGTGAGCAAAAACAAATATGTAGTGGAAAAGGAGAAAAGAAAATGCTGGGTTTGTGGGTGAGAGAAAAATTCAAATGAAAATGGTGGAAGAAGGGTGGAAAAGAAAATGGGATAACTACCGTTTTACCTCCTGGCAAGAGCTTCATGTTTATAGTTCAGCAAGACTGTCTCCATACCTAAAGGTTTAGGTCGCTGGCGCAACTGGAGAACTGCATCTTTTCGCAAACATGAGCCTGTCCATTTCGGGTATTGGTCGCTTCTGGTTGAGGATATCCTTCAAATACCTTGCATAAGTCGGGACTTGCATGGCATCCAGCATCAGAATGTGGACGTACATTCTCTGGATTACTTCCATAAAGTGGCTGAATTTTTCATCTTTCACATGCTTCTTTGCTTGACGGGGGAACAGTAGCAGGTGTGTATCACTGATGTCCTTGGGCGAAGCCTTGCCAAGATTTTCTTCTTCCCTTCCAGACCTTGGTTCTGTCTCAACCTCGGTCTCGGCTTTCTCTTCCTCTTTGACTAGATCA
>JBNKMF010000444.1:0-572 GCA_050292965.1 Gammaproteobacteria bacterium | reverse complement strand
CCATGAATTTTCCCGATCTGATCTGGCGCGCGGCGGCTTTAACCGTCTCTCTGTTGATACACGCCGTGATTATTTTCGAGTGGTCCAGTCATCAGCTGATCGCTGCCCAGGTGACGGAGCGGCAGCCCAACTCACTGTTTGTCCAGATCGACTTTCCCCAACCACAACCTCAGGCGGTGATGCCGGTAGAGGAGCCTCAGCCCCCAGAGCCGGTAAAACCTCCCGAACCGCCTCCCAAGCCAAAGCCAAAGCCAAAGCCAAAGCCAAAACCAAAAGCGAAACCCAAGCCGGTTCACAAGCCAAAACCCAAACCGGCACCGGTACCTGTACCGGTCGAGGAATCCGCAACGCCCGAAGAGATCGTCGAGCAAACCCCGCCAGCGGCGCCAGCCCCCCCCCCGGAGGCGAGCCGACGACTGGCCGATTTGCGCAACGAGTATCTCAGTCGGCTGCTGGCCAAGATCGAAAAGAACAAGTTCTACCCCCCTCTCGCACGGCGCCGGAATCTGCAGGGCATGATACAGGTGCGGTTTCGTCTTGGCTGCCATGGTGAAGTGCAAGAGCTGCAGATC
>JBNKMF010000443.1:0-572 GCA_050292965.1 Gammaproteobacteria bacterium | reverse complement strand
TTGGTAAAACTCATCTGTTCCACCACCATTACAAAGGCATAAATCTGTTCAAATTTATTGACTCGCATACCCTTACCTCAGAAAAAAACGAAACCCCATTGTTTTAATTTGGAGTACTATGTTTTTCGAATATTGCTATTTATCATTAAATTTGAAACAACAATAATCGTATTAGTGACAAAACATACTATTATGGAGTAGTAAAATTGAATCACACCCTGTTAACCATCAATGCAAGTTCAAACCCACTCGCCTCTACCACCCGAAAACTGTGCGAACAAGTACAGGATTCACTGTCGAAACTACACTCTGAGCTGAAGCTAATACAGCATGATGTAAGCCATGGTCTTCCTTTTATCAATGCAGAGTGGATAGGCGCGTCCTACACAGCCGAAGCAGATCGTAGCGAATCGCAACGTGAGTTACTGGCGATGTCAGATGAACTTATCGAAGAACTGAAAGCAGCCGATGAAGTCATCATTGCTACGCCTATGTATAATTTTTCAATACCTAGCGGGCTGAAAGCCTGGATTGATATGGTAGTGAGAGTTGGTACAACCTTCCACTATACC
>JBNKMF010000442.1:0-579 GCA_050292965.1 Gammaproteobacteria bacterium | reverse complement strand
AAAAGAATGCATCACCAGAGAGCCTACCTTCAAAAAATACCTAGCCTTAGTCAGAAGAATGGAATTTTTTTCAAAGGTTTCACCGTAGAGTATATAAACAGAAATAAGAAAATCGAAGCCGATGAACCGGCAAAGAAGGCAACCCGCAACACACCCTTACCGGCCGACATTTTTCTGCAAATCATATCAGACGCATCGATAAAAACAATCGAGCCGGAGCCTAGGGTCATCAACATCATCGAAGGGAAAGATTGGTGCGCACCCATAATGGCATACCTCCGCCATTATTACGAGCCAGATAGCAAAAATGAGCAAATCAGACTGCAACAGTGAGCAAAAGACTACCGGATAGTCGGAAATGAGTTGTATAAGACATCCGTTTTAGGCCCCCTACTTTGTTGCATCAGCAAAACAGAAGGCCAAAAAAATACTCCAGGAAGTTCATGCAGGAATTTACGGAGGTCACATCGGTGCCCACGCATTAGCAGCTAAGGTCATCCGACAAGGATTCTACTGGCCGACAATGATTGATGATGGTAAACACTACGCTTGGACTTCATCAAATGATGAAGTTACTAT
>JBNKMF010000441.1:0-579 GCA_050292965.1 Gammaproteobacteria bacterium | reverse complement strand
ATTCTTAAAGCGTTGTCAGCCAAGGGACAACAATCTAGTTCATTGCTGAACTTCAATTCTTATCCCAATGAAAACTAAAAAAATGAAGGGAGTACTAATCAACCTGCAATATAACCACAAAAGATAGCCTTGGCTGATATATTACCAAATTCTATTTTCTTCAGCTGTGCGTGATATGTTCGTTGGTGCAACTAAGGCCGTGGTAATTACCATCAACTTCATGTGCACTTCTCTACAGCAAATGAAATTGATGGTATTTACGTCGGCTAACTTGTCTCCGGGGGCCGACATATGTAACCTTGGCTGATGAAATTCGCTGATTTTCTTGTTGTGGAGGACTTTTACAGAGCCGTATACTACTATGAGAAAAGAGTAGTATAACTAGATCTAATGAGTTAAAATGTTTTATAGTATTTTTTTATCATGGTAGTATGTTTAGTAGTAGTATAAAAGTATGAGAGTATTTTAGTAATATTAATTGATAACATTTTTTTAATTAATATTAAATTTGTTGTCAAATATCATTAACGGGTTGGCGGCAGCATCAATGTGGTGGTGGTGATGTGGAGGGATGACGAC
>JBNKMF010000440.1:0-580 GCA_050292965.1 Gammaproteobacteria bacterium | reverse complement strand
TCTGGTTTTGACTGCGTGAGTACAGGGACTATTGCCGAGCGCGCAGGCATCAGGCAGGAACTGCTCACTTATCACTTCAAGTGAAGGAAGAACAATGGCATACCGCAGTAGACCACCTGTTTGCTATGGCAAATGATTCAATACAGGAAGTACTTACTTCCCCGCACCCGTTGATCCACTAAAACAGAGGCGTAATTTAATTCGCCAGATGGTTTACTTCAGTGCCGCCCATCCTGAATTTTACGATATATGCCAGGCTGTTAACACGTGTTGATCCTTGATTGGAAGCAGCGATCAATCGACATGCTGACTATCTTGCTATTTTAATGGTGCCAGCATCTTCTTTGAGGATATAATAACTAAGCTGAAAACTAAAAAAGATCGAGGTTCAAAATGAACCTCGATTAAAACTCCACTTTAAAACATCATAGAGTTGTGTAGAGGTATTAAGGCCAGATAGAAAAAACTAACCACCTCGTCTGTGTATGTCGCGTAAGCTTTCACTCAAATGCGCACCAATCAAAGACATCATACGGAGACCTTCCTGGATTCCCGGCTCGGATATCATTTTAAGCAAACC
>JBNKMF010000439.1:0-580 GCA_050292965.1 Gammaproteobacteria bacterium | reverse complement strand
GATCGTCACTATCCAGGATTTGAAATGACTGCGGCAATTTCGCCTCTTTCCAGTGAGCACGTAACAGGCGATGTGCCAGCCCGTGAAAGGTGCCCACCCACATGGCGCCGGAGGCAATTCCCAGTAATTTTTCTACCCGGGCACGCATTTCGTGAGCAGCCTTATTGGTAAAGGTTACTGCAAGCACGCTGAATGGGGACAGGCCATTAACTTCACAGATCCAGGCAATACGGTGGGTTAGTACGCGGGTTTTACCACTGCCTGCACCGGCCAGTACCAGAATATTTGAGGGTTCAGCAGTTACTGCCTGTCGCTGATGATCATTCAGCTCGTCAATGATATGGGATACATCCATTAGTCTTTTCGGGTCGCATTTTTGAGGCTGCTGATTGTATCAGTCAGGGCTCACAGATGCAGGTCAAATAAACATATCCAGCATTCTGCCCTGCCGTTCCGGGCGCTGTAGTGAAGCGGTATTGATATCCGTATAGGTATTGATTGCATATTGATTGGCAGGATCTATCTGCTGGTATTGTTTTGCTCGATTCTGTTCATCAAAGGCAATTTCATCGACCAGTTC
>JBNKMF010000438.1:0-582 GCA_050292965.1 Gammaproteobacteria bacterium | reverse complement strand
AAGTATCGGACAAGGACATTTGTATCCAGGCCTTTCAAAGTTTCCCGCCTCTAACTTTTACTGTGGTTGCCATATCTTCTATAGAAACCGGGTTATCTGGCCTGGCAATAATTCCTTTCAACGAACTAACGTCTCTGGTGATCGGCATAAAAATGACCTTTCCGGATTCGTCTATAACAAAGTCAATCCGATCACCAGCTTCCAAATTTAGAGCTGAGCGGATATCAACAGGTATCGTTATCTGGCCTTTACTGGTTATCGTTGCGGTCGTCATAATTATTATCTCATAGATTACTTACTTTTTATTTTATTCCTTACTATTAGGTAAGACAACATTATTTTTATTTCCCATTTTAGCGCTATCTTCAGGTCTAGCTCTCTTTCAAGTTCATTCTGCATTATAGAATTGTATGTCTATATATTGTATTGTACAATACAATAAATTCAAGCACTCAGGATTTAATGACTCCAAAGCAGGTAGGGCGGAAAAAACCGACTGAAGAAAACTATGGCGAATGGCAGATGGCATTCGATCATATCAACGATGAGTTATTCGATAGTCAGTTACCGGATTGTTTAATC
>JBNKMF010000437.1:0-585 GCA_050292965.1 Gammaproteobacteria bacterium | reverse complement strand
GAACCCGCTTCTGCACTTGACCCTATTGCAACAGCAATTATTGAGGAATTGATTGATGAACTACGAGAGAATTTCACAATAGCAATCGTAACCCACTCTATGCAGCAAGCTGCCAGAGTTTCTCAACGAACTGCCTATTTTCATTTAGGAAAAATAATTGAAGTTGGTGAAACCTCTCAGATATTTACCAATCCACGTCACGAATTGACTGAAAATTACATCACTGGAAAATTTGGATAATCATCAGGATATTACACTCTATGAATACAGAATCTCCGTTAGGCGGTCACATATCGAAACGATTTGATAACGAACTGGAAGACATTAGAAATAAAGTATTAACCATGGGTGGCATGGTTGAAACCCAGTTAAACAATGGCATAAAGGCTTTAATGGAATCAAATTCAGAAATTGCACAACTTGTATCTACAGAAGATTACAAGATAAATGCAATGGAAGTTGAAATTGATAGCCAGTGTGTTGAAATCCTCGCTAGAAGACAACCTGCAGCCAGTGATCTTCGTCTGGTGGTGGCCATTATAAAAACCATAACTGATCTGGAAAGAATAGGAGATCAGGCTGAAA
>JBNKMF010000436.1:0-585 GCA_050292965.1 Gammaproteobacteria bacterium | reverse complement strand
ACTTGTATAAAGTGATACCTCTATAATACAGAATCACGATAAGTTACCCGGATATAAGGCCGCTGACGGTCCCTATGTCATCAAGCTGTAGCTCCTGTCACATCAGCGTATGGGACAGGCAATATCTGCGGACACATTATTTTAACTCGCAGAAAACCCAGCTTTTGAATAGGATAGAAGTCAGTAAGCTAGCCTAAGTTGCTAACACCGAACAGGAAAGCATTGACGATAGCACACAAAAGGTGAATAAAACTCTCTGCATTTACGAGTAGACGTATGAACCAACAATTTGACGGAGACATTAACAAACTGAGCGATGACACGCGCCTCGAATGCACGATTTGCTGGCATGTGTACGACCCAGTTATAGGCGATGAATACTGGCAAATCGCTGCTGGAACACCGTTTTCGCAATTACCCGCTCACTGGACCTGCCCGCAATGCGATAGCAAAAAGATTGATTTTATGGTGCTGGGAAAATAAACCTTATGCCTAAGGTACTTCTGATCAAGGCAAACACACGATACAGACTCAAAACTGCTGTTAATAGTGATAAATTCGAGGTTTATTGATGTCAGGCAAGCC
>JBNKMF010000435.1:0-586 GCA_050292965.1 Gammaproteobacteria bacterium | reverse complement strand
AATGGAGAGTGATATGTCTCATGTCGAGATCGAGGAAGTCGCACCACCCGGTACGTCATATTGGCGCCACAGACAGGAATAAATACTCCTATACCAGATTGTGGACCGGCACTATCCGAGGCTCAGGGACGTGATGACCGTGCCGGGCAAGCCCTTGCCCCTGCACGTACAACAGGAAGGCGTATCCTGCCTCAATGTACAAGGGTGTTGCGTTTATTCTTCTATATCTTACTCGTGCCCCGTTACTTTAACCGCAAATGCGTGATTGCAAGACCTGACCGCGTATCTCACTGGTTTCGGTCCCATTTGGCCCCCTCTCCATCAGGGGAGGGTCATGTGCGAAGGGGAGCTGACGCCGTTAACCGCCCAGTTGTCCGCCACGGATGACTCAAGCGACATTGGCAACGCAGACGCGATTGCGACCATTGTTCTTGGCCTCGTAAAGCGCGCTATCCGCCATGCGCAGGATGTAATCGATTGGCTTTGGCTGATCGAGCATCTGCGCCACGCCGATCGATACGGTAATGTGCTGCGGTAAGCTGTCGCCAGTCGACAACTCGGAATGCGCGATTTCCTGTCGCAGCCG
>JBNKMF010000434.1:0-588 GCA_050292965.1 Gammaproteobacteria bacterium | reverse complement strand
GGTAGAATTGTGGCAACACTATCAAATCCCATAGTTGTACAGATTTCCAGGCGGTTCCAGGTTTTGCTTAGCTGATAGCACTTTTGAGATTTCATTATCTTCTTCGATTTTAGGGTACTGAGTATGCATGTCAACCAGAGGTTAGTGCAATGTTTGGAGAGCACTATGAATCACTCCTTGCCTCAAGTGGAGCTCTGGTCGATTTGGAAAAAGAGTTGCAATCAGCCTATATAAGCACAAATCAGTCAAACCAGCTTTGACTCAGAATCTTTTGAATATTTCAAAATCTGTGATGATTTGGGAGAAGTGTCAATGATGAAAAGTGTTACAAATTGGATTTACTACCTCCATGCAAATTCTTGGATTTTTTGTCTATTCCTAGCTATTTTAATTAATTTCCTAAAGTCAAAAATAGACCTTGATTCCCAAATTTTTAATTCAAAATCCATTTCAGATCTGAAGAAATTCCTATGGAGAAAGTTGTTCCATTCTTCAAAACCTTCACAACCATATTTTGTTTCAAATTTTTTGAGTTCAGGAAGGACCTTTATTTGATAGGTCAAAGTTTGAAACCATTTGAATTATGTT
>JBNKMF010000433.1:0-594 GCA_050292965.1 Gammaproteobacteria bacterium | reverse complement strand
ATGTTGTATATGATCTGGCGCCTGGTGAATATACAATTTTCATAGGTGACAACGCTAATTGGAGCCTATCCGATATTGAGTTTAAGGTTCAAGTAGAGCCGAATAAAAGGCAGTTTTTCCGATTAGTAACTTCACTTGGCTCTTTTATTCCTCTTGGGTCGTTGATATATTCAAGGCTAGACGGGCATCTTAGTAAGGTATCAAGTGAATTCGCTGAATCTGAACTTTCTGATCTTTTACATACGGGTAATTGGCCATAATCGGGATAGAGAGCTACTCAAGTACCCCCTCCCACAGCACCGTACATACGGGTCCGTATACGGCGCCTGACCAGTTATTAACTGTATCGTTCCATTTATTCCTGTTTGGCCTTATATTCACGCACCACTAAGTGGGAGGATTACTATATTCCTTCACCCGGCCTAATCCCCATGGAGACTTTTCACTACATGGATAAGTATGTTAGTTCTATTGCACGTAAATCCTGGACTCAATTAGCCCCAACCTGAGGGCCGAACAAAAATCAGAACGCTCATTACTGGCCTGGCAGGCTGAAGCAGGATAAATTCATGTCCCTGACATTGACAATGTCTG
>JBNKMF010000432.1:0-594 GCA_050292965.1 Gammaproteobacteria bacterium | reverse complement strand
GTTTAAGCACTTAAACATCCCTGTTTTTGGATGATATTTTAATGTAATCAATAACTTAGTCAGGTCCGACCCGATGCAGCCGAGAATATTTTTCTGCCTTCGCTTGACAATTTGCCTAATGGGTGACCCCGGTTTCCGTTTATAAGTCAGGTATAAGAAAATGAAAACACCTAACAAAACGTCCCAGCCGCCCAAAAGCGGCGCGGCTGAACTATAACGTTAGAGTGCTTGGGACTATAGAGGGTCTCTATGGAAAATCTCCATCTAGTAATTCCACTCCTTGTAATATTTGCTCGCTATTTTCAATTTGAAGGGTATCAAAACATTTTTTCCGATATTTCCCCGAATTTAGAAATTTCTGTAAAGCTTTTTTCAGCGGATCAATTACAGGATAGGCTTCTTCAGATTTTTCGATTGATTCCTTGGGGACTTCTCTACCCATTCTTAAAACAGCCAAATCAATCAAATCGCGAGATTCTATACTTTCATCATTCCAACGATCCGCATTAGCAAGTAATTTTTCTGCAAATCGATCTATCTCTGAAAGGCAGGGTAATTGGGTCCATTCGAATTCATCATACTTTTCAAGTTGAA
>JBNKMF010000431.1:0-595 GCA_050292965.1 Gammaproteobacteria bacterium | reverse complement strand
TGTACGACGCACTCCGCCAGCTCGGCTATGAAGGGGACGCTCCTGTCTACCGCGGCCGCATGTCTATGGCCCATGGCCAGGACAAGTGTGAGGTCAATGTGGTGATACCCCTCAACCCGATGGAGCCGTGGATGGCAACTGTCATCAGGGTCGAGCTGGATGAGACCGTCGAGCAGACGGCACAAGTCGCACTCACCTCCCTGTGTGAGACCCGCCTTAACCCCTCTTTATAGTGCGATCATCTAGAAGACTATAAAATCTAAGTGTCATCTTCTCCTTTTGACACTTAGGACTAGAAATATCCTTAATCTTCAGAGATTGACCACTTGAAATCTGATTGTTGATGTATTTTGATGTAGGGGCCTCAGTTTTCTTTTGCTTCATTGAAATTCATTAGTGATACCAAATGGTTGTCATTAATCACCGAAACATACCTTGAGGGCCTAGATGCACACAATCTCTCCTTTTTGATGATTGATGACAACACAACGAAATGTAACGAGTTGTTGGATAAATGAATTGAAATAAATGCAAAACTACTCAAATGGATGGCAACACAAAGGAACTTAGAATAACTTCAAAAGAATATGTGAAT
>JBNKMF010000430.1:0-598 GCA_050292965.1 Gammaproteobacteria bacterium | reverse complement strand
CATTGAACCGCAAAAGAAATTCTAATCCAGTCCAAGTGAGACATAACTATGCTCAAGGGAGAGTCAATCAATTGGCTATGGAAGAAGATCAGAATGCCCCAAATGAATTGTACATTCCTCATCAACTCGAACTCCATTCTAACCATTCCTTAATCTCTTTTCTTTCCTGCTCTAAGAATCTCAGGGAGAGATTCCTTTTAAAGGGGTAGTCTTGTCACACCCAAAAAATCTGAATTTTGGAATGTGACTAAAATTCACTAAATTTTAAAAACTTTATATCAATAGGTTAAAATTATTTTCTAGAATTAAGAAGGGACACAAATTCATTTAGGCAAAAGATTATTTTCTAAAATTCTTAATCAATTTAGGCTTTTATAATTGATTGTTGCATTCATGCCAACTTGCATTTAATCTTGTATTGATGTGTGATCTAGAATTAGGTTCCGAGTAGAATTTGTTTGAATTCGATTAAATTTCATTTAAATATAAAATTATGGACATTAGAAACCCTTTTCTATATTTCCTTAGCTATTTTGGCCTAATTCCCTGCAGCTAGTGCACTTTTTTTCTTCATCTCGTCTCTTCTTCCCGCACTGAC
>JBNKMF010000429.1:0-600 GCA_050292965.1 Gammaproteobacteria bacterium | reverse complement strand
AGCCTTCTCTATTTGCAGTGTTAGCTAATGACTTGAAAGCAGCGTAGAAAGCTCTATCAGATGAGAAGTCAGTCCGATTGGGGACAGAGAACTCTCTGGCTGAGGAGAAGACTGCAAGGTAAGCTGCTGAACAGTTCCTTCAATAGTCCCAAGATGCCAACGCCACCTTGGCACTTGAGCTGGAGAACGCGCGTGCCTCTCTTGTTGCTACTTGTGACAAGTTGGATAGTAAATCAAAAGCCCTAGACTTTCAGGTGATTCTTGCTGATGAGGCTGTGCTTCAGCTGAAGAACACTGAAAGCTGGCTAAAAGCTGCTGAAGAAGATTTGAAGAATCAGAAGCAGCTGTTGGAATCAGCTCAGAAAACTTCGTCTAAGCGTGAAGACTCCTTCAACATGATGATTTCCTCGGCGGTGGCCCATGCTGTGACGCTATTCAAGAATCATCTTCCTGGTCTGATCTTGAAGCTTTTACGCCAGGACTTCACTGTGGATGATGCGGAGCGCAAGACCTTAGTCTCCAGCGCATTTGGTGCTGCTCAAGACTTGATATCTTTATATGATTTTGCTAGTCTTATCGAGTCCGATGACAACGACAACC
>JBNKMF010000428.1:0-601 GCA_050292965.1 Gammaproteobacteria bacterium | reverse complement strand
CATACCTGGGGAGATCTACCTGCCTAAGCCGTTCAACGACGGTGGTGGAACAGAGCCTGCGAAGGTGCGCGTTAACAGGGTAGAAGACAGATATATAGCTCCTGCAATATCTGCATACACGCCATCCATGGCGTAATCATCCGAGGACGAGTGTTAATGGGTGGGTGTCTATGATTTTGCCTAAACTAGCACTAATTGCCCCTGATATTTCTAAACCTGGGGGTCTGACCCTTTGATTCACGAGGACAGGTATCGTGTTGATCGCTGATTCGAATTGACCGGAGGTATTTGGATGTTTATGCTCCATATAAGCTCAATCAGAATCAGTTATTTAAATCCAGTCCTACAAAGAAGAAAGTATGTTCCCCATTCGTGATGATAATCCACAAATAAATAAGCCTTTTGCTACCTATGCCATCATCGGCTTAAATGCCGTAGCCTGGTTTACTTTACAGGGCATGGGCTTTGGTGACCAACTTCATGCATCTGTATGCCATTATGGGTTGATTCCGTCGGATTTATTTATCTCAAATACTAATGGAGTCTGTGGTGATGGAGGCCTGGGTTGGGCAGGTATAATTAGCTCAATGTTTATGCATGG
>JBNKMF010000427.1:0-604 GCA_050292965.1 Gammaproteobacteria bacterium | reverse complement strand
TTGTATGTCCAGAGAACGAATTCAGCCTGCAGTTTGTCTCAGACTAGATGTCATAAATTATTTCAGAGCGCACTTAAGAATGACAGCTTGAGTGTGCCAATTTAACAAGGCAAAAAGCATTTAATTCAGCTTTGCCCCCATTAACGAATTAGCCTCAAACACGTGCTGACAGATATCTTCTAAATACCACCCATATCTGTTTTATTTGTTATTCAGAAAAAACGTGCTGAGAAAGATATTTTGTGACAAATTCAACAATATTTTGAAGGGGTATTGCACCATGATAACCCTTCAACCTGGAATCCGTAGCTGGACGAGTTGTAGTGCGTTTGCAGTGATGCATATCCAGGCGTGACGACGCTGAATAGTTATTCCATTGGCAAAACTAAAACGTTGTATTAGGGGGGCTTAGGGGCTTCCCTGCGGATGATGCCTTGCATAGGACTATTTCCCCACTCGCTGATTTCCTGCCACAGTTTAGGACACAGCACTTGATATTAGTTAACTGCTGTCATTAGAAGTTTTCTGAACACATCGGCATCTCATTATTCTAAATAAACTTTTAGTTTAATTATAAACACAAGTACTCCTGAAAACCCTTGCT
>JBNKMF010000426.1:0-606 GCA_050292965.1 Gammaproteobacteria bacterium | reverse complement strand
GTAGCAATAGCAGGCTGATTGACACGAGTGTGTGCATTGGGGCATCAATTGGCATAATGTCCCTGTTCACCACAGTTATAGCAGCTACGATCAGCTTGTTGCGAGTCTTGGGTAGCTTGGGTTCTCTGAACACTCTGATTCTCAGTAGCAAGAGTCTGGAGGTTGTTGGCGGCACTAAATCACTTGACGATGTGGGGTAGAGAATCCTTGTCCAGCTGCCTACGGCCTTGGCTGAAACTGCGGCTGAGCAGGATGGAACACAGGTCCAGCTGAAGGCATAGTGATACATGGCCAAGAGCTACTACCTAGCTGATGCTGACGCACCAACTTACGCTTGCACTCCATCATGCCTCTGTGGTTCTCCAGCACAAGGGCCTTGTTCACCATCCCTTGGAAGTTCTCAAAATCCTTGGCCTCTAGAGCATAGGCCAGCCCATCATTCAAGCCATTCAAGAAACACTCATATTTCTTCTCATCAGTGTTGACTTCATGAGGAGCGTAATGAGACAGTTGAGTGAACTTGGTGATGTACTCGTTCATAGACATGGACCCCTGTTTCAGATCCTGAAACTCCTTCTTCTTTAGCTTGATAACTCCTTAGGGAAC
>JBNKMF010000425.1:0-606 GCA_050292965.1 Gammaproteobacteria bacterium | reverse complement strand
AAAATATTGTTCTGCGTGACAGGTGCGATCAGGCCTGTTTATGCGCAAAATCAGTTGGAGTGTTCAAATGATTTATCGTAGTCAACAGTCATCGCCTCTCATTATCTATTTGAGTATGGTGTTTCTACTGACTTTAATATTAACTGGCTGTAACTCTGATGATGGCTCATCCAGGAATCCAGACCCACACCTAGTACTACCGGTACCGAATAACAATCAGCAACCCATCGCCAGGATTACTGGATCCCTAGCCTACTCAGCAGGTCAGACGGTCACCTTGAACGGTAGTAGCTCATCTGACCCTGACGGCGATATACTCAACTACAATTGGATTCGGATAGAGGGGCCAGCCATCACGCCTCTGGGTGGCACGACTACTACCCTTAGCTTTGTCGCGCCGTCGGTCTCACAGACCACACAATTCACCTATAAATTAACGGTGGGGGATGGTCAACTCAACAGTACCACCACTGCGAGCATCCAGATCTCACCATTAGCGCCGAATACACTACCCAATCAACAGCCGAGCGCCAGGATCACGGCGCCTTTGAGCTCCACATCAGGTCAGACGATCATACTGGATGGCAGTAGCTCATCTGACCCCGA
>JBNKMF010000424.1:0-607 GCA_050292965.1 Gammaproteobacteria bacterium | reverse complement strand
CTGTCTGATGAAGAAATCAAGGAAATAGACCAAACACTTCTTAGCTTTGTAGACAACAAATACAATCGAAAAGTGGCGAGAATCGTAGGCTCAACTATGTCTAGTTTGCCCAATCGAGTAAAGGGAATACCTGATGTTTACTATTCACAAAGGGTTGCTAAGCTTGTGCAACAAGGTTTGCTTATCGCTGAAGGTGATCTTCACTACATGCGGTACAGCGAAGTCAGGCTGCCGTAGTATGTTGCATTTAACAAGTACAGCCAGCAGGAAAAATCTCCCTGCGGTCGATTTTCCTCTGCTGTAGGCGTTAAGTGTCCATGAAGATTAGTATCGAAGAATTTTTAAAGTCTGGTAAATTTGGATCATTGGAATTAGGTGTATCGAAAGAGATTGCTTTATCCATGCTCGGTGAGCCTGATAGTGACACAGACCTGGGTGAAACGGGCAGCATTCTTTTATATGCATGGTATGAGTTATTCTTCAACCGAGAGAATAAGCTGCATTCGATTCAAAATGATAACTATAACCCAAAAGACGAAGCGTCCTACTCATTCAAAAACGAAAAGATAGAAATAGACCCTTGCTTCTTAAATGCGGTTGAGAACCA
>JBNKMF010000423.1:256-613 GCA_050292965.1 Gammaproteobacteria bacterium | reverse complement strand
GTTGTTTCTTCATCCTTCTTGGGGAAAACAGTTCTCAATATTACAGATGTATTTGGATTCTCTTGTTGACTCAGGAGAAATAGATAAAATCAACGATGAATATGTTGTAACTGGAAAGGCCATCAGCACTATTGAAAAATATGAGGAAGAAGAGCGACGACACACTGAAGCCGTCAAACTACAAAAGAAGATGTTTTGGTTAACTATAGTAGCAGTATTATTCGCCGTGGTGCAGTCGGGTGTCATCAAGCTTCCAACTGTCATAGATTGGTCAAATACTGTGGGTGTTCAAAATGTGCATAACAAGGTAAATGCACATGGAAAAATTTAAGCTACTCCACTGCGTTCCGCAGCTTA
>JBNKMF010000423.1:0-246 GCA_050292965.1 Gammaproteobacteria bacterium | reverse complement strand
CCCAGTGATTTCGGGCGTTAGCTGAATATAGGCTCCGAGGATGAAATAGAGTGAGTTCAAAAAGAGGTATATTGGAGCGCTGCCAGAGGTGCCAAATGACTTGGGCCTAAAGCTTGATCAGTTCCATTTGTACGATGCAAGTCTGTTGCCAGGTTCTACACTGCTCAAACGTTCTGACTTGGAACATCTTGTATCAGTAGGTATGCCTTCACAAGCATCTCCATTTCTGAGCTTTGCTAGTTATCC
>JBNKMF010000422.1:0-613 GCA_050292965.1 Gammaproteobacteria bacterium | reverse complement strand
TAGTACCATGCTGATTACTTTAACCGATATCAACAAGATATTTAATCAGGGCAGGCATAATGAGTTCCGTGCAATCAGGGATGTTTCTCTGCAACTGGAAGCCGGTAAAGTCAGCTGCCTGAAAGGTGCCAGTGGTTCAGGAAAAACCACGCTGTTATCAATGATCGGTTGTCTGTCGCGTCCTACTTCAGGACGTATCATGCTGGAGGATAAGATCCTATCGGGGCTGCCCGAGCGTTTTCTAACTGATATCAGACGTCATACCTTTGGTTTTATCTTTCAGAAATTTAACCTGATTCAGGGACTGAGTGTGCAGGAGAATATCATGCTACCAGCATACCCGCTGGGGTTGAAACACAGTGAACTTAAAAAATCAGCCGAAGCACTTATTTCGCACTTTGGTTTGCAGCGCGTGCAGGATAATCCGGTTGAATGGCTATCGGGTGGAGAGTCGCAACGGGTAGCCATCTGCAGAGCCTTAATCAATAATCCTCAGATAGTTATTGCCGACGAACCTACGGCAAACCTGGATTCAAAACTGTCGCGGGAATTGATGGGGTTAATGGACGAGTTAAGACAGTCAGGAAAAACGATTTTGATGACCAGTCACGAT
>JBNKMF010000421.1:0-616 GCA_050292965.1 Gammaproteobacteria bacterium | reverse complement strand
CAGCTTCGACCAGTTTCAGTGAATCACTACCGCTACAGTAAACACACATGTAGCACTTGTCCCGCTCTTCTTGAATAATATTCAAAGGTGTTTCATCGGCATTGATCACAGCCTGTTGTAATAGCGTCGTTTTGAGCCTTTGATAAATCGGTTCGAGCTGAACATTGTGCGAACATTGTGGACATGTTTTTTAAACACTTAAAATTTTTCTAACAGCGTAGGGTGCGTTCTACGCACCATCATTTCACCAATCCCATCCAGCTAAACCGAGCATCATGTTCAGCCATTTGCTAATGCTGTTTTTGGTGCATGGCATGCACTATACCCGGTTGGATGATCCGTATCGGAATTGTTTTTGATCACATATTCCACGACATTGGATACTCTTTCGTACTTGCCGTTTATGAACTTATTTAGCCAGACGCGGTAGGTACTGCCTGGATAATTACTATAATAGGTATACGTATACTCAAGTTCATCAGCTGCATTTCTATCAAGCACTATTACTCCATCTTTCTCAACCACCCAACCCAATCGTTCACCCAGCGAACCACTTCGCGTAAGCTTGTAATTTGCATCTAAGGTAAGAGCATATGTTATGTTACCTGAATCTGTG
>JBNKMF010000420.1:0-619 GCA_050292965.1 Gammaproteobacteria bacterium | reverse complement strand
TGTTAAGCTTAAGTATTATGAACTATATAAGTGAAACCCACTAAATCATTCTTTTGATATGTAACATATCCACGTCATCACCCAATTAACACATACCCCATCAGCATATAAACTCACTTCCTCTACATTATCTGTCACATTATATTATGTAGTACATAAATTTTAAAATGATTAATCTCACTCATATAGTATTCATTTTAAATTTTATTTTCACCATTGTGGTCTACGCGGTGAGATGAATAAAACTAGATCTCATTTAAATATGTTTTTTTTTAAATAAATTAATTCATTGCTGTCTTAAATCTTCAGCCTCCATTTGTATCGGTTGAATCAACCGCGTGAATTTTCTTCATTTTTCGATCCAGTAAGATTTGCGTCAGTCCAACTAGCGTCGTCACCTCCCTAGTGCCACCTCACCTCCGGCTGACATCGTAACGCTATCGCGCCATGTCACACTTTCTTCCCATGGAGCCAATACAAGTTCGCTGCCTTCGCTTCATCTTCTGACAATGCTTCATATCGTCGTCACCTCTCTCGAGTCAAAACTGAAATATTGAATCCACACCACCGCTGCTAGCCACCTTCCCCGGACAGCGCGACTCCCACCCTCTACTGCTAT
>JBNKMF010000419.1:0-620 GCA_050292965.1 Gammaproteobacteria bacterium | reverse complement strand
ATGCAACTCACCTTAAATCCTATACACCCTATCTCATGATTCAAGAGTGAGTATATGAGTCGAAATCCACCTGAATCAGATCATGCCAGATAAAAAAACATAGACTCGTTCCAGCATATCCCCATTTAAAAACAAGCTGTAACTTTTTATTTGTCCCCATACTTTTATGCTTGTTAATTCATATGCAATATCAACTTGAATTTTTATAATTTTGAGCACAATCCTGTCTCAGACCCCTTTTAAATTTTCCAGATCAGATCACTGTTGATTACCCATAGGCTCGAGACTCTTTTTAAGCCTATAAAACGCGCTTTAACTCAACATTCAGAGTAATAATACCTTTATGCTAAACACAATAATCAAATTCTTGACATTTAAATTATAAATACATTTCCCATAAAAAAGCATGCACATCAGGGAAACGTAAAATTATATTGAGACTTTTTGCACAATAATTGGGTTGAGCTTTTAACCTTTTAAAAACGGTCGGAGGTATAACTATTTTTGAAGCGGATTCAGCCTGACATCTATGATCAGAGATCGAAGCAAGTCTGTAGTTTGCCTGATGATAAGGGGTTTTTAAGTCACATCAAATCACGCTTTAGTATCTCAGAAAGAGT
>JBNKMF010000418.1:0-620 GCA_050292965.1 Gammaproteobacteria bacterium | reverse complement strand
TAAGGAAGTATTTGAATCCTTTCAAAGATTTGAATTTAACCAAGTGAGATTTTGAAATCCTTTGGGAAATAGAAAATTGACTCGGTTCAGAAATGAAATTTGAATCAATTGATTTGATTCAAATCAAAGAATATTTCAGTTCCACGCAAGGTTTTGACTTAAAGAACTTTCCAAATTTAGAAAGGTGTAAACCATTTCAAAATAGGAAGTGAAAATTTGGTCGTAGGATTCAAATTCAAATCTTTGGCTTTAAACCAAGGATATCTTAAAATCCAAGGCAAGGATTTGAATTTCAGAATAAAGAAGATATAGTCCAAATGATTTGAATTCAAATTACTTCACTGAATTCAAAGGAAGATCACGAATGAAAATTGGATCGAATTTTGAGTGGACTTGAGTGAATTTGGATGCATCTGGACCTAGAAATATTCCCAAACAATTCTAGGCTTTTCCTCAAGGTTTTAAAAATAAAACCAAGGCAAGGATGAGGTATGATGATGATGTTGTCAATGGAATAATTGAACTTAAACAGCATAGCGATGATGAAAAGATATAAGTGTTCCCAACAATTGGCTATACGAATTGGCAAAGGACTTGCTTAGAAATAATGGTATGAATGT
>JBNKMF010000417.1:247-622 GCA_050292965.1 Gammaproteobacteria bacterium | reverse complement strand
GCTATAGTAGTTTTACCACAACCGCCTTTGGCATTTGCAATCAAAATTCTCTGGGTAGTCATCTCTTAATATTTCTCGTGATTTTCCGAAATGTTTCAGTAAGCTTTAGCTGATGATTCTGTATCTGTCAATGAAATACAGATCTCCTTCCTCAAAATAGGGATTCTGTACCTATATTTATCGGCTAAAATCAAATTTTCTTAACCAATCTCTAAATCTGATGTCATTTATGCAACCTGATAACACACTACATTCCACAGCACCAGGTAATCCAACTGCGCTGGATAAGGTTGAAAAAGGGTCCATATTAGATGCCAATGTCGCCATCCACTGGCGGTCTCAGGACTGTCGCTTCAGTGATTGGCGCTATTTCCC
>JBNKMF010000417.1:0-237 GCA_050292965.1 Gammaproteobacteria bacterium | reverse complement strand
GCGTGATTACCTGCCTGTTGAAATTGAATCTCAGTTACCTGGATAATCTCAGGGCGCGCTAATTAAACATTCCTTTAAAGAAGGTGAACTGGTTGAGAGTTACCAGCAAAACCTGATCAAAAAGGTTTCCCTTAAACAATTTCAAGCCGAGCCAAAAGGATTACTCTCTATTATCCCTCAGCCAGGACGTTTTTATCCTAAAGATTTTTTCACTGGTATAGATGGAGTTTACCAGGG
>JBNKMF010000416.1:0-623 GCA_050292965.1 Gammaproteobacteria bacterium | reverse complement strand
GAATGGGAAGTAAGCCGGAATTTACCCTTGCACGATATGACTCAACTTGAGGCAGATTCCTACTGTTAGCGGTAAAATAATATAAAAGAACCATACACTGGAATCTACGAATGAAGCAGAATAATGGATCAATAGAAGTAAAAAAATCAAATTTTATTAACTGAAATTGAAAGCCGCCTAGATCATTCTAAAAATAAACAATATTCAAATCCATTTACAAATTCAACTTAATTTTATTCAAGTGAAGAGATTTCTATATGTGCTAGTGGCCACAATATTTTTAATTTTCGTGGCTGAAGATTATACTGGAATATATTCAATGACAGCGCAGTATTACTTTTCAAACTTGGATAGTGAAACAGAAGGCGTAATAGTAGTTTCAGAGGGTACAAACTACAATACAATGCGATCTTTAGGGCCATACGTGTATGAGGTTGAGTACTCGTACTATGTTCAAGATCAGTCTAGGATGTATCGAAATAATATCGTCAAGTACGATATTAGAGATAAAGAGGTTGATAGAATTTTAGAGAACTATCCGTTAGGTAAAAAAGTGACTGTTTATTACGACTCAGATTCACCTTTTTGGGCAGTTCTGGAGAAAGGTACTTATTTGCCAAGCA
>JBNKMF010000415.1:239-623 GCA_050292965.1 Gammaproteobacteria bacterium | reverse complement strand
ACTACAACTCGTCCAACTGCGGATTCCAGGTTCAAGTTTGCGATTAAATCCCTAAGCATTGAGCAATTGCAATTACAGCAAGCTGTTAGAAATGGAAGCATAGCGCTTGCAGAGAGTGTCACAGTGATGATTATCGATTGCCTGAAGCTGAGCATCTACTCAAGGTCAAGGCGGGGATCTTCTTTCACAGTATGATTGGTGGATATCACTGCGCCGACGATACGAGCTCCATACACACGCTTGAGGAATATACTCAGGCCTGGTTTTCAATCAGTAAAAAAGATGCCAGTTTCAGTATTAGTTTTGAGTGATCAATTGAGTAACTGATCACAAAACCATTATCAAATCTGACCGTATCCAGCTTCAACGTGATCAGCAGCACAT
>JBNKMF010000415.1:0-229 GCA_050292965.1 Gammaproteobacteria bacterium | reverse complement strand
AGACAGAATCCAGCTACTGAATGGTAAGCAACGTTTAAAGTACTTTAGCGTTAACTATTGTCCCGAACCTGTACGCGCCCCACTCAGCGAAAAACGAATGTCTTTTTTTAAAAAAATTCAACGTATGCTTATGAAATAACACCCACTCCCTAAACGATCAGGTCTATAACTTTACAAATTGACTGCTTACACTGATACTCCGTTAATATAAACCGGAGAGTCTATTATG
>JBNKMF010000414.1:0-624 GCA_050292965.1 Gammaproteobacteria bacterium | reverse complement strand
TTCTCCAGCCGTATGCCACTATAGAAAACTAGTCGTATACTGGAATTTTTGGTTGTAAATGGTGGCCCATGGTACCTGGGGTAATTTACCCCGGTAGTAGCCCCTAAGCCCTTTGCTGAGTGGGTGGTCAGAGCTGGTCACTTGATGGTGGGCAGAACAGGTTCTCATTCGGTACTGTGGACACTTCCACGAGGTCCGGTGTCAAGATTATGGGGCTAAAGCCTCCATGATCTTGATGGGGAATCTTGTGGTGGTGTCCACCGTGTAGCCCCCGAGGCTATGTTGAAGGTAAAAGCTTAGGCAGAGGCTAAGTTTCATATGTACTGATAGGTATAATGCTTGCGATTTAAAGAAGACCCACGGTTCCATTCGGATTGTCAGATTTGTGGTGCGGAATTCACACCAACCCCATCCTCAGGTGTTTCGTTAACCTGGAGGGGCTGAGTTGTGGAGACTTGCTAGTTGATGTGGTCCCCGAACTCATGAGCTGGCTAACGACCTGAGACTGAGCACTGTAGTGTTGAGTCAGGATCTAAGTGGAGCCTAGGTCACCATTTAGGGGTGAGAGCTAGCCAGAGCAAGTGCCTCTCCATAGGATCAGACAGGGCTAATGCCCCCCCGATC
>JBNKMF010000413.1:0-624 GCA_050292965.1 Gammaproteobacteria bacterium | reverse complement strand
AGAGAAGAGTGTTAGAATGGTGTCTCTCTATTTCGTATCCCCCTTATCATGCATGATCCCAGCTAGGGTAGAATAGTGCCGGCGCCCGATCTTGCTCTGTTCTGACTATTTCTTTCCCTTTTTGGATGCTCCCCTCTAAAATTCTTGTTGTGACGAAGTATAATTCTTGTAAGGGTTAGTCCTCTCCTCCCCCTACCCTTTTTGTTTTTGCCCCTTATACTTCCTTCTCCAATGAATTCTTTGATGTAGCTCTTTTCTTGTCTAGATTAGAGTTAGATGTTGTAGCACTTGTAGTAAAAAATTGAATAAACTTTGTTATTTTATATGTAGATGTCATCGGATCAAAGTTGGATGTATGGGTCACGCCTTTGCAATGAGTATATAAAAGGGTTAGATGCATTTATCGATTTTATGAAGAAAGATATGTTGGACAACATTAGAGGGAACCTTTGTTGTCCTTGCAAACATTGCAAGAATGAGATGAAGTTTCATTCAGATGATGTGTTGAGGACACACTTGATCAAGCATGGATTCAAGGAGGATTATCGATGTTGGAATAAACATGGTGAGGTAGGACTGAATGAAGCTGAGATGAGGAGGAGGTCCCTACCGACAGTGTGGAAG
>JBNKMF010000412.1:0-625 GCA_050292965.1 Gammaproteobacteria bacterium | reverse complement strand
AGCCTGGTTTTCGATTTCGTGATTTGATTTGAAGATTTCATGGGTTCGTCTCCAACCCCTAGGTTTTTTAGTTAATCCAAAATTGAAAGGTAAATCTTTAAATTTGGGAAAAACTTCTTTTGGGAATGTATTCCTTGTGTTGAGGAGACCCTTGTGTACAGGTTTCATCCAGTTTGATGCATCATAGCTCAAGAATCAAAGTTGAGAAGAAAGTTTCTAGGTGGACCGCACATATCCGACACTTTTACCGGATATATCTGACTAGACCGGACATATCCGGTCCAAGGGCGGACATGTCCGCCGGGGAGTTTTAGCAGCAACATTTGTTCACTGTTTTGGTCATATCTTGCTAACCGGGTGTCCAATTGATCCCATTCTTTTTCCGCTGCATTCATAACTTTGAGGGAATCATTTTTATGTTGTTGGTTGGTGTGTTCATCAATTTCGTGTATAGTTTTTGCTTTGGGGTTTGAACTTGGGACATAGGCTAGTTCTTGCATAAGAATTTTGATTGGCTCCCATTCACCCCCCCCCCCTCTGGTCACCTTCTCTGATCCTTCAGATAGCAAACATGTAATTAAAGACCCTTAACAAAACCCGGCTAATATGCCGGGTTTTTTTATGG
>JBNKMF010000411.1:0-625 GCA_050292965.1 Gammaproteobacteria bacterium | reverse complement strand
ACATCGGTTTTTCTACATAACTTCACTGAGATTGAAATCAAATAAATCGTGAGCCCAAAAGCAGGGAATAATGCCGTCATGCTATCCATAGCAATATAAGTCAACATACTGAACAACAACCACAGTGCTGATAGCAGGGAAAACAATGCTGGCAGACCTAATAGCAACATAAAAGCAATTGTCATAAACGCTAAAGAATCTGGCGTAGCTGCAAACACGGATAGCTGACTCCAGATGCGTCCGCTTAATAATTCAGTGCCGGGCTGAACTATTAGAGTCATCATCCATAATAAAACCCCCAGATAGAAAAAAACAGCATCCGTTTGGGTTTTATTCTCTGGGTAAGAAAACAGGCCTGCCCATAGAATGAGTAGCACCTGAATAAAAATTATCACAATAAAATAATCAACTAACCAGTTGATCGCTGAGTAAAACTGCCACATAAATCCGTAACTACAGATCAGCCATAAAGGCACTGTGCTAAGAAATAGAATACGGATTAAAGAGCTTTGTGGTCTTAACAGAGAATATAAAAAAATTATACCGTACAGATAAAACAACCACTGCCATGGTGATAACCATTGATTGTAAAGTTCAAACTGGCGCAGATAACTCTGTTCAGAAA
>JBNKMF010000410.1:0-626 GCA_050292965.1 Gammaproteobacteria bacterium | reverse complement strand
CCAGCCACCCTTGCGCGGTCCACAGCCCGTGGACTCGGTCCACCATTTTTCCTTTGTAAAAATAAATCAAAATTTAGAATAATCCCGTAGTTTTGCACAAAACCCCCTGAGCTTGTATTAAATTGTGAATGAGCCCTGGTTTAAAAGAAAATTAGTTTCCAGTTCTGAAATTTTACATTTTAGTCCCTAGAGCTTTAAAACCCTATATCTTTTTAACCTAACTCCGTTTTTATTGATTTTTGCGCCAAAAGTTTCATAGTGACAAAACCTATCTAGCCATTGCATCATATTATTGAAATTCCTCTGTTTGCTGTTATGTTTGATTTATTCTTATTGTATTGTTTGTTTCTGGCCTGCCGATCATCGTGTAGAGAGCGAGCTACCGAAGAATTTCTAAGACCTCGACTTTGAAGATATTGAGCAGCAGCAAGTGAGATTTGAAGGCAAGTGTCCTTGATGCATATTCTATCTATAGGAATATATGCTAGTATTTTTATCGTAATTGTTGGAATACCTATGTGTCATACATTTCCATGTATAACCCTTGTTACTGGGATTGGGTAGAACACTAGTATTTTTACGTCATGCTTAATAGGAGCATGCAAGTCTAAGGGATCTTAGCAGTT
>JBNKMF010000409.1:371-627 GCA_050292965.1 Gammaproteobacteria bacterium | reverse complement strand
ACTCTGTAGTACTTCGTGGGTATTTTAGACGTTCGTGAGAGCTTGTTCTCTATTTGCATAGTTTTTGTGAAATAGATCTTAACAATATACCACAACAAACCTTTAGAAAAGAGAGGGATGCAGCCCTGGAAGATTCCATGAATTCCATACTAAACAAACTCGGAACACTGGATATCCAGCTCTCATCCCTCACCTATAGCCGTGTATGCGATGCAGAGAGTGCTTCACCGGTAAAGGTCGTGTGCAGGACACGGAA
>JBNKMF010000409.1:0-361 GCA_050292965.1 Gammaproteobacteria bacterium | reverse complement strand
TGTGCGTCGTCACGCCTTGATCTACACCACCGCAAACGCACTACAACTCGTCCAACTGCGGACTCCAGGTTGAAGATTTCAGGCCGCATCAAATAAATATTGCAGAGATAGCAGAAATTTCAGGCAATGAAAAAATCCTTGAATTCATTTATTATTTCCTCATTATCCCAATGTTAAAAAATAAATCATGCGTCATTTGATATTTATATTGCTCTGCCTGTTTTCTGTAACCGCCTTTTGCTTTCCAAAAGAATCTCGAGTACCTGGCGGAATCGCTTTAATTCCGTTAGGTAAAAATATCCCTGAAGCAACCTTCAAATTCAGGAATAAACCCTTAATCATTACTCGACAAAAGGGACAG
>JBNKMF010000408.1:0-627 GCA_050292965.1 Gammaproteobacteria bacterium | reverse complement strand
GATAACGGGGCATAACACACCTGATTCAGTTAATAATGGTTTGATTTATAGGACGACAAGGATAACAAAAAAATGCGGGTTAATAACCCGGAGAAATGAATTTGATTCTTCGATTACAGATGAACTGGTTATAAGTCATCCCGGTTACTGCTGAAACAGAGTAAATATTGCGAAATTAAACAGGCGCTCACCACAAATTAGGGCTAGATGCCTACACGGAGGGCTAAGTGAGGAAAGGATAGTCAGGTTACTACCTAAGGAAGCTCTGAATTAATCAGAGGCTCCCTAATTTAACCCGAACGACCAGATTTGATGCTTGAAAAACTTGTGAAAGAATCAAATGGCTGAAACTTTCTCACTCAATGCTCACGCTATCTGCTGATAATACAGATTCTGCGGATGCTTAGCCTCTGCAAAGAAATACCAGCGCTCTGCCATCAAGCCCAGATACTGAATCGCAAACGCGACCATGGGTAAAACTTCTGAAGCCAGGAAATACGCCGTAACAATCAGTATCACTGGCACAACAAACACCAGCCACAAAAATACACGCCGAGTGCTATTCACAAAGAAAGCCGACTTATGATGAAAAAACTCACGGGTATTAAACGAGCCTCCAATGAAGCC
>JBNKMF010000407.1:0-627 GCA_050292965.1 Gammaproteobacteria bacterium | reverse complement strand
CATTACCAGATGGATAAGTGAAGGTAATTCGGTAGTAAAGTTTTAATCTCTGTAACGCAGGTCTCTTCGAGGCTTATCGAAGAGATCTGTGCAGTTAACACTTCCTGCAATATTTTATAATAAAATCATTAAGTTAAGTTTTATACCTAATGTTATGTGTGAGCAGATAATTTTAATTATTATGCTTTTGTCTGATCGAGCCAGGTGAGGCGAAACAGACGTTCCATCTGTCGACGTGATCTGTGCTGCCTATAAGGACATAGGTAAGGGGCGTGAGCAGGACGCGGAAGCCTTGCCTATAAGGACATAGGTAAGGGGCGTGAGCAGGACGCGCCGGGTAACCGGCGCTCCTACTGCGAGGCGGGGCTCCTTCTTCTGTCCAAGTTCACTGTTTTAACTGAATGGGTATTTTATAGATCGCTCCATAACCGGTAAAAAGGTAATCTTGCTGTCCCCTTTATAGCGAGAGGGAGTTTAGTCCACTGTCTGGAGACAGCTAATGGGTGATCACAGTTATGCAGTTATACTCGAAGGTCTCGATATTTATCTATCTCGGGCAACAGCTGGCAGGATGAAACGTATCGTGTAATAGCAGATTATTTGGGATGGCACTGCAGGCAGAGCTGC
>JBNKMF010000406.1:0-628 GCA_050292965.1 Gammaproteobacteria bacterium | reverse complement strand
TATTGAGAAACCCACCACCAGCCAGGGTTAACAAATGCGACGCATTTTGCCAAAATTCGGCGGATTCAGGTCGGTCCGAATTTAAAATGCGTTGAATTACTGTTCATAAATTAAACAAATTTAAAAATAAAAAATTAGAAAAAATATGTAAAAAGTAGATGAAATTCTAAGATTATTGGTGAAGAAATTTTTTCAAATCGGCATCGTTTGGTTGGTTAAAATTTAAATTTCATCAAATTTGTACAAATGGGCATCAAATTTTGTTTTTTTAATTCACAAAATATAATAAATAAATATGATAAAAAAACTAGAGTGAATTTGAAGACCTTTGGGGAAAAGATTATTCTAAATTTCTAACATTTGCATAGTTAAAGTTTATTTTTTTCAAACTTCAATAACCTCTACTATTCCACCGAATTTTGGATGAATTAGACTGAATTTCAGCTAATTCGGTTCGATTAAACGGTAAATTCGATCGATTTTTGGTTTTTTACTATACAAAACCTCCTCTAATCGAAATTTGGACGAATTATACCAAATTTTGCCAAATTTTATGAAATTCGACGGGATCGCTAGGGTCCGATTTTTTTGTTACGATGGAATTTTGAAACACTGCCCATGAGCCTTG
>JBNKMF010000405.1:0-632 GCA_050292965.1 Gammaproteobacteria bacterium | reverse complement strand
AATGTATCCTCCCCCTACTCCCCTATGTATTTCAAAAATGAACCTTGTATTTCTCTGAGATCTGAAGGAAATCCCGCAAGTAGGATTTATATTGATTTTGTTTGAAAAATTACACTTATGATGGTTATATGATTGTAGTATAGTGTTCATTTAGTGAGTAAATTAGAAATATGCACTTGTATTATAGTTTATTTACTAGTTGGTAACCCACGCGTAGCTATGAGATTTTAAAATAATTATTATCTATATTTTTATAATTTATAGATAATTAAAAAATTAGAATAAGGTAATAGGACAGATGATGATATATACACCCTACATGTTAAGGTGGTGGGTTTTAAAGTAAATTTTTTATAGAATTTATAGATATTAAAAAAATAGAGGAAGGTGATGGGGCAGATGATGATGTGTACACCCTACATGTCAAGAGAATTATGGGTATTTAAAATAATTATTATTTATGCAATTTTTCATAGAATTTATAGATAATGAAAAAAATAGAGGAAGATGATGGGGCAGATGATGATGTGTACACCCTGCATGTCTAATTATTATTTATGTGATTTTTTAGAAATTATAGATAATAAAAAAATTAGAGGAAAATGATGGGACAAATATATACATCATGCATG
>JBNKMF010000404.1:0-632 GCA_050292965.1 Gammaproteobacteria bacterium | reverse complement strand
ATACGAGACTAGCGATGAAAGATATTGACGGAAATGAAGTCGAAGTAGGTGATGTTGTAAAAGTAATTCATATTCGAGATGAGATTCATAAGATATTAGCGGAAGATGAAAAGCCTTATACGCTTGGCATGCTTAATAATGATTACGAGATTGAAGAATTTGTAAATAACGGCACTCAAATATGTGTAAGTTACAGCGTAAAAATGAAAGAAGGATGTATGTATGGAGGGTTATATCTCTATCCTAGTGAATTTAAGCTTGTTAAAAGAAAAAGCCGAGTCAAATAAAATGCCTAACCATCACATCAAGATCGCTCACTATCGTTCGCTGGGACGCTCCGCTTCGCTGCGCGCCCCTTATGTATTCCGTTATGCATAAATACAGAGGGAACAAATGAGTATTTCATCGTATTTCTTTGTTAGTGATTCAGAACAAGCAAAAAATAGCGAAGATCAGCCTAATGTTGAGGGCGGGAATCTAAGAACATTTTATGGCGTAATGAACACAAGTGTTGAATCCTTATTTCAAGTCATGAATGGCGGTAAAAGTATAAGTCTTTGTGATGTTTCACAAAGTGAAGATTACACGAGTTTTACATTTTCATTTCCTGATGAGATCCTTACTACACTCTG
>JBNKMF010000403.1:0-632 GCA_050292965.1 Gammaproteobacteria bacterium | reverse complement strand
ACATGAATCTCATCGCCTACCTTTTTACCTAAAATATCTTTTGCTAACTCAGAATTATCAAAAACACATTGAGGCCATCCAGCTCCTTGAAGACTTTCAGGCTCAATAACTACACTCTTATTTTCTCCATTCGATTCCATGTTTATGACGACGCCAGAGCGCACTTCATCCAACCCCTTAAATTTGTCGAAATCTTTAGCAAGCATCATTAATAATAAGAAGTGACCAGCCAACTCTGAATCACCTGGTTTTGCACGGAAGAGCCTATATACTCTTAAAAGAGCTTGATACTGATAGCCTAATTCAATCTGATACTTGGCTATCTCTATCTCATTCTGTTCAATAACTGGATCAAATATGGGGTTGTCACTCAGATACTCATTCAATTCAGAAAACTTGTTGTTACGATATAGTGTTGCTATATAACCTGTAGCAACGTATGAATCCGAAGGGTTAGTCGTCAACTCTTCCGATAGAATTCTTTCTAGTTTATCAATATCACCTGTAGCCCGGGCAAGATTTGCTTCTATACGCTTGAATGAAGAAGTCGTTCTTATTTCTGACGGGAGTTGATCTATAACAGTGGCAGCTTTGGAGCGCTGATCCGATTTAATTAGAGATTCGAGATAGCG
>JBNKMF010000402.1:0-635 GCA_050292965.1 Gammaproteobacteria bacterium | reverse complement strand
AGAGGAAATTTGAAGACAATGACAAGAAAAAGAAGAACGACAAGAGATACAAGAAGGATAAGAAATTCACAAAGAAGAAGTCTTATGGACAAGCTCATGTTGGTCAAGAATGGAACTCAAGTAATGAAAGTTTCGAGTCAGAAAGTGATGACTTAGCAACCATAGCCATCATGGGCAAATCTTTATCAAGCAAGTCACTCTTTCCCAACCTCTCCAAGCACACATGTCTCATGGCAAAGGAAGGCAAAAAGAAGGTAAAAATCGATGCTCATTCCTCTCCAAAGTATGTCACTAGTGGTGAAGATACTCTTTCTAGTGATGATGATGCTTCTAGTGATGATGATGAACCTATTCCTAGTGAATTTATGAAAAAATCCTAATGCAATAATCAAAGATCTTATGAGGCAAGTTGGAGCTAGGGATAAGCTTCTTGAGCAACAAGAAGAATTGCTTGTTCAAGAGAGAAAAATTAGCGAAGAACTTAAGAAACTCCTATCACTTGAAAAAGGTAAGGTGGAGAAGCTTCACCAAGAACTTGCTAAAAGCAAGGAGACTACTTATAGTCTCAAGAGCTCAATTGGTGCTCTTCAAGGTCAACATGATGTCTTGCTAAAGATACATCAAGATCTTGAAGT
>JBNKMF010000401.1:0-635 GCA_050292965.1 Gammaproteobacteria bacterium | reverse complement strand
GAGTGGGAATCGAATTATGAGTTATAAATTTCGCTATTTTTTCGATCCAGGAAGTGGTGTGTGTTTATGGTCAGAAAATGATGAGGCCAAAAATCTGCATGGCTACCCAGTGCAACACTGGGAGCTGCCTCTAAGTGAGAATACAAAAAGATATATCCAGTATCTCATTGCTTGGTTTGATACATCTATTGATTGGTCATATCCTAGTGATTCAGATGACTATTGGCCAGCAGAAGAGATTGCTAACTTCAACGAGGCATCAAAAAAAGGTTTATCTATGCTAAAAGCCGAATTAACCATTCGCGGTTACGAGATACGAGATGAAACAGGCGCATAAAACATGATAATGAGACCCTGGGGTCTCGTTTATCATTCTGTTATATGTAAATATCTATGAAACCAATATATGTTAGGTTTGCGAGATTCGGAGGAAGTGGTACTCAAAGCCCTGTCTTTAAAGATGCTGATGGTAATGAGTATTTCTGGCCAGAAAATGACAATGTTGTTATGAAAGTGGTTGCTAGACGTTTTTGGGATGAGCTTGGTTACAATGAAAGACTTAGGTATAAAGTTTCTTTCAAAGAAAGTAATAGCAAGAAATTAATTGAATGTGTTTATGTCCTTAAGTGAAGAAA
>JBNKMF010000400.1:0-635 GCA_050292965.1 Gammaproteobacteria bacterium | reverse complement strand
CGCCATTGACTTCTGCATCGATAATGACGCTGCCACCCGCCGCGTAATAATCATCGTCGATACTGCCCTGTTTGATGATGGTCTCAGCGGCATCGCTGTTGGCAAAACTTGCTGCCGGAGCAATAAGCAGTAAGCTGAAGATCATGCAATTAAATAGATTATTACCTGATTTCATTTTCCACGTCCTCCTGTGTGTTGATCTGGCGTAAAGGTTACGCCTGTTTTGTTTTCTATAACATAGTTTAAAAGAAAATCATCACGCTTAAGATCATTCTCAAACTTTTAATAAAGAAGGTTGGAGACCATGGATTGTCGTAAGTACAAGACTATGGATGGTCGAAGGTAGAACAATGCAGGACGCCTAAAGGGATTTATGTGATAGGGCGAAGCAGGAAGACAGCGGAGATTATCAATATTCGATACAGTCAGCATTGATAAATCAAATGCAAATGCTGTACACATTGTTTCCCTGATTCAGGTAGCTGGCTTATAGTGCCGTACCAAGATTTGATACAGCTTTATAAACCATACAAACAGGAAAAGATAATGAGTCAAGATGTCGTCATTCTAAGCGCGGTACGTTCTGCCATCGGTAGTTTTGGAGGGGGCCTAAGCTCTCTGGAACCCTGTGAACT
>JBNKMF010000399.1:0-639 GCA_050292965.1 Gammaproteobacteria bacterium | reverse complement strand
TCTGGGTAAATCGATGCCTGAATGATTCGGGTTGGCTACCCCAGTCCAGACCATACTGGTTCAAGCCATCCACCCCATCAGACCACAACAATGACGGCAGCACAAGCCCAACTCAGCCGCATTTCGCATCAGTGCCGCATACACAATCATTTGATGAAGTAGCGCTACCGTCCGCAGCTGGGCAGGCAGCGTGAAGGTGGCCATAAAATAATCCACCGCCAACTGTTTTTGCCGTTGGCGCTCGAGCCAGACCTGAGCCTGGTGATACTGCCACTGGTTACAGGCGCGATGGCCACAGGAACTGTGCGCAGACTGACCCCGGCATCAGTCAGCACCAGGCCATAGCTGTGACGCAGGGTATGCACAGTGGCCTCCTTGTGGATACCGACCGAACGCACGATGGCCTTGAAGGACTTCTGCAATCCACCACGGTCCATGACGCACTCCGCCTGGTGTCGTTGCTCTGCTGTGCGCCCACCCGGGAATAGCCAATGCGGATGGCAGTGAGTGGTCCTGTAACGACGCAGTACCTCAAGGGTGAGAGCCGGCAGGGTGACATAGCGGTCCTTCTTGCCCTTGCCGAGGCGGATATGAACCCACATTCGCCCACTGTCGATATCGCCGAGTTCAATCCACAGC
>JBNKMF010000398.1:382-641 GCA_050292965.1 Gammaproteobacteria bacterium | reverse complement strand
TGTTTTCCTGACATCGTTATTGAGCCACTTTATCTCAATCCAATAATTGACATAACTATTCGCTTATTTTGTAACGAGCTACGAATGATCAGCGGTTATCTTAATGATCATGCATCATAAAAGTAGAGAAACCGGCAACCTGAGTCACTCCATAGATTATAAGTAGAAGCCCCAATACAATTCGGAATGTCTTATTTTGTAGAATAATTTTTATGTTCTGTGCGAAATGCCCGATAAGAAGCAGAGTAGGCAAGGTACC
>JBNKMF010000398.1:0-372 GCA_050292965.1 Gammaproteobacteria bacterium | reverse complement strand
CTGAATAAACCAGCCCACAAGGTAGCCAGCCCCAGACCAGGCCAAGCTTCCAGGCATCAAAAGGGGTTTGAGCGGGTAAATATTTTCTACCAAAAGGTTCAATCTTCAGCCACAGCTTTTGTCCACTTAACTCCAGGTATTTAAAACTGTTCAGTAACTGGCTGATGTAAAGTCCAAGTAAAATAAAAAACACCCCAGATACCTTCATCGAGAAAGCGTGGGGGTTTGGCAGCATTTCTATTAACCGGCTGGAAAAAAAACCTATTAATAAACCGAAAAAACTGTAGCTGGTAATTCGCCCAATATTGTAGAACAACTGAATCCAGAAAGATTGATTGCTGGTTTTTCCGCTAAAGTTGGTGCTTAAGGTGC
>JBNKMF010000397.1:0-642 GCA_050292965.1 Gammaproteobacteria bacterium | reverse complement strand
AAGGCAGGTCACGAATCGGGGCATCGAAGCGGGAACCAGATATGGAGTTCGACGCGCGATAGCCTTTATCCTGGCTAGTGGAAACAACGAAGGGAGAAACCCTGACTTTCACCAGTTCACCTATATCCATATCGGCCAGCTCATTCGCAAACTCGGCCTCTGCAGCGGCATGAACTTCATTAGCCATAACAGACTGCAGAAGCACCAGGCCTGGCACCAGCGCCATCTTGACAGCAACTCGAACAGGAAGGCCTGAAAAAATATCCCTTTTCATCGCTATCCACCTATCAGGAAGTACGCGCAAGTGGAAACAGGAAGTAAAAACTAGCGTCAACATTGATTAGTCCTCCAATATACATCCATCAATATGCTCCATTACCTCTTAGAGAATCAAAGAGTTAGATTCACTGACGGTCAAACCATATAGTAATATCCTATTACACAAAGACATTTTACCGAGGTCTCACTACGCCGGGCCGGATAAAAGCTGCGCAGTAGATTCATCCTTTACAACTGGGAGGTATAGTCCTGGATTCCGCAATTGACCGCTCGTATTAGAGGGTAACTCACTGCTTCATAGAGCATTTGCGTCTATATCCTCAAGACTTAACCTTTATCACTCATAGAATAGGCCATAAATCA
>JBNKMF010000396.1:0-644 GCA_050292965.1 Gammaproteobacteria bacterium | reverse complement strand
TGATTAATACCAAACTCGATTTGTCAGTATTTAATCCAGAGTATAAAAACGAAGACACGGGACGTCCTGCTTACGACCCAGCAATACTTTTAAAGATTGTTTTATTCGCCTACTCCAAAGGTATCACCTCAAGCCGTGAAATCGAATGGTGCTGCACCAACAATATCATCTTCAAAGCATTATCCTGTGACACTATTCCCCATTTCACAACGATAGCCAGCTTTATCAGCGGCTATCCCGATGAGATTGAAAATGTATTTGAACAAATCCTGCTAGTTTGTGATCAACAGGGATTACTCGGCCATGAATTGTTTGCGATTGATGGCTGCAAGATGCCCTCCAACGCCAGTAAAGAATGGTCCGGCACGCACAAGGAATTAAGCGAGAAACGAGAAAAGATAAAAAGACAGATCCGCTACCATATGGAACAACATCGTCAACTCGACAAACATGAAAGCCTCGATGAAGAACGAAAAAAGCGCACTGAAAAAACCATAGCCACCCTCAACCAGGCCTTCGACAAAATCGATCAATTTTTAAAGACACACACCCCAAGGAAGGGGAAGGGCAAAAGACCAAGGGAGGTGAAAAGTAATATTACCGATAACGACTCAGCGAAGATGACGACCAGCAAAGGCACTATC
>JBNKMF010000395.1:0-646 GCA_050292965.1 Gammaproteobacteria bacterium | reverse complement strand
GGATGAAACAGAAACATCATTTCAGAAAAATCATCAATAATGCCGCATCACTATCAATCGGCCACCTGAAACTCCGCTACTTTCGAACAAAGTCCACTACTATAAATTCTGTGGAGCGCCAGCTCGAGCATCACAACCTGAGCATCTATAAGGATGAACGCATCTGTCTGCAGGGGCGCAATTGTAAGGGAAATCAACCCTGATAAAACCGCTGGACAAAAAGATAAAAACCGACGAGAGTGAAGTCATCTATAGCCGCAATACACGTGTTAGCGAATCAGAAGATTAGGATATATGTCAGTCCGAATGAACATGAAAAACAATTTAATGAAATGAAAAAATTCGCTTACTGGGCGTACTAAGATTGATTGACCTCGGCGCACTGAGTGCCCTATGCTAAAAAGGGTATATAGTTTTTCTGTCTAATCTGTTCTACTTATCTCAAGTGAGCATATAATGACTTGTAAAGTTTCAAAATGATAAAACCAAAAATAAAAGGGTAGGCATGGTTAAAACAAAACGGATATTCATTCTTGTCATTTTCTCCATAACACTTTTTGGTTGTGGCGGAAACGATGGTAACACGACCCCTCCAGATCAAACTCCAGCGGAAAATATCACCATCACATTTAACTTAGATAGTCTT
>JBNKMF010000394.1:0-646 GCA_050292965.1 Gammaproteobacteria bacterium | reverse complement strand
CTGGGCGCGATGAATGCCTTCGACGGGCGCAAGGTGATCGATGAAATCGTGGATCTCACGCGTAATCCAAATCCACCTGGATGCCAGCGCCATTGGCGGAATGCCTGGCTGCGCATGATCAAGAGTCGCTACCCGTTTTCCGGTTATCACTACCTGATTGAGTATGTGGTCAAAGACAAGGGGCATATTCTGGTGGAGGATATCTATCACGATAAGCACCTCTCCGGGCCGCAGCAGCCTTATGCCCGGGAGAACAATATGCTTTATAACGTTCAACGCGGCAATGGTGTGAAATATGACCGTCCGATGGTGGATGAGGAAATACGTAAACTTCCTGAAGCCTGGAGCCTTGGCGACCCTGTGCCTCAAATCACCACCCATCACGCCGCAGTGAACGGTATGTTGAACGATTTGGGTAAAGCTGCATGGCTAATGGGTGTTCACCTTGATAACGCCTATCGCAATGCCAATCCCAATGAATATACCCTGTTTCATAACCCTTCCGAAGGTGCTTTACAGGACCTGGTGGAATGCGTTTGGGATAAACCGGCGGTCAATGTCAGCCATAACGCCAAACACCTGGCGGCGGTATTGCACCAGCGCCAGAGGCGTGGGGAAAAGACCGACTGGGTAATACACAGCCAGG
>JBNKMF010000393.1:398-650 GCA_050292965.1 Gammaproteobacteria bacterium | reverse complement strand
CTAGCAGGATAATTTTACTTACCATACTGAGTTAATCCCGACAGCACAAAACAGATAATTTGAGAGACAATATAGTTTTATTTTTTTCACAAAACTGCCTGCATAATTGATGTGTTCCTTATTTATTAAGCTGACGCTGTAAAACCCCGGATATCTATGCGCTCTGGAAGCGCCACCTTTTTGAGGACTTATCTATCATTAAAAAAAGGTGAGAAAAACAACATCCTGCTATATTGTTTTCCTGTTAACCCT
>JBNKMF010000393.1:0-388 GCA_050292965.1 Gammaproteobacteria bacterium | reverse complement strand
CGCCTAAAAGGATTTTAAAGATTATTCAGGTAGTCTAAATCAAGTACATAGATTGAAATATGAGCCTGTTTATATTTTTATATTCAATAACTTATAGGAAATAGTTAGCTTTCTGATCAGTATTTTCAGGTTTATACAGGCATCCCAAAAAATTCAACTATGCGTGAGTCTGTCGGTACTTTTTCAGAGCTTCCTTAAATGATGTTGTTCAAACCCACCACTGGAAAGCCAAATGTACTTGAAAAGTAAAAGCCAGGGATAGATCATCAGGGTTTAATTTTCATCCATTCCCAGAGAGCGGAAACCCATGCATCATAATTCCAGCAAAGCTTATCGTGGTTCCTGCCTGTGTCGAGCTATTCAATTCGAAGCAAGTAACCTGTCACCA
>JBNKMF010000392.1:0-650 GCA_050292965.1 Gammaproteobacteria bacterium | reverse complement strand
AATCCCATATCCGAATAAAGGAGGGTTGTCATTAGATCTTATACATGCTCGCACTAAAAAACCTGTGTCTTATGGTTTTGGAGAGCTTGTTTACGAGATTCGTTGTATGGTGCACGAAAATGAAAATCTTAATTCCAAGGAAAATGTAAATTATCACGTGCTTTTGGATTGGGCGCGGCCTAAGAATCGAATGTTCGTGGAGGTTGAGAATGGGCGAGCAATTGTAAATGCTACCCTTCTTTGGGAAAGAGTGAGGCAAGTACTTGCTACGTTGATCACATATATTGACAGTACTCGCGCTTTCCCTGAAACCAAGAGTTTTTCAGTCTCCTGCGATCCACCACTTGGCAGTATTGGGGTAAGTGTGAAAAATGTGTCATAACAAGACAAATACACATGGAAAAATTTAAGCCGCTCCACTTCGTTCCACAACTTAAATTTCCCAGTGATTTGGGTCGTTATGTGTAATTGAGAGAAATGAGCGTTGATCGAAGATAAACCCACTAAAAAAGAAATCAAAAAAGATTTGGCCAAATATCACTATGCATTGAATCATTGCGAAGTGTTGCCTGAGCAATGGATTAGAATTAACCATGCGAATCATGTTTTAGTGTGCTGGGTAAGCGCGCTAATTGGCCTTTTTAATAGTG
>JBNKMF010000391.1:0-651 GCA_050292965.1 Gammaproteobacteria bacterium | reverse complement strand
AATGTTGATGTTGTGAGAAACATGTTTTATGGTTGTAGGTGGTCAGCTTCTCTCTACGCCTTGAACGAGGGACAACAAAAAGTTTGAAGGCAAGGTATATCTTTTGAACCTCACTATGAAATGTTACATTTTATTTGCATCATGTCGTAGAATTGCATAGGGTTGACGTCACCTTAGCGAACCTATGCGTCACCCGTTTAGAACGATGCACCTCATATTAAGTTGTGAGGTGCATCATTTCTGAATTATCCAGTGTATTTTGGACAGCCTGAGAATAGCGACCGTTGTGTGTTATCTGGTGTATGTCTTTGTGTGTCTATCGTTGATAATTTTGATAGCGTAACCCTGATGTTCTCCGCTGCACCATTTTCGGGCGTGCAGTTGGAGAGCAGCGGGGTTATGCTGCCGAAATTTTGTTCAGGCCCCGTGGTTTGTCATAAATAGCACGCTCTGACGGTCACTCTTGAGTGAGTTTATGACTTATCCTTTCATATATATATATGCATGACCGCAGTATCTAGAAACGTGTTTTGACTTATGATCCATCTTGATTGAATGAATGTTTTAACTTTAGTATGACTGAGGACGGTGTGTGGATATATGATGGTTGGAAGAAAGGGAGAACTCACACGAAGGAGTGGATGAAGAAGA
>JBNKMF010000390.1:0-651 GCA_050292965.1 Gammaproteobacteria bacterium | reverse complement strand
GTGCGGACTGCGGCGTCTGACAGGTGGGACCCACTCGTCAGTGTTTTCCGAATTAAAATTACCCCGGATGAAAATAACTCAAAATAAATAGCTAGGAATTGAGAAAATTCCAGAAAAATTTATGGAGGTAGGAAATCAAATTTGGGACACTTTTAATAATTGACACTTCCTTCAGATCTTCACGGATTTTGAATTATTCCAAAGATTCTAAGTCAAACTTGATTTGACCAAACTGTGCTCAATTAGCCTAGTTGCAACAGCTATAGAAACTTCACCTGAGCTCCATTGTGGACAAGGTGTGCTCCATGGTGCTCTATGAACCTTGCACTTCGACCATGTTGACATGCACAAGATATCTCCCACAATTTGAGAAGTTATTGCCCTCACAAAGTGGCTAACTGATAAGGATTTTCCAGCAAAACTTGCTAAGTCTGAATTCTGGGTTATGTAGCCATCTTTGGACACTTGAAACAATTGTCTCCCCAGCTACAAAATTTATGCAAATTTGCACACTTGTAGATCATGACATCGGAAACAAATTCTCTTTTGGAAGTGGAGACTAACTCGGTCTAGATTAATTATGAAAAATCGACAACCGAGCCTAATGGTCCACACTAATCCAGAATTTGCAAACTTCAAATTTGATTCTAG
>JBNKMF010000389.1:0-652 GCA_050292965.1 Gammaproteobacteria bacterium | reverse complement strand
TGATGTCTTGTGATAATGATAGTGGATGATTACGCTGTCAAACAAACATGTTGAATCCAGGGCTATTTATCGACAATGCAATAGATGGCATCCCTTAGTGGCATTGCTTATGGAGGTATGTCGTTAGAATAACAGGATGAACTTTATATGGTGAAAGCTCTACGCACCTGAGCGAATACGTGCATACACGGCATCTTTCAGTTCGGCGCGTTCGTATTTCATTTTCTCCAGTGTTTCGTCTGTTACCGGTTGCCCGAGTTCTTCCAGTTTGCGGATTTCCTTATCGAGTTCGTTATGTCGCTTGATACTAGCTGAAAAATTGGGGTCTGCTTCGGACAGTTCTTTTAACCGCTGGTGAAACTCGGGGAATTCAGTTTCGATTTCGTGATGTTCTCCTTGCATGCTTGCCTCCGGCAGTTGTATTGAAAAGGAAAGTGGCAATCAGTATACGGCAAGCCTGAGGAGAAAGACAAATATGAGAGGACAAGGACATCGATGAAATCCACGGCGTTTTATTGGTCTACAGCAGTGTCAATCAAATTAGTGTTAACAGGCCCTAGTTATAAACTATGCACTTTAGTGCAAGGCTTTAGTTGTTACTCAGTTATGTTTATCTTCTTTGCTGGCATCTTCCTGGATTCCGCAGTTGACC
>JBNKMF010000388.1:0-653 GCA_050292965.1 Gammaproteobacteria bacterium | reverse complement strand
GTGCAAGTGAGGTGATGAATGGTAAGTCCTTGAGTTTACCATCTACGCATCTTGCCTCGATCGAGTAATCATCATGTTATGTGGGACTTCAATTCCTACCTCACCTTCTGAGCGGATTGTACGTGGGACTCCCCTATCTTGACTCCCCGAGTTGGGCCAGCCCAACACTGTCATGGATTATGACTAGATTTGAGAGTAGGGGTGCTCACAGATGTGAAGAACAATAGAACACAAGGGACATGAGGGTTTAGACAGGTGTTGGTGCTCATAAAACCTCGATATCATGCACCAACATATCGAGTAAATGTATGAAATAACCATGTATTTGCCTTGTCTACTAATCTAGTTCCACAATTTTAGTGTCTATTTGATTTCAGGAACATAGGTGCCAAATTGGAGCATTTCAAGGAATTACAAGTAAATTAGGAATTCTACCAAAATAAGTGTCACCTTGGGAATACACCTGACACGAGGAGGCCGTGTGCAAAGGCCACTGACGTGTGGGCCCAGTGGGTGGCCGGTCGGCCCCACTTTGCAGCTTCTCACGGGTTTACTTCACGGTACGCTCTTTAGGAGGCGGTAACAAGAAATCCGAAGCTTGAAGTCGGTGGAAGCCGGGCTTCATGGCCAGCCAACCATGTGGCTAGGCCGGC
>JBNKMF010000387.1:0-653 GCA_050292965.1 Gammaproteobacteria bacterium | reverse complement strand
CTTGTGAACACCATGGAATCAAGGATGTCATGGAACTAAAGTATGACTAGAATGATGAGGCGATTCTCCAGTTCTACTCTACCCTGTACTTAGACAAAAAGAGCATTAAGCTTTTTTGGATGACAGAAGATGAGATTTACTCCGTTAGTTTGGTAAAATTTGCTGCAATTCTTGGTCTTCAGGATCACACCTATTACCCCAAGAAGCTACATGATGATCGTGTGATGGAACTCAATCGGATGCGCTTCATGTATGAGAATGATGAGTACAAACTGTCCAAAGTTGAAGGATTTAAACCATTTTTTTGTGCTCCATTGGCTTTTGCGGAAGACTTTGTCTCCAAGGGAGGGTGATTCATCTAGGGTCCCTCAGTATGAAAGAAACATCCTACATGCCATCAGTGAAGAAGAAAGGTTCAATGTGTTTGACTTCATTTTTCAGGAAATCTGGAATGTGGCTGTCTCCAACAACCGGTCATGTGCCTATGCACCCTATATCATGAAGATGATTGAGAAGGTTAGCAAGAAAACATTTGTGAAGAACGTTGAGCACACCAAACTTCAGCCCAATAAATAGTTCACTTCCATCAAACCTAGAGCTAGGACTCGGATTCCACCTCTAGATTCTCCCAACATCTATCGGGGTTCAGGTTC
>JBNKMF010000386.1:0-653 GCA_050292965.1 Gammaproteobacteria bacterium | reverse complement strand
TGCAAGCTATTAGCAAATGCAAGGTGTAGTTGTAAGGTTCGTTAGAGATCGGGTGACATTGTCATACCCGGTTTTTATACCAAAACCATGTAAACGAATCATGAACACCACTAAAACAAAGCAAACGAATCATCGCACACGAATATTACGAATTACAACTCGATTAACTAAATGAACCCTAGAAACTTATTCTTAACCCTAAACTTAAAGACTTAGACTCGATGACTCAATCTCGATCATTACTCCCATCTTTGGGAAACCACTCATCCATGTCAGAGCGACCTTCATTTGGATCATCATCCAGATCATACAAGTCATCCAAATCATCCAGCTCCTGTGGACCATTCTCCATGGGGGCTTCTTCTTCGATGATCTCCTCAGGCATGGCAGCGGGCGCCGGTGCTGGGGGTGCAACGGTGTTCCCTTCGTCATCCTCATCCTCATCGTCATCATTCTCTCCCATGTGGTTGAGTCCATACTCTTTGACCATCTCCATGATCAGCTCATCACGAGACTGGATCATTCCTTCCAGGGTGGTCTTCTCCTCCTTCTGCTTATAAGCATCTTCCCTCAACCTCTTGCACAGGGCCTCCAGCTCTGTGATCTTCTGGCTTGACTCCTCTTCATGCTCTCCTAGCAGGTTGACCTCCTTG
>JBNKMF010000385.1:0-656 GCA_050292965.1 Gammaproteobacteria bacterium | reverse complement strand
CTTTACGCTGAAGCAACAACAAAATTCTTAGCATTTAAAAAATAAATACTTTTTTTAATAAAGATATGCCATTTGTATAAGAATGAAAAAATATTTGTGACTTTTCGCATAAATCATAAAGAGATCTTCTAATGCGGTTACCCCTTAAGCTCAGACCTGTAAATAACTTTTTCTGGAAGGAGACTCAACCACCCCCTATTACCAGAGGTCGTAGCAATCTGTAGTATGCCTGTAGATTAAAGATATTAAATCATGCTCTAGCATGAACACCATAGCATGATAACTCAGTATTAGAAAAAAACTTAAACTACGTATTGTACATATAAATTTTTCTTTGCCCCCTTTTAAAGAGAACTACTAATATTGAGAGATAAATAACGCCTAAATACCATCAATTTCTGCTTTAAAGCCATCCAATAATCACATGCTGAAACAAGTATTCTGTGACATATTCACAACTTTAAAAACACTTTATTTCAATTAATGCTTCATGATAATTCTTCAACAAGAAACCGTAGCTGGATATGGATTTTTCACAAATGACTGTAGCGTTATTGGATTCACACTTCTATGCATCGGTTCTTGTTTCCTCGCCTCAGGCATCCTCGGCTCAGGCATCCTGCTCCGCTCTACCTCCTCCCTCCCTGGAGTCGTGC
>JBNKMF010000384.1:0-657 GCA_050292965.1 Gammaproteobacteria bacterium | reverse complement strand
GGTTAAGCATGCAGGGTAGTGGCCCTGGAGCAGCTATCAAGCAATAACAGGCGAGGCACCAGTACCAGACTTGTTGTCTAGTGACTATCTGCTATCCCAGTTCAGCGTACAGCGTAAAACTGCGATCAGGAAGTACCGGGAATTTATGTAGGAAGGTTTGAAACAGGGGCCAATCTGGTCACGGCTCAATAACCAGATATTCCTCGGAGATGAGGGATTTGTGGAGCGTATTCAGCGGCATATCAAAGATCAGAAAACAGTGGGGCTGCAAATACCAAAGGTACAGAAGAGACCAGTCGAGAAGACGATCAGGGATTATGAACAAATGAGTAAAGGGCGGGATGAGGCAATAGTAAGAGCCTATGCTAGTGGGGCGTATTCTTACCAGGAATTGGGTGATTACTTTGGGCTACATTTCACCAGAATTGGTAGGATAGTTAGGAATAGTCGAGAGGCTAAAAGCTAGACCTTACCCTTAAGGCTTGAGACCTGACCCTTAAGGCTTGTTGTCAATCTTCAATATATGGGTGTCCGCGTTTACTCTCGTTAGTGTCTTTGCTTATGTGTTTGGGTAAGTGTACAGCCGGGCCGTGTAAACTGTGCTATTGGTCCGATGGATGGAGCGCAGACATTTTTTCTGATTCGCAGTTATCTCTC
>JBNKMF010000383.1:0-659 GCA_050292965.1 Gammaproteobacteria bacterium | reverse complement strand
GTTCGGGTTTACACCGAAGGGTCAGGTTAGGTCATATCAAAAGCCGTATCTGGAGTACTTTGACATGATTTCTTATCCATGAGGTTTTTGGGTACTGGATCTATCTAAGTTCACAGGTGATGACGCTAAAACCATGTATGCGCACATAGGGTAGTTTCTTGCACAAGTTAATGACGTGGGCATCACCGATGTGCACAAGATTAGGATGTTCCTGTTATCTCTCACCGGGGTAGCCTATAATTGGTTTACTGTTGGCGCTCATAAAACACCGATTTCATGTGCCAACATGTAGAGTAGATGTAGAAAATAACCATGTATTCACCATGTCCACTAACATAGTTCCACGATTTTAATGTTTATTTGATTTCAGGAACATAGGTGCCAAATTGGAGCATTTCAAGAAATTACAAGGAAATTTGGAATTCCACCAAAATAAGTGTCACCCTGAGGATGTACGTGACACGAGGAGATAGTGTGCAAAGGCCATTGACTAGTGGGCCCACGGGGTGGCTGGCCAGTGAAATCCCTTGGCCGGCCGGCCAGCTTTTGAGTCGGTTTGGATCAAAATTTCTTGGACACGTGTCTACACGAGAAGGGAAATGCTATGGTGGTGGAGAAAGTTGGTGGACGCCAAACTCATTGGCCGGACCACCACTTCG
>JBNKMF010000382.1:0-659 GCA_050292965.1 Gammaproteobacteria bacterium | reverse complement strand
CTTAGATATTTACTTTATGCCTCATCTAAAGAAACTTGACGTATGTTAAGTCAAGATAATCTTCTCTTGAAAGGAGGTATAAATTAAATATGCTAAATGACATAACTTGAAAGTTGAAAGCTCCTGAGTGCTTTAGTGTAATTGTTTTTGAAAATCCGTCTAGAATTATTAGCTTTAGTGTTTTTCAAAAAAATTTTTTTGGAGCTTTTAGGTCTTTGTGACCATATCAATTCACTCATGGCTATTGTTCATTTTGATTGCTTGTTGGCTAGCCATTAGTGAAGAGATGCCTCTCAAGTCAAATATATTATTCTCTTAAATCAAATTCCTTGAATATCCTTTTTCTCAATTCAGTCATCGAATCAAGTCCAAAGGTGTATGAATTGGAAGGACATAGTAATATCAAGTATTCCATTCTCAAGGTGATATGATCCTATGTGGATTATGTCAATATCTTTCATATTTCTCTTAGTTTCTCATGTTTTTCCCAAAGTTCCTCCATATTTTTCTCTGTCCTGTCAAAACCAGAGTATCCGGTTCTGCAAACCAGACTATCTGATTTTGGACACCGGATATGTACAGCCTCCTCACCGGATTCCAATAAGTTTTTTCGGACTGGTCCAAAAATATGACCGGACATGTTTGGCCTCTCAGCAAAA
>JBNKMF010000381.1:0-659 GCA_050292965.1 Gammaproteobacteria bacterium | reverse complement strand
TAATCGACACAGGCGGGGGCTACCACCTTAGAGCTCCGAATCTGACATCAGTCCACTCTCATCCTTCCCATCCAGTATTTCCCACTTTCCCCTAGTTGCCCCGCCCGGTCTCACAATAAGCCATTAACCGTTCACTAACATAAACCACATAGAACCACCATCGTGAGAAGGGGTCTATCGCGAGCGGCTATCAACCACTCGTCTTCTACCGATGGCCTATAATACTAAGCATAGCCATTCTAACGTTCTAAAACCATCGTAGGGTAACAAGGTAATTGTGTAAGGGGGTTCTTAGTGCAACTAGTTCCCATCAAACTCCTATACGTAAATGCACAATCATAACATAAGGAAAATATTATAGTGTAAAACCTATACAAGGATTATGCATCGGTGCTTGCCTTGCTCTGAGAAAAGGTTAGTCTCCGCGAAGCTCGACGGCGGTTGACTCCCAGCAGCTCCTCGCTCCAACTCGGGGTTAGTCCCTATACGGCATGACATGCAGAATATTATGATTTGCGGCAACGATTATTACGACGAGAAAAACCGCTAAAGAAATCAGCCTCCGGACTAATTAACGGAAGGCAGGAGGCTAACCCTAACCAAATGCCACGAGCAGGAGCTACACAACCTCGACAAGCTAGGGGAATTTCCAATTTGAG
>JBNKMF010000380.1:0-660 GCA_050292965.1 Gammaproteobacteria bacterium | reverse complement strand
AGATATACCGTGGCGCCTCAGAATCTATCAACAGCGGATTAACAAGGTACTCGCATTTAATCTGAGTTGGCATACCAGACTCGGTGCCCGCATCCGTGCTTGCAGGTGAGATCTTAACGCTCAAGCTTGTACTGTTGGAGAGTTCGCCATCAAGCACGGTCAACTCAAAAGAGAACTGTGTGGCTTGTGCTACTGACGGTGCCACAAAGGTGAGTGAGGAGCCTGTTGTGCTATTCGCAAGCGTGACACCTGGCCCCACCGCCTGTGTCCACAAGTAGCTGAGAGGATTACCGTCAGGGTCGGATGAGCCACTGCCATTCAGGATGATCGTCTGACCAGAGATGAAGGCATGAGGGTAGCGATGCTGGGGCTCAGTTGATGATTGGAGGACGTGCTCAGCTCCTCCATTGGAACTGGAGTTAGGTCCGTGTTGCCAGATGAGCCATCATCCGGGTTACCAGCCACTTAATACGGAAATCAGTAAAACAACCACGCTTGAGAGTAGCAAGCGGGGCTGTGAGTGTTGGCTACTTTAAATCATTTAAACACTCCATCTGTGTATTCGGCATAAACAGCCCCTTATCGCACTAGTCACGCAGAACAATAAATTTATAAGTAGCCTCTACCCAAAAGCACATTCTGGGTTCTAATTCCTGGTTT
>JBNKMF010000379.1:0-661 GCA_050292965.1 Gammaproteobacteria bacterium | reverse complement strand
GGATATTCTTTGTCACTCGACTTAAAACCAACGCAAAATACCGTGTCATCAGTCGACGCTCCGTGTTAAAAAGTAAAGGGTTAACGAGTGACCAGACCATTGAGTTTACCGGGGTACAAACAGCCAAAAAATGCCCTGTACCACTTCGCCGCATTGGCTATAAGGACACGCTGACCGGAAAGCAGTACACCTTCCTGACCAACAATTTTAGTTTGTCAGCAAAAACCATTGCGGATATTTACAAGTCGAGATGGCAGGTCGAATTATTCTTTAAATGGATCAAACAGAACCTGGAAGTCAAAACCTTTGTCGGTACCAGCAAGAACGCTGTGATGACACAACTGTGGATCGCTTTGTGTATGTATCTGCTATTGAGCTTTCTTAAATTTCAATCCGGGCTGAAGAAAAGCATGCAACAGATTTTACGCTTATTACAACTTAATCTGTTTGAAAAGCGGGGTTTACTTACGTTGCTACGGGGTGATCCGCTAAGGGATAACGATCCAGATATTAATCAACTGCTCTTGCTGTGAAAGTTAACGGGACAGCAATGATCACAAATCATTATACTCTCGATAAATTTTATTTATTCCCCATTAATGAAGTTTTAATCATGGGTGTGTGTAAAACTAATATGGTAATGGAGTATATTAGTATCTGT
>JBNKMF010000378.1:0-662 GCA_050292965.1 Gammaproteobacteria bacterium | reverse complement strand
TGCCTAAGGAATTTGAGCCTTTTGAGATTAACGACAACTCCCAGCTTGAAAGTTGGAGAATTGAGAAGCTGATTTCCATGTACGTTCAGGAGGATGAGAGGATTAAGGAGACGCGTGGTTGAAAAGCGCATCTAGGCCCCTAGTGGATTTTGGTGTATTGAATGACAACTTGATTAAATGTCTAATATCTTTTGTTGAAGTGCATGAGCAGATTCTAAGTAATAGGTACAAAGGTATTCATGGATACATCACTCAAAGTACAATTATGATGCAAATGGAGCTATGTGATCAATGAGTATAGTCAACTAATGAACGACTCCATATTGAAGAATCTATGTCAAGCCAAGCATGAAAAACACATGAACAAGAAGAAAAAGAATACTACCTTAGTTCAACATTAGTGGCCTGCTCATAATCAAGAAAGGATTGATCAAGTGCTACTTCTAAGCAATGGATATCTATGGAAGCAACTTGATCATATGAAGAAGGTTTTCAAGAATGAGTCTATGAAAGACATGAAGTGATGTGTGAGACATGATGGTAGTTGAAGAAGGATTAACAAGGACTTGGCCACGATGAACCATGCACCGGAGAAGAGCAAGCGGGAGTCTTGGCGTCGAGGTACCGGGTGTGATGGAGAAGGGCAAGTGGATGTTTGAATC
>JBNKMF010000377.1:0-663 GCA_050292965.1 Gammaproteobacteria bacterium | reverse complement strand
CTATTTTCTTGAGTGAGCTGACTCATATTATTATGCCTTTAATTTGCGAACCATCTATCCCTGATCCCCAATCAGAATCGGTACTAATCTCTGGATACTATCACCAGAGATTATTTCCAAAATTCTATGAGTTTCGCTTAAATCAGATACTACGAAGATGTGTGTTTAACAAGATAGCAGATGTCTCTGCTGTCTAGATTATAACGGCTTCGCAGTTTCCAGGTCGTAACCAACGCGCTGAGGATTACCTGATTTATTAGTTTTGTCAAAATCACTGTAGTTGATCATGATTTTGGCATAACTTAAAGTGACCTGCTCGATTGGCTCACCTTCAGAATCTGCAGAAATTGAATATCCACTTACTAGACAGTTTTCCAGTGTATAATCCATATATTCCTGAACCTTATCAGAACCAGTACGAACAAACTTTATGACTACCTTTTTACCAGCATTACCTGTTACAGCTTCCTTAAAGATGGCTGTGACTGAGTTATCAGCAGGTTTTGTTAAAGTGATTTCACTTAAGCTAGGACGAGTAGACTCACGATTTGAGAGATTACCCGCTTCCATTGAGATACCACGACCGACAGCGAATTGAACAGACTGTACAGCAATATGATCTTTATAACCATCTGCAGTAACATTTCCTTTAATTCCGTCATA
>JBNKMF010000376.1:0-664 GCA_050292965.1 Gammaproteobacteria bacterium | reverse complement strand
CAGGGCCTGGAGATTGGCTTCGAGATCGGCGGCATAGTCTTGCGCCGTGATCTCGTCGATGCCTGCCGCCGCGCCCTTATGGGTGCGTCTGTAGGCTTCCCGCAGGAATTCAACGTCAATCAGGTGGTGCAGCGTCGTAAACACCCGTTGCGGGTGATTACGCGCCTGTTCTCTTAGCTGATAAAGTTTTAGTGAGACAGTTTGTGATCTCAAGGTATCTCCCGTCGTTCTGTTTATCAACACGTCATACCCGGCTTCACCTTCCCTTCAGTGGGTCCTTAGGGTGATCGTTCCCCACCTTCCCGAACGTTGTGTTGCGCGTTCTTCGGTACTATGTTCCGCTAAGACTTCCGACTTTGCTTCCCAGGTTTCTTCGCTTTCGCTATCGGCCCCCGGTACCTGTTACGCTTTGCCGCCTGGTTTCGTGTCTCCCTGATGGGACTGTCCGGTTGGTGCGACAAATGACCTTCTGGACCCTGGTACTTTTTTTCCCGGTGTACCTATGACCGGGTTCTCTGCGTCAGGACAAAGCCGGATCTCACGAGTTCCCGAGCTACCCCTTTGAACGCATGTCGGCTTCTCAGACCCCGGTGGTGTCGCAAACGCTTGCCATTGGTGCGTTCGAGACTGCTGCTTTCCGGTGAACTCCAAACCGTCAGCTTTC
>JBNKMF010000375.1:0-664 GCA_050292965.1 Gammaproteobacteria bacterium | reverse complement strand
GGCACCAGGATGCCGCTCACGTTACCAAAGGCGGCGCGAGCCGCTTAGCCGAGCGTTAGGGTTCACTCAATTGTTAGTAACTGTTGCAACATACAGAAATCCGATAGAAGCTTACATTGTGCGAGGTAGATTAGAATGTGAGGGAGTTGAAGCCTATGTTTGTCACGAACATCATATATGGGCGAACTGGACAATCTCTCAGGCACTTGGTGAAGTAAAAATTCAAGTACCCCTTACATGTTCTGGGCTGGCATTTGATGTTATAAATAGTGTTAATAAAGGTGAATATTTAGATGTACTTATCAATCTTGAACCATCTGAAAAGGAGGTTCGATGCATAAAGTGCAATTCAAATAAAATATCCCGAGTAAACCGGTCTTGGAAACTTTCACTGATTATGCTGTACTTTTTTTCTTTCCCCATTCCGTACACAACAATGCGAGTGAAATGTGAAGCTTGTGGGGTTACATGGACAGATAAAGAAGGAAGGTATTATCCAATTCTCTCAATTGGGATAGTGCTATTAGGTCTTTTCGGAGGAGTTTGGCTGCTTGTAACTGGTGCTGAGTATTTATGCAAAATCACAACACATTCATATATTTGCAGTTGAACCCTAACAAGGAAAATTCACATGGAAAAATTTAAGCTACTCCACTGCGTTACG
>JBNKMF010000374.1:0-666 GCA_050292965.1 Gammaproteobacteria bacterium | reverse complement strand
CGTCCTTGTGCTCCTTCTAGAACAACATGCAATTCCTTTCGTACACAACAATCTTCTTATAGTTCATACCAATACCAACAACAATCTTCTTTGACTGGTACAAGTCTTTCGGTATGTTATGCTTCACTGGGATAAGATCAATAATCAACTTCACGATATCATTGTAGCATGATTTGAGAAGCTGTACTTTGATTTGAACTCCATAAGATGAGTCATAGCTTGCAACATGGTCATATCGATGCCATCGTGCACTTTTTCTTCTGAGGTCACAAGGAGACTATAAAAATTATGCTCATCTGGTGGTGGATCTTCATACTCCAGGTCATATCCCCTTCCAATATCAGCTACCATGTCATCCATCTGATCGATATCATCATTTCCATCAGACTCATCAGCTATCGCAGACCGCACCTCCCTGTGATAGTACCGCAAAAGGTAGTTCGATAAAAATCCCTTCTTAGCAAGGTGAGCAGACATCTCATACTTTGATAACATCCTTCTGTTCTCACACCTACTGCACGGGCAACTCACTTCACGATTGGCCACCAACAAAAGCTAACTTCAAGAACTCCTTGGTGATCTGAACCCATTCAGAAGAGTGTTTACCAGTGTCACTAAATCCATCATACATTGCCCATCGTTTGTCAGCCATTTTTGATACTAAAC
>JBNKMF010000373.1:264-666 GCA_050292965.1 Gammaproteobacteria bacterium | reverse complement strand
GCTTGCATACGTTTAACAATCCCGCTTTTTCAATATCATTGACAACATCTTCTTAATGCCTTTCCCGTTCCGATTTACGACTGGTCATCGGCGTTTGAACAACGACCGGTTATAGCACAAACCCCAAGGATAACAACAAGTAGCAAAAGGGTAGTATATCATCGATCAATATGCACAGGCTGGTGGATAATTCTGTTGCATTAACAAACAAAAACAAACAAAGACACTTATCTTTTAGAAGTATTCTAAAAATTGAGTTATTGAGATGTTGATTCAGTTTAACCGATAGAGGGCTTTGACCTAGATGCTGGTTTATACAACTCCTACCGGGTATTTCCACTCTAACTGGGTTTTCAGGGCAAAGTAACCTGCAACCTGCGCTATCAGGTTGAGTTTTGTGAG
>JBNKMF010000373.1:0-254 GCA_050292965.1 Gammaproteobacteria bacterium | reverse complement strand
AGAGGTTGTGTTTCGGGAAAAACTTCAGCACAGCGTTTAATACTATGCACCCAGTTCTTGCCTGTTTGTTCGCATGCTTGTCTTATTTTTTAAGCGCTACCTATCCTTGATTTAAACGGGCTTTCAAAATCCTTTGTCAGGTAAACCCAGTGCCTGGAGTCAATTTTCAACCGGGTCATTATGTCCAGGACATAGTCAGGTATGTACCCCATTTTACTGGAATTCAGATAAAGCGCGCTTTTTCAGTATTCTCT
>JBNKMF010000372.1:0-668 GCA_050292965.1 Gammaproteobacteria bacterium | reverse complement strand
GATCTGAGTCATCAAAAGCTTCGAATGCTCTATGAACTCAGCGCATGGTGCCCACAGTCCTGAGCACTAAGCTAGGAACTACTCGGTGAAAAATCCGGATTGCCCGAGTGGACAGATAATTATGACTCATATGCAAGACAACTTTGAATGTCCGAGTCCAAGAGACTATGTATACACTAAGTCCCGGCTAGCCTATGAGCAAAACCATTATTCAACACACTGAGTAAGGTCAGGTTCTTGCTATAGGGAGTTCTGATTGAGATCGTGTTGTAACCGACTCAGTTACCTTCCTTGTAACCTCGCCCCCTTGGATATAAAAGGAGGGGTAGAGGTACCCCCAGGGGAAAACTTCAACCACCGCATCAATTGCCATAAGCAATACAAGAACACATGACGTAGGGCTATTATCCTCCGGGAGTATGAACCTGTCTAAAAATTCTTGCGTCTCCTGTGTTACCATCGTTCTCTCGATCTCATGACCACCCCTACTCTAAATCATTGTCACAAACCACGACACATGTGCGAGCTGAAGGTTGTGTTTTTGAATGTGATTAGATTGATCCAATAAATGACACCAGAGTGGATGATTTCAGTATGGTGGAGGTCAAGCACGAATCATGCTATTTAGGCAATAATATTTTACTTGCACATCAAGCACAGCAGGTGTA
>JBNKMF010000371.1:0-669 GCA_050292965.1 Gammaproteobacteria bacterium | reverse complement strand
GCAGTGATAGCTAAAGCAAGATCAGTCAGCAAAGAAGAAAGAGATAGAAAGTTGAGAGGAACAAATACAGTCCTTGTTGTTGGACTAGCATAAGAGGCTCCCTCGCCCCTTCCATATCACCTGGGTTTTATGGTTGGATTGGCTAGGGGGTACCGTCTAGTACAACAACAACAACCAAGCCTTTTAGTCCCAAGCAAGTTGGGGTAGGCTAGAGATGAAACCACATGAGTCAAAGAAACAGGAATAAAACAATGTCAAAAAAGAAGAGGGAAAACGAAGGACGATAAAAATAAAAACCAATTCGACAAAAGGAGAAAAGACAATAAAACGCTAAACCAAAAAAAAAAGCGAAAAGGGGCGGGAAAAAAACTTTAACAGAAGACAATAAAAAAGAAGGAACCAAAGATCAAGGTTCTGGCACATGAATTGCTAGCTTCCACTCTCTCCTATCTAATGCTAACTCCTTGGTGATACACCAATCCTTCAAATCTCTCTTCACAGACTCCTCCCATGTCAAGTTTGGTCGTCCTCTGCCTCTCTTCTTATTACCGGTTCGTCTTATTACCCCATTATGAATTGATGCCTCAGCAGGTCTCCGTTGCATATGTCCAAACCATCTTAAGCGATGTTGTACGAACTTCTCCTCAACTGGTGTCACCCCTAGTCTCT
>JBNKMF010000370.1:0-671 GCA_050292965.1 Gammaproteobacteria bacterium | reverse complement strand
CAGGGCTGGTATGGTGGCGTCACCAGAGGAGTACCAATGGTCGAGTCATGGCTCAAATGCCTGGGGAGATGAAAGCTGGATAGATGCTCACGAAGAGTACCTGAAGTTAGGTGAAGATTTAGAGATGAGGTGCGAGCGGTATCGAGAGATGGTAAGGCAACATCTAGATATCAAAGATTTACAAATGATCAGGAAAGCAACGCATTACAGTCATCCGGTAGGGGATGACAGGTTTAAATTGAAAATTGAGAATTAGTATGGCATCAATTTGGGAAATGCAGAAAGAGGTAGACCGAGAAAACGTGGAAATGGAGTGGTCAAAATTTAATCCCTCCGTCCCCTTTAATTGCGGTCCCCTTTAATTGTTCCCATTACTATTTACAGACAAAAGTCCTCATTCAACCTACCCTTGATTGATTATGAAGATAAGTTTTATGTGGAAATTAAAAATATTCATTTTGGCGTCTCTATTTATAAATGGCTGTATTGCTGAATCTGTAAATCAACCCAATTTGGAAAAATTGAAAGAATATGTGTTCGAATTAGATGGTATTAAATATGCTATTTCTGTGCCCAAAGGAGGAACAGAGGGTAACTACAGTGTTACTAGTTTAGATTCTACACAGGAAACTGAGCGTGATATTGCATTGTTGACTATAGGGTTTGATCAT
>JBNKMF010000369.1:0-671 GCA_050292965.1 Gammaproteobacteria bacterium | reverse complement strand
CATATTGAATGGCTGTGCTCCGGATGATGTCACATCGGGCATCTCTGATCCAACTCCGGTTCCAACACAGGTCCCAACACAGGTCCCAACACAGGTTCCAACACAGGTTCCAACACAGGTTCCAACACAGGTTCCAACACAGATACCAACACAGGTACCAACACAGGTACCAACACAGGTTCCAACACAGGTTCCAACACAGGTTCCAACACAGGTTCCAACTCCAGAACCTGTTTCATCGTGTACTGGGGATATCGGCTATGGTCCAAGAGAGCTGAAGTTGCTCACTCGTACCGAGTATCAAAACAGTATCGAAGATCTGGTAGGTATTGACTTTAATGTTTCTGACTCAATTCCCTTCGATGCCTTGATCGAGGGTTACTTCAATAACAGCTTCGTACCTGTGACGGAGAGCTATGCGGATGCCTATGCGACGGTTGCAGAACAGGTTGCTGAGTGGTCAGCCCAACGAAACTTCCAGGGAGTGGTCGATTGCGGATTCGACAATGAGGGTAATGCGAGCGTGAGTGATGACGAGTGCGAAAACCGCTTTCTAAGCGGATTTGCAACCCGCGTTTTCCGTCGTCCTTTGACCCCGGCAGAGAGGAGCAACCACCATGCTCTGTTTAGCGACAACCTGACACTCGGAGATATTAAGACCGGGCTCAAGC
>JBNKMF010000368.1:0-672 GCA_050292965.1 Gammaproteobacteria bacterium | reverse complement strand
GATGGTGATAGTTGGTACAAGGAGCCGTGTGATGCTTGCGGTGGAATAGGTAGTTTCAAAGAGAAAAAATATACTGAAGGTGATGAGCCTTTAGTTCTTGAAGTAAGTGAAGATGGAAGAACTAAATGTCCGAAATGTAATTTTCGCTTTAAAATCACAGATCCTAATGTTTGGTCTGGTGATAGGCATAAGCGCTGTGGGCAGAAACTTATTGCCCCAAATAATTGACTTATTTATTGGCCTGATAAAAGCTAAAACATGATAATGAGACCCGGGGGTCTCGTTTATCATTCTGTTAGCACCCAAATCGAATTGAACTTCATCCGGAAGATGAGATGGTAAAACTACCTGGTACTATTTATCTGAAAAATTCAGACAAAGAGTCAGAAATACTTACTTTCGGTAAATCAACAGATATTACTGAAAGCGATTTTAAAGAGGGCATATCTAGGTTTGGTGGATTCATGCGTCAACCAAGTTATGCGCATGCTTACCTAAAGGCCGCCAAAATTGTTCTGGAAAGGGCTGTAGATTCTGAAGAGCTCGATGAGCTTGGATTACCAGTATTCTATCTTGTACGACATACAATGGAGCTAAAGCTAAAAGGTCTTCTGGAAATGGCCTACGACATTCTAAAAATGAGTATAGAGTGCTACCCAAATAAGTATACTG
>JBNKMF010000367.1:0-675 GCA_050292965.1 Gammaproteobacteria bacterium | reverse complement strand
CACTGATTCAATTCCCTTGTCTCGGGCTGCAGCTGACTCATAGGACTCACTTGTCCCGATCACCTGGTTGTTTGCTGCTTTCAAATTAAACATATGTTTGCCGGCTGCTGTCTGTTTCCTTTCATATCGACCATTGTCTGGCGCGTTCGTCTTAACTGAATCAATACCATTGGTACAGCTAGACTTAGCCTTGTAGCCTTCACTGGTTAAAATATTTTGGCTGTTGCTTGCCTTTAAACGAAATCGATAACGAAGCATAACGATATCTGCTTGACCCTGAGCATTTCAACTGAAGCGCATAATATATTAGGTCATTGGCGTTCCTTCTCCAATAATCCGTTAAAATAACATTATTACGGATTTTCTTTTATCCCCTGCTACACTCTGTTTATGCGTAAATCCGGTCAAGCAAGAGTCCTGACTGCCAAGCAGCAGGAACAACTATTTCATGTGATCCAGCAGCATCGCCATCCTGAAAAGAACACGGCGATCATGCAAGTCAGCTTCAAGCTGGGACTCAGAGCTCAGGAGATCGCCCTGCTGCAGATCAAGGAAGTCGCACGACTGAAGGCTTCAGGTACGGATTTTGAACTCCTTGAAGTGATGAGTTTGCCTGCAGCCTACACCAAAGGCGCCGATGCCATGGGACGGTCAAAAACTCATTACGAACGTCAA
>JBNKMF010000366.1:0-678 GCA_050292965.1 Gammaproteobacteria bacterium | reverse complement strand
TCATTAAATGTTCAGTGGTGGCCAGGTTTATGTCACTGAAATAATACTCCACCTACAAGGTAACAGTTTATGAGATGAGAAAATATAGACACAAAGCTGCTAGAGGACCCTCCCTCTGCCAGTCCAACCATAAAACCCAGGTGATATGGAAGGGGTGAGGGGGCCTCTTATGCTATAGTCCAACATTCCCCCTCCTGCGTGCGAGCCGCGGCTGTTGGCGCTGCTTGCTCCCGCTCAGGCGCGGCCGTGCCTGCGGGCCCAGCGGACGCTAGTGAGGGTGGAATACACGCAACAGAAAATTACGTGGCTAGGGGGAATTAAACCCAAGACCTCGGCTCTGATACCATGCTAGAGGACCCTCCTCAGCCAGTCCAACCATAAAACCCAGGTGATATGGAAGGGGCGAGGGGGGCTCTTATGCTATAGTCCAACAGGCATTGTGATCGAAGAGATGTTGTGGTGGCCATCAAGTGGCAAGGAGACAATTATTTTAGTGAAGCTATTTGTTGGTGCTAGAGGACCCTCCCTCAGTCAGTCCAACCATAAAACCCAGGTGATATGGAAGGGGCGAGGGGGCCTCTTATACTATAGTCCAATATTCCCCCTCCTGCGTGCGAGCCGCGGCTGTTGGCGCTGCCTGCTCCCGCTCAGGCGCAGCCATGTCTACGGGCCCAGCGG
>JBNKMF010000365.1:0-679 GCA_050292965.1 Gammaproteobacteria bacterium | reverse complement strand
TGCTCCGGTAGCAGAGCTGCGACACAATGCAGGGTTTCCTGTTTAACCAGTAATAACCCAGAACCGTAGGTTGAGGTGGTGTAGATCAAGGAGTTACAAAGCTGCCGTGTCCAGACCTATCTAATATTTTAATTTGACCTGACCCAAATTACTTCGATTATTTCTAATGGCTATAGATACCATTAAAAAATAATTTCTGATGCAACTATTTAATCTTTTTCAATCGCCAACCTTAGAGAAGAAATAAACATAAGAGCGGATAAGGGTATAAAAACACTTTTTTCTATTATACTTTTGGCGATCAAATTTCCAAAGATCATAAATGCAAAATACACAACCATTAGCCAGATAAAAATATTAGCTGTTTTTTTAAGAAGAGTATTGTTGATATACCCGGCTTTCACAATGGCAATAAACAATAAAAAGCTCGTTATAAATAAAGCAATTAATTCATATTTTACAACGGAATTTTCATCCACGGTTCCACCCCAAACGATATCACCTGGTAAAACATTGAAAACAACTAATAGATGAAAAAACATCAGAAATATTAAGGAAGCGATTAAAATAGTCCCGGCAAATTTTTTTGAAAGTAATTTTATCATAGCCTGTCCCCTTTAGAAGTAATCTGAAAGTTAAAGCAATTTCAATTTCAAAATACCTAATAAACAATTGATCT
>JBNKMF010000364.1:0-681 GCA_050292965.1 Gammaproteobacteria bacterium | reverse complement strand
GTCAGTTCACTGCCGCACAGGCAGCTTAGAAATTAGGCAGCGCTTAAGAGCGTCTGTTACAGCTGTTCACTGCCGCACAGGCAGCTTAGAAAGCTAGTTCCAGCGCATCGGCCCGTTTTAGTGCGTTCACTGCCGCACAGGCAGCTTAGAAACCAGGACGCGCGCAGGACATCATCAACAGATAGTTCACTGCCGCACAGGCAGCTTAGAAATGCTGACGCATTTGAAGACGGTTATACGCGAAGTTCACTGCCGATACATTGTGGGCATCCATACATTGAACACTGAAGTTTAATTTTCTTTCCAATCACTGGGTGTCTATAAAAATTTTCCGGGCGTGATATCCCGCGCCTTGTGCTTTTTCGACGGCTTTTCCTTGATCAGCGGCCAGGGCAGTTCGCCAAAGGTTTGTGTGATGCTCATATCCGGGCAGGTGGCTTTTACCGCATCCCATTCCGCCTGAGTGGATGGGCCGACCTGCAAATGCATGGAATCGATAATCGAGTCGCAGAGTTTGAACAGGGGCGGGGCGCACAGCTCGTCCCGGTAGATAGCGGTGCCTCCGAAACTAAAATTGATCATGACGAAGTGCTTCGGTGAAACCGGGAAAAACACAACACGATCAAGTGTTGGGTTTTCCTTGCTCGAATTGCCGATACAATGAATATCACAGACCACGCC
>JBNKMF010000363.1:0-686 GCA_050292965.1 Gammaproteobacteria bacterium | reverse complement strand
TCAATTACGACACTATCCGATTGTTCGATACAATCATCAAAAGCCATTACACCTTTCGACGACATTGAAAATATAATTACTGTTAGAACATAGAATACAATTTTACTATTCATTCAATTTATTCACCGTATGTGCGACATCATCGACAGTATTCAGTGATTCACTAATCTCATACGCTTTTATCGTAGCGTCACTAAAATTTGAGATTTTAAGTAAATTCACTATAAACTTCGACGATATTTCATCAACAACTAAACCAGTACCACCTTTCATCATCTGAGCAATATTTCTACCTCGAATAACCGGGGTCAGATACACGTTAAAACTAAGAATAACTAACTTAATTTGTATCTGACCCCAGTTATTACTATTGCGATTACAGGTATAACTGTCCCCAAGACACGTTAAAACTTAACTAGTATCTCTCCACCCACTATTCTACTTTTTTTAGTTAATAAAACCATGATTCCATGTCTCAATGGCAGCACCACCATAAACACCGCAGGACCCGAAACCATAGGCAGTAACAGGGGAACTTGTGGTTTTAGCAGTAAGAGCCATACTGAGCACCGCTTTTCCACCATCCGTACTTGCATCAACACCAAAAGCATTTTTGTAAGCATTGTGAACACATGTCGCCGGATCTCTACCAATGGGTTGATCGAAAAAAATCATTGCTCGACCAT
>JBNKMF010000362.1:0-694 GCA_050292965.1 Gammaproteobacteria bacterium | reverse complement strand
GATGCCGCATTCTATTACAACGCGGTGAGTGACGATTATTTCGAAGCCATATGGTTACCAACCGTTGTGATTGAGGCGATTGAAAAAAGGATCAAATCACTGAATGATCGTGCGTCCGAAAGGCTGTGGCGGTTCAAACCTGGAGACCGGATTGAAGTCAGAGACCTGGGTGCTGGCACTGTAATATCGTTTGACCCCGGCCTTTCAGGTGATAGCTTGGAAGCCAAGCTGGATAGTGGTGAAATCCAACGATTTTCTATGGATGGTAGTCATCTTCGCCCGCTATGCCCACACTGCGATCATGTGTTGAAGGCATACTCGAGATAGACGTAGGATCTTTATATATACCCAACGATTGGAAAGGAAATAAAACTTCAGCTATTCAGCTATCAATAACTGCAATAACTGGGGTCACCTATTAGGTGACCCCAGTTATACGAGGAAGATTCACAGCTAGCACAGATATACCTGATGGTGGACTTAACAGGGCTTATCCTTGGGCAGAAACAAAGCGTAAGATTCAACAGAAAATGAAGGACTTGGGTTTTTACAATCCTGAAACAGGAAACTATATTGACCCAAATACCCTGGAAGAAATTGAAGGTGATTTCCATTACGGCCACACTGCAGGTTATGAAAGTTGGCGCACTAGGGATGATGTAACAAGAAAAGGCATGAGCCAAGCGGAGTATAA
>JBNKMF010000361.1:0-695 GCA_050292965.1 Gammaproteobacteria bacterium | reverse complement strand
TAGGAATGGTTATTTTTTTGGAGTGATAAACAATAATAGACTTGATGAATGTCCTGTTATGAGGTTTCAATATGGTGAAAGGAGATCGATAGAAAAATCTTTGTTAGAGCCTGTGGAGAGTGAAGAAATAAATGTATTGAAATCAGAGGAAGACATGTGTGGTTTAAAAATTGTTGACTATTTAATAAAGAGTAGTGATGGTTTAGCTTCAAATTTAACATACTTCTTTAATGGAACTAAGTATTTGGAATTAAGTGGTGATAAAAATCATAAATATTTTAAAAAATATTTTACTAAAGCTTTGTGCAAAAACTAGGGGTCACAAAAAAAGAGACACTGGGGTCTAATAATTAGGGTCAGATACAAATTAAGTTAGTTATTCTTAGTTTTAACGTGTATCTGACCCCGGTTATTCTGCAACAGTAAAAGTAGTGATCATGGAAATAGAATATACTCTGCAGCAACTACTGCAGCCATGGCTGGTAAGACTGTAAATCTTTATATAAATGATACAAACAAAGCTAATGGTTATTGTGTTGCTTCGAGAATGGATGTTCTCTTTTAGCGGTTATCGGAAATAATTCAGGTCAGATACAAATTAAGTTATAACGTGTATCTGCTCCCAGTTAAAACCAGTTAAACCATGACCCCCGTTAAACCTGGTTTTATTAAATTGAAGAGTTAAATAGTTGATT
>JBNKMF010000360.1:0-697 GCA_050292965.1 Gammaproteobacteria bacterium | reverse complement strand
TCAACCGTTTGAGAAGCCGCCTTGGCAGCGAGCAACATAGATAGCATAACTTTACCGGCTTCTGTAGCCGGGTTAACAGCCATTCGGTCGTCAGTCGCACAAGCAGGTTTCCCATTTCGCGCTGCATTTACTTTTACAAGAAAATATACATTATCGGAAGTCCACCCGCTTCCTGCTTGTATATAGTCGACTTTTCCTTCTGTATTACCTGCAAAGGTGTTTGTTGCAAAAAAAATAATTAAAATACAGATATACTTCACCATCATAATTTCTCCTTAATAATTTGTTTTGTTCAATTCTTATATGTTTAACAGAATGATAAACGAGACCCCCGGGTCTCATTATCATGTTTTATGTTTCGTTAATTCCAGTTGATATAGTCCCAAGATCTGCTTCCCCGTTCCAGCTAAAAAATACACTTTTTTCGAACTCGCCACCTTTGGCATATAGTTCTAGGGGTCTATAGGCGAATTCACGGCCATCAAATGTACGATTTGGGAACCCGGACAGAGAAAGAACAAATTCGTAGCCACAGATACATAACCCAAGACCGGAAACTCGGCCATTACTCACTATAGCCCTCGCTTCAAGGCCGTGTGCTCCTGAAAACAGATGGCCTTCTGATTTACATATGTATAACCCCTCCCCATCCGAAAACTCAGACAAACCATATAGCACTTCAAGCCATTCCTTTGAA
>JBNKMF010000359.1:0-697 GCA_050292965.1 Gammaproteobacteria bacterium | reverse complement strand
GTCTATGTGTAATAAACTGATGGAGTGTTCAAATGATTTCTCGTAGTCAACATCCTCAGCCCAGCTTGCTATTTTCAAGGCTGGCTCTTCTAACGCCTTTCCTATTAAGTGGCTGTTACCCCGGTGATGTCGAATTAGGCAATTTGGAGCCAACTCCAGGCCCAATAACGACACCAACTGGGGTTCCAACAAGGGTTCCAACAGGGGTTCCAACAGGGGTTCCAACAGGGGTTCCAACAGGGGTTCCAACTCAGGTTCCAACACAGGCTCCAACACAGGCTCCAACACAGGTTCCAACACAGGTTCCAACACAGGCTCCAGCGCCAGAACCTGTTTCATCGTGTACTGGGGATATTGGCTATGGTCCAAGAGAGCTGAAGTTGCTCACTCGTACTGAGTATCAGAACAGTATCGAAGACCTGGTAGGTATTGACTTTAATGTTTCTGACTCGATTCCTTTCGATGCCGTGATCGAAGGTTACTTCAATAACAGCTTCGTACCAGTGACGGAGAGCTATGCGGATGCCTATGCGACGGTTGCCGAACAGGTCGCTGAGTGGTCAGCGCAGCGAAACTTCCAGGGTGTGGTCGATTGCGGATTCGACAGTAAGGGTAAAGCGAGCGTGAGTGATGAGGAGTGCGAAAACCGTTTTCTAAGCGGATTTGCAACCCGCGTTTTCCGTCGTCCTCTGACTCC
>JBNKMF010000358.1:0-698 GCA_050292965.1 Gammaproteobacteria bacterium | reverse complement strand
GGACTCCACATCTGGGCTGGGTTGGGTGGTAAGGCTTGGACTTGACAGGGTCCGTGAATTAAGAAAAATAATTATAAAGTGATTAATTAAACAACTCTGTTTTAAGATTTGTACAAGTTTTTAGAAAAGAAGCTCTGCTGGAGCACTTCTTTAACACACTAGTTTGTAACCCCGTGTGATACGGTGGGGTTTTTAACTTAATGTGTAGGGTAATATTTTTAAAGAATTTTGTGGTATTATGGAAAGAAATGTCTATATAAAGTATTCAATAGTCTCAGCACATGAATGACAAAAATAAGTGGGTCTACAGTCTCTTTATAGAGAAAGTTGAATACCACGCGTGTTGCTGTGGGATAATTTGTCTGGGTTGAATCTAAGCAGTTATGTAGGGATATTAACATTTTATTAAAATTAAAAAAATATTGACAACATAAAACACAAGAGATGATACATAAATAGCTAGGATGAAATGTGGAGTTTAAAATATTATAATTTACACATTCTATAAGTTGTTTTTATCAATCTTGCAAGCATATGGCATCTATATTTGAATAAAAATATGATAAAAGTTTTTCATTTTTTCTGGAGATTTTTTTGGGTCATTAAGCATGCATATTTGCTTATTCTATATTTGTAGAGCAATTTAAGTTGGTTTAAAAATTCTTTAAAACATATGCAAGTATTATCTAATTTTGTTC
>JBNKMF010000357.1:0-705 GCA_050292965.1 Gammaproteobacteria bacterium | reverse complement strand
TGATTAAACTTCGTTTAAATATTAAATTCTGGACATTAGAAGCTTTTTTATATATTCCCTTACCTCTTTCGGTTAAATTCTCTGCAGTTAGTCAATATATATATAAATATATATAGTTATTATTATTATTTTTTATCTCATCTCTCATTCCCACACCGACTCAGTGCCGCGACCCATTTTTCCCAATGCGCCGGCCCAGTCGCACCGCAACTTTGCCCCTGTCTTTTTTATACAATTCCTTTTAAACCCAATCTTTTCTTCAAGGAAAATAATTCTAAAATCTTTTCTAGAGCTCCATTTTATAAAATAGTCTGTGACTCTTCATTTAATTATTCGTGACTCAGTCTTCAGTACAAAAATAATTCTTTTCATTCCATTATTTTCTATATTTTACATCTTAGTCTATTTGTTCTAATTTAATTAAAGGTAAGCCCCTATTTATTTATTTATAATTAGACATATATCTTTCTTTCAGAAAAATAATTTTTGACCAACTTCATAAATTATCTTTTATTTTTTCTCTCCAGAAATTTTTAGATTTGAATTTTTTTTATTTTTCTCCTTTTCTTTTTTCCCCTTTCCTTTCTTCTTTTTTCTTTTCTCCCTCTATTCTTCTCTTCTTCTTCCTTCTTCCTGCACACAGGACGCACAGGCAGCAACAAGCAGGCTGAAAACAACCCCGGTGTCTCTCCCTAGCAACCCCCA
>JBNKMF010000356.1:0-712 GCA_050292965.1 Gammaproteobacteria bacterium | reverse complement strand
AAGTAAGTTATCTTCGTATTCTGTTGGAGGAGTCCAATTTAGTGTTATGGAACTAATGCCGCCAACATCATCATCAGGAAGATCACTACAGGCATTCAGCATTATTAATGCTAAAGGCAATAAAAAGGGGGGGGGATTAAAGGTTTATTCATTTCCATTCTTTATTTGCGTATTGGTTTCAAGAAGCTATATTTTCAAAAGCCAATTGTAGTATAGATTTGAGTGATTTGGAGACTGTAAAAAATTTGTGTAACTGCCCTATTTAAATATAATCCGTTAAACGACTTTCAAATTCAATCATAAACCGATTCAATGCTGCCTTCCAATTTCTGATTGGCATGGTCCATTTTTTACTGGCTACCTGTATCGCCAGATAGATGACTTTTTTAGCCGAGTCTTCAGTAAGAAAGACTTTTCTTTTACGGATAGCTTTGCGGATCACACTGTTCAAGGATTCAATGGCATTGATTGTATAAATGGCCTTACGGATATCTTCGGGATAATTGAACAGTGTGTTTAAATTATTCCAGTGTGTACGCCAGGATTTGCTGATCTGCGGATATTTATCGTCCCACCGCTCGGCAAAGCGGTCTAGAGCCAGCAGGGCTTCATCTTCAGTGACCGACTGGTAAATCTGCTTTATATCTGCAGCAACTGGCTTGTAATCTTTCCACGGCACGAACTTTATCGAGTTTCGCACTCTGTGAACGAT
>JBNKMF010000355.1:250-714 GCA_050292965.1 Gammaproteobacteria bacterium | reverse complement strand
ACAACCCCGGCTCGCGGCAGGGACTCACCTGGCTCTAAGTACCACATTTGAGTCATGGCCTTTATTGCAGCTTCCCGATCTGGCCCCTCCTCACATTCAGGCAGTAGCAAGGGTAGATCCTTGTCGGCCCGCACGGCTTCGGCAAATCGCGCATTGCCCGCCTCCAATGCCTCGTACTTTTGCAAAAGTTCCAACACCAGTTCCATAAACATGGGTCTACCCTCGCTCTTTTAAGCAAATATTCACAATGTATATTATACCATCCCCACGATAAGGAGCAAGGCCCCTCCAGCAGACTCCCTGCCAACCCGAAAGTCCGCCCTGATTTACCCTTTCTTTTCCTTTTTTATCCTTCCTTATCCTTGGCATACGCGACCCTGCGGGTGCGCGATGCGGCAGTTAAACAGGGTATAGGATGGACTAGCGGGGGCATTTGAACAGAAACTTACGGTTTCGCCCTCGCG
>JBNKMF010000355.1:0-240 GCA_050292965.1 Gammaproteobacteria bacterium | reverse complement strand
GTAATCTTCCCCTGCCCATTTCATGGCCGTGGGTTGAGATCGAGCGGATACTTCTTTAAATCCAGGTAATCCCAGTTGTTCCTGCATACCCAGTTCATCACAGTGCCTGGCGGATCCGGGTTTTCGGTAAAGGCTTCCACCGCCCGTTCATACTGTTCAGAAGAGCAAGTGTCATCTCCAAATCGTTCCTGGTTGGTGCGCAGCCCTGCCGGATCATGGATACTAAATTGCGAGCGAAAG
>JBNKMF010000354.1:0-715 GCA_050292965.1 Gammaproteobacteria bacterium | reverse complement strand
CTCAATGCGTTTTGATGCGTTGCTCGTCGAACCCGGTATTGACCAACCCTTTAAGATCAACTGGATACAGGATGTATTCAGCGCTAACCTTTATCAGGGCAAATGACCGTTTGGGGTCGTCAGTACTTATTGAAGGTCAGAATGTGAGCGCTCCCTTCCTTGAAACAATCGTTCCAGGGTTATGAGTACAGTCTTCTGGTGAGCCATACTCGGCCGTTAACAATCCCTGAATCAGCTTAGATACCTCATACCTCCAAAAAAGTCATGTTTTACCTGTGTCATGACTTTTTAGAAATGTATAACGGGGCAATGATTCGCTATCTCATTGATTTTAAGTAGCTTACAGTGTTATAAACAGGTCTCATTGAAAATGTATTAGCGAGAAACACGGTCTCCTTAATACAACTGTTACCCCTATGGATAGATAAATAACATCAGACGATTTAACCGTAAATTTTGAACATATTAAGTCTGGTGGATTGCTTGAAGATTGGTCATGGCTTCATCCTGGGAAAACAAAGCTACTTTTTTATTGTTAGCGAGTAGGGATGCATTTGTTCAAGATGTGAATACTGGATCTGTTTATTTCCTGGATGCTGGTTTTGGAGAACTCGTAGAGAATGAGCGCTGCCGTATATATTACCTGTGAATCACCAACCTCTGCTGATGATATAGCAGTTGATGGTAAAAACATGATATTCCATTTTGATAACAT
>JBNKMF010000353.1:0-718 GCA_050292965.1 Gammaproteobacteria bacterium | reverse complement strand
TAGCGGTCAATGACCTGCTCCCTGAGAAGCCAGACCACTTAAAGCACTAGCTAAAAAATAAATGATAGCCGTCAAGAAAAGAGTAATAGAAAGACTTGATGCAGATTCGATACGCTTAACATATTTTCCTGTAATAAGCATAAATAACAACCATAGCAATGATGTAGCTGTATACAGAGGAATGCCGACAAATAAGTAATATTTTCCTGCGACAGACAGCCAATCATAGCCATAGTATTTAGCTTTTCCTGAAATTATATATACTGGAATTGAACTAATAACTACAAATATTGGTGAAAATACAATTAGATGTTTCATCATCCTAAATTCCGCTAACAGAATGATAAACGAGACCCCCGGGTCTCATTATCATGTTTTAGGCTAATTATCTCGTCTACGAATGATATTATCGTATTCTGTTCGCTCGAAGAAATGCCCTCTAGGCCATAAAATACTTGAAGACTCTCCCTCATATTGTAGTTCATTAATATCAACGCCATTCTTTTTCGCCCATCGGCGCCACAAGGATACGTTCACAGACCACCAGGCCCACGCAATTACAAAACCGAATAACAAGCACAATCCTGAAACGATAGGATTTGCATTCAAAATAATCTCTTGTTGGACTAATAAAGGCCCAACCATAATTGGAATTAGTGGAACCTGTATCCAAGCTATTCCCACCCAAATAGCCTTCCTTGTTTCTGGAGATGGTGAA
>JBNKMF010000352.1:0-720 GCA_050292965.1 Gammaproteobacteria bacterium | reverse complement strand
ACCAAACCAGAGAAAACTGTCCGAGTGGTTTTGAGGCAAAACCACCCACAAACTGTCGACCTTGGTTTTGAGGCTGAACCAAAAAACATGTGCTTCTCATTTCCACGTGCACGGTGTAGACTGCACAGGGCATCACCTGACATCTCAATCACCCGACCACTGAGTACCCGACCTGTGCGATCTTCCCTGGTCCTCTGCACTAGGTCTCCTACTCCTGCCATGATCTGCATTGCTCTTCGCCATGCCGCACCTGCCACCTGCACACCACGAGACAAGCAAACGCGATTCTCCAAACGAAACAAAGATAAAAGAAAAACAAAATGAAACTATCCCGGATTCAAATTCAAACCTCGCCAAGTCAATGACTCATCACAATCAAACCAAGTAACGGACCACTTGGTTTCTCAATCTCCCCCTTGATGAGTCCATTGACAACAAAAGCACAAAGTTTGAAGTTCGAATCCAAGACCCCATGAAGCACAGCTAGAAGACCCAAAAAGCCAAGAAAATCTTAATAAGGTCATCTAGAAAGAAAACCGCAAAAGCCAGCAAACGGCACGAAAAGCGGCAAACCCAAGCAAAATGGCAAAGAAGAGCTAATAAAAGCTCAAAATCACAAAACTCCAAACTCCCCCTGAAATGAACTCTCCTTAACACTTTCAATGCAACCTCTCTACCGTAGATAGACATTATCATGTTTCTTAGATCGGAAGAGCACAC
>JBNKMF010000351.1:0-725 GCA_050292965.1 Gammaproteobacteria bacterium | reverse complement strand
TTAAATTAATTTAGGTTTTATATAAATGTTTGTTGTATTCATGCTGTCATGCATTTATTTTTTAGTGTTGTATTGCCTTAGATTTATAGTGCGAGTAGAAAACATCCGCTTTCGTTCGAATCCGTATTATATTCAATTTCAGAACCAAAACTCCGCTGAAGCCTTTCCAAAATCATTGCTTTCCATTTTTGGAAAATATCCTTGGTTTCAAAATCCGATTTAAATTCGATTTTGATTCAAAAACGTATTTTTGAAAAGAAACTCCAAAAGCCATATTTCTAAAATCTTCATGATTTAAATTTTGAATTGAATTTCAAAATCGTTTCTATTCAAAAGTCTCAAAATCTAAAAGCTTGATTTTCAAAAAGATTTAAATTCCATTTCAAATTTTTCAAACCCGGTTTCGGTTTATTTTATTTATTCTTTGATTTAAAGCCTTTGGTTTAAATTTGAATATTTAAACCAAATTCCAAATTTCCAGATTTGAAAAGTTCCCAAAAAGTTGATTTGATTTTATCCTATTTTGAATCCAGTTCAAATTTGGTTTGGAAATATTGAAAACTTTAGATTTGAATCCCATTTCCTTGAAATAGAAATTCAAAAAAACAATTTTCTATTGTTCTTAGCGGCCCGATTTGAATTCGGCCCAAACATCCCTCGCAGCCCAACCCATCTCCATTTTCATTTTCGTTTTCCATTTCCAAAACCGGCCCACCCGGTCATCC
>JBNKMF010000350.1:0-725 GCA_050292965.1 Gammaproteobacteria bacterium | reverse complement strand
TAAATGGGCCCTTTAAGGGATAAATCATAGGGTTATATGGGGAATAAGTCCATAGAATCAATGGGTTACTTAGGTCCAACCCGGTATAAGCGTATAAGCACGGACCTGGTCAGGCGCCGTATACGGACCCGTATGTACGGTGCTGTGGGAGGGGGCTACTTGAGTAGCTCTCTATCCCGATTATGCCTCATGTTCATCCTAGTGCTGCTCTCTTGTAATGAAGCACACCACCAGTCTCTCGCTCAAATTCCATACCTGCATATTCGGCAATTCGCGCCGACGCAATGTTTCCAATTTTAACCTCTGCTCGGATTGGTTCCGAGATTTGATTTGCCATCTCAGCAACCATGTGTTTTGCTACCCCTCGCCCTCTTGCTTTCGGAGATACCGTCCATGACAGTTCCCATACACCATCCGCAAAATCTGCTCGAATAGTGCCGACAGGAACGCCGTATTCTTCAGCGACGTATAGCCTTCGATTGGGATTGCTGAGTGTCTGTGATAACCACGATATGTGTTCAATCCTCTGAACTTCAGCCGTATTGTGGCTGGCTTTTCTTGCTCCTGGATCATTGCGCCATTCGAGTAGCATATCCGCATCATCCATGGCCGCAGCTCTAAGCGATATTTCTTCTTTCATACGACATCCTTCTTGAAGCATAACAGCTTAGTATTTATACAAAGTGCACAGCACGTTGTATAAATGACTGTTGGACTATGCCGCG
>JBNKMF010000349.1:0-729 GCA_050292965.1 Gammaproteobacteria bacterium | reverse complement strand
TGGCCTGCCAATTTTGCTGTTTCCGCTGGAGCTGATTGTTATGCACTTTCTCTAGCACCATTTTTATAAACCACCCATTGGGCAAATGATACACCTGGCAAATTAGTATGATCAGTTGTTGCATCAGGGTCTGTATCAATAAAACCAGTTAAATGCCAGCCAAAGCCAATGCACTGAGCGTAAATTAGTATTTGATAAATAAACTCACTCCATTCTTTTACATCATGCTGGACAGTGAAAACTATAAGATTTCCATTTTCTTTATCAAATGAGTATTTTATATCAATCGGTTTTACACCCATATTTTTAGATGCTCGATTAAGAACAACTTTTGCATTTTTTTCGTTCTTTGCAGTCGTATGCAATTTCCAATGTGAGAATTTCATTTCTTAATTCGCATAACAGAATGATAAACGAGACCCCCGGGTCTCATTATCATGTTTTATGCATTTTTGCCCCAACACCCATGATCTAAGCTACGTTGTAAATATTTTTGAAATAGATCATCCTCTAAATTAAAAAGATCATAGCCAACTTTTTTAAACCCATCGAACCCCATTGATTCTACTTTACCTATCTGATCATTAGATTCAGAGTACTCAGATTGCAGAATATAAATAAGTTGCTGAAAACGAAAATCAGGATTCGCCTTCCAAATTCGGCCGATAAGAGTGAGGATTTCTTCAATTCTTTCTGGGTCTCTCATACTTCTAAATCCTCAATGATGCA
>JBNKMF010000348.1:0-737 GCA_050292965.1 Gammaproteobacteria bacterium | reverse complement strand
TCAACCAGAATATTCTGAACTTTTTTCAACTCATCATTTTGCATTTGTAATTCAATCTGTTGTGTTTCCAGATTAAACAACAGTTCGACGATGTCATCTTCAGACATTGATGAGATATTTTTTCTAGAAATCGACTCGACAGGCGATCTGCCCATTAGTGCTGACTTTTCTAATTCTAAAGGTATGTGCTTTTTATCCATATAGCTTCTAAGATACCTGAATACTCTAAATAAATAGAGCTGAGTGATACATGAAATCTAGTTGATACTGAATTTTAAAGCTAATCTTACTGCAATTTAAACAACCAAAGGTTGTTTATCACTAAAAAGCTAATAAATAAACTATTTGTGGTTATAGCAAGAACTTGCGCTACAACCGCATAATTCAATAGTTATTGTACCATAGGATAATTGAAAGATATCAAAATCCTCAAGTGTTCCTTTAGCTGCAGTGCTTGTCCCTTAACCTGTAATTTGACTACGACTCCATATTTATTTTTATAAGTAGTTAGAATGCTTTCCTCACCTGATTCGATGATTTTATCGATATAATTCCTGCTTTCCTCTGCTGTTCCAAAAAGGCCTATAGACTGAATAGATAAGTCCATGAATTCTTCTTTGCTATATTCCAGGAGATCATAGGCAAAGTGATTAGATTCTATAATTTTACCAGTGTCAGCTATTAGCAACATCGGACTACTGGAAAGTTGAAATAGCATACGATATAACTGCTCAGAA
>JBNKMF010000347.1:0-739 GCA_050292965.1 Gammaproteobacteria bacterium | reverse complement strand
ATAATTTCATCATCAAAAATTTAAGTGAAGCATTTTCTTATCAATAGTATTTTTCTTTTCAATATTTGGGTGTCTTATTATTCGTCATCAGCCCTACAATATTTTGGTGTCATATTATTCTATCCGGGATGTAGGCATTAATCATTTTATCACGCAGGTACAGCATGTTGGCTTCGTTGGTATTTGGGTCTTATTATTCTTTTACCTGTACCATGGGATTCTTCCTGATTGTCCGGTTATTTTTGAATAGTGGAATATATAGAAAAAGCATCAGTCAAACGCGCGAAGCAGAGCACTGCTTTTTCTACGCATAGTTTTACTTTCATAGCTTTCAATCAGTATTCAGCCGAATACTGTTCATAATCATTTTCATGGTTTTTTCGTGCATTTGATTAATGTATTTACCTGCTCGGGTTTTTAGGGGTTTGTTGCAATAGGGTTGAAACTCTATGCTTAGCGCAAATTCATCATTCAAAGGCGTGAAGTAATATATCACTGTTGGATTGAATGAATTCCCATGAAGTGTGAAGTTAATCCACATGTTTGCCAGATTTACTCGAGTTAACTTATCGGGTTTTGATAAAAGTAATCGAGGCAAATACACGGGCGAAACTCCATCCTGTACTTCTTCCTCAATCACTTTTGTATTTATCCCCTCCGGACCTTCCAAATACTCCTCCAGAAATTTCCAGATATAATTTTCCAGTCGATCCGTTGAAGATTCACCTTGTAGACCCGA
>JBNKMF010000346.1:0-741 GCA_050292965.1 Gammaproteobacteria bacterium | reverse complement strand
GTACTGCGCAAATGTGACATGACGCGACCTGTGGTCAGGGAAAGCCGCTGAGACATTTGCTTAAAGGCGACACTACTACGCTCCGCCGACTGGCGATACTTCACGATTATGCGATCAGTTTTACTAGCCATCTGCGCCAGGTGAGCCGCAGCATCTCCATTCCCCTGAAAGGGTGCGCCATATTCAGATCCTAACGGTGTTGAGTCACCGGATGCACCATCATCCTCGGCACAGCCACTTAAGACGAAAATCAGTAGAAAAACCAGGCTTGTTAATAGTAAGCGAGGCTGTAACCTTTGACTACAATAAATCATTTGAACACTCCATCTGGTATTGCGTATGGACAGGCCTGATCGCACCAGTCACACGGAAAAAATATTTAAAATTCCCCCTCCTCTAGATCACGTCAGGATTCTAATTCCTGATTTGTTAAACCCTTTTTCTTCTCATTATAAAAGTTACCAAATGCAACTAATCTTAAATGCTATACCCCCCAACTCCTTAATTCAAGTGCGACAAAATTAATAGAAATTCACCAGGATCAGAACAAATTTAAAAAACACACACTCGCCTCAACCTGACCCCATTTACAATAAATTCAGAAAACCCTGTTAATTATTTATTTTCCTGAGTTATTTTATGCCCATCTATGCATGGCAAATACCAACTAAAATTCATGTTTTATAACCGAATGATTCTATCTGACCCCTTTTACACAAATCAGATTCATCAGCTGCAGGA
>JBNKMF010000345.1:0-741 GCA_050292965.1 Gammaproteobacteria bacterium | reverse complement strand
GGATTGGAAGTATTGGTGTAAATTCCCCAATTACTTTTTTGATGATCCAAAGATGTCTTATGTACAGCAACTTTTCGCTCGCTGTCATTGTGACATTCGGGCAATTAATGCTATCGACGATAAATGGGCACAGCCTCGTTCTCGAGATGCTTTTTTCCGCGGGTATCGCAATGCTAAGGTACAAAAACAAGATCTAAATCCTGTCGACTTTTCGATGCAACAGATTGATCACATGGGCTATTTTAAAAAGACCGCAATTAAAATTTGGGACCAAACCTTTGATTGGTTTGATCAGCGCAGTCCAGACTCATTATTTGTATCGGATAGCTAAAGCTGTCCTGACACAGGGACAGCCAAAAAACGAGCGGTCAACTGCGGAATCCAGAATAATTAGTCTCGAACTCGATCGTCCCGATAATCGTGAACAACTTGTTGACCTATGCTTGAATACCCTCTATTTAATCGCTCACTACTTGCTGCAGTGGTTGCATTGCGTGATGCACACCAGCCAATATTTTTCATCATATCAATTGGTGCAGACGAGATCGATAAAAAATCTGTTGCAATATCTCTATCCAATAATATCCTGCTAGCTACCATTTTTGCTCTCAGCTTAACATTGTTATCTGCAAGGCGGTTTCTCTGTCCCCATTTTACTACGAGTTCATCGCAGCTATAGTTATCAGAGACAGGAATGGTAACAAAGGCAACATCACTCACTGCCCTGTATTTTTTGTACAT
>JBNKMF010000344.1:0-743 GCA_050292965.1 Gammaproteobacteria bacterium | reverse complement strand
CTCACATTGATGTGGACATCGGTTACCATGCCAATCCGATCGGTCCCACCACATCTTTCAGTATCCAAAATGAGTCACGCTATTTTGAATGGCGTGACTCTAGTATGAGTCACGTCACCTCTTTGGGCGTGACTCATTTTGGGTTAAAATCACCAAGTCTGTTTACTTATCCTTTATCATTTTTCTATAACTAAAAATAAATATTTAACGTGGTATAAAATTTATACCAATTTTAATACTTGTAGAATATAACCTGGAGAACAATTTTTGTTATTGACACAAGTTCAGATTCATCACCGTTTGAAAACTAAAATTTCATAATTATAGCAATATGTTAAGCTTAAAACAGTTAAAATTAACATATTGCTACAATTATGAAATTTTAATTTTCAAACGATGAATATTTGAAACTTAACTCAATAACAAACATTGTTCTTCGTGTTCTATTCTACATGAATAAAATATATATAAATTTTGGAGCAATTTAACAATGTTTATTTATTTTAAAAAAATTATTTATTGGCAAGGTAAACACAAAACTGTTTTAAGCTTAACATATTACTATATTTATGGAATTTTAGTTTTCAAACGATGAAGAATCTGGACTTGTCTCAATAACAACTATTGTTTCCCATATTCTATTCTAAACAAATAAAAATGATATAAATTATAGAGCAAGATAACGTTGCTTATTTATTTAAAGAAACATGCTTATTGACAAGGTAAACAAGTTTTAAGCTTAA
>JBNKMF010000343.1:0-743 GCA_050292965.1 Gammaproteobacteria bacterium | reverse complement strand
GCTGATTTCGCTTAGGGCTTCGTCTCGTTCATCAGTGGCGGCATCGATGGCGACATCCGCTTCCTGGCGGATGTTCTCGACGGTGGCAGATGCCAGCTTGCTGGCCGCTGTCCATACCTGCCCTACGGAAGTTTCGATGATCTTTTTCAGATCGGCGGGGATCTCAAGTGCGGCGACCACCTCGGCCTTGCGTGATTCCCTCCACTCCCGCATGACTGGGGAGATATGGGACAACGATCCGCCACCCATGCGCTCGCGCACCTGGTCGTTGGTGGGGTTCTCGATACCTTCGGCTATCAGGGCGTTGGCGGCAGTAATGATCTTCTCTTTGATTTCAGGTTTAACCTTCATGAATTTATCTCCTGTAAATGTATTGTATGTATGTATCATACATACAATACATACAGTCATCAAGTCCTAACAGTCAAAAAGGTACCTTTTCTGTACGTAGAATATTAACGCTTTAGTGTTACCCAAGGAGTCGTATTCCTTGGTAGACCCACTCTCGGTTTGCCGCCTATAAAGCTTCAAACTGTTGCGAATATAAATTTTATTGCGTTACCTTGTCGCGCAAACTAGGATAGTCACATTCGTTACAAGGTAACTTAATTAGATGCATACTCATGGCAGGCAGACCATCCTACAAAATCACGCAGCAAGACTATCGCTATGCAGCGCGTTATTTAATCCGCGCGTCAGTTCGAGGAGAGATCCGCATTTCCGACGGATATCACGATACTCAC
>JBNKMF010000342.1:0-743 GCA_050292965.1 Gammaproteobacteria bacterium | reverse complement strand
ACCAGTCCAATTTTAGGTAACTCTTCACCTGCTAATGGAACGCCTACACCGATAAATATGCCACTCTCTTGTGCAGCTTCAACGAAGGGGGCCAAGCGTTCATCAGATGGAGTGGATGCAAGAGAACTTGCAAGCTCAGGCTCGTATCCCGTTAATGACAATTCCGGGAAAACCAAATAATCCACACCTTCTGTTGCGGCCTTCCTAATTGCACTTAGGTGAGTAAGGAGATTGCCAGCGACGTCTCCCCTAATTGACGGGACTTGAGCTACTGCAATTTTCAGACGGCCCACTAGGCTCTCCTTGAACTATAACGCCCAGCCTCAAAGGTGAGCGCCACAGCACTTACCGAAGCGGCACGAACAGTGCCGCGAGTCCTTTGAAGGCCATTGTTAAGTGTTTTTATCACAATAATTAAAGACCTTTAGCAACTGCCAGCTCTATCTCTAACTTTAACCTTTTTAGCATGAGTTTTGAGTTATGACTTTGCAAGGCAGTAGTAAATTCAGTAAGTCCAGACGTGATAACTGGGGCATACTCTTCGGGTAAAGCTAAAGAGAGTGGATATGAAAAATCGTGCTCGTCATATGCAATTTTCATTTTTTCAACTATTTCAGACTTAAACATCTCTGATGCCGAAGTTTCATTTAAAGTATCAATTATAGTGGCTTTTATAGAATTCCACTCTCTAACAGATTTTGTTGGAAATTTGATTATTTTACTCATAGTTTTTTACACTTAAC
>JBNKMF010000341.1:0-745 GCA_050292965.1 Gammaproteobacteria bacterium | reverse complement strand
GAGGTTAGATGGCAGGATTCACAACCTACGACAGCGTGCTGGCCGATTAGAGGGAAGTCTGTCAGTTCGTGATCAAAGCGGACATCTTCCATCCACCATGATTTTTCATTATGACAGTCGTCACATTTCTTACCCTCCTGTTCCTTATGCGCATCTTGATGTTTATGGCAGCTGTGACAGGCTTTGTCAGTTTTTTTACCTTTCTGGTCGGACTGATGACAGGATTGGCAGCTGGCTTTTTTATGAGCACCTCTTAAAGGAAAATCGGTTTTTTCGTGATCAAAGCTGGAGTCAATCCAGCTGGTTTCATTGTGACATTTGTCACATTTTTTCTCATTTTTCCCTTTATGCACATCATCCAGTCGATGGCAGCTGTAACAGTCACGAGGCTTTTGTTTACCCTTAGACTTTTTCTTTTTACTGTCTTCGATGGTATGGCAGGTATGGCAGGTGGTCGCTTTATGCTTACCCTTTAATTTGAAATCCGTATCCCGGTCGTGGTCAAATTTTGTCTTGTCCCACTTCTCTTCTGTATGACAATCCTGACACTTTTTTCCGAATCGATTTTGATGCACGTCTTTGATGGCGTGGCATGAAAAACATTCTTTAGGGGTGTCTTTATACTGGTTTTCTACATGGCATAAATCGCAGGCGACTTTTTTATGGGCGTGTTTTAATTTAAAGTCTGTCTTGTCATGATCAAACTGCTCGCTACTCCAGCCTTTAGGATTGTGACAAGTTTCAC
>JBNKMF010000340.1:0-748 GCA_050292965.1 Gammaproteobacteria bacterium | reverse complement strand
AACCTTTTCAACGGTCGCAGAAGCCAGCTTGTTAGCAGCTGACCATACTTGGCTCAATGAAGTCTCGATGGCCTTTTTTAAATCAGAAGGAATTTCAAGAGCAGCAGCCACTTCTGATTTACGGCCTTCTCTCCATTCTCTCATAACAGGAGAAATGTGAGACAGCGACCCACCTCCCATACGTTCACGCACTTGGTCGTTGGTAGGGCTCTCAACGCCCTCAGCAACAAGCGTATTAGCCGTATTGATAATTTTACTTTTGATTTCTGGTTTTACCGTCATAATCTTGCCTCAATGTATGTATTGTATGTAGGTACCATACATACAATACATACAGAAAGCAACTAGAACTAGCGGAGGCATTTGAACAGAAACTTACGGTTTCGCCTTCTCAGATCCACTGTAAACCGTAAGTATCAACTCGAAAATCACCTAAATCGGTCATCGACCGATACCTGGCTAAAAAGGGAAAGATATAACCTTGTCAGTCTACTCCCCAGGCTATTCCTAACCTTCGAAATTGGACAACCAGGTCTTTCCGTTAGGAGTGAGTCGGTAACAGCCGTTGTATTGTTTAATGATCTTTTGAGTAAGCGCCTGATTAATGATCGGGCGCAATAAGAACGGATCGGCACCTATGCTCTGGGCCAGATCACCAAACGAATGTGGCGGTGCTTCCCTGATCGAACACAGAGCTTTGTATAACCAGGTATTGTCAGAAACTGCTCCATTCTCTGTACTATCTGTC
>JBNKMF010000339.1:0-751 GCA_050292965.1 Gammaproteobacteria bacterium | reverse complement strand
CGCATATTCCGGGATGGAGTTATGCACGCCAATATTTTTGACTGAGGCTAGCAACAAAATTTCACGAACGAAAAATCGATTAAAAAATTGAAACTCAAAAAGAACACATCCCTTAACAAAGCTCAACAAGAACAAGAGTTACTATGTGGATCAATATTTGGCTTTGGTAGGAATGTATATGTTGTTGAGGAACCTTTCTAAATTCATTCAACTCCGATCAATCTCAAAATCAAGGTTCAATGGGATTAACACTAACTCAGATATCACACCTCCCAACAACCTAGACATGGTTACTTTTGAATTTTTGCTCGCATGAGATTTTGTGTCTACCAAGGCATAACTACACTAATCAGTTTGGTTTATCAAAACAGGGGTCATGCACAAGTGGTTGCAACTAATCTCAAGTAAAGGAGGATGTATAATCTAACCATGTCATATAGAAATTCTTTTATTGACTCAATTAACCTAACTAATGGAAGCAATCCATACTAGTACTCATGATGACAACAGCGGTACAAGTAACAAGACAAGTGACAAGATAACTGGAAAAGCTGGGAATGGAACGAGACAAGCGAGGACTCATACCTGGGCACCCGACACCTCCCCAAGCTTAAATCTTTGCAAGATGTAAGCATCAGGGTTAATCCTGAAGTGATCGAAGATGTCATGCATCATGCTGGTCTGTGAGTCGAGGGATGCTTGCATTTCTGTTTGCATGGTTGCAAAGTCATCCATCCGTCGCTCGAGTAGT
>JBNKMF010000338.1:0-745 GCA_050292965.1 Gammaproteobacteria bacterium | reverse complement strand
TATGATAAGCTTCGTAGTAAGTGAGAAGGCACCTACTTAGTACTGCATGCCGCAGATCATGGCGCAGTCACTCTCTAGTGTGATAATGGGGATAAATTGAAGGCTAATGGCCAACGCCTTAAATTATTCCTTGAGCCAAATCCCTAGGATTTTGAGGAAGTTGATGTCCTCGATTTTCTCGAGTTATAATGATTACATCCACAGGTTTGCACAACCTAAATAGCGTAGTTATCCCTAGATTAGGATTTCCCTTTTTTAAAATTCAAATTTCCAAAATAAATAATTTTAAAGGCATTAGGATTAGATCATGCCTTCTTAGTATAATTTCCCTTTTCATTCAAAAATAATAAAATCGGCTATCCGTTTTATTTTACAAAATTGAAAGTTAGAAGCATATATTATATCGTTGTGACACTCTATGTTATGAACTCCCTAATCCCTATCATTAACATCTTAATCATGCATTAACTCTGTGGTTAAATCAATTCTTGGTAAACTAAAAAGAATTCAAGAGTAGTTTTTCCCATTTGAATCTTCAAGCAAAGGTTAGGAAATACCCAAATTAGAATTCCAAACCCTTGCTCATGAGTTTAGTTATCATCCAAATTCAATCAGGATCTTCTAGTTCAAATTGCAGCAATTCTAGAAGTTTCAATCAAATTCATCAAATTTCATTCAAATTCAAACACCTAGAACCTTCTCTAAATTTTAATTCATATTCTATACTGAAATTGAAAAGTTCCAA
>JBNKMF010000337.1:0-753 GCA_050292965.1 Gammaproteobacteria bacterium | reverse complement strand
GTATTATTTACTTCAAGAATCGATTAGAGATATTCCCCATCCTAGCACTCGTACTATGGGAGAAGTATTGGGTAACACAGAAAGAGTTACAGCTATTAACAGGCTTCTAGGGCTGGGTATGTTTGAAACGATATTCAAGGAAATTACACCTGAGTTATTGAAAGGGCCACAGAATGGAGTGGCTAGTTATAGAATTACACACTTTGGACGCGCCGTGCTGATGCATATAAGAGAGAAAAGCAAGTTTAATGATGCTATTAAAGAGCTAGCCAAGACAGAAGAAGGCAGAAGAATGTTACAGGAAGGTCAGGAGTGAAATTCGCTCCTAACAATTGCATTCAGCCGACCCATTTCCGCGGCGTTTCGTTTGTGGCTGATGCCACAAGCCTCACACCGCTACAATGGTCGGCTGATGCTAGGCGTTGGGCGTCAAAGGAAAGGAAATGAGATATTCAATAATCACGATAGTGCTATCTCTACTCCCCAGCCTAAGCTTCGCTGGCGTTGACAGCTTTGAGTGCACTGTGACATCTGTACATGCTGTCTCCGAGGATGGAGAACTCGTCACAGAAACAGGACACTTGAAAAAGCAGATTGGTTCGACGTTCTCGGTCGAACGAAAAAGCGGGGAAATAAGGGGCGGTTATTTCATCAACAATAGGCCAGATAAAACCGTCGAAGTGATTAACGAGCCTGATAGCAATTCATACTATGTAGTCTCAAAAAGCCATGGCCCGTATGTAGCCGTAGGCT
>JBNKMF010000336.1:0-753 GCA_050292965.1 Gammaproteobacteria bacterium | reverse complement strand
ACTTCAACACTATTTTCTAGATTTACAACGTCTTCATTTTGGTTACAAGCAGACATTACCATGACGAGTAAACCCATAAATATATATCTAATTTCCATATCTGTACCCTATTTTTATTTTATCAAATTTTGTGAGACTGCTATAAAAAGGAAGTATTATCACCTCTTCCTGAATTCACTTAATGACGTACCTCCGTGGCTCGGAGTGTCGAACTGAAAGCACTTAATTAGTCATTTTACTGCCTGAATATTATAGCATTCAATACCAAAAAATAAGCTTGATTCCATTATTTGTACAACCACCAGAAGGTATAAAACTAACAGATCAAATGTAGATTATGCTTATCACTTTTACTATTATTAAAACAGCATATTCAAGAAAAGTATATAAGCTTTTTAGCGTACGATACTCGCTGTCACCTCTAGAACAAGAGTTTAGATCGTAGCAGGCCATCCAACCCGTTTCTCAGGGTGCCTTTCAAACCAGAAGCACATGTTTTTCGTTATTTTATACTGCGTTAAGCATATTTGACTCAGTATGTTCAATTACTCGTCAATTGGGGTGGGGAAAGTATATGAACAATAAACGCAACACCCTTACCTATCAAGTCCTGGAACCGGAGTAGAAATTCACCCAAAACACCCTTCGGAAACATTTTAGCATTTTGAGATGCCTATATATTGAACATAGACAACCACAAGTAAAAGACGTTTCAAATCTCAGGCCCTACTGGATGAAAAAGCACTGGCAGCC
>JBNKMF010000335.1:474-756 GCA_050292965.1 Gammaproteobacteria bacterium | reverse complement strand
CCAAGCACAGAGTCAACACGGACATCATTTTGGTGTATTTCAATAGGATGATCGTAGCTCATAAATTCCTTTGGCATTTATATTAGAATGCAAAGGCCGTTGGCCTCTGAATACATCTTAGAGAGCCTACCTTTCTTTTTCTTTACGATATATGAAAGGCTATCATTATTTTCTCATTCTACATACACTCTTATTTTTATGGTGGATACACCTGAATAGAAATTTTTAATCCGCCAACTTTCGATGTTACAGGTTGGATCCATCACCAAATCTCCTTATGTT
>JBNKMF010000335.1:0-464 GCA_050292965.1 Gammaproteobacteria bacterium | reverse complement strand
CGGAATGTGTATCGAGCAAGTTTGACAGGTCCCTGAGAAAGTCACCAAACTTGCGTAAAGGGGACGGAGGGATTAAATTTTAACCAGAACCACTGGTTGTCCGCTTCGGGTCGAAAAGGAGCGTTCACTGTGACTTGATCTCGTTTGCCTGAACGACCGCTTCTTTAACAGGCTGTGTGAAAACTAGCGTATTTGTAATTTTATCCAGTCAAGTGATTGTGAGGCTAAGCATAGTCCACGCTAAGGCACTTTTATTTTCAATTATTAACCTTTGCTCAGAAAAAATTAATCTCTTAGATAACGTTAAATTTAGGGTTTTAATTGGATATTAGACAAGAACAAGGCAATGAGCCTTATGCCGTCATGGCCACGAGCAATTTCTCAGACCCAAGGATCGAGATCATTCGTTTCAGGTTATAAGCCAGAACATGCAAACTCATTTCTGTACGGACGTTTTTAAACTG
>JBNKMF010000334.1:0-761 GCA_050292965.1 Gammaproteobacteria bacterium | reverse complement strand
CTGCACTTGACTTTGGTTGAATCTCAGCCAATTGGCTATAATGCAACTGATAAGGCAGCACAAACACACCCAGCAGCAGAATGACATTAATTGCTGTATGCATATTCCCCACAGTCAACCATGTATTGCGGCTTTCACCCTTACGATTGCCCAGCATATTTATTTTTGTGCCGTAGTGCTGATAGAAATAGCGGGTTGTACAAATAATTTCGCGCTGACGTTCAGAATCAAACGCTGACTCTAGCAAATCAAACACTGTAGACTTGATAACAATGACTTCCACATCCACCTTTCCTGTGCCTGACTTGATATTTAAGGCATAAAAAAAACGTATCTCCTGAAAGCTTAGTGGTATATGTTTTTCCAGATCATAACGTAATACATTTTCAATATTTTCCAGCACCTCTACCGGGTAATTCAAGACCAGTGAAAAAATCTGGTCATCAGGAATCAGGTACAGGCATTTTTTATTTCCTGGATATTTCGATAGCAACCCGGCTGCCAGATTAAAATCTTCTCCCGTAGCTTCCTGTTTTTCTTTCTTCGGATTATCCGTTAACAGGTTGAAATCAATATTCTGTTCAAGTGCAGGATCTTTTTTAGCCTCTACAGCACGAATTCTACCTCGATCACTGTAATACAGAACGGTACTATCCCCATCCTGTCCAGTCGATGAGTCCGAATCCAGATTCAGCAGGGTTCCCTGATCATCCTGAATCACGATGGTATCATCCTCTGAAACCTGGCCCAGTAAACGTACC
>JBNKMF010000333.1:0-765 GCA_050292965.1 Gammaproteobacteria bacterium | reverse complement strand
GTGCTTGCCTTTGCTTAAAAACAGAAGAAAGTTAGCTTTCTTGCGCTTCACAAATGTTGACCCCCATAAGCTTTGACTTGGCATTTCCTTCTCAACATCGTAGACAACCCTAATGCGGAATGAAATGCATGATTTAAGAAATTACCAAAGAAAGAACCTTAACTACCTTGACTTAAGCTTAAGCGGGATTTGAAAGGTAACAAGGTCGGACTTCACTAAGACATGGCATGAGGGTGCTCTCAGGGTTTAGAATGGTTACTAGAGGTGTTCATGGCAAAAACTGGACATGATAAAGAGTTATCACCTTAATTACTTAAGGTTCAAACTAATCAAGGTGGAAAAATGCTAAAGCTTAGCCAATCCTCATAAACAGGGGGCTCTAACTAGTTTTCTAGGTTTGGATAGCTTGGAACTATTTTTGGTTCAATTTTCACTAATTATTGGCTTCTAAATAATTAAATAGGAATTATCATTGAATTAACAATTATTTAATAATTATTAAAGGAATTAATTTATTTTATATTTTTATTCTAAAGAATATATTTGAATTCAATTAACAGAATTGATTTGATCAAATTCTAGAAGTATTTGAAGTTCAAATGAATTTTGAAAGATTTGAATTTATTTGAACTTGATTTAAACTAAATCTATAAGAAAATCACACGGGATACTGTTCACGCTGGGCCTCCATTGGCCAGGCCCAAACCAGCTGGGCTGGTGGCCCAACTGAGGAGCAGGGGAGCCGAGCTCCACTGAGCGGGGTGG
>JBNKMF010000332.1:0-767 GCA_050292965.1 Gammaproteobacteria bacterium | reverse complement strand
AAATTTACAAATTCTTCATGGGTTAAAAATAGGGAAGGAAAATTTTGTTGAAAATGTACTGATTTTGAAATTGAGAAAATATTTGGAATCACCATTATTTTCAAATTTAAAATATAGCGATAGGAATAAGATTTTACTTGAACAAGCGAAGAGCTATGAGAAACAGTATTGTTTAAATGAATGTGTATTCGGGAACTCTGGTAAATAACTGATTTGGAATAATCAATAGAATAAAAGGGGATGGAGGGATTAAATTTTAACCACATAATAATTAGCATAATAATTAGGGTCAAATAATTAGGGTCAGATACAAATTAAGTTAGTTATTCTTAGTTTTAACGTGTATCTGACCCCGGTTATTCTGTATCTGACCCAGGTTATTCGAGTTATTAAGTTTTTCTAATTATTTAAAGATACTCTGAGGTCAGGCTTAAAAATTTAAAAGAGACTCTGGGGCGGGTCTTAATATTTACACGAGAGGTTAAATAACTGAAGTCAGGCGCAAATAATTTTTTACTTGTTTTTGACACTGTTATTCCAGTTATTTTACCCCAGTTTTTTACCAATCCGGTTTTTTAAATGTTATTTATAATGGAGAAAAAAATATGAAATTTTATGTTCTAATACTGTTTTGTTTATTATCAACGGGGGCATTCGCTGCTTCAATTGATTGTGGTCATTCGACTCTAAGTACTGTCTATGTTCAGGGAGATCGTAGTGACGGGAGTTTTCATGATAACAAGTTACTAATCATAATGGGGCCAGAG
>JBNKMF010000331.1:0-768 GCA_050292965.1 Gammaproteobacteria bacterium | reverse complement strand
TGAACCTCTCTGTCTTGCAGGCGTTGCGGAAGCGCCTGCGCTGCAAGGAAATCTGGGTGGTGGATGCTGACCGTTACCGTAACCCCGATGATGATCTGCCGCTGGACTTCGACACCAACCGCGAAAACTATTACAAGGACCTCGACCAGACTACCGATGCAACCGCCTTTGTTGAGCAACTGCGTAGCGAAATGGGTACAGCACTGGAAATCCTTAACCGTGAGATGCCGAAAAATCGCAAGGTTCAGATCTTGTCCCAGGGTAAAAACCGGATTTCCATAACGCCACTCACCCCGCAACAGGAGCCGATGAACCTGGCCTATCTGAAGCGTGAAATTACTGGTCGGTGGCCCATGACCAGCTTGCTCGATGTGTTGAAAGAAGCCGATTTGCGGATTGGATTCTCCGACCATTTTAAAACCGTGGCCGACCGGGAGAACCTCGACCGTCAAAGTTTACAACAGCGGATATTGCTCTGCCTCTATGGCATGGGTACCAACACCGGATTAAAGCGGGTCAGTGGCAGTCGCCATGGGATTAGCTACAAAGAACTGCTTAATGTGCGTCGCCGCTTTATTCACAAAGCCGCACTGCGCAACGCCATTGGGCAGGTTGCCAATGCGATTTTTACCGCTCGTAATCCCTCTATCTGGGGAGAAGGCACGACCTCTTGTGCCTCGGACTCCAAGAAGTTTGGCTCTTGGGATCAAAACCTGATGGACTAGCGGGGGCATTTGAACAGAAACTTACGGTTTCGCCCTCGCGGAT
>JBNKMF010000330.1:0-769 GCA_050292965.1 Gammaproteobacteria bacterium | reverse complement strand
GTTTGTTTTTGAATTGGCCGGAAAATCTGATAATTTTCTGGATTTCCTGCACTGTTCATCTGTGCTTTCCTGCACTATTTTATCTGGATTGGGTCTGCTATCTTTTTTCTTTTAACCAGAGAGTTTTTAAATATTTAAATGATTCAAACTTGCAAAATAAGAAATTGGTACTTATAGAACTCTAAAAATTTCAAAATTCGGCAAGTAGAGAGATTACTTCATATAGAACAAATTTACTTTTTGGACCAACTCCAAAATATCTCTAGATCTTGAATTATAAAATTCAGAAACAAATCTATTTTGAACTTTGTTTGAATTTTGAAGGGGTTCAAACCTTTTTTTGGAAAAATCTGATAAATTTCCCCAAAATTATTATTTGCCTTGGCCTTCCAAATTGTTAATTTAGATTGGCATGGTTGTATGGCAAGATCAAAGTTTCCATACATGTCCTTCTTGACTTGTTTTGAGAATAAAAGAGAGATGGTTTGAATTTGAATTCAAACTTGAGCCAAGTTCCATTGTTTATGATTCTCAGCAATTTACAAGATGAGCCACTGTAGATTACAAGGAAATGGCTACAATGAAAACTAGGGATGTCACAGTTGGAATGAAGGAGACATTTTTATTGAATGAATTTCTGACACCTGCAAATGTGGTTCATTTGGTGCGCGAGCGGTTGGATTGGATGGACGAGTGCTGTGAAGTACGGTTTGAAGGTTGAATTGATATTGGGTCGAGCAATGGCCCCCGAATGAAGATGATGTCACCG
>JBNKMF010000329.1:0-771 GCA_050292965.1 Gammaproteobacteria bacterium | reverse complement strand
GACAAAATTAAGGAAATTCTCTATCTTACTAAAACATGATAATGAGACCCGGGGGGCTCGTTTATCATTCTGTTATAACGAAAATGTATAAAACTCCATGTTGTAATATTGAAGTTCCATGGAATAAGGCTAGGTCTTCACGTCCACTATGGCCAGTTAAGTGCTCAAACTGTGGAAAAGAATATCATGATGGAACAACTAGAAAATGGATTTGGTTTTATATTTTAATTGTGATTATAATTTTTCCAATAACAGCATATTTTGATATTATCGATGGCACAAAAAACTATATATACATTTTACCTGGTTCTTTATCAATATTAATAGTTATTAGCATTTTTGAAGAATACAGTATTGTAAAAAAAGGGATACTTGTTCAAACCAACTCAGATCATAAAAAAAAGAATAAAAGGCAACTCTATATATTTGGTATATTTATTTTTTTACTACTTGCCTATGAGAGTTATAAAGCGTTATAACAAGGTAACTCAAATCAGACTCGCGACACTAGTGTGCCGCTCCGTTAACAGCCGGGCGCGGGCTGTTTAGTTAAACGTTAGCTGGTTTAAAGAATGAAATTATTTAGAGTGCATATTTGATATGCCAAGGTTTAAAATTTAGTTTTAAAGTGCAGTCTGTACAAAAGCGGGCTGAAGCAAAACAAGAAGTGCAGTCTTCTACTTTCAAACTAAATTGTAAGTTGTGGCCTCGTACAAACTCGAGTATAAAAGTGCTGTTGGTTCATGTTCACCATTTCACTATTGTTTCAAA
>JBNKMF010000328.1:0-775 GCA_050292965.1 Gammaproteobacteria bacterium | reverse complement strand
CGTCGCGCCTCTGCCATTCTTCAGGCAAGACTGGAAAACCCTAGATAGACTTACTTCCACGCCAAGCAAGCCGCTAGATCTTGATGCGTGTCCCACGCCGACCTCCTTCCGTCAGTTTTGTGGCACAACCGACAAACCAAAGCTTGCTTGGTTTTGAGGCCCAAACCAAGAAACCGTCGCGGTGATTTTGAGGCCCAAATCACCAAACCGAAGCTGCCGGTTTTGAGGCCCAAACCGGGAAACCCTCCACCACCTTGGTTTTGAGGCTCAACCAAGAAACTCGCGCTCCTCGTCTCTACGTGCACGGTGCAGTCCGCACATGGCATCATCTGACCTCCCGATCATCTGACCACCGAGTACCCGACCTGTGCGACCATCCCCGGTCCTCTGCACCAGGTCTCCTACTCCTGCCACGATCCTCATCGCTGCACGCCATGCCGCACCTGCCACCTACACACCACGAGACAAGCAAACGCGATTCTCCAAACGAAACAAGATAAAGGTAAAACAATCGAAACTGTCCCGAATTTGAATTCAAACATCGCCAAGTCAATGACTCATCACAATCAAACCAAGAAACTAACCACTTGGTTTCTCATTTAATTTTTTTAATTGGTCATGACACCCTCCAACATCGTCACCTACATGAACGGTGTCGAAAAGCTTGGGGGCACAAACTTTGCTAAGTGGAAGGTTGATCTTAAGTTGATTTTGGCCATTATGAATCGAGATCACTCTTTTCGGGAGGATAAGCCCATAGAGCCTGTTGCGGATG
>JBNKMF010000327.1:0-779 GCA_050292965.1 Gammaproteobacteria bacterium | reverse complement strand
ATTAGAAATTCATCATTACCAAATATTAAAGTAGGAGATCCCTGAAGAATGTAAATGAATTCATCCTGTGTTAGATGATGGTGCTTTAGCGCCGACATTGCGCCAGGTTTGAGCTCTGTCAAGTTAATACCGAAGTTGGTGAGGCCGAAGTAATCACCGAGTTTTCTCTTAACTCGTCCTTCCATCATCGATGCGAATGGCTCTGGGTAGAGAGACTTCTGTAAATTCACTTCAATATTTTTTGCAGCTGTTGGTTTTATAGTAGACATAGGTATTTAGTTGATTAGGTGTTAGCACAATCCGAACGGATTCCATTTTGATCCTTTATGCAACATGGATCAATATAATCAACCAGAAGCACTGCCCACCACCTGTGGGACATCTAAAGATCTGGCAGAGAACAGCATTCACTCAAAGCGTAAGGTAAAGCCTGTTAAAGTCTCTGCATTTGTTCAGGTTCAATCCGATGTTTCTTTAACCTCTCCAAAACAACCCCACATCAAGCTGACGGGGTATTGTTACTATCGGCTAAAATTGTGCCAATTGATAGTCACTATGGAGCTTTTTGGTAACTTCCACCCTGTCCTTTCACATAATTTACAAAAGGTAAATCGGAGGCTGAGCCGGTGGCTTACCTTTTGTTAATTATTCTATGGGGTAAATCTTGATAAGATTCAGCTCGTAGAGGGATTCACCTATTTGGAGAATAGATATATTGACTGTAATGGTCGACGAAACTGTGAGTTACCCTCTAACACGAGCGCTCAGCTGCGGAATCC
>JBNKMF010000326.1:0-781 GCA_050292965.1 Gammaproteobacteria bacterium | reverse complement strand
GCCAGGCCGCCAGCCCATGAGCTCTATAGCCTTGGGCCAAAGTTAGCATGATACTGTTCATTGGATTATCCATTTTTCCAAAATTGATTTCATTTAAATATTCCAGAAAATAGTATAAACTTTCAAAATACATAGAAATTTGTATAAAACTCATAAAATGCAAAATTAATTTCTTTAGAATCCTATTCAGTAGATTTTTGTAATAGGCTTGACCAAATCTATATTTGTGCATTATTGCTTTATACAAAATTCTAAGAATTCACATATTGAAGAAATTAATTACAAAAATATATACAAAATTAAATCTTGAAACTTTTCATGCATGTTGATATCATGTCCGTTAGTTTGTATAAAATCGCTCATATTTATTTTCTGCTCAGATTATTTGTTGTGAATTAATTTTTGTTCCTGCAAATAAATAAATTGTAAAAAATAAAATATGCATAGGAAAATAATCACTTTTGGTATAACGCTTCCTTGTGCTATATAGGACTGGTATAAAATCATATAGATTGTTTTGGACTCATAGCAAGCATGTTATTAATTTCCTAGTGCTTAAATAATTTGCTAAATTAATAGAAAAGATAGGGGTAAATTAGTAAAATGACTTTTATGAACTAAACTGAGTAGAACGCTAATGATCATGCATCATAATGCACTTTGCACCACATGCATTGCACTAGTTAATGGTGGTCATCTTTTGCATATACAATGGATCACGTGGAGCCAGAGACAGAAATTGAAGTGTAGCAACTTCAAGGAGTGTTCGGAGGACCACAAA
>JBNKMF010000325.1:0-781 GCA_050292965.1 Gammaproteobacteria bacterium | reverse complement strand
GCTGTTGAGTACGTTTCACCATCTGCTCTGTACGACTACTATAAATTGATAATTGAGTCACTATCATATGATAGAAATCAGTATTTAGATGAAATTCACGAAGTCTTACGGTCGAAAATTGAAAGTGCACTGACTAATTTAAACCGTAGTAAGTCTAAAGCGATTTACAGAAAGTTTGGGGGGGTGCTTGATCGCCCTCCGGAAAAACAATTTTCATTAAGATATACCCCTATTGCTCGTGCTGTTAAGATTGCATTGCGAGAATGGAATTGAATTTACCTCGTATATTCTGGGGACACAATACTTATTTATTGAAGCTTTATTAACGATTGGCAATTTCTAGGTTCAAGTCTTGCCTTCAGCCATCATTGATGGTTTTAGACCTAATAGAGATTCCAGGTTCTGCTTGAATTTTTTTAATCCCCCTTTAAATTCTGCTTTAACTCGAGGGTCAGGATGTAAAGGGCAACTTTTTGGAAGCGTTTGTTCTGTGTTCATGAGTGTTTGTCCCTGGTGTGCAGGAGCGGTTATTGATTAATTTACTTATGAATGAGAATATAATGCAACATAATCAGCAGTTATAACTTGAAGGAAATATTGTGACAATCTTCTTGAGTGCAATTAGCGCGATACTCGTTTTTTACTTTCGTGAGTGTTTAAAGTTAGCTAATGAGAAACAAGAAATTCTGGCTCGACTTGAATCCTACCTTCATCATTGGTCTGTAAAACTAATTTCTGGTGATGACAATATTTTCAAGTTAACTAGTATCGGCTATAGATG
>JBNKMF010000324.1:0-781 GCA_050292965.1 Gammaproteobacteria bacterium | reverse complement strand
GCACTGAAACAAAATAATTTCCGTTATCAGGAACCTCAACGACCGCTGAAGTTTCGCCCGCAGCGGTTTCTCCATGGATACCCTGTCCATCTGCCCCCACCACAACAGGGGTATGACTACGATGAAATTGAAATGACAGGCTTTGATTATCCTGTGTACCCGGTGTTGGCTTATACATGGTGTCTTCTTCAACCAGGTAGCGGAAACCGACATTGGCTGATAGACCTGCCTTATTTTCTGTGTTTATGGTCAGAGTAGCTGCACTCGCCTGCTGGGATACACTTATCCCGACAAACATTGCCGTTGCCACTATGGGTCTAACCAACCTTTCATACATTAATGATTTACTCATTAGGTTATCCTCATAACATTCATCACTTGTATCGCCTATTCAAAATCAGGGCGCACAGCCCAAACAATTTTTGATGGAAGTCATAATAGAAGGGAATGTAAAGGGGTGATATACGTAGAACACAGGCTTTAGTGCGACAATCTGCCGCATATCTAATAATGTATAAGCGTAATACCGGGTAGATATTTACGCAGTTAGAGGTAGGTATAAATGCATTTGGAATTGCAGGTTTTTTATTGCAAATTCGTGAACCAGGTCCACCTAAGCCCATGGTTTTTCACGTAATTTTCACGCTCCAGACGTATCCTTGTCGTTATTTTTGCGTTAAATATCGCTCTCGGGAGGTGAGCCACATATGAGAGATAAAATTCTTTTATCGACCTTGCTGGTCTCATTTTGCTTTAATCTTGCCGCTTTCGATCTGAGCAG
>JBNKMF010000323.1:0-786 GCA_050292965.1 Gammaproteobacteria bacterium | reverse complement strand
AAAAATAGCAAAACAACTTTTCCTCGCAGTTGCTGTAGCTGAAACTCATTTTTATCCTGATCCATTAAGCTGAAGTCCCCGCCAGGCTTATTGGCAGCCAGTGAGATTTCATTCACAAGAAACATCAGGAGTAGCGCAGCAATAGCGGCTTTGGTCCCTTTAAAAGGCATTAGCTTCATTGTAGCGTCTGCCTCTCAACACCAATGTCTCCTATAGGTGCAGCAAATGCATCACCCACCAGTTGTTCGACATTGCTGCCGGTTAACGAGCGCAGGAAATTCACCAGGTCCTGCTTTTCTTCATTATTTAAACCCAGAGGTCTGATCCGCTTATCCAGTAGTGAATGCTTCACGCCTCCATCATTATAATAATTCACTACCTGCATCAGGCTGGTTAAAGATCCGTTATGCATATAGGGTGCGGTCAATGCAATGTTTCGCAAGCTGGGCGTTTTGTATTTCCAGCGATGTGCAGGATTTTCAGTGACTTCATATTGCCCCACATCACCCGGCTTTGGGGCGGATACTGAATTGACTCGGTCGCTATCTACTTTAACGAAAACGCCTGGCGCCAGCTGAACAGTTAAGGGCTCATTATCTACAGCCATTGATTGCAGATAACCAATTCCCGTATTGTGTAACTGGTTATCCATGAATAAGGCATAGGACTCATTTATCTGATGACAGCTCACACACCCAGCCTTAGTCGTAAATATTCGATAGCCTCGTATGGCTGATTTACTCAAGGCATCAGGAATATTGCCATAAAACCAGCGATCAAATGCCG
>JBNKMF010000322.1:0-787 GCA_050292965.1 Gammaproteobacteria bacterium | reverse complement strand
TAATATCAGTCACGCAACATGCTAGTGCCTTGGAAGCTAAACACAAAAACGTAGAAAGACAGATTAGGGAAATCCAAGATCCATACTTACAGTTTTTACATTATGCAAATGCAGAGGTTTCGCCTGGTAGAAAGCATATCGTTGGAGAAATATGTAGCTATCTTGGAGTGGATTACGTTATTGAAAGTACACCCGAGATTCTAATAAAGAGCTTCGATGCCATATATTCGGATGTGGAGAGAAACGGAATGCAACCAAAAGTTCGCATAAATGGCGGCGCAATGATAGGGCTGAGGAGTGTCGGAATTATTAGTCAAGAAAACCAACTCACACTAGTTGGTGTATCGGTATTCAAAACTATTGCTCGAGAGTTAAAATCTAAAACATGATAATGAGACCCGGGGGTCTCGTTTATCATTCTGTTATGTGTATGTGAGCCATTAGATGAACAGGAAGCTGGCATTAAGATATTTGATAAGAATTAGCGATTTGCTAAGTGAATATTCTGGAAAGGCAGATGCTGATTGGAGAAAGGAAAATTTTAATACTGGAGTGTATCTAATAAGGGAAATTATTGGCTACGTTGTGGCTGATAATTATGAAGAAGCAAAACAAAAGTGGGGAGTGTTCGAGCAATATCAGAGCGATTGTCTGCCAATCACTGAAGAGCTATTGGAAGAGTTTGCGCCCTTGAGGCAGAAGGTGATCAATTTTGGCTTGCAGTAAAACACATAATCCAACTGTTATAACCAAAAAGAAAATTGGTCAGGTTGTTTCATTAAAAACA
>JBNKMF010000321.1:0-787 GCA_050292965.1 Gammaproteobacteria bacterium | reverse complement strand
TTGGTGATTTTTGCATATCCTATTGCTAACGATCCTTCATGAATCATTACCTTTTTCCCCACCCAGAGGCAATGAGGGTAATGCTCTGGGCTTAAAAATACAATTTTCGTTTTAGCTTGATGCCCTGGAAATAGACAGTCTTGCTCTAGATAATAATGCAAACCTGTAGTCATTATTTCATCCGTAACATAATGCCCTGGCCTATACCCAATACTTGCCGGTGTATGTCGCCCGCCATCTTCAGTACGGAAAAAATATACATCCGCTTCTACATCATATTTGATATTCGAATAACGCTCCCTAAGATCTTCATCTTTTACGTACTTCTTTAGAGCTTCAAATTTCTCGATTTCACTGATCATAAAGAGTTAACAGAATGATAAACGAGACCCCCGGGTCTCATTATCATGTTTTAGGCATTTTGGGTTGCCTGTTGCGCGCTAAGCATGATGATCCTTGCCTGCTCAACACCTTCCTGAATTGATGCCTTTCCTGTAATTATTTTCTCTACCTGAGAAATGAATTTACCTTCCATCAAAGCCCGAACATATTGAATGGAGCCAATTTCTTTCGACATAAAGCTATCGAATTCACTCTCGGATAATACGGAGCGTAATATTTGCTTTAAGCCATCGTCATCTTTCCAATATTTCGGAGAATTTTTCTGGCGCTCCATAAATATAAATACAACCAATCGAAATGAGAATGCTCTGTATACAAAATATAATGACCACAAGTATTCGCCTACAAACGGACGAACTTTTTCTATGTCGCCAGTTAGCGATGC
>JBNKMF010000320.1:0-789 GCA_050292965.1 Gammaproteobacteria bacterium | reverse complement strand
GCGAGGGCGAAACCGTAAGTTTCTGTTCAAATGCCCCCGCTAGTCCGACTAGATCCTTTTGCAGGGTCTTATTGTCATCGCGGGCCTCTTTAAGCTCAGACTTTAAACTTTTGATTTGTTCGTTCCGATCATCCATCTGGGCTGCTAGGGCGAATTTATCGTTGGTTATCTTGCCGGTTTGAATCCGCTCCTTGTCCAGGTTCTCTTGCACCTGCTTAATGGCCAGGTCTTTGTCGGCAAGGGAATTTTGTAGCTCGGTAATGCGTTTCTCTAGTTGGCTGACCTCCATCAAGGCTTCGTCTCGCTCATTGTTAGCTGCATCAATGGCGGCATCCGCTTCCATGCGGACTGTCTCTGCTGTGACAGCTGCCAACTTGCTGGCAGATGTCCATACTTGGCCTACAGAAGTTTCAATGACTTTTTTCAATTCGGAAGGCATTTCCAATGCGGCAACCACTTCCGCTTTTCGCGATTCACGCCACTCCCGCATAACAGGGGATATATGGGAAAGCGACCCTCCGCCCATGCGCTCGCGCACCTGGTCGTTAGTAGGGCTCTCAACGCCTTCAGCCACCAGGGCAGTTGCTGTTGCGACGATCTTTTCTTTGATTTCCGGCTTAATCTTCATGGGGTTACCTTTAGAGTATGTATTGTATGTATGTATAATACATACAATATGTACATACAGCAACCCTTTTCGATTGTTTACCAGCTATAAAAAATATATCCTGTTAATTTCCACTCATGGAAAGGGGGATATTGAATAATGACTGTAGAAAAGGTTTATCG
>JBNKMF010000319.1:0-791 GCA_050292965.1 Gammaproteobacteria bacterium | reverse complement strand
ACATGATTGCCTTGGACGTGATTCAATCTCTCAATGTCCACACATAATCTCCACGTGATTATCGTGGACATAAAAAGCTTTTATTTTTTATAGACATGATTGTCATGGATGTAAAATGGTTTCATTTTTTTCTAGACGTGATTGTTATGAATGAAATTAAGGAGAATAATTATAATGTGAATGTTTTATGGAAAGGAAATATTGCATGTCTATGGGTAGTCGAAAATGATATTTTTTCAACAATTGAGGGCGACTCCAATTTTAGTTGACCATGGGACCGGTGGCATTGGACATTTTATCTCTTTATCTTTCCATGCATATGTAGATCACCCAAATCAGAGGTTGGACGCATATGTACTTCAATTTGAAGGCAAGGTGGTCCTGGACTCTGAGTTGGACTCGAACTCGGTAATTCTGATTTTGATTGGTTTGCCACCTTCTCGTGCACGTCTCCTTGGCTCTCCAACACCTTCTTGATGCTTTGTTTGTCCTCTGTGGTCCTCTCCTTGATTCCTAAGAATAATTAAATCATTAGGTAGTAATCGGCTCTCGATATTATAGGCGGAGGAGCATAAGAACGAGTTTACTTGATGATTTAATTGTTGTGCTCGTGATCGTGTGATAGGGCCAAGTATCTCAACGGAAGGAATGATTGTAGCCGAAGTATTAATGTCCTCATCACCAGTTCTTGCAGCAACTTCCAGAGCATCTTGGAGATCTTGCCAGCATTACTTCTATTATGCTGGAACTTGTATACGTTTTGGTATGGAACACGAATCCATGACGTGCTT
>JBNKMF010000318.1:0-792 GCA_050292965.1 Gammaproteobacteria bacterium | reverse complement strand
AACAAGGCCCGTCATCTTTTCTTCATGCCGCTCTTGAGGTTCTGTTGCTGTTAGTCACGGTGTTGATAAACCGCACAACACTGACCTGTAAAAACAGCAGCAAGCCACCGTCAAGTGATCCGAATCGCCTGAAGACGACAGGCAATGGTTCTCGGGACACAACACTAATTTATTAAAGCTTTTTGGACGTCTGGTATAGCCGCAGGGCTGCATTCCTCTCAGGACATATATGGGGACGTAGGTGGTACGAACTCAAGGACGAGCGAAGGTAGGACAATGCATGATGCCAGAGCCGAGCATGAAATCGAGGTAGTCATCTAGGCCGCCTGCTCCACCCTTGCATTATGCACATTAATATATCGATCAGGATTTTTTTCATAAACTGCATCAATATGTACTAGTATCATCGCATCGATACAATTGGAAAATTCAGGGTCAACGTTTAATTCCAGAAGTTCACAACCACCCAGTTCACATAGCTCGACATACTGCTTGAACAAAGTCTGAACTCTGACCCTTAATAAATCCAGTTTCTGTTTCAGGCGCGAATAAGCCAGCTTATATTCTGATTCCTGATTAACCAGCTGGAACTCCGCATATTCTCTGGTAACAGGATAATCATAAGGCAATCGGGGTTTCACCAGACTCTGATTATTACAGAATAATTGCTGATAGAAGTTTACAATTTCATGCCTGGCGGCTTCCGGGTATGTGGCACTCAGGATAACCGGCCCTATCATATATTTAACCTGTGGATGCCTTTGAAGATAAGCACTAATGCCATACCACAGG
>JBNKMF010000317.1:0-795 GCA_050292965.1 Gammaproteobacteria bacterium | reverse complement strand
TTTTACAAGATCGATTAATAACGCCGAATTCGAGTTTATTATCATCTTTGACTAATTGAAGACCTAAAACTCCTACATCGGAACCCTTTTTATAACTATATGTAAGCCATTTTACATTGGATAATTCTAATATCCATTTTGAATACATTGATGAGTTACTGTCAAACACAATACTTGGCTTATAACCCATTTTTGGAGATGTATTCACAAATATGTTTTTCTTAACACCATCAAGACTAGAAAAAGCTACAGATACGTTACCGGGCTCAATCTCTTGACACCTGACTAAGTAAAAGTCATTCGCACTTTCTAGTGGCGCAGCGTTTACTTGTCGATTTAGAAAAAGTAGCAATATAAATGCAACGTGTTGAGCTTTCATATCTACATACGCGCTAACGCTCAGCCTCAAAGGTGAGCGTCACAGCTCTCACCGAAGCGGCACCAACAGTGCCGCGAGTCCTTTGAAGGCTATGGTTATGTGTTTCCATTTGCTATAGCCCTATACCGACCTAAGACATATTTATCGTAAATTTCTTTTGATTTTTCCTCTGCCTTTTCTTGAGAGATTAGAGCCAACTCTATAAATGCTTTTAGCTCTGGAATATGGTCTACTCTCTCGGACTTAACTAAAGATTTAATTCTTTCTAAGCCCTTTGATTTTATACCCGTATAACCGCCTTGCCCCCAAGCTTGCATTATTTGACATGATATTTTAATCGCTGAACCTTCATGTAATAATTTGTAATTTAATTCATACCCCACTTTATCAACTGAACAGTCAATAAAATAAAATGG
>JBNKMF010000316.1:0-797 GCA_050292965.1 Gammaproteobacteria bacterium | reverse complement strand
GCGCAAATTACTCCGGATAAAGCAGTACTAATGAGAACGTAATAGATTATAAGACCGCTGATGTTAGACCTGTAAACAATATTCTCTATATCAACGACACCTGAGTAAGAGTAAAAGGCTGTAAGTTTTCCGAAGTTTCCATACTTCGACTCTATAGCAAGGGTTATAAAAACAAAGGCAATATGGAAAAAGACCAGAAATAATTCTGCCGATTTAAAATTTATAGCATTACTCACTTTTTGCGGAATATTAAGCAGCACCAATATAAAAGACAAGATCAATGGTGATAGCACTTGAGCAAAAAGTAAAACTTCATAAGTTGTTAAAATTTGAAGCATCAAATTAATTTCTTACACTACCTTTCATTCACATAACGACCAAATCACTGGGAAATTTAAGTGTAGGGAGGAACGACCGTAGCTTAAATTTTTCCATGTGCATTTGCCTTGTTAGCTTTTTTATAGCTAGTACATTTCAAAAAGAATACTCTAAAACCATATCAGTTGTTGGGTGTATTTTCCAATACATCGTACTGGTTCCCTCGCCAGGGGCGCAGGTAGCCGTACGCAATTCAGGAATTTCATCCCCATCGAGATCGTTCGCATTAATCAAACACCCTTCAACAAAGCCGATAAAATTGTATCCTCCTTTTTCGTAAAGGACGATTGAAGACACTATATCTTCGTCACCTGCTTCTGACATTAAACGTCTTATAGGAGTAATGTAGAAAATCTTTGAACCTACAACAAGCTTCTGATTCTCGCTGCTAATTGATTTTGGTGCCAGTAAGTTAGCCA
>JBNKMF010000315.1:0-799 GCA_050292965.1 Gammaproteobacteria bacterium | reverse complement strand
GCGCAACTTCAGTCATATGCCCGACTCTGGTTGGAAGACGCGACTCCAGTCGTATGCCCGACTTCAGTCGGAAGACATGACTCCGATCGTATATACCGACTTCACATGGCCATGCTAGATGATTGCAGCATCTTACAACTCAGACACTTAGTTAGAAGCAGACTGGGAGAGGCACATGACTCGTTCAGCATTCAAAACTTCAGCATCTCACGGCTTCACAAGTTCAAGTGTCAGGCCATGTGCCACGCGACCAATGAACACTAAGCCCAGCTTGATCTGAGAGAAACCTGAATATCCAGAAGGACTCGATACCCCTACAACTCGGGCGGATCAAGGTCTTCGAATGTCTGGTCAGGCGAGCTCAGGCTCTATGCCACACGACCACGACACTAATAACTGGTCACGCCTGGGAAAACCCCTTAGCTCAACAAACTGAACAAGGTTTCGATTGGAGTCGACAAAGGCCTCGAATGCTCCAAGAACTTGGCACACGATGCCCACAGTCTTGAGCACTAGGCTGGGAACCACTTGGTGAAAATCCAGACCGCCCGAGCGGGCTGGTAAATGTGACTCTCATTCATGATGGCTTCGAATGCCCGAGTCCAAGAGACTATGCAGGCACTAAGTCCGGGCTAGTATGGGGGCAAAACCCTTATCGATAAACTGAATAAGGTATAAAACAACGATCCAACATAGCTCTTAATTGTAGTAAGACGAGTTGAGAACTCACGCAGGAAAGAGGCCAGTTGGACGATACTAGTTTCTGGTTTTAACAACGAGGTTGATCAGAAGAAATAAC
>JBNKMF010000314.1:0-800 GCA_050292965.1 Gammaproteobacteria bacterium | reverse complement strand
GCTCAATACATTGCTTCTTTGTAGTGTCTTAATACATTTTCTTGGTACGGTCTTTGCATGTAGGATGCAATCCATGGATAGTGACAAATTGGGAGATAAGAGCACGATCGGGATCCTTGACCCAACATGTGTCAATCAGGCAAGCCACACCGTCACCTTGAATAAGAATTCTGAGATGTATAGGAACATGAGTCAACAAGACTTCAATAAACAAGTTAAGGAGCAGACCGGTACAGCGAGGTCGAAGGTAGCGGTGTACATAGCTAGGGCAATACAAGCTTTTGTAAAAATTGGCTTACTTTTTTAAGTAAGTTTGACTATGATTCTATACTTTTTTAAAGTAAGTTTGACTTACTCTCAGTTTATCAATTTTATTGAAATATAACTGTTTATTTTGAACTTAACAAAATAACTTTAATCATGAAGCTGACATGATGTTGTCTGGTATATATACCCAAGCAATGGAACAACAATAGTTTTAGACTCCGCGAACACGTCGAAGGATCAATTCAAAGATTTCATCCAAATTTTACAAAAGTAAGTTTAACTCTATGAACAATCAACGACAAATTATGCATATATACTGACTATATGGTTGCATTTGTAAATAGTGCCTGAATGTACTACATTGAAAAGCTCAATAATGGTGAATACCCGATTGACAAGAAGCGTTTGTGAGTCAAATATGGCTTCAATTGTGCCAAGCAACCCTTGGGTTCTCTCCATTGCAGGTATTACATGTGCGAGCACCTTAGGACCTGTGGGTAGTATAGAGTCAATCGTGAAGATGTAAGTCATCA
>JBNKMF010000313.1:0-804 GCA_050292965.1 Gammaproteobacteria bacterium | reverse complement strand
CTGTCAGCGAGAGGGAGGTGACGACCGAATCGGACAAGCGGAGCAGGCGACGGGCTGACTGGGCCGGACAGGGAGGGAGGAGGTGGGCCGCGGCTGGGCTGGAAAATAAGGGAGGAGGCCGGGCCGAAAATAAGGAAAAAGGAATTTCTGAATTAAAAATTGGATTTTTGAATTTACCAAGGCTTTGGAAATTTGTAGAAGGAGATTTAGGAGGAATTTTGACATGAGGATTTTTCCTAAATTCTTCTAGGCTCCTCAAGGATTTTAGAAAAATATAATATGCCATGCCATGCAATGCATCCTATACAAGATTTATTTTTGGAAAGTTTTTCATATGTACTATAATTTGATATGCATTTTATATGCACTCCTATGTGGACAAAAATTTTATTCTTGTAAAAAGTGGGTGTTACATCAAAAATACCCTGATGTATTCCCTGAAGATTTACCAGGTATGCCGCCAGATCGCGATATTGAGTTTATGATTGAACTACTACCTGGGACACCCCCTATCTCTAAAAGGCCATATAGGATGCCTGTAAATGAACTAGTGGAACTAAAGAAGCAAATAGCTAAATTACAATCAAAGGGATTCATTCACCCTAGTTCATCCCCTTGGGGAGCACCCATGTTATTCGTGGAATAGAAAGACAGAACACAACGGATGTGGGTGGATTATCGTTCATTGAATGAGGTTACCTTTAAGAATAAGTATCCCCTTCCGAGAATTGAAGACCTATTTGACCAGATGAAGGGAGCAAGCGTATTCTCAAAGATTGATTTGAGATCAGGATACCATCAGTT
>JBNKMF010000312.1:0-807 GCA_050292965.1 Gammaproteobacteria bacterium | reverse complement strand
CCTCGTCCAAACCAACCCACTTAAGCAAGTTCACATTGAGGATACGAGTGTGAGGAAACTCTCAACAGTGGAGGGACTCGTACTTCTCCATCTCCTCTGTGGTGTGGATGGAGATGCCATTGATGTTCATAGCCTCAGGAACATCATCGTGTGCAAGATATTGGCTTGACCCCATAGTCCCATGCAGCGATGGCACGAAGGATGAAGACCACGGTGAGTCTTGCGATCCATTTTCACCGGAGCGTGAACCAGAGCCTCGGCTGGATGGGCCAGACGAGAGCACTCGCTTCACTCCACTCAACAACTTCTTCATCCTGCACCACACTTGCAATAACAACACACAACAAGAAGTACCTAGCACCCTAGGTGTTAGCGTTAGCATTAGCCGAACAGGTGGAAGGAAACAAAGGGTTGTGTAGAGAGATTACAAGTGATGATGCTAGCAAGAAAACTTCCTTACTTCAACACTAAGACTCTTACTCTAAACTTAGCAAACTTGGAACTTGGAGAAGGATTCAGAGGCTTTCCCTTCATTCTTTTCCAAAGTTCCTTTTATTTATATATTTTTTATTTTTTTGATTTTATGACATGCAATGATGGGAAACAAAAACATGCTGTGGAAAAGGAGTAAATAAAAATATGGTGGATGAAAGGGAGAGAGATAAAAATTAAATATGCAAATGGTGCAAGAAGGGCGGAAAATAAAATATGAGACAACTACCGATTTATTCTCCCGGTGAGAGTGTCTCATTTTAGGTCTATGAGCATGACCGTCTTCATACCTGAAGATTTAGGTCATCGGTGCGA
>JBNKMF010000311.1:0-816 GCA_050292965.1 Gammaproteobacteria bacterium | reverse complement strand
ATGTAATAATTATACTCTATATTATGACATCCTGGGTCATGCATACGATGAGTACTCGGTTTTGGCATAAAAACCGGGTATGACAAGTGCCCTACAAACAAAAATAATGATAAAATATATCAAATGAAGCAGTAAAGTAATAATGAATGAGGACATGTAAATAAAAATTAAGTAAAACCATTACCGCAAACAAGTCAGCGAACGTGCCCGAGCGTGCCTGGGAGGAGGACAAACTGTCACCCTTTCTACCTTTCCCCTTAGACTTATGGTGAAACATTTGTACACATTTGAAAAATAAAAGATTAATCTCTTTAATAACATATTTCAAGATATATATATATATATATATATATATATAGTGATAACAGTAAATTGTACTTATCAAAAGTCATCAGCATCTGAATCTGCTTCAGCGACACGTGCATTAAGTCGTTCACGCCTTTCTTATTTTTCAGCAAGTCATTTTGATTTCCAAAGGCGTTTCTTTGAAGGATCTGGTTCTTCTTCCATTAACTCTACATCACGTGTGACTAATTCTGTGAGTCCCACCCCGTCAGATACAGTGAAACTTAGACTTTGGTGTCCTTCATTTTCTTCTTGATAGACATTAACGACATCATCATCGTCATGTCTTTCCATGTATGCATCATATCAATGAGTGTCCATTTCAGGATTAACTTTATACACCACCCACCAATGTTTCATGCTTTCATGAGGATAACTTAGGTAGTACACTTGTTGCGCCCGATGTTCAAGTAAAAGATTGCTACCTAAATAGCGTGGTTCATATTTCACCTCCACCACACCAAAATTATC
>JBNKMF010000310.1:0-819 GCA_050292965.1 Gammaproteobacteria bacterium | reverse complement strand
TTGCGCTAAATTATTTCCTGATTTTTCAGCAGGTTGGGAGTTTATGGGTGGGCACTAAATAAGTATATTTAGTAAACTGCTACTGTAATTTGTAATTACTGGTAGCAAACCCCGAGAATACCAGGGTGTTTACAAGGTGTATCCATTTTATATAAAGACAGAATATGCGCCTCAAAAAGGAATGATCATCTTATAAAGTCAAAAACCTGATGGGGTTGGGTGAATTATCACGCAGAAAACCCCCTGAAAATGTTGTTAAATATGTCACTAAATGTAAACGTTAGCATGGCTTTATGGGGTGATTATTGAGCAGCGTTTTATAGTATCTAGCAGCCATTTATCGCTCTGTGTTAGCAAGACAGATAAAAAGGGGGCTGAGCTAATGTGATGCGCGATTTATGGCTTTTTTTCTGATGAAAATGACATATTCTGGCTGTTATGCAAAGCGCGATTTGACATGCTTTAAAACCCCTGGTCTACAGGCAAATTTCAGTCTGTCTTCGATTTCTGATAATAGAAGTCAGGCTGAATCTCCTCCGAAAATGTTTATTGTAGAATCTGATTTTAAGGGTGACCCGCGTAAATATGGCCGCTTAAGATTTGTGTAAAAAGTCTCAAAATAATTTCCAGTCATCAGGTGATCAGGTATTTTTCATCAAAGATATCATTGGTATTTTAAATGTTAAGCATTTGATTATTGAGCTCATTGTAAAGCGCTAACTGCTCTGAATATGGACTTTAAACGCATTTATTTTGGCATAAAAAAAGAGTCTCAGGCCAACAGATTATAAATAGTGCTGAGTCTGGATTTAAAAGGGG
>JBNKMF010000309.1:393-832 GCA_050292965.1 Gammaproteobacteria bacterium | reverse complement strand
AATGGTTTTTCAGAATCAGATTTCTCAACAGCCAGTGCTGCCGTTGCGATTACCGACAGAGGTGAATCCACCGCAACCAATAACTCTGCTGTGACAGCAACTGATATGTCAGACCGTTCGTTATTCAGCTCTAACGACGGCAACCTGCCGGGTGTGAATTTTAATGGATACAGTGCCGCTTACTACGGCAGTATTTACGCAGGTGGTGACCAGGACTGGATTAAGGTATCTCTGGCGTCGGGCGAAACTATAAATCTCGACGTGGACAATGCGACTGTGTCGGTACATGCCTCTATCTATGATAGTAATGGAAACTATGTTTCAGCTGTTGCCGCAAACTCAGGCGGACCATTCGGTGGATTTACCGCATCAGCACCGGGTGAATACTATGTTGTGATCGAAGCCAATAATACTTCGAACAGTGGAAACTATGACCTCT
>JBNKMF010000309.1:0-383 GCA_050292965.1 Gammaproteobacteria bacterium | reverse complement strand
TGATACCTCTTCAGCTGATTACAGTAGTTCAGCATCTCCGACCTTTGATTATACCCTGGATAATGGTAGCGGAGTGCTCGATACAACTTCTGCCAGCGTTACCTCTGTGACCGGTAACACCTTAACCGGCGGTAAAGAATCCGAAATTCTAATAGCCGGTGACCAGAACGACACCCTGATTGGTAATGAGGGTAATGACTCATTAATCGGTAATCAGGGTAATGACATCCTTCAGGGTGGCAGTGGAGATGACCTGTTAATCGGTGGTAGTGGTAATGACAGTCTGTTAGGCGGAGCAGGCATTGACATCTTCGCTCTGGAAGCAGGGGATGAAGGTAGCAGTCTGGCTCCTGCAGTGGATACCATTGCAGATTTTACTGTTG
>JBNKMF010000308.1:0-833 GCA_050292965.1 Gammaproteobacteria bacterium | reverse complement strand
ACAGAATGAAAATATCATGGCCAGGTAAAAAAACAGTATCGATGAAAAGCATGTGCTTCAAGAAATGTCAGAGTTTTATGGGGTTGATTTTGATGCTCAAATGAGAGGTATAAGTTCGAATATCCTGTTTTTTTGGGATGAAAATTAAGTATAAGCAACTACTTACTTAGGTCCGATCCGGTATAGCTCCGGTCATGCACTGGCTGACATACTAAAGGACGATTTGACATGCATTAAGAACCCTGGTCTACAGGTAAACAACAGCCCGGCTTTGATCTCTGATAATTGAGGGTGCACTGAATCTCCTCCGATTAACGACACTTTAATTAAGGAGATGTGTGTAGGGTTAACAGACAGTTGCGTTGAGTAAATTTTCGTTTGAGGCAAAAAAGCTCTGCATAAATCAGGAATCAGAATCCTGAAAGTGCTTTAGAGGGGGGGGTAGGCTGGCCAGTATGTTGGTTTTTAGATTCAAAATGAATAGCTATGGTTTTCTTTGGGGTATGGTAGAGATGATCCAGAGTGTCTCACGCCAAATAGCGTACGCTATTTAGCTAATTGTAAGACGGCTGTCCATCGTATAAATTTTAGCTATAGCTAAGCTTAAGTCTTAAATGTTTAGTCGAAGAAGTTATAAAATATTAAGCGAATAGAAAATTCTTCGATGGATATTGCAATAGTTGTACGTGAATAATGTCGCGGCATGAAGGCTTGAGATTAGAGGGCGTAATTTTTTCGCGATAAAAAATAAAGTGGATTTTGTATGAGTTATGGAAAGATAAATTGTCGCATTTTGTTTTTTCTACTGCTAAAGTTGGCTTCTGTATGGGCTG
>JBNKMF010000307.1:0-843 GCA_050292965.1 Gammaproteobacteria bacterium | reverse complement strand
TTGATTCTGAGAACATTAATTCTACCAATTGGTATAATAGAATCAAACATTGTACTCGATTTGAGAGAGATATTTTATCTTCCAGCCAACGTTGATGATAAATTTATCATGATTAGGTTGTCGTGCCCATAAGTTTTATTGAGAATTAATTCTATATCTGCCCAATAGTGATTTAGAATTATACTCTCACAGTTTTTAGTTTGTTTTAGTCGCTGTAATTTTATCATCTGACCAACGTTGATAATAATTTTATTGTGATCGTGTATCATGATGAATAAATTGAAATATTATGATAATCATATCATCGACCAACGTTGATGATGAGATTGCTATGATTGAGTTTTTCGTATAAATAAGTTAGTGATGATGACTACAATATTGAGGTATGTGTGTGATTGATTTGACTAACGCTGAGTCGATTTATGCCCATTTTATTCAATTTTATTTGAAATTAAGTCCCTTGATATGAAATTATCTTATAGAGCAAGAAAAGAATAGCATTCATGCTATTGATCATCGATAAGTGTCTTATGACCATTGAGCTGAGTCCAAAGGGGAGAAATCCCAATATTACACCACAAACGAGAACCCCTTCAAAAAAGGGGAGAATCACTTTAGTAGTGGTTTGTAAGAGAACATTCTTGGACTGAGTCGTATGATTTTGAAATTATGACACTATTATTTGTGTCATATTTCGAGGGGGTGATTGAAGATTAATTTATAAGATTTTTAAGAAAATATTCTCTTCATACTTAGTAAGAATTATAAGAAATCGAGTGGATTACAATAGTCAATATACCCATATGTAAGAACGATACATAAAAGCGTAGAGATCCAAGATCT
>JBNKMF010000306.1:0-844 GCA_050292965.1 Gammaproteobacteria bacterium | reverse complement strand
CAAACTGTCGGAATCCACCGAACGCAGTTCCAAACCCGTCACCCCAAATCCTGATTCTTCACATTAACAGGGAAATAACAGAAGCAACGGGGTGACAATCGAATAAGGTAAGTATACGGCTACCCAAACCTAGACCAGATCATGCAGGGCTAAGCAGTTCTACAAACCATTCTACTCTATGGGATTCTCAAGGAAAAGACAATCAATTCTAGTAGGCCTAGCAAAAGTTGGCGCAACGCTTGCTCCTAACATGCAATTCTACTTCTACAGAATAGACAGGAAAGTAATGGGCGCAAAATGGTCAAGGGCACTTGCCTTGCTGCTCTGCAAAGAAGAACGGGAAATCCTCAAAAGCTTGGCCCTAGAAGTCTTCGAAGAACGGCTCCGGCACAACGTTTCCTACCGTGAAGTAAATACATACAATCAATCAATAAATGCAACAAACATGTGAAATATGAATGCATAGAAAGAAAGAGAAACTGATTCTGAGAATTTTGGCACAAGAATCACTGAATTTGGAGTTGTGGTTGGAAAGATATGAATTTTTGGAATTTTGGAGCTATTTTTGTGGATTTTTCTGAGGCTAGGGACCTTTTTGTAATTATTTTTCGGATTTTGGACCGAACTGGAAAGATCAGGGACTGTGGGTTGATTTCGGACAAGCTAAGGGGCCTAAATGAAAAGTGGCTGGGATATTTGATTTCTGAATTAATTTCTAATAGAAAATGCCATGGACTCGGTCCATGGCCGGTGGACCAGCGCCGAAGTGGCCGGTCCACGGGTCCACCGTGGACTTCCACCGTGGCCGACGGCAAGGCTCGCCGGAGCTTGGCCTAGCGGCCGC
>JBNKMF010000305.1:0-852 GCA_050292965.1 Gammaproteobacteria bacterium | reverse complement strand
TTCACTAATACTATGATATAGGGGAAGAAACAGAGTTGCATCAAAAAGTAGAGTAAAAATGGGCAAAATTGGTGGCCACTCAGCGTAGTTATCTGGCCGACCGGTCAGGTAATGTGGTCTCCCGGCCCCTACCAAATTTCCTCAAACATTTACTCCTCTAGAAAGTGTGTGGTGATGCTGGATTGCGCTGTATGGGTCGGTAAGTCATGGTAATAATTTAAAACTTCTCAAATTTTTAATTTTTGAAGTATTTTCTTGTTACCCATGACTTTACTTTATTTTGACCATAATCACCATATCCTACAATATAAAACTCTATTAATGTGACTTATCTTGATGAAAACCATGGTATCCTACATTGCTCTTGAATTTTGAATCCAACTTTATAATTTTGTATCTCGGGCAAAATATATTAGGGATTGTCATGCCTAGGTTTTGACGGTGTGATATAACCTTGATCACGCCACCTTTGAGTTCATGTTGCTTGCTTGGTTATTCACATGTCGGGCTTGCCTTTCCCTAATCTCAAGCTTACCTATACACCACCCAGAGCCAAATATGAATGAAAAGATTTGCCTTACCATGCTTACACCTTTGTTGAGTTTTTGCAAATGTTAATTCTCTAGAGTTTGTGGCAAAATCCTGGTTGATTATTCCTTCATTAAACTTTGTTTTCTAGCCTTCATTCACTCATGCATAGTAATGCCCTATTCTAATCGAAAAAGCATAACCCGCCAAGCACTCCACAAACTCCATATTAAATCCTTATCATTCCTTGTCCCAACATTGATCCTATTTACCAAGTGATTCTAGTAGAAAATTCCAATGTGTGGAATCTCTCCCAAGCAAAAG
>JBNKMF010000304.1:0-852 GCA_050292965.1 Gammaproteobacteria bacterium | reverse complement strand
AACGTCTGTTACGCCAGGTGATATCTGACTTTGAGCCACGCATTCTTCGTCGCAGCATCAGAATTAAGCTCAACGTGAATGAACAGCTGATGAATCATAATGCTATGTCTTTTGATATTGAAGGCGAGTTGTGGGCACACCCGCTACCACTGCAAGTTTTTTTGAAAACCGAACTTGATTTAGATGTTGGTGAAATAAAAGTTTTAGATTACTCCGGCTCTATATAAATGAGAAATATAATGGAAGCATTTAATGGACCCTAGATTGCTCAAGTATTATAACTCTGAACTGCATTTTATGCGTGAAATGGGCGGAGAGTTCGCCAAACAGTTTCCTAAAATTGCAGGCAGGTTAGGGCTTGATGGGTTCGAGTGTAGTGACCCCTATGTAGAACGCCTGCTGGAAGGTTTCGGGTTTTTAGCGGCGCGCATTCAACTTAAACTTGATGCAGAATTCCCCTCCTTTACCCAGCATCTACTGGAGATGGTGTATCCACATTATTTAGCACCAACGCCTTCCATGACCGTAGTAAAGTTACAACCGGATTTAAGCGAAGGTGCATTGGCTGAGGGTTTTACGGTACCACGACAGAGTGCTTTGCGTAGCCTGATTGGAAAAGGCGAACAAACCCCCTGTGAATTCCGAACCTCGCATGAGGTTACCTTATGGCCGCTGGAGATAACTGAAGCGGAATACGTTACCAATACGCAGGCTTTACCTAACATAAACGAGCCACATTTACCGACACCCAAAGCAGGCTTTCGTTTACGGCTGTGTACAACGGCGGGGCTAAGGTTTGAAAATTTATCACTTGATCATCTTCCGCTGTATTTGCATGGAAGTGATGAAATT
>JBNKMF010000303.1:0-864 GCA_050292965.1 Gammaproteobacteria bacterium | reverse complement strand
ATGCAGGAAAAATACGTTCGCAATCAGATTGACGATCAAAAAGAGCTGTATGACAACACATAACAAACGCATTCACTCGGAAAAAATAAAGCCGCGCCGCTTCGCTTTGCAACTTTATTTTTCCGGTGATGCGGGGCGTTAACTTCAAAGGGACCTCATGGAAATTGAGCTAGAAAAGACTGATGACGAAATCAAAGTTCTAGAATATGTCATTCGAAATCAGTCATTTAATGAAGGTGGTGAAAAAATAACATCAATCAGCTTTCAAGCGAGGATAGACACCACAAATTTAACAGAGGATGATAGTGTTCATGGTTCATTTTCTTACTATGACAAGGATGGAAAATTTCTTGGAGTGAATGCGGACTCGGTTTGGGCGGGTGATTTTATGTCTTATAAACCATACCCAGTCTCCTTTGAGCTAAATCTTCCTCAAGATACTCAGTTAGTTAAATGCCAATTAGTCACCAAGTTACATAATAAAAGTATATGGGACTACGGGTGGAAAATATTTGCGGTTCTAGTGTATGTGCTTCTTATAAGCGCAATTGTCAGTTTATGGGTGTAAAAGTTAAAACATGATAATGAGACCCGGGGGTCTCGTTTATCATTCTGTTAAGCGAACTTAAATTACGAGACTATGCATTTTATTTTGGAATTAACATCACCATTAATAGTAACAACTTTAGCAATTATTATTGTGAGGTTGCCTATTGAGTTCAGGAAATTGTATTTTGTGGTGAGTACTTTTTCGGGTTATTTTCTTTGTGTTGCTATAGTGTTTAGTGCAGATGCAATTGGTTCGTGGAGAATCAATCATGATCAAGATCTAGTCATAGACTGGGGGCCTTCACTTTTGGCAAT
>JBNKMF010000302.1:0-871 GCA_050292965.1 Gammaproteobacteria bacterium | reverse complement strand
ACATGGGCATCACTCAGGGCTTGTTCTCAACAATGATCGCTGATACCGCACCTGTAGATTTACGTGGCACTGCATACGGCTTCTTCAATCTTATGAGCGGGATCACTATGCTGGTGGCCAGTGGAGTGGCCGGGCTGATATGGGATAGACTTGGCGCATCGTTCACGTTTTATGCGGGAGGCGTGTTTTGTTTAGCTGCGCTCGTCGGCCTGGCTTGGCAACCAAGCTATGTAGCCTCCTTAGATAAATAGAAATATTCGAAGAAAAAAAATCGTTTTTTATGCAACTACAAATATATAAGGATTTATTATCCTGGATTCCGCAGTTGGACGAGTTGTAGTGCGTTTGAGGTGGTGTAGATCAAGGCGTGACGACGCGGCATAGCGGGCTATTCCAGAGAGTTACAAGGCTTCCGCGTCCTGCTCTCGCCCCTTACCTATGTCCCTATAGGCAAGGCTTCCGCGTCCTGCTCTCGCCCCTTACCTATGTCCCTATAGGCAAGGCTTCCGCGGACCTGCCCATAATACTAATGAAGCGACATTACGAGGAGCTTACTACTTGACAATCTCTTCGGCAGTGGGGTTTCGGCAAGGTTAGAGATTCCATCCTCAGGTTCGTAGGCAGCACATCCATGTGCCGCGTTGTCACTCGCGATGACATTTTTTACGTTAAATAAAAGTACCATTTCGCGCCGAGCAAAGCTCGTCGCATCTTGCGGCGCGAAATAGCACTGAGTTAAGGCAGTTTCTGCTGATGTTAAGGGTGAATGTAGGCATGAAAATTAATATAGATTATTGTTTATCGAAAATTAAAGGTTTACGCTTTTCAATTCAGACAAATCTGCATTTTTTTCGTACTCATAGACTTAGAT
>JBNKMF010000301.1:0-875 GCA_050292965.1 Gammaproteobacteria bacterium | reverse complement strand
TGTTACACCTATCAGATTAGTGATGCTGATGATGACAACTTACCCTGAAATATTTTCAACAGGCGCATGGGAGGTTTTAACAACTCAAGGAAGTGAAGCTTATAACCCGCTATGGGGGCCATTTATTATCGGTGAAATAATAATTAATATTGGAGTACTAATAGCTTGGCTATATATGGCATATTTGTTTTTCTCAAAGAAACTGGTTTTTCCGAAATGGTATATTGGACTAGCGGTCTTTAGTTTAATATTTATTGTTGCTGATGCCTTTGCTTTTAAATTGGTTCTTCCAAATGAACCAGTGTTTGATCCGGACACCATCAAGGAACTAATGCGCTCACTATTTATGGTTGTTGTTTGGGTTCCATATATGCTCGTATCAAAAAGAGTGAAAGCAACCTTTATAAATGGATAATGCCTAACAATCGCATTCACATAGATAAATTTAAGCAGCTCCACTTCGTTGCGCAGCTTAAATTTCCCAGTGATGCAGGGCGTTAGGAGCAAAAGAGAGTTTTTATGTATCCAGCGGAATTAATGAATTTATTTCCCCCATTCCCAAAGACCAATATGGTTTTTGTGGCGATGAGCTTTGATCCGAAATTTAATGATCGGTGGGAAAAAGTAATATACCCGGCCGCTCTTAAAGTATTGGTAAATAATGAGCCTTTAGAGGCTCACAGAGTTGATTTGGAAAATAAAAATGACTCTCTCATTACAGAAATAGTTAAGAATATTTCGGAATCTAGATTAGTTATAGCTGATGTATCTACGTTCGGATATTTGCCAATTGACGGAAAAACAAATAAACCAATTAGAAATGCAAACGTACTGTATGAGGTAGGTTTAGCTCATGCGTGTAGGCTTCCAGAAGA
>JBNKMF010000300.1:0-876 GCA_050292965.1 Gammaproteobacteria bacterium | reverse complement strand
GACGTCCCTTCTTGTCCATGTCACCTTGATTTCTTGATCCAATAAATATCAACACTTAGAGCTATGTGACTCTCCAAGACATGATTGATATCTCGGACTCAAACATTCACTTGCCATTCTCTATCACATCCAGTACCTTGACGTCAAGACTCCCGCTTGCTCTTCTCTGATGTATGGTTCATCGTGGCCAAGTCCTTGTTGATCCTTCTTCAATCACCATCATGATCCACACAACTCTTTGTGTCTTCAATTAGCATATGTTGATAGTTATTTGAAAAGTTGACGTAGAAGAATACATCCTCATGTCTTGAAAATATTTTGTGACAACAATAGACATCACACACACTTCATCAATTCATTCTCTTCTTTCTCACTTAGTGAAATAAGTCTTGTCTTTATGACATTATGGATGTGCAATCATATTGGCCATACGTATATCTTGATGAATGAATCACTTTAATATAATCACAAGACATTTTTTCTATTTCATACTTAGCAAAGCTTCATTAGTTTTTAATCATTTTGTCATTCAAGCACCAAAACCTAGAAGGAGGCCTAGATGCACTTTCAATCTCCCCCTTTTTGGTGATTGATGACAAACACTTAGAGTTTTTCAACAATTAAGCATTAGAGTTTTGTTTTCCAAATTTGTACAAGGAGCTCCCCCTAAATATGTGCATGGATTAATAATTGCAAGAATCACACTAAGAAGCATGTGAGAGCTCAATTGTACAATTTTGCAAAACGTGGGGTGCCTAATAAAACAAGTGGAATCAAGTGACAAGATAGTGATACAATATGATTAAGCACAAGATTATACCAACAATATAAATCAACAAGGCACAACCACGAATAACATATCATAATTATACATGG
>JBNKMF010000299.1:0-883 GCA_050292965.1 Gammaproteobacteria bacterium | reverse complement strand
GCCTGCATTATTTCAGCTCTCTGAAAACAGCGATCTATCCCATATTCATCTGTATATTCAATTTATCGAATTACGGATCATAATATATCTTGGACTAGGGGAACTATCATATGTTGGTAGCGTTGAACATGTACTACCATCAGATACGATATATTGTATGGTTACGTTTAGGTCGTCTTTTACAGCAGACGCTACATAAGAAGACCAGAGTGAACACGTAACCGTATCTGAATTTTTAGTATTACAAATTTTAGTCCAGTTATTACGCCACTGACCTCTTATAACGACATCACCACTAGATGTAATATATACATTCTCAATTTTCCCAGTACAGTAAATTGGAGCGGCCAAGGCACTGCCTGTACCTAAAATCAAAATTAAAAGTAGATATCTCATATTTTTCTCCACAGAATAACTGGGGTCAGATACATATTAAAACTTAATTTGTATCTGACCCTAATTATTCTCCTAAGAAAAAGTCAACTGACCCTTCAGGTGTGCATGAAGAGCACGACAGGTAATCTACCGTGAATGTAGTAATTGATGTATCCCAGCTAAAACCAGTCGAAAGATTTGGTGAAAAATCCGTGCCAGCGTAATTACCATAATCATCGCTCCTAAAATATACAGAAGCATTCACACCGCTTGGCATAGGAGCTTCAAATATTGCATCTGTTAACCCAGCTCCCGGAACATTTATATCGGCTGAAAATCCCAAAGTTGCTCTTTCTCCACCAACATACACCCCCAAAGCGTTGTAGTTTCTAGAAATGCCTCTTAATCCGTCATCAGGTGTAGGATCATTCATCATTTCAGCATTAAACAAATGCACAAAAGCCGCAGTAACCGCCCCATTCTTAAACTTACCACCACCTGCAACTGA
>JBNKMF010000298.1:0-883 GCA_050292965.1 Gammaproteobacteria bacterium | reverse complement strand
AGGGTCATAGAAAAGGTGATGCCCATAACCGTCATCATCGAACCCGCCAGTGTGGACAACATCTGACGCGCGCCTTCCGCCCCAACCCCAAACAGGCGTGGCCACTGGTTCAGCCAGCGATCGCTACCGGCAGAGTCTAATTTGATCAACACCACCGCGAAGGCCATGCTGCCCGTGACCATCAGCGAAGGCATAAACCAGAAGCTAGAGCGCAGATTACCCCAGAGTTTGATTAATTTATTCATATGTCCACATCCTGATAAACATTCGGATCCGTTGCGCTGTATGCAACTTCCAGAAAACTGCTGGCGAGCAAACCCGCTGCGCCATGGTTAAAACATGTGAAACACGTCCAATCTACTGACTACTGGTTGAAGGTTGCAATGTTATTAATATAGATCACAAACAGGGTCAGAGCTATCAGACTTTATCTGGTGAACCCACAAAAAAGGTCGACTTTGCCTTGTCAGATTCAAATCTCTTTACCAGGATGAACATTTTTTTGTTTTTCAATAATCTGCTGCGCTTTCATGGTGAGTCGTTTGTACTGGTTTTATACAAGCTCCAGCCGCTGGCGACCAGCGCCATGAGTTCGCATAGCAGTTTGATACCAACATAGGGTCCAAATTTTTCTTAATTTGACACTACCCTATAAACTCATCCACTAATCGCACTGAGTGCTCGAAGTAGATATTTTGGATTGTGGGCGGGCTCGTACATAGGGTGTACCTTCTTACCAGTATCAAATAACCCATAAACTGCCATTTGCGCAGTGCGAACAGAGTATTCAACGGTAAAGACACAATCATCGGGTGCTTCAGCAAATTGTCCTAAAAAGGCAAAATTGATGGCTCCATCTGGTATCACTTCTGACCTGTCACCT
>JBNKMF010000297.1:0-898 GCA_050292965.1 Gammaproteobacteria bacterium | reverse complement strand
ATGTTGAGGATTGTGTTTTCCGCAAACAGGTTGAACGGGCGCGCAAGAATTTGAGTATACCGGGTCGAACCTAACTAATTTACTGATTATAGTAAAATATCATCTTAAACAGGAGTTTTTCATTGCTAAAACACCTGATTTTGCTATTTAAATCATTTCTCTAAAAAACTAAAGTTTGACAGCAATTGAAGTTCAAAGGCATACACTCGTTAAACCTGAACCAACACTTTTAGCATGATGCTACCGAGCAAGGAAATCCAGCGCATGTGAAATACAAACTTAGTCAGATGTCATATGCATTCCAACGCAGGCGCCGACATATACGTAGGTGGTACGAGACCATGGATGGTCGAAGGTAGAACAATGCAGGACGCCTAAAGGGACTTAGGTGGTAGGGCGAAGCACGACTCCAGGGAGGGAGGAGGTAGAGCGAAGCAGGATGCCTGAGCCGAGGATGCCAGAGCCGAGCAGTTACCGAGCATGGGAACGAGGAATTGTTAAATGCCCATTGCTCAAATCTATCCGATGGCAGCATTATTAATCAAAACTACCTGCATTCCCAAATATAAATGACCGGTTTCATAAAGAGTTATTCACTAACTAACTTTATGTGATGGCACTCGACCTGGTCATTATTAAATGAAAACTAGCTAGCTATTTCGAAGCTCTGGAATATCCGTTAAGTACTCAACAAACTCCACTTCAAATCCAGCAGGGTCAACAAAATAGATATTCTTTCGATAAGGTTCATCTGCCCCGTCTTTGGCGATTGAGAAACCTGCCTTTTGTAATCGTTCAATCATCGCATCAAGATTATCCACAACGTAAGCAAAATGGGCTAAGCCTACCTGATAGCCTTCTAAAACCCTGTTTTCATCCTCGCCGTGATCGCTCAAGG
>JBNKMF010000296.1:0-904 GCA_050292965.1 Gammaproteobacteria bacterium | reverse complement strand
CCTACTGCCTTTACCCTAGAAAAATCACCTAGATCGCATAAGTCTACGCAACATCTTGATGCACCTGATAAAATCAAAATCACGCTCTTCACCAATCAGGTGACTACGGTGATTTTGATTTCACCATGCACATCAATCTGTTACGCATCTTTTACGCGCCCAAGTGATTTTTCTAGGATAATGCTTTTGAATGGTTAGAATATTGCTATGAGCCGCTGCTTCTAGCAGTCTCATAGCCTTGATTCGTAGGCCAACCTGGAGCTCGAGACTCGAGCTTGTCAGATCAGTGAGTACAGGGATTTTGAGAGGGTGAGTGCTGATCTTAACACAGTCATCGATATTCTCCGTGAAGTAGTCTTCTATCCGTTTGATCGATTTCAGGGGGAAAGTGTCAATAAGGGGGCTACCGCAAAGCGGTTTAGTTCAACGTTAAAGTGAGGAACGCTGAGCGGCTTTATCGCCCAGCGTCACCTCGACCGCAGGGTTAGGGCTACGCCTCCAGAGCCACACCGCCCAAGCGATGACAGCTAACTCCAGAAGGAATGACCAGTGAAGGATGAAGTTTAGCCACCAAGGTTGTAAAGCAGCTGGAACAGTAGCCAGAGAAAATGGTCGATTAAAGAATGGCGCCAACCACCAGATATCGCCAACGATCGTGTCAAGAATCAGGTGGAAAAACCCTGAAATTGAAAACACTAGCGCATAGATGCCGAACTTTTCGCGGGCGGTTTGGGACATGGAAAGGATTGAAGCGATGACAACTAGCCCAAGCCAGACAATTGGGTAGTGAGAGAAATACTTGTGATGATGCGTCTGGCGGTGATCGATAAGATGGAAATAGAACATGTCCAGATCGGGTGCAATGGAACCGAACATTCCCCAAAACATGTACGTTCGATACCTG
>JBNKMF010000295.1:0-907 GCA_050292965.1 Gammaproteobacteria bacterium | reverse complement strand
CCACTAAGCATAGAACTACTAACGGATTTTCACCACGATAGGATCAAGGTGATATACAAAGGGTATAATGCATTCTAGGGTTTCATTCAACTCCTATACTTAAGTGCACAATCAGGGCCTAAAGTAAATGTTATAAAGCGAAGAAGAAAAGTTAGCTTCATTGAAGCTTGGCGCATTCTCCAAACCAGCGGGGTCAGTACGTATGTGGTATGATGCATGACTGTTACTTTGATGACGATGAAAAACTTATAAACACTATTTCCTTCATTAACTCCAATTAGCTAACTATACTTAAGAACATAGTTTAAGGGAGTTTTAATACTTCTAAACACCATTCATGACCAATCATGAGGTGAACTATGGCTTTAGGATGGGTACTAAGTGTTCATGGCGAAACCTCGTTAAGTTTCTAAAAAGAAACCTTAATTGCATAAGGTTCTACTTAACAAGGGCAAAAATGGAACTTCCATGGTCATAGCTCATGAACAGGGGTACTAACCATATTTTTAAGGTTGGGTAGCTTAGAACTAATTTTGGTTAAATTTTCATGAATTTTGGAGCTACGGATAATTAATTATGAATTAATAACTAATTATCCAAGATTAAAGAATTAAATCAAAATGAATTTACTTGAATTTATAAGCTTGCTAGAATTTGAACTTGGAAATCATAATTAGATGTAATTTGATCAATTTCTAAGGTTGGAAACAAAATTCACTAAGTTTAATCAAATTCAGAATTGATTTGAATTAAATCAAAAGAAATCTAAAGGTAATTGATAAAGTGCAATGTGCACTTTGGGCCACCGCTGGTCGGGCCCAAACCAAAATGGGCCGGCCACCATGGACTGGCAGCCCACTGCAGAAGCAGGGGAGCTCGCCCATGGCACTCGGTGGTGGCGGCACCG
>JBNKMF010000294.1:0-915 GCA_050292965.1 Gammaproteobacteria bacterium | reverse complement strand
AATTCGGTATAGCCTGGAACCGATCTATCAAATGGATCTTCGATGTTCTTGCGCTTACTCATACTGGTGCCTAACGCTCACCTCACCGGAAAACAAAAGCAGAGCGAAGCGGCGCTTTTGGTTTTCCGGTGAAGGTGCTTGTTAAATGCTGCATGCTACGGAAACCTCACTTCGCTGTAACGCATGTAATTTAGGTTTCCGTCAGCGACCAGTTTGCCTAGCTCGACTAAGCGAGCCACCCTTTTGGAGTAGAAGACGTCAGGAATGCCTTTTACTCGATTAGGTAGATCACTCATTGTGGCACCAACAATGTATGCCACTTTGCGGTTGTATTTAGGATGAACATGGCTCAAAAGCATTTCGTCTATTTCAGCCAACTGCGCATCAGAAAGAGTGGCAACTAGTTTCAGCTCTTCTTGTGTTAATTCCCTGTCCGGAGTTACATCATTCATCGTGCCTCCTGGCATTTAACAGAATGATAAACGAGACCCCCGGGTCTCATTATCATGTTTTATGTTTTTTTAGCTTCATCAACCCTTAAGCCTTTTTTGCCATATATAAAGAAATGGCAACGATGAAACAACAAATACCATAGATGTGGAATAAAACCCAAACACTGGTTTTATGAACGCTCCTATAAAAGATGCTATGGCGACTATGAAAACACCCTTTCCACCACCAATAGATGCATCTTTTGGATCAATAAGAGCTGTAAACAGTGCCAGTACCAATATACATATGGCAACACAGAAGTAACACCATGTGACTATTCTTTTATTCGCCAAGTTAATGCTTCCTTCTGCGAGTTATTATTAATTAAACATAACAGAATGATAAACGAGACCCCCGAGTCTCATTATCATGTTTTAGTACTGATGAGCCACCTCTTGTTGTAAGAACTCTGAGTAATTTTCC
>JBNKMF010000293.1:0-921 GCA_050292965.1 Gammaproteobacteria bacterium | reverse complement strand
TCTGGTACCGATAACTCACTGATTGATACTGATTCAGGTGCAAGCACCTTTACGTTCGATCCTTCAGCTTTAACACCAGGCGTGTACAAGATGGATGTGGTTGTGAGTGATGGTACTGATACCAGGCGCGCAGCGCTGCGGCTAAATGTCATTGCAGCTATACCCACGCTAACCGCATCTGATACCGATGGTGATGGCAGCAATGATGATGATGAAGGGGCCGGTGATAGTGATAGTGATGGCATACCTGATTACCTGGATCATATGGGTGTGCATCGTAACGTTGTTCAGGAGCAAAGAAGTGTAACTGATCAGTTCCTCATGGAGACCGAACCTGGATTGGCATTATCATTGGGACAGGTTGCATTCCGCGCGAACGGAGCCAAAACGGCTGTAACTGAAGAAGAGATCGAGGAGCATGCCAACAACGGTACTGGAGCCGCGCTAGATGAAAGCTATAGTTACTCAGGAGGGCTATTTGACTTCAATGTTAATGAGTTGCCTGTTGCAGGCCAACAGGTACGCATAGTGCTGGCACAGTTTGCTGCTATACCTGCAGATGCGGTGTATCGCAAGTTGATGCCCACGGGTTGGCAGAATTTTGTTATCGATGCCAACAATAGTGTAGCTTCTGCGTCAGGGACTGAAGGCTTCTGTCCTCCCCCTGGGGATTCCAGCTACACCAATGGACTGACCGAAGGTCACTGGTGTGTGCAACTGACTATTGAAGATGGTGGCCCGAATGATACGGATGGCGAGGTAAATCAATCAGTGGATGATCCCGGTGGCGTAGCGGTAAAGACGGCAACACCGGTCGAGGTCACCATTAATGGTAGCGGTGCGCTGTCGGGCGCATGGCTAGCGTTACTGGCATTTGCCTTTGCTTATCGTTATGTTGGCAGGAGTAGGCTGCTTATGCTC
>JBNKMF010000292.1:0-922 GCA_050292965.1 Gammaproteobacteria bacterium | reverse complement strand
AGGTTCCTCAATGATATACACATTCCTACCAGAGCCAAATATTTTTCCACATAGCAACTCTTGTTTGTGTTGAGCTTTGTTAAGGGATGTGTCCAATTGAGTTTTATTTTTTCAAAAAATGATTTACTACCCACATTATTTGCTAGCCTCACCCAAAAATATTGGCATGCATATCTTCACTATAGAATATGCATCCACCGCCGATATATCCACAACTCCCCCATTTCCATAATCATGGCTTAGCCATTCCATTCCATTTCATCTGAAAAAAAATTGAAGAGTGCATTGAAAAAAAAGGAGAGAGAGAAAAAGTATTGAAAAAAAGAAAAGCTCCAAGAGTCTCTTCAAATAAAAAGGGGAAGTCAATATTTTGAGAGGAGAAAAACATTGCAACTTCAAAATCCTTTTTGTGTGAGCCCATTTTCTCCCCCTCCATCATACCATTTCAAAATATCTTTCCAAAATCATTGAGAAATTTTCTTAACTCTTTTTGGACCATCCTTTAGCTTGGCAATATACATGACTTGAGTTGTACCCTTTCTCCTTACCCATGAGCTCCACATATTCAGCCTATAGAGGGTAGGATGAGACGGAGCAATTGTTGAGTCAAGGTGAGAAACCACATACCAAAAAGAGTGCCTGGGTGCCTAATGTTGAGGAACCATAGTATCATTGCTATCATATTCTCTCTGATTGATTTTAAAGAAGGAGCTAAGTATGAAAGACACAGGTGAAAGGTTCCATCTTTCAACCGCCCAAGACAAACTGAAAAAATTAATAAAAAACTCCATGAGGTAAGTAGGGACCGCAAGGTATGACTACATTAATTCATTTGCTAAATTATTTAGCATGGATCTACACTTGTGTTGTCTCGAATCTCTTGCACTACTTCAGGTTTGGCTTTGCTCGAGTATGAACAAAA
>JBNKMF010000291.1:0-924 GCA_050292965.1 Gammaproteobacteria bacterium | reverse complement strand
GGATGCACTACTTTTATTTGAACCTACTTCTTTCCTCAGTATTAAGGTTTTTTACCCACTAATTTTCCTGAAGACCCTTCTTTATAAAACGAAACTGTTCTATCAAACTCTGGGATTGGCGGAGTACATAACTCAAGCCTTACCCATTGCCTGGATTTCGCGTAACTAACAAGGCTTTCAAGTAACTCTTTGCCAATTGATTTCGACCGAAATTCTGGCAATACATAAAATTCTTGAATACTTCCAAATGTGCCTTCTGCGTAAAGCGAATGGCTTTCGCATAAAGCTCCGAATCCCACGATCCGATCGTTATTAAATGCAGCAACTACAGTGTATATACCCTGCTCCATAAATTTCTTGCACAGTTTTTCTGCTAAAGGAATATCCACATCAAAGTGCTTAATGCCCGTTCTTTCTATAATTTCATTGGTTAGGCAAACAGCCAACTTTGCGACATCGTTGGATTTTTCTTCATCTACTATTTTATATTCCACCGAACTCTGACTCCTGAGAACGCTTAACAGAATGATAAACGAGACCCCCGGGTCTCATTATCATGTTTCATGCATTACTTGCCTGCCTTACCTGCCTCTAAAATGGGAAGTCCTGCTTCAGTTGGAATATAAATGCGTTCCCCCTTTCCATCTTGAAGCCCTTTAATCCAGATATAACGAAGATACTCTTCATTGTTTTTGAGTGACTCTCCGATAATTCTATTTGCTTCTGCGGCTGCTTTGGCTCTTTCAATATCTGCTGCGCCCTCAGCTTTTGCACGGACAATTTTTGCTTTTCCTTCTGCTTCAGCTAGAGTAACTTTTGCCTTTGCTTGCATAAGAGCTGCTTGCTCTCTCGCTTTGGCCTCTTCAATCAAAATTTGCTTTGACCACTCTGCTTCTTTCAAGGCTGCTCTACCATTCAATTCCA
>JBNKMF010000290.1:0-925 GCA_050292965.1 Gammaproteobacteria bacterium | reverse complement strand
AAAAATCGACAGATCAAAGAACATAACCAAGTGCTTCATTGGATGCTAGCTTACGGTCGCCCCACTGAGCCAGGTAGTTATCTGGCCATAAAATAAAGAACTTTAATGAAATTAAAATTCCATATTCTTGCTATTATCAACCTGGTTTTATTTATACTACCGTTGGAATTAGTTGCACAAAACAAGTCCAATTATTTGGTAAAAACTAGCCAAAAAGCCTGCAGTCACGGCTTACATGAGCAACCAAATGAAGGACCTTTTGCAGTATTTTTATTTTGCGACGATGCTGGAGGATCAAACATTGGAGTAATATTAACAGAAAAAGGTGCTGGTCCTGGAACAATAATAGTCAGAAAGTAGAATTTGAAGTTGGGCAGGGCCAGAAAGGGCCATGTGCAAATAAAGTTAAATCTCTCTAGTTCCGCCATATAGCTAAGAATTATAAAGGCGTGAAAAATTCGTGGGGTTATCCGGGATCTTGGCGGATATCAATATAAATAGGAGATTATTGGTTGATCTTTCGGCTTGTAATATGAAAATATGGCCTTTATACTTCCTGTTCTTTTAACTGCTTAAGGAGTAGGTTTTATGGAAATACCTGCAGCAATGGCATTAGAAAAAGATGTACTTCGTTCCAACATCGTTCGCGTCACTATCCCCGCTACGGTTGCCTACAATCTCGACAGGATGCGTAAGGTTACCGATTCTATCCTCGACAGACTGGGTTGCTCTAACTGCCATTCCGGTTTCGATCTCCGTTTCGATATTGAGAGACAGTTTGTCGTCGATGAGAAGCTTAACGTACGAGTAGTAGGCGAACAGATTCGGTAGTGAAGACGCCAGGACTTGGTGTAGGCCTTGTCTATATCCCGGGCCTCGAACCATTGTTCGAGTCCCAGGATGGTTCTGTTCAGGTCCTGGAGCT
>JBNKMF010000289.1:0-926 GCA_050292965.1 Gammaproteobacteria bacterium | reverse complement strand
GTGGCGGCATCGATGGCGGCATCTGCTTCCTGGCGGACAGTCTCGACGGTAGCAGAGGCCAGCTTGCTGGCCGCTGTCCACACCTGCCCTACTGAGGTTTCGATAACCTTTTTCAGATCGGCAGGGATCTCCAGTGCGGCGACCACCTCCGCCTTGCGTGACTCCCTCCACTCCCGCATGACTGGGGAGATATGGGACAGCGATCCGCCGCCCATGCGTTCGCGCACCTGGTCGTTGGTGGGGTTCTCGATGCCTTCGGCCATCAAAGCGTTGGCGGTGGTGATGATCTTCTCTTTGATTTCAGGTTTGACCTTCATGGATTTAGCTCCTATGTATGTATTGTATGTATGTATTGTATGTATGTATTGTATGTATGTATTGTATGTATGTATCATACATACAATACATACATTAAGCAAGCCCTAACGCTTAAAAAAGGCACCTTTTCTGCACGTAGAATATTAAACGGGTTTCTATACATCGAGAATGCAATTCCGCATGCGAAATTGCTTGATGGTCGGTGTGTTCAAAAATCGGTGGTTTTCTGGCGGTGTCTGCTAGATGAGGTAGTATGTCGATATCTGCACGAAATACTGGGGAATGGAAATGTGGACAATAGCTAGTTTTGCGCTGCTGATTGCTTTTGTAGTCTGGATGATCTGGATGTCAGAACGGTACAACGCCAGGCATAAAAACAAACGGTAGAGGCCATGAATCAATGGGCGTCATGTAACCCATTGATTGTAGGAAAGAAATTTTTATGTTCTATTTGCTCCTTTTTCTTCAAACGGAGTTGGTATGGCAAATAGTACACTTCACCCACAGGGATGGATTTCCGTCATCATCCCTGGGGTAGTGACCGGGTAGCTGCGATAACCGCCAACTTTTAAGCGTCCACTTCAATAGGTAACCTCGTATTCATATCC
>JBNKMF010000288.1:0-933 GCA_050292965.1 Gammaproteobacteria bacterium | reverse complement strand
GGTAGTTTTCATAAATCGAAAAAAAACAAAATCCACCCGCTTCACGGGTCTGAGGCAACATGAAAATTAGCGGTTATAAAACATGATAATGAGATCCGGGGGTCTCGTTTATCATTCTGTTATGCTCCATAATATGGATAGGTTAGAACAAGAATTTCATAAGATACATTGGCCTAACGAATTCGTTGTTCAATTCAAAGACGGAAGTGAGCAGGCGTTCGTTTCAGACCAGGGAGTCTATTGGGATAACGGTGGGAATCTTGACGGTAAAGATGCGAATAGAGCAAATATCACTTGTGCTTGGAAAAAGAGAAGTCCAACCCAGCAAAGATACAAAATGGTTGAATTGTTTGTCGATGAAGTTGAACAATTTCGTACGGTGTCTGGAGATGTTATTTGGTCGCCCATCGCATAACACCTATGAGCCTTCGGAAGTCAAGCGACAATAGTAAACGGAGCCCCTTGTAAAAGAGGCAGAGTAAAACCATGGGTCAGTATATTGATCTTATCTGTCTTCGATGGGCTGTTCAGTGACTGACAGCAAACACCTATAGAGGCTCTCTTAACACGGTTTACCCGCAGCCCAAGCAGTCAAATACTACGGTCGTTCGGGGGCACTAGACATTCATCGGTCAACCTGTTGCTGTCCTATTCAAGCGTCTGGTTACTATAGTTCCAGTTAGTTTCAGGTTCAGCTAGGTGTCAGTACACTGGCCCATGGTATTGATGCACACCTCCGTACTGGCTAATCAAGCGATCTGGCTTGCGCTGATGCAGCAGGAATACGGTTTGAGGTGCTCAAGGTACAGTTTAAAAAACACCGCATTCATTACGCGCCATCGCTTGCATCCAGTTAGACGCTAAAGCCTGGTACGGAGTGTGACTAACCTTTTAAAAATTTCTGTTCATCGAACACCGTCTTGTTTTTTAACA
>JBNKMF010000287.1:0-936 GCA_050292965.1 Gammaproteobacteria bacterium | reverse complement strand
CGTTCAACAACTGAAATAATCTTCTCTCTTTTTGACCATGCTTTTATACATGATGGTAACCGGCTCAACCAATGGCTATTAGGCCCATAACTATTTGTACGTTGACTTGAGAGCTGACTTGTTGTGAGCATATTCCTTTGACTGATTACAGCTAAAAAATGCTCTACTTCCGGTATAGAAGAAAACCGTAACTCAACTCCCATAGTATTAAGAACTAGCACAGGATATCCCTTACACGGTATAGCCTTAGGTAATTCAGGGTCAAACTTTGTAGCATAACACCATACTTCATGATCAATATGCTTGTGCACCCAAAAACTAAGAGGTGACTCTACATACTTTGGACTGTATTCAATACGCCATTTATTCATGATATTTTACTGCTAACAGAATGATAAACGAGACCCCCGGGTCTCATTATCATGTTTTAGTTTACTCATCGGGTTGCTCGGGTGTTTTGGCGATTGTCCACTCGTCACCGACTTTGTTTCGCCAAGCGTGATAGCCTGGTTCGATCTTGGCGACCTCGAATACAGTAGGATCAATTTTAGTAATTTCTTCTAGACCAACCAATTTAGCATCTTCCATTGTGTATTCAATATTGCTTACAAACTGCCACCCATCATCTTCCAAGTCGTGATATACGACTTGAATCGGACATTCACCTTCTATGATTTGCCGTATAGTAAAAACAGCGCAATTCTTGGGCTGATCGAATGGCCATTCAACTTCCTTTTTCTTGAATATTCCGAACATTTCTCGATCCTATTTTGGAAACTAACGCCCGTAGAACCGGGCTGGCAAGCGTTTAATGGCCTGTTTGCCAAGGCCATTGCTTGCTGGGTCCGCGTTGCTGCGATTGATACTCATTGAGCCTTCTCTCAGCCTGCTGCATTTGCGGTAAGCTGGAGGCGACAAAACCCAAACAGGAGAAGA
>JBNKMF010000286.1:0-949 GCA_050292965.1 Gammaproteobacteria bacterium | reverse complement strand
AGCGTGAAAAGAGATATAGACTGTAATGGTCAACGAAACAGTGAGTTACCCTCTAATTCAAGCGGTCAATTGCGGAATCCGGGATAATGCTTTGTAATGTAACAAAAGACCATATGTTCGCCCTCAATAGAATCGGCATTTGAAAGGTCTGCCTAAGAAGCCTGTTTGATGAATTATCTCGCAGTGTAAAAATCGCAATAAAATTAAAGAAAAGCTGTTGAATTTGTCACAAAATATCTTCGTAAGAATGGTTTTGTTGGGTAAATATAAAGCTGATATTGATAGTATTTTGACGTCATTTATGGCTCAGTGTTAGCAATGCTATTTTAAAGGGGTGCGAGTAAATGTGATGTATACATTGCAGATTTTAGGACTTTTTTTCTGCAAAAAAATTTATGCTATGGCTGTCATAATTAAGCTGGATTTTACGTGCTTTTAGAACCCCTGATCTACAGGCAAACTACAGCCTGGGTCCTGTCTCTGATCATAGAACTCTCACCGAATCATCGTCTAAAGAACAGTTGTTACTCGACCTGATTCAAAGGGTTGTTGGCGTTAAAAGGTCTGCTTAAGGTTTGTGCGGAAAGTCACAATAAAAATTTTCGTTATTGTGTGTTTCGGTATTCTTTAAGAAAAATACATTGATAATTTTAATGCCAAATATTTAATTTTCGCGTTCACTATAAAAGCTTTCATGTTCTGGATGTTGAGTTATAGCGCGTTTTTACAGGCTTAAAAAGAGTCTCAGGTATAGCGCTGATCAATAGAGGTGTATCTAAATTTATATGAAAGGAGGCAGAGTTAATTGGGCGCTTAAGAAAATGTGAAATCGAGTTGATATCGGTGATGAATTGATGGGCATAAGAGAACTCCGGAATATTAATAGTCAACAGGGGGTAATGAATTTATTATAAATGGGCAGCGTGGAGTGAGCATGTGTTTTTATCAG
>JBNKMF010000285.1:0-958 GCA_050292965.1 Gammaproteobacteria bacterium | reverse complement strand
CCTTTCTGAAGTATGACTAAGAGTCGAATACCATAGAGGTAGAGAACTTCTTCATCTTTCCAATGGGTATTTACTTGCCCTCATCCCATCAACGGTTTAGGCGTTTCAACTTTTTGCAGGATGACGGGGTTGCTGAAAACTGTATTTCTGGACAGATTGCAGCGTCGAGAGAAAAATAGATTCTGGGGCTGTTCAGATGGGATTCTTCCCCTGAGTTGAATACAAAAAACTTGGACATCTGTCCCAGATTTTTATCCGTTACTTATTCAGCCTTATCCACCTCACGGTTTAGAAGATACAGAATTTTGTGCATCGGCAAACTGCTGAAAACTGAACTGGACAGCACAACCGTTGGAAAAAAAAAACAAAATTCCGAAGATTAAGCAAACTGAAACTCCCGGATTGCTGAATACCATCTCCATAGGTAGCTCTCTCTGCTTCCCAATGGTTCATTTCATAACTCCAAACGGTCAGTGGATTACGAGTTACGAATGTCGAAAACTTGTTCGGTTTGCTGAATCAGAATTCTGGGCAGACTGGACCTTTCGGTCTAAATCAGGATTTTGATGAAAATTTGCCATGGCGTCCCCAGAAATTTTGAATTCAAAAGCTTCTGTTAATGAACTCAGCTTTCTGCTGGTTACCCATACGACTCGTTTCGACATACGGTTTCACCGCCACGGATTTTTGAAGTCAGGTTACGGTGCTGAAATGATTCTGGATATACTGATGCAGAAATGGAATTCTCAGGTCTTGGGGCCTAAGATGAGTGAGAGTCACTAGGGTCTGAAAACAGATTTGGGAGGACACTAAGTCAGCTTTCTGACGCCTACTCAAACACATGTTTCTGATAACCATAGCAATGATTACTGCCATTTAAACACAGCTACATGCAGAGTTCGTCGGTTGCTGAAATTCTACTTAGGGAGGTCTCGAGGGCTTGCCAGAAGTTCGGATA
>JBNKMF010000284.1:0-967 GCA_050292965.1 Gammaproteobacteria bacterium | reverse complement strand
TTGAGCACAGTTCAGGATCTTGAAAACTATCCAGAGGTGGCTAATTCGGTTCTCAATTATGGCATGCCCGATTTTACCGGGCATACGATTTCGGGTGTTGATGTGCCTGAAATTGAACGTCTGTTACGTCAGGTGATATCTGACTTTGAGCCACGCATTCTTCGTCGCAGCATCAGAATTAAGCTTAACGTAAATGAACAGCAGATGAATCATAATGCCATGTCTTTTGATATTGAAGGCGAGTTGTGGGCGCACCCTCTACCTCTGCAAGTTTTTTTGAAAACCGAACTCGATTTAGATGTAGGTGAAATAAAAGTTTTAGATTACTCAGGCTCTATATAAATGAGAAATATGATGGAAGCATTTAATGGATCCTAAACTACTAAAGTATTATAACTCTGAACTGCATTTTATGCGTGAAATGGGTGGGGAATTTGCCAAACAATTTCCTAAGATTGCCGGCAGGTTAGGGCTTGATGGGTTCGAGTGTAGTGACCCCTATGTGGAACGTCTGCTGGAAGGTTTCGGGTTTTTAGCGGCTCGTATTCAACTTAAACTTGATGCAGAATTTCCCACCTTTACCCAGCATCTGCTGGAGATGGTGTATCCGCATTATTTAGCACCAACGCCTTCCATGACGGTAATAAAGTTACAACCGGATTTAAGCGAAGGTGCATTGGCTGAGGGTTTTACGGTACCACGGCAGAGTGCCTTGCGTAGCCTGATTGGAAAAGGCGAACAAACCCCCTGTGAATTCCGTACCTCGCATGAGGTTACCTTATGGCCACTGGAAATAACTGAAGCGGAATACGTTACCAATACTCAGGCTTTACCTAATATAAACGAGCCACATTTACCGACACCCAAAGCTGGATTTCGTTTACGGCTGCGTACAACGGCGGGGCTAAGGTTTGAAAATTTATCACTTGATCATCTTCCGCTGTATTTGCATGGAAGTGATGAAATT
>JBNKMF010000283.1:0-973 GCA_050292965.1 Gammaproteobacteria bacterium | reverse complement strand
ATCAAAGATCTGACTGGGAAGCATCCACATGGATATATGTAGCTATTGGAGATACGCACTTCTACGAAGGAAATTTTGAAAAAATGATGAAGTGCTTTGTAAATGCAGTTCAGTGCCCCGGTGGCTTGGGCAACCCATATGTTCACTTGAGGCTTGGTCAAGCTTATTTTGAATTAGATAATATAGACAAAGCCGCTGATGAGTTAACTAGGGCATATATGGGCGGTGGAATGGATATATTTATGGAAGATGACCAAAAGTATTTGACATTCCTCGAAACAAAGATCGAAATGTAAAACATGATAATGAGACCCGGGGGTCTCGTTTATCATTCTGTTATGTGAATACCAAGGAGTAGATGTGTTTAGAAATGGAACTGATTACCTAGCATTTAGAGTAAGAAGATTTTCAGTTGTAGCAATGGTTATCAGTCCTTTAGTGGCTGCTTATCATTTTTACATATATTCTATAAGCAGTATGGAAAACAGCTTCAATCTAGGATTTGGGTTGGCCATGATTTTATGGGGTGCAACTTTTATATACCCAAGAAAGTTAGCTCATTACAAGAACACTTATAAGCAAAAAAAGGTGGCGTTTATACTATTTATTTTAGCGTTGTTTTCAGCATTAATTTGGTTTCCATTAAATGCTGCAATTACAAATTCATAAATCACATAACAAGTCGCTTCTACGGAAAATTTGTTCGCTGACGCTCTCAAATTCCCGCAGAGCGTAGCGTTATACAACAACAGAAGAATAAAGAATGAACGCAGATAACAAGATAGCAAAAGCTGTGGGAGCATTGTTCATTATCACTATAATTCTGGGGATGATTGATGCCTATACAATAGCGCCAATTCTCGATACATCTCTTGCCAATTATTATCCTAAAGCATCTCAATTTTACATTGGAGCATTCTCAATTTTATTTATGTCCCTCGGGGTTGTAGGTATTGCGATTTTGCTATATCCA
>JBNKMF010000282.1:0-976 GCA_050292965.1 Gammaproteobacteria bacterium | reverse complement strand
AGATGTGATGATTGTTTTGACCTTATGATAAATTCAGGGATTGGACTAACAAATTCATTATTAAAAGATAGAGTGATTTTAAGTGCATTTATTGGAGGTGGTTTTTTGGGGAACAGTCTGAAAGAAGAAGCATTTCATTCCACAGCAAGGTTAATGCTTAATGTGAATGTTTCACCGACAATAAGATTTCAAATTGAAGCAAGGAATGACTATTTTATAAAAGAAGAGAGGGATAATAATCTGTATCTACTTGAAGGCCGTAAACAACTGAGTAAAAATTCAGACCTTAGGATAAAGGTAGAGAATGACCGAGACTTTCAATACAGTATGGCTGTAGGGTTTTACTGGTAGTTTGATACGATCTTTTCAGACACCCAGTGCGCCGAGATAAATCGGCAACGGGGTAAAACTCGATTGAAATATTTTGTCTGACCGGAACGTGTCCCAGAGGTAGCTACGGCTGAAGCAATTGACTGAATTTTAGATGGACCAGCTATAGACTAAAATCTATCAGGAATGGCAGGGTCGGGTCGGCTTGAAACAATACAGGTCCACCTCGAACGATCACTTCTGACATTGTTGCCGTTTGTTACGGTTTTCAGGAATGACGGTAGTTGGCACACCAAAGACTTTAACTCATTAACTTGGGAACGACCGATGATTTTTGCCTTCCAGAATTTTACTGGGGTCACCCATTAGCCGGGAACTCTTAAACCAAAAGTTTTATGGTTGCCAAGTTTTTGTATGGCCTAAGCGGCGTATTGCACTTACAAACTGAATGCCTGTTTCCTCGAATACTATCACGTTTTTCCAAAAGTGAATGGCCACTCCTGGTCACTTAGCAGAAGTCATATTGTTTCTAGCTTTTTCTTTTAGGCCCCATAAATTTCAGACAATATATCTCTCTATAATGTCTGCTATTGACAGATTTAATCTTACATCGGGTGCAAGCTAAACCCCATTAACTCCAGCTCTG
>JBNKMF010000281.1:0-979 GCA_050292965.1 Gammaproteobacteria bacterium | reverse complement strand
CAATACAGGTAAACAAATCCAGCATTTCGTCTTAAAAACACTTTCTTATAACTGAAACCGTAGCAAAATGGCTTAAGATTAATTACATTTCAAATTACGGGGTGTCTTTAATTATTTTTTTTGTTTCCGAGTGAGTTTTAATTGTTATGTTTGTTAGTCATCTTTGACATACTCTGGGTCATGTCTACAGTATGGGCAAATAGATTCACCATCTTCCCAGCTTTCCATTTGCCACATTGGCCATTGGCTTCCGCATATCCCGCAATCCACCTCTATATCCTCAGACTCCTCATTACCGCAAAATGTGCACATATAACCAGAATTTGAATCTTCATTAATAATCATGGTGTCATGATCGCACTCATAACAATGATATACATTCATGTTATCTTCTTTGGGATCTAACCTTCTAAGAGCTTCCTCTACCTCTGTTTCTGCTTTTCTCAGGCGACCTTCATATGTATTAGCTAATTCATGAAATAGGTCATACTGCTCAACAGTAATATATGAACTTAATTCAATATTATCATGTGACTCATCAAATTCAACGACCGAGCTCATAAGCCGACCAATTGCTTCTTCAACTTCTTCAACATCCATTGAAAACTTATGATGTTCGATATTATTTCTTAATTTCTTTAACCACTTTATATCTTTTTGAAACTTGTCTGAAATATCATGGCCTTCATTTTTGAGGAAGTTAATCGCCTCAAATAATCCAATGGTTTGTGATTCACCATTAATTGTTTTGGCAAATGGATTTTTATAGATCAATAGTGAGTGAGACTGGGTTACGTAATATTTTAGAATAAGCTCAAGGAAATGTGATAAATGCTGAACACAAAACTTATATGATTTATCCTTACCATCCTTGCCTTCTTGATATTTCGCAAGAGCCTCATTCAAGCTATCAATAGCATTTTCAAGTAAATCAAGTTCTATATCAGCCATTTCCTATTTCCTGTAAGTGCTTTTAAAA
>JBNKMF010000280.1:0-981 GCA_050292965.1 Gammaproteobacteria bacterium | reverse complement strand
CCATAATGCTAAATATTTGGAAATTGCAGAATCATCTCTAGGACGACCGAGATTAAGACTATCTATTTGATTATGGAAATCGGCTTCAATCTGAGTCATATATCCCTTTTCAGCTTTTTCATCCCAGTTTCTCTTAGTACTAAAAATTTTAGCGCGCTTATGACGTTGCAGCACCTCGCCAGTGTTTATATCTTTAACCTCTACATTGCCATTCGTATTGCAAAACTTGGCTATTGCGTGCGCAGTGTGAAAATGCTGCTCAACGGTTAGTTGCAGCGGATTTCCTTTTCGCGGTTTTTCGTAGGTCATGACGCCGTTTCTTTTAGTGCATAACGCCGCACTCAGCGGAAAAATCGACCGCAGGGAGATTTTATCCGATGCAGTGCCTTGTTAAGGTTTTTATTTGTAATGTACATGCTTAATAAGTTGGTCAATTGAATTAATAACAGACCCAGAGTCCTTGTAAAAAGGCTCACCATACTGGTCTTGGCTATAACTTTTACTATTAGTGGCCTCTTTATAAATGCCTATGCTTTTAATAATGGATGGTCTACGCCATACAGGGGAACGCCTAACCAAATGATTGAGCTGACTCATAGTTGGACCATCTCCAACATTATTGTTTTCAGCCCATGCCCTCTTCCTCATGAGAGCAGTATAAACTTCGTCGGCAATTTCATTGAACTCTTTTCTACGGTCTCTACCGATGGCGAGTTTATTGCCGAGAAAAAGCCCAAGGAAGAAGGTAAGTAGACTGAAAACAGAGGCGTAACTATTAATGAATTGCTCAAAAGGCATGGCATTACCCGAGCAATTTGGTTCTTATTCGGGCTAATTTGTGGTGGTGCATTTGGTTCGCCTCCATTCTCTTTTAAGTAACCTTAACGCTCGGCTAAACGGCTTGCGCCGCCATTGGTAACGTGAGCGGCACCCTGGTGCCGCGAGTCCGTTTTGAACCACTTATGTTATAACCGCTAATTT
>JBNKMF010000279.1:0-985 GCA_050292965.1 Gammaproteobacteria bacterium | reverse complement strand
AACAGAACAACACAAAAGATGTAAGCTTGATATGAAATCTAAATACTCGATTATTACAACATTACTTGTACTGGCTATAATAATCGGTTTTTCTGGACATTCTGATATGAACAATATTTACAATAAGATACATTCCCTTATTGAGAGCTCCGATCTCAACAAAATTACCGTGGAGAAAGCATTAGGCTGTGATCTGACTCCAGTGAATCCACCCTCTGATGAATTCGATCTTTTTGCACCAGATCCAGAAATCACAAGCAGCATTTCCGCTTGCTCGTTAAGCCTAGTGTTTGAGGAAATCAGCGAAATCGTTTTTGAAGACTTTAAAAGTACTACATATGCAGAAAGGACCGTCACAATTACCTTTAAACCAAATAGTTATTTAGAAATGAAACAAGTGGTACAACTGTTCGGCAGTGGGCAGGAATTGAGGACATTGGCGTTGAATGTACCGGAAAACCAGCGCTGTTCATTCGTCTATAACAGCAATGGATACGAACTAATCTTTGGTTTGAAGAGTTGCAAAGATCTTGAAAGCATCAACCGGGTAATTATCAGAAAAGTCATTAATTAAGAAAATTAACGAGTCTGATAGACATAAGGAAAATCTTTAAAGTGAATCTTTTAGGACCCACTTTTTGAAGCTTGGCACTACTATAGATCAACGGTAACTAAAAAACGATCGACTCAATGAAAGGAGCACATCATGCTGAAAACCAGCAAGACTCAGATTTCTGTCGCTACTACGCCTTTACCGCGACACCAGGTTAAAGGCGCCCCCTGACTCTTTAACTTAATTCCTCTCGCCACAACCAGTCAACCATTTAAAAAATAGGCTCTTTAGAAAAATTAGTGGGTAAATTGCTTTCTCAATATCCCGTGCCTCAGGATCGTTAGCAGATATACACCCCCTTTCAAGCCTGCGGCAAAATGGTATTCAGAGCGGGGTCAAATGACAGGGATGTCATTTGAGGCTCAGCGCGGT
>JBNKMF010000278.1:0-995 GCA_050292965.1 Gammaproteobacteria bacterium | reverse complement strand
ACAACTTCAGGAACCTTAACCAGCAGCGACGTAGATAATATTGACAATGCATTTACACCCGCTTCTATCACAGGATCTTTAGGTAGTTTAAGCATAGATGCAACAGGTAACTGGACTTTTACCGCGAACAGTACCTTTGACAGTTTAAATGTTGGAGATAGCCTGAATGAAACTTTCAATGTTAGCAGTGTGGATGGAAGCGCAAGCACCATTCAAATCACTATTAACGGAACCTACGATGCTGCAAATGTATCGAGTGATGCAAAGATACTGACAGAATCCGATATTGCGTTAACAACATCTGGCACTTTAACCAGTGTCGATGTCGACGGAGTTAATAATGCTTTTACACCGTCAACAACCACAGGAACTCTGGGTGACTTCAGTATCGATGCTTCTGGTAACTGGACCTTCACAGCCAACAGTGCTTTCGATAGTCTAAATAATGGTGATAGTGTTAATGAAACCTTTAATGTCACTGCTGCGGATGGAACGCCTGGTACAGTTCTTATCTCAATCAACGGTACTAATGATACCGCCACCGTTTCCAGTGATGCCAGAGAATTAACTGAATCTGATGTGGCTCTGACCACCACTGGTACTCTAACCAGTAGCGATGTTGATAATGCAGATAATGCTTTTTCTGCATTGACTATCAATGGCACGATTGGAGATTTTACTATCGATACTGCAGGTAACTGGACCTTCACCGCCAACAGTGCTTTTGATAGTTTAAATATCGGTGATAGTGTTAATGAAACCTTTAACATAACCACTGTTGATGGAACACCTTCAACTGTTCAAATCACAATAAACGGTAGCAACGATGTTGCTACCGTATCCAGCGATACAAAACTATTATCTGAAACAGATACAGCTTTAAGTGCTAGCGGAACCTTGACCAGTTTAGATGTTGATGATCCTGATAATGCTTTCACAGCGGCCACAATAACTGGCACTCTGGGTGAGTTCAGTATCGATGTGTCAGGCAACTG
>JBNKMF010000277.1:0-998 GCA_050292965.1 Gammaproteobacteria bacterium | reverse complement strand
CAGCTGATTATATTACACGCACGTATATTGACTTATATTGCAAAACATCCGCAGCATCCTCTTTTCTCTGTAAATTACTTTCCCGAGAAAGCCCTCTATCCATACTTTCAAACCTGTAGGTCTCACTAAAGCATTATACAGGACATCTTTATGAGTTTTTGATTAGGTGGCTCGAAGGAAAACTTTTCCCAAGACCTGGCTGTATCACACCCATTTTTATCATTACTAATAACTTCCCTAGTGCTTGAGCGGAATCGATTTAAGTTTTCTTTTTAGAGCATTTACCATTAAAACGCAAGCCTACGCTACGTGAATACCCACCCTGACTTTTCACTTGCTAGCCACTAATGACCCACAGACTCACCATTCAAATTCACCGCTTTAAAGCCCATAACCCCCAATTTCACAAAATCTTCACAACGAATTGACAGCCGATTCACAACACCAAATCTATGCTGCTCCCATCAATTCAAGAGACTTAGTCATGAAAACAGTATTAATCACCGGAGCCAGTTCGGGTATCGGCTTACAACTGGCAAAAGACTATGCTCTGGACCAGTATCAGGTTATTGCCTGCGGCAGAGACCATAACAAACTGTTTCGTGCGCTGGATCTGTATCCGAGCAAGATCTGTACATTTGATATGACTGATGCAGAGCAAATTCAACAGGCTCTGGAAAAGGAATCTGCTGCTGACCTGGTGATCCTGAATGCGGGTTACTGTGAATATATTGACGATGCTAAAAACTTTGACGGGCAATTATTCAAACGTGTGATGGATACCAATGTTCAGGGCACGGTGAATTGCCTTGCCGCCCTGCTCCCGAAGATGAAATCCGGCAGTCGTATTGCGATTGGAAAAAACCGGGTCAGGAAAAAACAGGGTCAGAGAGCAATTTTGAAACAATTGCTCTCTGACCCTGTTTTCTTTTGACCCGGTTTTCTTTTTCTTCTCTTAAGTTCGATATAAGGGGCCAATTCCAGCAGGTAGTGGACAT
>JBNKMF010000276.1:0-1003 GCA_050292965.1 Gammaproteobacteria bacterium | reverse complement strand
ATCAAGCTGTTAGATGTATAAAGGAAAATGAAGAAGATATTTATACTTATTGCCTTATTTAGTATGTCATTTGTTTCTATGGCCATCGACAAACAAATGACAATGGACCCGAATAAAGTCAAATATAATAATTATGTTCATAAAGAGTTACCTGCTTCTTTATTGCCTAGAATAAAAGCAACTACTGACGTCTTCGAAATCGTAGATGGCATTTCGTATGAAAATGCTATTGACTTATACAAACGTGATTTAGATCCAGAATCAAACCTCTTGATATGGGAAGAAATGGCAAATGTTTATAAAAATTTCTGCAAATCACGTTGTAACAGCCATTCTGAAAGAATGGATGTTTATAGAGCATTATTACTAAGGTCCATGTTGCCAACATCTGAAGCAATTGAAAGGCTTGAAACAAAAGTAATTACTAGAAAAGAAGCAATTGGTATTATGTCCAAATACACGCTAAAACCTGAACCAATTGCTGTAATACAAAAATGAAAACACATCTAACAAGATGCTCCTATGGAAAATTTGTTCGCTGTTGCTCTCAAATTCCCACAGAGCATGGCGTTAGGCATTAATTGAGTATTAATATTGGGGCGAAGGTGGGTTCTATATATTGACAGAACTGGAGAAAATACCATGGGATTAATAGTCGACGATGCGGCAAAAGAGTTCGGAAAAACAATTGGCGGGCAAGCGGCGTTAGCGTTAAGTAATTGGTTGCAACGCCTTTGGGATGCTAAGGGAGTGGCTCAAAAAGAGCAACTCGAGAAATTTGTAGAACCTTCCTTTAAGCAGTTTAAGGAGATATATGAGGAGTATGAACGTTCTTTTAAAGATTATCGCAATGCTCTGTCAAACGCCGAGTCAGAACAGGATATTCATAAAGTAATAGAAAGTATAGAAGGTGATCTTAGATTTACAGCAAGATCACGTATTGATCTTTTGAGTCATATCAAAAATTTTTCGGACAGCGTTTTTGAAGGGTTTGTAAGAGCTA
>JBNKMF010000275.1:0-1004 GCA_050292965.1 Gammaproteobacteria bacterium | reverse complement strand
TAACGTGCTTTAATGCGTCCTGGGCGGAAAGTTGATTGTTCACCCCCGGGTAATCGAAAGGTGAATTCATGATCCTTGAATCCGCAGCGTCCTCATCGTACATATATGTAAACGCTTTACCGATGTCTTCGAAATACTTGTTCTCCACAACAAGTTTGGAGTGAAGCCTTCCTCCGACAGCGTAGTTACTACCGGCATCCCCACTGACTTTTGGATTCGTGGTTGGTTCCGGGTTTGAAGCTGAAGCAAGAGTTGGAGTCGGCCGGGGTTCAGTCAATTGCCATACCACAGACCACATCTGCAGCCAGCTTCTTGACCGTACCTTCACAGGGGTCACCGAATTTGTCGTTACCTGCATACACAGTGCAATTATTCTTCCCTTTACAGGCAGTAGAAACAACCGACTCCGAACTATTGGCATTACATGAACCTGTGCTGAATGAGCCGCAGGAACCGTTCGGTGTGCCGTAGCTGGCGAAGTTAACCCCTGTAATGAGCTGTCCGGAGGGACAGCTCAGCGTCAGGCTATTGCCCTCCGTAGCCGTGTCGCATAACCCGACGGAGCCAACTGGTGACACCCGCACCGTGACGCTGGCTACGTTGCTGAGTTCTCCGTCGTTCACGGTTAGCTGAAAAGTGTACTGCGTAGGCTGAGTGACCTCGGGCGCAACAAAGCTGAGGGTAGAATTTGAATTTTCCGCCAGACTGATAGTGTCGCCCTGAATCTGAGTCCATAGATAGCTGAGTGTGCCTCCATCCTGATCTGAAGAACTACTGCCATCCAGCATGACTGTCTGACCCGGCATCTTCTGTGTAATGGCACCGATTTTTGCAACCGGCGGGGTATTGCCGGTGCTGTTATCGTTGTTGCTGCCGCTATCGTGGAAGCTATCCAGGCTGTTCAGGTACTTCTCAAGCATGGTGTAGCCTGGGCCCCAGGTCTGGTTTCTATCCTCGACATTATTGGGGTCAAGACCATTGGCTCTTTCCCAGTCGTCGGGCAT
>JBNKMF010000274.1:0-1006 GCA_050292965.1 Gammaproteobacteria bacterium | reverse complement strand
CATACAATGGGAGGTTTTGCCCTGCCAAACTCGATTAATGCGATTGCAGCACTGGTAGGGCAGATTCTGATCGAAATGGAAGCACAGCGCGAACAGGGGCTCATAGAACAGGTTTACCTGTTTCATAATCACCCGCAGAGCGGATCGATTTATCGTCCCGCAAGTCAGCAACTGCTGCCGCTGGATGAAACCTGGCTACATAATCTGGCCAACATTCCCTGGCCAACAGAAAACCTGCCACAGGTGATGGGCAACCGGGAAAGAACCTTACGCGCGCTAGTGCGTGAATATCTTTTTGTCACGCTATTTCGCGCCTGCGCTGAATCTTTAGCCAGTGAAAATGCCAGCCGTCTCGCCGCCATGCAACGCGCAGAGAAAAATATAAATGAATTACAGGAAGATCTAAATCGAACCTTCCACCGCCTGCGCCAGAGTGGTATCGATGAGGAACTGTTTGATGTGATTTCAGGTTTCGAAGCACTGGGGCAGAGCTAAAGGGTGTGTGCTTACAATGATAAAAAACACTTACTACTTATTAGGTTTAAAATTACGTAGAGCGAAAACCTGCGCTGAATTACAGGCAATCAGAGAGCAGACGGAGTTTGATGCTATGCATATCCATGTGCGATAGCGTACAGACATGCGCTTCGGGTTGCTTTATCTATGGTGGCTCATAGCAACAGCCAAACTAAGCCTGTTGAACTAGAAAAATCACTTGGTACGCATCTTTTACACGCCCAAGTGATTTTTCTAGTTGAAGGGGCAATATCATGACAGTACGTGAAGACAATCAGAAACTCATGCAAAAGCGCATGGACGACTGGAAGGCCGAGATCGAACAAATCAAGGCTGATACAGGAAAAATAGAGGCTGATGCCAGGGCCAATTATGACAAGATACGTCAGCTCCTTTCGTTGAACCCTGACGATAGGTAAGGGGCGTGAGCAGGACGCGGCAGCTTTGTAGCTCCCTGGAATAGTTTGCTATTCCGCGTTGTCATGCCTTG
>JBNKMF010000273.1:0-1030 GCA_050292965.1 Gammaproteobacteria bacterium | reverse complement strand
TATCGAGTGAGGTTCATGAAGTAAGCAAAGGAAACGGTCTCCATGTTCCAGCCAAGGAGCCACATCAATTAATGAATTAAGGAAATGTTGATCTTGTTTTCTTGGTGGTGTCAGAGCCTAAGAGTCACGGCGATCGAGTCAATGCTTAACAAGCGCGTTAAATGCGACGCTCGTTCCTCGCGCACTTTATGCGGGCGTTAGGCAATAGAAGGAGTTTTTGCTATGCAAAAGGAAATATTCCAAGAAATAACTGATAGCGTTATAGGCTCGTTGCCAAATGAATGGTTGGAATTCATTGTTAAATATCAGGTCGAGGGAAACCAAAGCCAATTCTTAAATAGCTATCTAGTTTTGGAGAATGAGAAACTAACAGAAAAATCAATCCCATCAATAACCAATTTGGATGTGCTTCTTAGGCGACTTCAAGACGAGGTTGCAATCGGAAATAAAGAAAGGTTTACAGAATGCATCATTCACGTGAAGGCAAGCGGTGAGTTTGATGCAAACTATTCTTACGAACCTATTGATTGGGACAAGCTAGATTTAGGTTGGAATTTTAGAGAAAATGCCTAAAACATGATAATGAGACCCGGAGGTCTCGTTTATCATTCTGTTAGCTTGTAAATAATGAATAGCGTAATCATACATTTCAAAGGCCCAAGCTACGAAGAAATTGAAAGTAGAGCTAAAGATATCAAAATTATCGATGGTTCTTGTTCATCTGAGGAAGGCGAAAATTTTCAATTCTGGCGATATGAAGATTACAAAACAGAATATGCCCCCGAGGAAAAATCAATAGTTGAGAATTCAATCGGTGGTAAACCGACAGCAAGCTTTCAACTGTTGTGTCGAACTTCATGTGGGCGCTTTGCACTAGATAAAATGATAAAACTATTTTCAATCGTAGAAGGTGTTATGGATGATGATAATGATGGTTACTGGCAACTCAAACAGATGAAAAGTGCATATTTGAATAGTTCGGCATCGAATATATACAACTTAAATGAACACACAAGCTAACCAGGTGCTA
>JBNKMF010000272.1:0-1032 GCA_050292965.1 Gammaproteobacteria bacterium | reverse complement strand
TAGCTCACACTACCGGCGACTGGATTGCCATCCTGGCTAACCACTAAACTCTGATTATTAACGCTGCTTGCAAGCAGTGCCTCATCAAAGTCAACACGGACCTGTACCGAGGGCGATACATCGATCTGATCCTGCTGAGGTAATCTGGAAACAATCGATGGTGCACTGTTGTCGGCTATGGGTGAAATCTGCATACTCACGTTGGTGCTGTCGGAGAGTTCGCCATCATCCACTGTCAATTGAAAACTGATCTGCTGTGATTGATCTACTGGCGGCGCTAAAAAGCTGAGGCTGTTGCCTGTAGTATTTGAAAGCATAATGTCCGGCCCTGCAGTTTTGCTCCATTTGTAGCTAAGGGTATCTCCATCCGGGTCGGATGAGCCACTGCCATCCAGCGTGACCGTCTCACCTGAGGTGGCGCTCTGAGGTGCTGTGATCCTGGCGCTCGGCTGCTTATTGACTGGCGCATCTGGAGCCTGAGTTGGAGCTGTTGTTGGAACCTGTGTTGGAACCTGTGTTGGAACTGCTGTTGGAACCTGTGTTGGAACTGGATTGGGATTCGGTACAGGATTCGGTTCAGTGCCCGATGAGCCACTCTCAACGGTAACCCTGACCACCTGAGAATGGATTACACTCGAATCAGCATCCGTCACTTTGACCCAGTAATAATAGGTCTCACCAGCTACCACGTTATTATCGATGAATTCGACCTTATCTTTATCCACTGGACTGATGCTCATGCTACCTGTCGGATCAGGATCGCTGTCACGCAATATTTCCTGTGAACTGGGATTAATGCTAGTCAGGGACCAGCTTAGCGTCACCGAATCACTGTTGGCATCGGCCTGTAGACTGACCGCTTTCGATACATCCCCTGCGGGCGTTGGCGTCGAATTAGAACTATCATCATTGCTACTTTTACCACAGGCGGAAAGTGAAAGAACAATGGTCAGGATCAATAGAAAATTAACACCTGCAGCTCCAGAAGAACCGCTGCTTTTATCCGACCTGCCTGTGTCTGTTCCCTCTGAA
>JBNKMF010000271.1:0-1035 GCA_050292965.1 Gammaproteobacteria bacterium | reverse complement strand
GTGCGGCGACACCATCCACTTCATCGCCGACTGCCCCAAGAGGAAGAAGTTCGACTCCTCCAATAAGTATAACTACAACAACCGGAATGACTCCAGCGACAAGGGCGAGGGCAAGAAGAAGTACCGCTTCGGGGACAAGAAGAAGAAGATGAAGATCCAGAAGATAATGTCCCGAGCGTGTGCCGCCCTCAGCGACCTCGACTTCTCCAGCGACGACTTCTCCGGCTCCGAGGAGGATGAGAGGCCCAAGCGCAAGACTGGAGACTTCACCGGCCTTTGCCTCATAGGCAAGTCATCGCGGCACATCTCCGACTCCGACTCCAACTCCGATGTAAGTGATGATCCATCTCCCGAGAGTCTTTCTTCGAGAGTCGTTGAGCTTGAGAATGCTCTTTGCAAACAAGACAAGTTACTTTGCAAGATTTTTCGTGAGAACAAGAGGTTGAATCTTGAGCTTGAGAGTTCTTTTTCTGAGATTGCTTCTCTTCGATCCGTGCATGATGATATGAGTGTCAAGCCATGTGATAACTGTAATATGATCATGGTTAACTATGTTGATTTGTGGCTCATGCACTCTCAAGTCACAAGTCGACTTAAGGGTGCCAAATTGGAACTCAAAAAGATCAAAGCTTGTTCCACACTGCTTAGTGCTTGCACGAGTTGTCCTTTGCTTAGATCTGATTTGGAGGCTGCAGCCGTTGAGATTAAGAATCTTAAGTACAAACTTGATCACTCTTCTCGTTGTACAGTCTTATCTCCTACTTGTGAAGCATGTGTTTCTCTCAAGGGTAAGCTTATCCATGCTACCAAAGAGAACACCGAGCTTCAGTAAGAGGTTGCATATTTGACTGCTCGCCTTGAGAAAACTGCTTTGAGTGAGAAGATGATTGAGGAGGATTTGAGCCGGGTTGAGGAGAGTGCAACCAAATCCACATACAAATTGGGTGTTGATTTGGAGAGGGTGAGGACAAGGGTGAGTAGAGTGCTCCTAAGATTATTCCTAGTTCCAACTACCACCAAGAGGAGAAAACAATC
>JBNKMF010000270.1:0-1046 GCA_050292965.1 Gammaproteobacteria bacterium | reverse complement strand
GAAGCGGCACCAACAGTGCCGCGAGTCCTCTGCAGGCGTTTGTTGTGAGTTGATTCCATCGATACTACTGCTTAATTCTTGCATGGTTTTCCTTGATACTCGTGACGGATGACTTTGTATTGATTATTCCTGTAACCGTATATGGGAAAACAGAAACCGGGGCCACCCAATTCAAAATCAAGCCATCCACTTTCCTTGTTCCTCTCTTTTAACTCAACGATACCTATGAGTTTTTTAACGAGCTTCCAATTACTCGATGCGTCTTGGATAAGGACATAGGAAACTGACCCTGTGTTTCCTGCACAAAAACTCCCACCTTCTGTTATTAGTAAGTCAGTCAACTCGTCACCATTAAAGTCTGCCTTGAGGCTAACACTCCCTGGCTGGTATGCGGCTCCAATTTGATTTGACTCTATACCGCATTTTGAAAGCCATTCACCATTTGACCATACAAACCCCGCAGATTTGAATGCCTTATCAAAACCACCAGAATTAGAAGCATGACCAATTCCTGACAGTAAGACAATTGTCGTTATAAATACACTTTTAATCATTTCGCGTAATTTGATTTATATCCACGTTCATAAAGACACATAACGCTTCAAACACTGGCGGAGCGTAGCGAAGTCCGCGTGCTTTGACTTGTTAGATTGGTAAACGTAAGTAAATAGAATCCGCTTCTAGCCAATACGAGTCCAGACAGTAACGATACCATCATCCACCGCATTACAATGCGTCTCAAGTCTTCACTTTTTGAAGTATTAGAATCTACCATTAGAGATGCCTCCTGCCTCTTGGTTTAGCGCCAGTTACACTTATTATAGTATTAATATTAATTTAACAACTTGTTGTGACCACACAAGTCGAGCCTATCATTTACATCACCTTATTACTAAAAAAGCTAACATTGAAAATTTTCAATTACAAAACAGCATTAGTCTATTAGGATAATCTGAATTAGTTACCACCCGAACAATCGTGTGGTCTCAAGCGATTAACACAGTGTAGTAGAAGTAGAAGTAGAAGTAGAAGTAGAAGCAGAAGTA
>JBNKMF010000269.1:0-1048 GCA_050292965.1 Gammaproteobacteria bacterium | reverse complement strand
GTGTCAGGATGCATCCACGTTATTTGCGATGTTCCAGCCAACAATGACTGAGGCATCACCAGAACCATCAGCCATCTGCGGAACATACTCGGTCTTGAATTCGGAGAAATTTAAAGTGACATTCTCCGTTATCCGATCCTCACCACCAGAGCCTCCGGTGGACACCGAAGAAATCAGACCGCCCTTCATTGTGATAATCATGTATTCAAGGGGTGTTTCCCCTGCCTTACGCACCACTAGTGTGGCTTCTTTAAAGTGCTTGCCATTACAGCACATCTTCATCAGATTGGCTGAAGCCTTATCAACATAGTGGGTAAATGAGAGGTCCTGAACGTTGACCTTGCCAGCACCACCACCTGGCCCACTATGTGTAGTGCCTGATTGTGACATCCCCCAACTCCACGATAATATATCTATCTCACCGGCATGTACGTCATCTACAGACTCACCTTCTATATCATCAATTTTTAAAAACATATCTACGGCCATGATAATCTCCTTGCTCGAAATTTGATTATTTACCACTCGTTTCACTGAGCATTACTGTTAAACATCACGATAACACTCAGCCCCATTTTTAATGTACTACTGTGGTTACATGACTGCTTTAAGACACAATTTCTTCACCGTCTTCATGTTTAACTACAATGCACACATCCTGAAACACTTCTTTAACTACCCTTTACTGATGGCAGCTTGGACACTAGCCTCAACGACACGGTAAGTCCTTCCAACTGATAATGCGGTCGTAGAAAAAACTTTGAGGTATAGTAACCCGGGTTGCCCTCTACCTCCTCTACAACAACCTCAGCAGCGGCCAGCGGTTTGCGCGCTTTAACATCTTCACTGGAGTGCTGAGGATCTCCATCGACATAATTCATAATCCAGGCCTGTAGCCACTTCTGCATATCCTCTCGCTCCTTAAATGAACCAATCTTGTCACGCACTATACACTTCAGGTAATGCGCAAACCGGCAGGTGGCAAACAGGTATGGCAAACGCGCTGACAGATTGGCATTAGCTGTCGCATCTGGATCGTCGTATTCGG
>JBNKMF010000268.1:0-1056 GCA_050292965.1 Gammaproteobacteria bacterium | reverse complement strand
GTAAAATCGGGCATGCCATAATTGAGAACCGAATTAGCCACCTCTGGATAGTTTTCAAGATCCTGAACTGTGCTCAAATTGCTGGTGTTAAATAACCAGTTCAAATCACGCAACACCGATTCGCGCAGTTTTGCCTGTGATATTCCGCGTTTATCTTTAGGCTCTGTTTTTTTATCGGGCTCATCATCAACGAGCCGATCAAGCAAAGACGAATGTAATTGGTCCTGATTGCGTAGTTTGGCCATTACGTACAGCCATTAGTGTCAGCCATTAGGGTTCTATCTCTTCTGAAACGCTGAAATCTGTTGTTTCGTCTGCCTCTGAATTTAATGTGATCATACGCAAGTCCATTAACGGGTACTCACCCACATCCGTTGTTAACATACGCTGTCCCATGCCCTGATAAACACCGTTATCCAGCTCCTGCCATATGGTTTTGCGTGCAATGCGAATCAGCTTATCTTCACTCACCTCAGAACCGGGATAACGGGTGGGTATCAAACCTACTGTTTCTCCCCCATTAGCCCAGGTGAAATAGGCAGGCATCCACACCATATCCCGCACATCTTCAGGCGCTTCTATATTTATGGACTGTATACGATTAAATGGAACCCAGTAATATCTGCCATTTATGATGGCTTCGAGCACTGGCCCCATTCGAGTATCAGCATCAGCAATCCACTCAAACGCTTCGCTATCCGGGCTCGCAGGGTCTCCAATGACGCCAGAGGTTGCTGGTGCCAGCTCGAAAGCCTGGTTTCTGACGTCCTGCGATTTAGCATATTGCCCGTCAGCCATTAAGCTCAGTGACTCTAGTAATAGTGCTATCCATTGTTCAGGCTTACCAAAAACAACTGGCGAACGCTTACCGGCAAAGACATCTGCCCTCAAACCTTCACAGAGTAAGGCCTCCCGATAGGTCTGTACCATCGCTAAAGTACTGGCATCCAGTTCACCCGCAACATTAAGCTGAGTCAAAGCACGATCCCACTGCCCCATTACTGTGAGCAGTTGAAACAAAAATACTCTATGTTTAACATTGGAAGGATCGCTGCG
>JBNKMF010000267.1:0-1056 GCA_050292965.1 Gammaproteobacteria bacterium | reverse complement strand
CGCAGCGATCCTTCCAATGTTAAACATAGAGTATTTTTGTTTCAACTGCTCACAGTAATGGGGCAGTGGGATCGTGCGTTGACTCAGCTGAATGTTGCGGGTGAGCTGGATGCCAGTACTTTAGCGATGGTACAGACCTATCGGGAGGCCTTACTATGTGAAGGTTTAAGGGCAGATGTCTTTGCCGGTAAGCGTTCACCAGTTGTTTTTGGTAAGCCTGAACAATGGGTAGCACTATTACTAGAGTCACTGAGCTTATTAGCTAACGGGCAATATGCTAAATCGCAGGACGTCAGAAACCAGGCTTTTGAGCTGGCACCAGCAACCTCTGGAGTCATTGGAGACCCTTCAAGCCCGGATAGTGAGGCGTTTGAGTGGATTGCTGATGCTGATGCTCGAATGGGGCCGATGCTCGAAGCCATCATAAATGGCAGGTATTACTGGGTACCATTTAATCGTATACAGTCCATTAAGATCGAAGCGCCTGAAGATGTTCGGGATATGGTGTGGATGCCTGCTTATTTCACCTGGGCCAATGGGGGAGAAACTGTAGGTTTGATACCCACCCGTTATCCCGGTTCTGAGGAGAGTGAAGATAAGCTGATTCGCATTGCACGCAAAACCATCTGGCAGGAGCTGGAAAACGGTGTTTATCAGGGCATGGGACAGCGTATGTTAACAACGGATGTGGGTGAGTACCCATTAATGGATTTGCGTCTGATCACTTTAAATTCAGAGGCAGCCGAAACAACTGATTTCATCGCTTCAGAAGAGATTGAATCCTGATGGCTGACAATAATGGCTGTACGTAATGGCCAAACTACGCAATCAGGATCAATTATATTCGTCTTTGCTTGATCGGCTCGTTGATGACGAGCCCGATAAAAAAACAGAGCCTAAAGATAAACGCGGAATATCACAGACAAAACTGCGCGAATCGGTACTGCGTGATTTGAACTGGTTATTTAACACCAGCAACTTGAGCACAGTTCAGGATCTTGAAAACTATCCAGAGGTGGCTAATTCGGTTCTCAATTATGGCATGCCCGATTTTAC
>JBNKMF010000266.1:0-1067 GCA_050292965.1 Gammaproteobacteria bacterium | reverse complement strand
CTATTTAATATCATCAGGTAATGTCAGACAGGTGATTTCGATCCAGCTTTTCACATAGTAATTCAATTCGGCATGCCGTTTCGTTTGTAATTGATATCGCATGAAGCAACCTAGACTTGTTTCATTTAAAAGCAAGCTAGCATCAGGTTGTTGCTCAAGAACTTCGTCAAGGAATTGTTCAATCGGTATAATTGAGAACTGTATTGTCATTATTTGATCGCTTGGTAATACTTTTGGACCACATTACAACAAACTGATCTTCTACCTCAAATTCTAGAATATTTTTAATTTCCGGTAACAGTATTCCTTTATCTTCTATGCAGCAAATGACCAGCACAAAAGCCTTCAATTTCGTTAATGAGATTTACGACTTTATAAGTAAGAAATACAAGACTATTTCTTCAGTGTATTCAGCTTAAAGCACTTACGTAAGCGATTGATACTTTTAGCAAAAACAACTCCGGTCAATCTATGCTAGCAATTTCGGGCCAAACTATGCTAGCAGGAACACGTGACTCAACGAACCCTTTCCCATGCGTTCCAGCACCTGGGCATTGGTGGGGTTGTCATTACCTTCTGCAACCAGCGCATTGGCCGCTGTCAGTATCTTCTCTTTGATATCTGGTTTGACGTTCATCATTTTACACTCGTGTATGTATTGTATGTATGTATCATACATACAATACATACAAAAGACAAATTATCAGGGGGAATGCTCACTGGATCTAATTTCCAGATAAACGGTTGCTAGTCTCAAAAGCCATGAGATAGTGAAAGCAACATAGGAGACGAACATGGAATACAGATTTCTTAATTTAGACCTGCCTGCGGCAATGTTTGAGGGGCTTTCCTTGTCATACCAGCGAAAAGTTGCACTGGGCGCAACCTTCCTGATATGGATTGGACTGGCCATCACCGGCATTGTCGGCGCACAGCGCCTTAGTGATAACGCAGTAGCGGGGGATGTGACGGCTATCTTTGTGCTTGGCGCCCTACTGCATTACATCGTGGGCGGTGAATTCATAATACTATCAGGTGCAAAGGTACTGTTTAAGGCTACCCCCCTG
>JBNKMF010000265.1:0-1096 GCA_050292965.1 Gammaproteobacteria bacterium | reverse complement strand
CCATGTAGTCCGCTTCCCCGGGACTCTGTTCGACGCCGGCCATGCAAAGGAGAAGTCATCCTGGCCGTCCGATCCAAGATGAACGTGCAGGATTAGATCCTAAAAATACCCCTTTGCCCTTCTAATCTGAGCCGCAGATCTACAATGCGATGACCCACATCGATCCGGGTTTAATGAATCGTGGACCGCGGCCACGGAGCGATGCTATGCACCCGGTCTACGGTCCCGTGGACATATTCCATGATTTTTCTTTAGTAAAATAATTCAAAAAATTCTAGAAAATCCCATAACGCCATATTTTTTGCAAAAACACCCCTGAACTTTTCCAAAATTATATTTTAGTCCCTATAATTTTACATTTAGGTCCCTAATTAACCTTTTGTAATTATGATTAGGTTCCTGCTTAATTAATCTTATTTATTTTAATTATCTTTTAAATCTATTAACTTAAAACCTTCATAACTTTCAAACCGTAGCTCCGATTTAGGTGATTCTTGCGCTCACGCATTCGTAGCAATGAGTAGCATCTTTTGGTACTGTTTGTTTAGTCATTAGGTACTGTTTGATGTACTGTTTATTTATTTTCTTGTGTTGCTTGTTTCCAATCACTACCGTTAGGAGCCGAAGACTTCGAGAATCTCCAAGAGCTCGACGTGCAAGACTTTGAGCAGCTAGCGGGGAATCAAGGCAAGTGACCCTTGACCATATTGATCCTATGTGCTCTCTTTCTTTCTCTAGTATACACACTAGCTTGCATGCATGAATATTGTTACCTAAGCCTCATACTTAGGATTTGGGTTCATACTTGGTTAGTTTTGCTTAGCCATGCAGTCATGAGTTCGTACAAGTCTTTCCATCCTTTGTGATGTTGAGTTTGGCTTGTGTCTTTGTGAGCGATGGTCGACCATCCGTTGAGATGTGATTTGATCGTGGTGAAGATCGATGTTGTGGATTGAGGAAGGATGGAATGGTGGAGACGGTTGGATTCCGTCAGGTGATGTGGTTTGTCATGCTCGAATCTGCTAAGGACCGAATCTTAGGAGTAGACCCCCAGGCAACAGGTGCCACCATGTGTCTAGTATGGAATGGCTTGCTT
>JBNKMF010000264.1:0-1134 GCA_050292965.1 Gammaproteobacteria bacterium | reverse complement strand
ACTCCTAACGTGTACGGGATTCAGAGGGGGAGTGACTGTTCACTGCTGGCTCATTCTTTGCTCTTGGACCTGAAGAGGTGGCTGACCACGTGCAGGTGTCAGAGGCATAGAGGTCATTGGCTTCCCCAGCTACCATCCTCTGTTATGCTCTAATCGTCGCATCCGAGTCTCTGAGCTGGTCGCGGAGTTTCTGAATCTCCTGCTGGGCAGTCTGCAGATGAGTGCTCATCACCACAAACACATCCTGTTGATGCACCATAAGTATCCTGGGAACATCGGCCTTGACCCCAGAAGCCTTGAACATGTTCTTCTTCCTCTGAGGCAGCAAGTAATAGACGGTGTTCCTCAGCTCATCATGATATCTTCGGCTATAGGTGGTGATCGCCTGCCATGCAGCGTCAGCTACTGCATCCGGGTAAGTGGTCCTGAAGGCTGGTCCCTTGTGTCGGCTGAGCACATTGGGTCCGCTATTGATTTCCATGATTGCCATGTACTCTTCTCGGCCAGGGCACAGAATTCTCTTGATTCAGAACTCTGGCAGAGTGGTGATCTTGATGCAGTTTAGCAAATCCCTTAGTCTACCAGTGGGGATTGGGGCTTCATCTCCAAAAGTTTTGATTTCATCGGCGTCGTGGAATATCTCGTCTTTCTCAGCCTTGCCCCAAGGAGTGTAGTCTTCATCTTCTTCACCTTCAGCCTTGTTGCCATCTTCTTCTTCTCTTTCAATGTCTTCTTCCTCTTGCTGGTCGTGGCTTTGTGGCACCGGTTGATCCTCTTGTGAGTCTTCTCCTGCTGGTACCGTGACCATAATCTCGAATGGTTCCTCCTCCTGGGGTGAGTCCGGTTGTGGCTCCTGCCGAGGCGGCACATCCCTTGGTGCTAACTGTCCAGTGGGCAGACGTCCAGTGCTCTTCCTGGCTGTGCGGCGAGTACGGACCATCTAAAATTTGGAAATAGGAGAGAATAAGATAATCATTTTAAATAAAACCAAAAGAATAAAGACAAGGATGAAGCTAAAGCTTTGAAAAATAGTTTTGTAAACTATATGTCCTTAGAAACGTCCAGTCTACTCTAGGCATGCGTCCTACGGTCAACATGGATCTGATGCCACTTATGTCACACCCAGTTTTTAGG
>JBNKMF010000263.1:0-1147 GCA_050292965.1 Gammaproteobacteria bacterium | reverse complement strand
GTGAGCCCTGAGGAAACGAAGGGGACACGGAAACTAGGGCAATGCAGGGTATCGTGGAAGGAGAGCGAAAAGCGAACGACCACGAGAAGAGCGATCGGCAATCTTAGCGGATCATAGTACCGAAGGGTGTTGCGCGAGCGACAGCCGGGAAGGTGGGGAAGTGATGCTCAAGCGACCCACTGAAGGGAAGGAGAAGCCGGGCATGACGGGAACTGAAACGACCTACGGGAGATACCTTGAGATCACAAACTGTCTCACTAAAACTTTATCAGCTGAGAGAACAAGCGAGTAAATACCCGGAACGGGTATTTACCACGCTACATCACATGATTGACGTTGAGCTTCTGCGCGAAGCCTACCGGCGCACCCGCAAGGATGCAGCGGCTGGGATCGATGGGGTTACGGCGAAGGAATACGCAGAGCACCTCGAAGCCAATCTTCAATCGCTCTACCTGCGCTATAAGGCGGGGAGATACACAGCCCCGGCCATCAGGCGCGTGTGGATAGAGAAAGAATACGGCAGTCAACGGCCAATCGGCATCCCCGCCCTTGAGGACAAAATCCTGCAACGGGCGGTCGCCATGCTACTGGGGGCCATCTACGAAATAGATTTCTACGATTTCTCCTATGGTTTCCGGGAAAAGCGATCCCCACACCAGGCCGTCAAGGCGATCAGGGATGCTTGCAACCGAGAGAAGGTAGGCACCATCATAGATGCGGACATCAGTAAGTTTTTCGACAATATGTCGCATGCCCTAATCCGGGACATACTTCGGTTACGGATCAACGATGGGAAAATCATAGGCCTGATCGGCAAATGGTTGAATGCGGGCGTGGTGGAAAATGAAAACATCCACTACCCAGATTGTGGCTCGCCACAAGGCGGCGTCATTAGCCCGTTAATAGCCAATATCTTCCTCCACCACGTGCTCGACGAATGGTATGTCAAGCAAGCCAGGCCGAAGCTGCGGGGACGTAGTTTTCTGGTGCGGTTTGCCGATGACTTCATACTGGGCTGCGAGAACGAAGCAGACGCACAGAAGTTAATGCGCGTACTGCCCAAACGTTTCGCCCGATATGGACTAACACTCCATCCGGACAAGAGCAAAATGATAAGCTTCCAACGGCCGGGCAAAGACACGGCCAA
>JBNKMF010000262.1:408-1151 GCA_050292965.1 Gammaproteobacteria bacterium | reverse complement strand
GGTACTACGACAAAAGCCAGTATCAAAGGCGTACCGCAAGGCGGCCCGTTGTCACCGGTGCTGTCTAACATCGTACTTAACCAACTGGACTGGGAACTCAATACCCGAGGGCACCGGTTCGTTCGCTATGCTGATGACTTTGTCATATTCGTTAAAAGTCAGCAAGCAGGTGAGCGAGTCATGCATAGTCTACAGCGTTATATTGGGAATACACTCCGACTCAAAGTGAACACCCAAAAGAGTGCTGTAGACAGGCCCTGGAACAGAACCTTCCTCGGCTTTACGTTCAGCAGAAAGGGCTCGAAAATCAAAGTGAGTGATAAATCACTGAAGAAACTAAAAGCCACAGTCAGACAGCTGAGCCGTCGAACGAGAGGCCATACCTTATTACAGGTTATCGCAGACTTAAGAAAATCCCTGCTTGGTTGGACAGGTTTTTGCTCCTGCAAAACCTGCATTTCCACCATCCCTGGCGGTCAAAGCCTACTTCGATATAGCCGAAGTATTGAGTCCACTGCGAGATCTGGATAAATGGATTCGACGACGATTGCGAAGTTACGTGTGGAAACAGTGGGGACGTAAAGGTTATAGGATGCTCAGACGTCTGGGCGTAAAGCGGCAACTGGCCTGGAATACTGCCAAGTCAGCGCACGGCCCCTGGAGACTCAGCGCTAGTCCAGCACTTTACACTGCACTAGCAAACAAGTACTTTAAGAACCTGGGGTTACCAGAGCTGGTAGCAA
>JBNKMF010000262.1:0-398 GCA_050292965.1 Gammaproteobacteria bacterium | reverse complement strand
GTGGTACGTGATCCGTATGCCCGGTGGTGTGGGAGGAGGGGTGTCGTGAGGCATCCCCCTATCCCGATTAGCCAGCAAAGGAATCATTGAGTTGAACCAGGAATTAAAAAACGAATTGCAGTCGATGCAACAGAAAGATCAACGAGTTTTGCAAGAATTAATTGATAGCGGAGAGTTGGGAACTAATGATTACCATCCTAGAATGAAAGCAGTTCATGAAAAGAACAATGCGCGCATCAAGGAAATTATCAACCAATATGGTTGGCCAGGTTTTAGTTTAGTCGGCAAAGAAGGTTCAAAAGCCGCCTGGTTAGTCGTTCAGCATGCGGTTTTGGATACAGAATTCATGGATAAATGCTTACCCCTGTTACAAAATGCAATAACTCAGGGTGAAGCAG
>JBNKMF010000261.1:0-1174 GCA_050292965.1 Gammaproteobacteria bacterium | reverse complement strand
GCTTGAAAAGCATGAGTTAGCGGTTACTTTTTCTGCTTCTAAATTTTGATGACTTCTACGCCGAAATGATCACCAACCACGACCAGCTTACCCGCACCAATAACTTTGTTATTCAATATCAATTGCACCGGTTCATTGATCGCCTGATTAAGTTTGAACGTCTTCCCCGCAGACATGTTATTCAATTCGGACACAGTTAAACTTGCATCTCCGACCTTAATGTCAACCTTAACTTCAAGGTCTGCAATCAGCCCAAGATCAAAACTATTATTGACCTCTTCACTACTCTCGTTATCGATGTCTATTTCCTGTAACTCGATATCCTGATATTCGACTTTTTCAATTGCCACAATACTTCACCTCTAAAACTTGATACTTTCAACAATAATCGCCTTATTGTCTTCGTGTTGACCGAGAAAACTGGTAAAAACCGGCTTATGATGAATCTCTGCGGTAAAAACATCTCCAACCAGCATATCGCTAAGGAGTACATCTCCAACTTTCAATTTTGTTAATTGACCATAAGTCATTTTGATCTGTCCGGCCTTTATCTCTACACTGGATTGCGAAGCTAAAAGGGCCGTAGGCAGGGCTGCCAACTTCGGTAATCCTGATAAGTCATATTTCAACGGAAAATGTTTGCTCATCCAGTTCGAGCTAAAGTAAAAACTCATCTCACCATCATTGATCTGCAATTTCACTTCAACATAAGGGCTCGGCAAAATCCTGTGCTCGGAATTATCAGCAGGCATTTCACCACAAAGCAGCATGATGAATTCACTTATCTGGATAGTTGATAACTGCTGTATAAGGCTCGCAAAAGTATTACTATTTTCCTGCTCGCTTATTGGCCACTCCCTGCCAACCACCATCTCCTGTAACAGCTGTTGATCCTTACAGTTAAACAGGACGTCATCGAAATAGAGTACATACTCGGGCAAATTATTCTCTAAGCTGACGTTGCCATTGATCTCCACCAGGCTTATATCAACATTAAGATTTAACCAGTCGGATCGCCATTCCAATAAAGCCGCTTCCAGTTGTTCTTTGAAGCTACCCTGTATTGTCTCGGAAAGAAAATAATACTGTGAGGTAATCATTAACCTGCCTTCGTAGAATCGATCAATTGCTGTATCATTTCGTTGGATACAGTCAGCAACTGTGACGATGCCTG
>JBNKMF010000260.1:290-1187 GCA_050292965.1 Gammaproteobacteria bacterium | reverse complement strand
ATCCGCAAAAGAAGGTTTCATTGATGAGAAAAAATCTATGAGCTTTCACAGCCGATTGATTTTCAGGCTTTGGGGTCACGAAACCCTGCGATAAGCTTAAATTCTATACGTAAGATAATCTGACTTACCTTCTATCCATTAATAATGAAACGAACCATTAAGTCACTATCATTCAGGGCTGAATTTTCAATTGTGATCCTTATCGCTTTTGGATACTTCATGTTATCCAGCCTGCTTTTCATTTTTATCCCATACACTAACGCACCTGTTTCTGAGTCTCATCTCAGGTTTTTATTGGTCTACGAAACTTTGGTAACCATAGCGCTTTGGAAATTTTTATCTTTTCGAGGGTGGAAGATTCAACAGTTAGGATTAGTGCCTTCGATTCGAGATACTCTTATCGGTATTGGACTTTTCGTTGTAGCGTACACTGCCTACCTGGTTGTATGGCTAATTTTTAACAACATAGTCACTGGGTTGGAGGATCAATCACGCGGACTTGTTTCTTCCGGACTAAGTCTGACAACCGTGCTGATAGTTTCCATTCTGAATCCGATCTTTGAAGAGGTCTTTGTGTGTGGCTATATCATCACGGCTCTAAGAAAAATGCGAAGTATCTCATTCGCTATTAACATGAGTATAGGTATAAGACTTGTTTACCACCTTTATCAAGGTTCGGTCGGGGTTATTGGTATAATCCCGCTGGGATTTATCTTTGCGTATTGGTATGCAAAGACGGGACGTTTGTGGCCTGTAGTTATCGCACATGGTCTAATTGACTTTCTGGGCTTATTTGCCTATACGCAAAAGTAAGGCTTCCGCGTCCTGCTCACGCCCCTTGCCAATGTCCCGACAGGTAAGGTAGAGATACTCCGCCGCAAACGAGCAATTCAGCTC
>JBNKMF010000260.1:0-280 GCA_050292965.1 Gammaproteobacteria bacterium | reverse complement strand
ACCTATTTGGTTTTCAGCATGGATGTAGCAGAATTCACCTATTTGGTTTTCAGCATGGATGATGTTATTTCGCGAATGCATGGACGCCTACATGGACGTAGGTGGTACGAGCTCAGGGGTGAGCGAAGGTAGGACAATGCAGGACGCCTAAAGGGATTTAGGTGATAGAGCGAAAGCTGGATGCCAGAGCAAACCGGTATCCAGAGAGTCAATTGCTGGATTGTCATACCCTGTGGTTGCACCAGCAAAGGCATAATCGGAAAGGATGGCGGAATAATGA
>JBNKMF010000259.1:0-1193 GCA_050292965.1 Gammaproteobacteria bacterium | reverse complement strand
AACCAGAGCGAAGCGGCGGTTTTGACATCTGAGTGATTTGCCTTGTTATGTGCTGTGTTCATTGAGCTTCAAGGGCCTTTTTTAAATCAACCTTTAAAGCTTGTGCTTCAATACATGATAGTTCACGAATTTCTCTAATTTTCTCTATTTCGGAATCGCTAATGCAAGATAACATGCGGCCACAATTGACATTCAATCTACTATAAAAACGCACTAATGAATTCGGCAAATATTCGGGTAACTCAAGTAAATGATCTGCTTGTGAATCGAAGATAGTTCTATTTACTTGAAGCCTTCTAATAGTGTCTCTGAGTTTTGTTTCATACTCTCTAAGATCGTCGTGGAAGCCTAATGAAAAATCTATACTGGTATCCTCTACCCAGCCCAAATCAATTTCTATTAGTTCTGCAAGTTGCTCGACTTCTTCATATAGAATTTCGATGAGTCGAGTAACTCGACGATTCGCTTCCTCTTTTTCCCAGCGCCTTTTTATGGCTTCCATTCCGTAACCAGAAAGAAAGCCAATGCAGCCGCCAACAAAAACAGCTAAAAAGTTTTCAAAATCCATCTGTTTTACTCAGGCACCTAAGGCACATAACGCCTGGCTGTGCGGAGAGCGAGCGCAGCGAGTGATTCCGACACAAGCCACTTGTTAAGCTTCATTTTTTCCGACCTTCAAATATTCTTTTGAGCTTTCCGTTTACCAGGACATAGAGACCTGCTACAAAAATCACAATTCGTAAATTAACTAAAATGTCGTACATTTCAAATGAATATTTCCTAATTTCGCGCAAGTCTTTTTCGGTACGATGCTGTACCTGCTGTTCGTTTATGCAATCCATCACTATAGCACCATGTAGGGATTCGGTTGAGAGTTGAATTCTTCTGAAGGATTCGCTATCACCTAAAGATATAAACCCTAGACCAACCAAAATTAATACTAGTCCTATGGTATGCTCGATTAATGTGAAGTATTTATTCATTAAGCTTAACGCCCCGCATCACTGGGAAAATAAAGTTGCAGAGCGAAGCGTCGCAGCTTTATTTTTTCCGAGTGAATGCGTTTGTTAGGCATAGGTTTTCTCTGACACTAACTGGGCCAAGTATGCAACCATAAACAAGCCTTTTAATCTACCTGCCAACTGTGAAACGAAAATACCTTTTGCAACATTCTCAGAGAGTGATTGTTCAAG
>JBNKMF010000258.1:0-1197 GCA_050292965.1 Gammaproteobacteria bacterium | reverse complement strand
ATACGAGATCGGTGCGGGAAATGGTGAATTTAAGAATGACAAAGATATTGACAGATCAATAACTCTTCTCTTAACAGCTTCACAAGGGAGAAGTAGCAGAGCACAACGTATGCTGATAAGTAAATACAAATACAAAAAGAATTATGTTGAGGCTTATGCTTGGAATTACGTTGTCAGAAAAGGTGATAGTGGCCATAGATCATTTAAGCGTATATCAAAAAAAATGAAAACAGAGGAAATCAAAGAGGCTACGAATAAAGGGAAAATATATATGAAAAAATATGATTCGAGTGTCTGCCAATAAGTGCATAAAACATGATAATGAGACCCGGGGGTCTCGTTTATCATTCTGTTAAGTGACCTTATCGTAGTACATAGGTAGTAGATATGAATACATATACAGATGGTAACGCTTTAGAGCGAATCAAGAAGCTATTGAAATATATGCTAATGCTCTTTGGGATTATTTTTCTTATCGGCATTGCTATGGCTGGATACACCAGTTATAAGTTTAATCAACAATCAGAAGCTTTCAATAGAGGCGTTGATGCATACGTGGATGGTTTTATTCAAGACCTATCTAAATGGCAGGTGCAAAGTTTAAAGCCACATCTGAGTCATTACTTCCTTACTAAAACACCAGAAGAAAAGTTGGGGACACTATTAATAAAATTATCCTCACTTGGTTCTTATGAGAACCATAGTAAGGTAGAGAGCTTAGGGTGTGTCAATCAAATGGCTGGTTACCCTAGTATTCGATGTGACTTAAATACTAATGTTACGTGGTCAAATAAATCTATTGAGCTTATATTGGGTGTTGTTCAGCAAGAGGGAACAACTACATACCAAATCGATAGTATAAAATTCAAATAGTAAATGCACTTAACAAGTACAGCCAGCAGGAAAAACCTACGCTGCGCTGCGGTTTTCCTCTGCTGTAGGCGTTATGCAACCAAATTGGAGAAAGAATGAAAATCACAGGAAAGTTTGAAGTCACCCTCAACCCTTTGGATTTCTATGCTAAAGGAGAAGGCGGCGTAAATTTTGGAAGAATGTCTATTGATAAGTCATTTCATGGTGAGCTTGAAGCCACAAGCAAAGGTGAAATGTTAAGCGCAATGACATCAATTAAAGGTTCAGCCGGCTATGTCGCAATTGAGCAAGTCACTGGTAGCTTGTCAGGGAAGAAAGGTAGTT
>JBNKMF010000257.1:0-1206 GCA_050292965.1 Gammaproteobacteria bacterium | reverse complement strand
GAGTTGTCCCGGCGCTTCAAAGGAATAGGTTTCGGCGGAGTCTGTGTCTTCGCTTTGAGTCGTAGATACTGAGGGATAAAATTGAAAAGCTACAAAGCCTAAAGCGGTGATCCCTGCAAAAACACTAAAAGAAAAAAATCTGGTATGAAAAAATCTGTGCATATCCATGTTCCTTAAAAAGCGAATAAAGTCTACTTTTGAAAAAAATTGTGTCAACACAAACTTTAGATGATAGACAACCGACTTACAATTAGCAAAACAGCGTAGGCAAATAAAATCTTATAAGCTATTTAGCGTATGACATCAAAATAACTGGGGTCAAAAATAACTGGGGTCAGATACACGTTAAAACTTAATTTGTATCTGACCCTAATTATTATGACCCTAATTATTAAACTCCCTAACTTAGCGCCATTCTTATGTGTCCCCAGATTTTCAAATATCTCCAATATAAACAGGTGTTGGGCTTGAAGCATAAGTAGGTAATGTCGAGCAGCTCCCATCTCCATTAAAGTAAAAGGCAGCCTGACCATTATGCTTTTTTATGGACTGTAACATGCTTGTCCACATTGCGCATGTAGCAATACTCACGCCATCTCTTTCTTCTTTTAGGTTGCATATAAATGTATAATCTCCTCTACCAGTATGCAAAACATTTACTGCACCTGAGCTATAAACAAGCACTTTCCTTATAGAAACATTACAGTCAAATGTTGCATGACTGACAGGTGCCAATAAGACTAGAACTAAAAACATGAGTGACTTCATTTGTCTCTCCTTTTTAAATAAAAATATGGTCTATCCCGAATAGTACTTACTTAAGCCCACGTTTAACTAGGGTCAGTTTAACTATTGTCAGATACACGTTAAAACTTAATTTGTATCTGACCCTAATTTTTTGCTAATTATTTCGTCTCCTTTTATTTATAAACTCAGAATAATTAGGGACAAAATTTTGATATTATTTTCTACCTGACCAGACTATGCCATCTATAGTAAAAAGTAATCCCTAAACATGGATTTCCTTTCGTATTTTCTGAAATTTATTGATGCACAAATAAATACCATACTGAAGGATATTTATATCCACCAATTCCAGTTGAACAGTCGCTTAGAAGCACACTGACTTTTTTGTTAGCCGCAAATGCCATAGAAGCACCAGATAACATAGCTTTTTCCCTTTCAGGAATTGAAGATGTTAAGGGA
>JBNKMF010000256.1:0-1214 GCA_050292965.1 Gammaproteobacteria bacterium | reverse complement strand
CTTAACAAGTAAAGGCAGTCGGAAAACCAAAAGCTACGTTTCACTCCGCTTTTGTTTTCCGCTGCTTTAGGCGTTAAGTGATCGCATCCGTTATGGTCCGGTGCATATAGAATTGGAATTTAGAAATAGGAGTGCTATTAACTTGCTGGTAGAGACATTGAAAGGAAGTCCGATCGAGCTCAATATTCGACACGAATCAGATTCTGTTATTGTTGAGTTGCTTCTCCAAAGTAGCGATAGAATGATCTGGTGTATCTTCACATCGCCATCAAGTTTAGAACCATTTGTTGACATATTTAATGGTTTTGACTTTATCAAAATATTCGATAAAAACAAAGAAAACAAGAGGTTTATCCAGTTTGGTAGGTATAGGGTTGAGTACTTTATAGATGACCCATTTTCATTTACAGTCGATTATTATGAATTATTGGAAAAATAACAATTTGATAAAGTTGCACATAAAACATGATAATGAGACCCGGGGTCTCGTTTATCATTCTGTTAAGTGGCAACGATAATATGCAAATCAATCATATTTTCAGATTTGAAAAGCTAAGAGATGGAGGCTCTCTTATTGTATCTTTTCAATCAAATGATTCATGTGAGTATTGTGTAATGTTTCCTATTGCAAAAGACATTGAAAGTCCAGAATATGAAGATCCTATTTTAATAAATAGAACTACAGGGGTAGAAGTAGAATTAAGTTTAGAGGGTGCAATACAGTGGCTTAAAACACTACAACCATATTTTGAGCAAAGACCCGAACTACCATATGTTTCTAAACAAACAGAAACCGATATCTTTAATAAAATGATTCAGTTATGCAAAGTAAGCACTTAACAAGTACAGTCAGCAGGAAAAACCTACGCTGCGCTGCGGTTTTCTTCTGCTGTAGGCGTTAAATGCAATGAGAGCTACAAAAAATACCGAACTCCGTTGGATAAAGCTTGAAGAATTTCGTAAAGATTCAGACACAGCTTTTATCGAGCTTAAATCCAAGGCTGAACATGGAGATTTGAGTTCTTACAGTCACTTGGGGTATGCCTATGAAACAGGTTATGGTGCTACCGGTTCTAACTTTGAAGAGGCTTTTAAGTGGTATCAAAAAGCATACCTAGAGGCTAACGATGAGTGGAGTGCTATGGGTTTGGGGCGTTTATATTATCTAGGTCATGGCGTTGAAGTTAATTACGAAAAATCTTGGCGATTATTTA
>JBNKMF010000255.1:0-1234 GCA_050292965.1 Gammaproteobacteria bacterium | reverse complement strand
GCTCATCGCCCATTGTCTGGGTATGCCGCTAAACGCTCTGTTGCGACTGGGCCTGGGGCATGCTGCAAAATGTCGCCTGCGCATCGACTTTGATGACCAGGGCAAGCACTACCCGAGCCTGGTATTTCCGGATGGAGAAGCACTATGTTAAACCCCTTACTGATTGCTGTTCAGTTTCTTACCCGTTTCCCCGTTCCTCTGCCTGAGGCGCCGTCACACGATGGGGTTGCGCGTTCACTACCCTGGTATCCATTGGTGGGTATGTTGATCGGCATTGTGCTGTGGATGAGCGCAGGATTGCTGCAAACGCTACCAGTTGCCGTGCAGGCCATGCTGGTGCTTGGAATCTGGGTCATAATCACAGGTGCATTGCATCTGGACGGACTGGCTGACAGTGCAGATGCATGGATTGGTGGTCAGGGTGATCGTGAACGCACACTTGCCATCATGAAAGATCCTTATTGTGGCCCAGCCGGGGTCGTAGTACTTGTGCTGTTATTGCTGGGGAAGTTTGTTGCGCTTGAGTCACTACTCAGTAGTGACGATTGGTCAGGGTTACTGCTAGCATCAGTCATTGGGCGAGCTGTATTACCCCTGCTATTTCTAACGACGAAATATGTGCGTAAACAGGGCCTGGGTAAAGCCTTTGACGGTATGTCCAGCCGCGCCTGCGTGCTGTCCATTGCAGCTAGTGCTATATTCGCGCTGTTGTTGAATGGATTTTGGGCGCTGTGTGCAGTTGTGATGGTTTTTGTGTTGTTGCGCTGGCTGATGGTTGCTCGTATCGGTGGTACCACGGGTGATACTGCAGGCGCTCTGGTGGAAATTTCAGAATTGGTCGTACTCATCGCATATTAATTCAATCCGGCACTTTATTTTTTCCTGTTAACCGTGCTACATTCGCGCCTCGTTTCAGGTGTTCTACGAAAAAGTCTTTTTGTGGAATGAAACGGGAAGTTGGTGCGCCACTTAATGGCAATTCCGACGCTGCCCCCGCAACGGTAGGCGGATACAGTAGATCATTTAGCCACTGCGCTCACGCGCGGGAAGGCGATCTGCCAGGGATTTATCCCATCCGCGAGCCCGGAGACCGGCCTGAACGTGTTAACCGGTGTTGCGGCGGGCTGCTCCAGGGTAATGACGCTTTCTGCATTGTTTTCCCTGGCCTCTACCCCTCACCTTGATTTATTCATCGATGCGCGGGTGAGCGCAGAGGAAATTTAATGAACCAAAC
>JBNKMF010000254.1:0-1247 GCA_050292965.1 Gammaproteobacteria bacterium | reverse complement strand
CACACAATAAGCTTAAACAAAACCCTATTTTTGACTTAATTCCCCATTTATTTAAATGAAGCCATTGCCGAATAGCTATAGTTAAATTTCCTTTCCAATCTATGGGTGTCTTTTTTTTAGACCGCTAATGGCTGACCCTAAAGTCCTAGCTAAGCAGATATTCATATTTTCCATTGGTCTTAAAGTCATCAAATATAGAGTCATACAGCTTTTTATCACTATTAACCTCATCAAACCAGGGTAATATGTCAGTCTCTAGAAGTTTAGATACGGCACTAAATGTCTTTTCGACGCGACCTACACCACTTGTGTCCCAATCACCCAATGAAAACCCAACCCCTTCATCACTAATATATTTATTCGATATATTTCTAGCATGTTTAGAGAAACCACGGGGAAAGGTTGACGCATCATAGTCTGGATACATATCAAGTTTGTGCACAGAAATACCAAAACGAACACCTTTACTAGCAGCAAGCGGTTGCAGTGTAATGCAATCAATTAGCTCACCTCTTTTCCTATAGAACCAGATATGGTCATTTGCTAAAGTAAAGCCAACAGATTTCATTTTTTCACAAAAACCTGTTGCTACCATACTTTTCTTAAACTTTGCCTCTGTAGACACTACTTTGTTCTTCTAACATATATATCAATCATCGGTGCGCCTTTGTGCCTTCGAATATACTCTTTACCTTTTGTTCTACTTGTACCAGCCTTACCTGTTTTCAAGTCAAAACCAAGCATGATTTTACTAGTTTTCTTGTTTCTCACAAGTACGTCAAGGCCGATAGCTCCTTTATCTTGTCTTTGAGCTGGCCCACCGTCACCGTCGAAAAACAATTCTGCTGCAATATCAACATCAACTCCAAGTTTCTTTAAGCTTTGAGATAAGTCTTTTTTCCTATCGTTTATAACAGTAAATACGGACACACATATATTGAATGCTACACCGATTACCTTGAGCTGGTGGAATGGACTGGACGTATTCTTAGATATGATAAAAAGGGATGCATTCCTGACCATCTGCCAGACATACTGACCCGACTTAATATTGATCCCAGACACTGGTCTTACCTGGCAAAAGATTTTGAAAGTCCGTTTAAATCACTGGTCGGTAGTGCTTATAAAATCAAGCAAGCCTGTCAGCAAATGGGCAAATGCTGGGTGCATGGCATCAGGCGATGTGCGGAAGTGTTTCCAGACACGTAGAACAGTCACACTCGACGCTACCTTTCCAATAAATCAAT
>JBNKMF010000253.1:0-1252 GCA_050292965.1 Gammaproteobacteria bacterium | reverse complement strand
CTCTACCTGAATGCCCAGACACTGCTGGAAGACTCTTTCAAGCTAGCAGCACAGGTGATTAATAGCGGCTTTAGGCCAACCTTTATTGTAGCCCTATGGCGTGGCGGCGTACCAATGGGTATAGCGGTGCAGGAGTTTTTGCAGTATCACAATATCAAAACAGACCATATCGCTATTCGCACTGCCTATTACTCCAGTGCCAACGTCGATAGCACTGCCAAAGAAGTCGCCGTTTACGGCATCAACTATCTGATAAAAAACTGTAGTAATGAAGATAGACTTCTGTTGGTAGATGATGTGTTCGATACCGGCAAAACCATCCAGGCGGTTATTGATCACATTAAAAAACAGGCCCGACGCAACACCCCAGGCGATATCAGAATTGCAGTGCCTTATTACAAACCCACCCGCAATCAAACTGATCGCGCGCCCGATTATTATCTTTATGAAACGGAGCAATGGCTTAAGTACCCCCATTCACTGGAAGGGCTGAGCGACGAAGAGATTGCATTAAACCGGCCTGAACTGGCGGCAATCCTTGCCAAAGCCTGTTAACAGGGGCTGGTAATCACTCCAGCCACAGAAAGCCACCTTAAGAAAAATTTTTCTTCAAATTTTCAAACTGTTCCGAAAATGCTGATACCAGCTTCGGATCAGAAGTCAGCAGTATATTTTCTTCATTTAACTGTGTCGCACTAAGCGTCCAGTTAAAGCTTCCATTCAAGAGAATTCGCTGATCAAATATCGCAAACTTATGGTGCATGTGATAAGGCGATTGGTCGAGCAGGACTTTGACGCCTTTATCCATTAAAAACTGAATATCGCTTCCAGTGTCACTGGCTTTGTCGTTATCACTGATGATGGTGACCACAACACCACGCTGATGTGCTTTTATAATCGACTGGGTAATTTCATTATCTGAGATGGTAAACACACAGATATCAACGGACTTACTGGCCGCTCGTAACAGGCTATTAATCCTGTTTCTGCAACTGTTGCCCGGACTGAAATAAGCCTCAGATTCGATGACGGCTGGTTTTTGTGGCTGAATAGCTTTGACCACCCGCTGCAGCCAGTTGAGTACCTTTATAGCCTCTGCGCCACCTGACTCAATGGCTGGTCGGCTCAGCTCAAAAGCCTTATTACGTATAAAACTTAATGCCTCATCATCAAGGGTTTCTGAAAATGCCTTGAATACGGCTTTCTCGTCCTGATCAAGCCTGTGATCCTGTAGGCTTTCCTTGAGTGTCTG
>JBNKMF010000252.1:0-1254 GCA_050292965.1 Gammaproteobacteria bacterium | reverse complement strand
TGGCCGGAATTGAATTTTGATACGCCATGGCTAACATACAGTCGATTGCGGGCACTGCATACCAATGCGGTGATTTTTGCGTTTGGTGGATCCGCGCTGTTTGCTACATCTTACTATGTAGTACAACGCACCTGTCATACGCGCCTGTTCAGCGATGGACTAGCGGCTTTCACCTTCTGGGGTTGGACGCTTATCATTCTGCTTGCAGCAATTACATTACCGTTAGGTATTACTTCTAGTAAAGAGTATGCCGAGCTGGAATGGCCTATCGATATCCTGATCGCAGTGGTATGGGTAGTTTACGCTCTTGTGTTCTTTGGAACCATTCTTAAGCGTAAGGTTAAGCACATTTATGTGGCTAACTGGTTTTATGGGGCGTTTATCCTGACTATCGCAGTTCTGCATATTGTGAATAGTGCTGAAATGCCAGTATCGTTCACTAAGTCTTATTCTGCCTATCCAGGTGCTATCGATGCCATGGTTCAATGGTGGTACGGGCATAACGCAGTAGGTTTCTTCCTGACAGCTGGTTTCCTCGGTATGATGTATTACTTCATTCCTAAGGTTTCTCAACGTCCGGTTTTCTCTTACCGTTTATCAGTTGTGCATTTCTGGGCGTTGATCTCCACTTATATGTGGGCGGGTCCTCACCATCTGCACTATACAGCGCTGCCTGACTGGACCCAGTCTCTGGGCATGGTATTTTCGCTGATTCTACTGGCTCCAAGTTGGGGTGGTATGATCAACGGCATCATGACGTTATCAGGTGCATGGCATAAGCTGCGTACTGATCCAGTACTGAAGTTTCTCATCGTTTCTCTTTCTTTCTATGGCATGTCGACCTTCGAAGGTCCGATGATGTCAATTAAGACAGTTAACGCGCTTTCTCACTACACTGACTGGACAGTTGGTCACGTGCACTCTGGTGCATTAGGCTGGGTTGCTCTGGTAAGTATTGGTTCTATGTATGCGCTTATCCCCTGGGTATTCAATAAAGAAGGTATGTACAGCACCAAGCTGGTTGATACTCACTTCTGGATTGCTACTGTAGGTGTTGTGCTTTATATCTGTGCCATGTGGATAGCGGGTGTTATGCAAGGTCTGATGTGGCGTGCGGTTAATGCTGATGGTACTTTGACATATAGCTTTGTTGAATCACTTGAAGCTACATATCCTTTCTACTTTGTACGTCTGTTGGGTGGCCTGTTGTTCCTTTCTGGAATGATTTTGATGGCTTTCAATGTATTTAAGACT
>JBNKMF010000251.1:0-1334 GCA_050292965.1 Gammaproteobacteria bacterium | reverse complement strand
ATCAGGGTCACTGTTTTCCCAGGCATGGTCAAAAAATTCTAGCTGGGTTTTTACATATTTAGGGTCATCTTCGATCAGCTTTCCTTCATAGCGCTCAGGATTGCTGATTTCACAGATCGAATGATTGTCTATAATCAACCAGCTTTGGTTAAATCTTTGCAGTTCGGGAGTGTTCGGTGTGCGGATTTGCACATAACTGGACAGTCTTTGCGCCAGATGAATCAGGCAATGCCCTTCAGATGTTATTGAACGCGTTTGCTGTGCAATGATTCGAATCAGGCTATGCCTGTTTTTACGCGCCAGTTGCGCCATTTTTTCACACACGTCCTGATGGTTATAAAGAAGTGGTTCCAGTTGCTGGCTGAAGATTGCAATATGTCGATCAGCGTTATCGACCAGGTGCTGGATTGCATCACTACATTCCTGTTTATCAGTTAAAGCTTTGACTAAGGTTTTACTCATAAGTATCTGTAATAGAAGTAATATTTATTTAAAAGCCAATCTAAATACGAGCTATTGTATCATGTAACCAAATTTTCATAATTAAACAGTAAAGTTGTTTACTTTTCAGGCGGATTTATGACGATACGTATCGGTATTAATGGCTTTGGTCGTATGGGCAAACTGGGACTAAGAGCAGGTTGGAATCGCCCTGATCTCGAGTTTGTGCATATCAATGAAATTATTGGAGATGTGGCCTGTCACGCGCATTTGCTTGAATTTGATTCTGTTCATGGTCGCTGGGATCAAAATATCTTTTTCGATGAAAATAGTATTTCGATTCATGGCAAAACTATTGGATTTAGCACCCATTTTTTTCCTGAAGAGGTTAACTGGGCTGATAAAGAGATAGATTTATTGATCGATTGTTCTGGTCACTTTAAAACGCCCGAATTATTACATTCCTATTTTAATCAGGGCATCAAGAAGGTTCTGGTATCAGCACCAGTACCTGATCCAGCGTTAAATATTGTTTATGGGATAAACCACCATCTATACCACCCTGATAAACACCACATCATTACCGCTGCTTCCTGTACAACCAATTGCCTGGCGCCGGTAGTAAAAGTGATGCACGAAGAAATTGGTATAAAACATGGCTGTATGACAACCATCCATGATATTACCAATACCCAGACGATTATAGATAAAGGGCATAAGGATTTACGTCGCGCACGTGCGAATAGCCAGTCACTGATTCCAACCTCGACGGGCTCTGCTAAAGCCATCACCAAAATATTTCCCGAATTAGAAGGTAAATTAAACGGCCTGGCCGTCCGGGTACCTTTGCTTAATGCTTCTCTGGTTGATTTTGTATTCGAGGCTGAGCGTAA
>JBNKMF010000250.1:0-1510 GCA_050292965.1 Gammaproteobacteria bacterium | reverse complement strand
TCGACCAACTGCTGTCATCGTATACATTGGTAAAAACCCCGGCACCGGTCTCACTCCAGGTTACGACGATTTCATTAGCATTCGGGTTGAGTTCGATCTCAGGAATACTGGTGGAGCTGGTAGCGCTGTCGAGCTGTTCCACAGTAGGTGACCAGCCACTATCGTAAACATTGGCAAATATGTGATTAAGGCTGCTTACCTGCTGCATCCAGCTAGCGACATATTTTGAGCCTATTGAATCGATCTTGAAATAGCCAGAGTAAATCGGAGTACTACCTGCTTCTATGGCGGCACCTCCGCTCCAGCTAGAGCCATTGTAGACACTTGAAAACAGGTCATAAGTAGAGGAACCATCATACTGCGACCAAAGTGTGGCGTAGCCACTACCGTTTGAGTTAATTATCGGGTTTCCATATACTGGTGCAGCTGCGGATTCGAGTACTGTAGCCGTCCCCCAGCTATTATCACCAGCCGCATTGATAACGGCATAAGCATCGTAGCCGCTACCGTTATAACGACGAAAAGTCACTGCATAACCGGTTCCATTCGATGATATGGCGTTCTCAGTATCCATATATGCTGAATTGGTACTGCCATCGATATCAGTGCGAGTACTCCAACTATAACCACTCGAATTGTAGTAGGTACGATTGTATACGTTATAACGGGCGCCATCATATTTGTACCAGATCACCGAATACCCGTCGCCATTAGATACAATCTGATGACCGCTCGCGGAATAAATGCTAACAGTATCCAGCGGTACCGCAGTGCCGGAGCTCCATGATCCAGTGTACACATTGACACCTACTCGCCGCGGTGAGTCCTGTAGCCAGAGTACGGCATAATCATTCCCATTAGAGGCAATGCGTGGTGAATAGGCATTAGAGGAAGAATTATCGATCACCACGGCGGCACCCCAGCTTGTAGCGTCTGCCGATATTCTCGCATATATCCTGTTTTGACTGGTGCTATTATCCTGCTGATTCCAGGTAACCGCATATCCAGTACCGTTTGTGGCCAGCCTTGGTTCATCAACCGATGCATCCTGAGTATCAATAGCTGCCGCTGTTGACCAACTGCTGCCATTGTAAAAGCTGCCCATTAACTGATACGCCGTGCCATCGTATGCTGTCCACACCAGGGCAAATCCGCTGCCGTTACTGACCAGTTGCGGATTCATCGAAGCATTATTGGATATAGAGTCGAGCACTGCTTCGGTAGACCAATCTGTGCCATCATAAAAAGAATACACCAGCGAGCGGCCTATGTTGCTAACCTCCCACACTGCCATACCTTCTCCTGCCGCGTTATATTCCAGTATCGGGGTTGACGTTGCGCCCGATGTTTGCACGCTGCTGATTTGCTGCACTGGAGGCTCCTGGATGGTAAAGCTCCAGCTCTCCGTTGCAGCCAGAGCCAGACCGGCGGTGTTTTGAGCACCAGTTGAAACTGAGGCCGTATAAACCTCATAGGCTCGCAGCACCTGGCTGGGAGTAAAACTCGCGGT
>JBNKMF010000249.1:0-1594 GCA_050292965.1 Gammaproteobacteria bacterium | reverse complement strand
AGCGAGCCCTTACAACAGGAAGAGGCGCGTGAGATTGCTATCAATGAACTGAATCAGTTTTACTTTGATGAAACTCTGGTCACTCAGCAGGAATTAGCGGACAGACTGCAGGATTTAACACATGACACGTCTATTATTTTACGCGTGGATAAAAAAGTAGCCTTTGAAAATTTCATCAAGGTGATCGACTTACTGAAAACCAATCAGCTAGAACAGCTATCGATTATTACCCGACAGCAATAAGGTTATGACGAAGCGTTATCATTACGAAATCGTTGCTATATTATTTTCTGCACTGCTGCATGCAGCAGTGGCTATCCCCTACCTGTCGGGAAAGTTCACTTCCTCATCCACCCAGCAGACGACTACGCCACTCAAGCTGGCCATGTTTAAGGCTGCAGTTGAACCCGTTCAGACAGTGATACCCGAGCCTGCAAAACCGCTCCCTCCTCCACCTGTAATTAAACCCAAACCGAAGCCAAAGCAGGTGGCTAAAATAAAACCCAAACCTGTTGTAAAACCTAAGCCAAAACCCGTTGTTAAACCCGTTAAAAAGAAAGCGCTTAAACCACCCGAACCCGAGCTAGAGCCACAACCTGTTGAGGTCGTTAAACTGGCACCGCCACCCCAACCGGTTAGTCCTGTAAGCGAAACTAAACCCGAACAAATGATGCATGATCTGGGTGTCATTGCCAGACTGGAAGACGAGTACAGGTTAACCCTGAGCAAGTTAATCGATGCCAGCAAGGACTACCCTCGCCGCGCACAACGGCGAAATATGGAAGGTAAGGCAACCGTCAGTTTTGTCGTATTGCGTGATGGAACGGTCAAACAGATTCGCGTCATCGATTCCACCGGACATAAGATTCTGGATAAAGCGTTGCTGAAAGCTATTCAGGCTGTGTCAGGAAAACTCCCTTTTCCAGAAAAAATAAACCGCCAACAGTGGCACTTTAAGATTCCCTTATCCTTCACTCTGAGCTAAGGCGGATCTAAGGAAGCTCTGAATTAATCAGAGGTTCCCTAATCAATTACTCTTCATCCTGCTGCTCTCTTTGTTGAAACGAGTTAAATTGTCTTTTGGCTGGAAACTTTCAGCACTGGACTCTTCCAGATAGAACTTGAAGGCTTCAGGAATATCATCAGATAGCAAACTTCCCGACTGTATGTATGGAAAGATTTGATCATATCGCTGAATACAGTTCTGGCTGGTACGTCGATATATATTAGTCCTATTCAGCTCTTTGGTGTGACGTATGCCAGCCGAAGAAATAATATCCGCAGTGGCATGCACGGTCCTTTTATGAAACTGTGCAACTCGTTGACTTTTATCACTCACCACCAGTCCGCGAAATAATTTAGGGTTTTGTGTCGCCACACCCGTTGGGCATTTATTGCTGTTACAGGTTAATGAATGCACGCATCCCAAAGCCAGCATCATACCTCTGGCGCTGTTACAGATATCGGCACCCAGCGCCAGTGTTTTGACCAGATGAAAACCCGATATAATCTTACCGGAAGCTATAATGCGAATATGCTGACGTATGCCAAAACCGCTGAGGCAGTCATCAACAAACGCAACGGCTTCGCGTAA
>JBNKMF010000248.1:0-1598 GCA_050292965.1 Gammaproteobacteria bacterium | reverse complement strand
GGCCCGATAGACACTTGATATGAATTCGATTTGCCCGATGAAGTATCTCAGTTAATAACTGGTCAGGCGCCGTATACTGACCCGTATGTACGGTGCTGTGGGAGGGGGCTACTTAAGTAGCTCCCTATCCCGAATAGCACCGCATTAAGGGGACTTGGGACAAAATGCTTCAGAAGGAAACTCAGAAACTGATTCGTAATAAAACATATGGACCAAGTTAAACTTCCACCCATTTCTCTCATTAAAAAGTAAAAAACTAATTGATGTGGGTTCCTTCTTGTCATCAAAGCCAACCACAGTAAGGCAAGCATGATCTTCGTATATTTTCTGAAAATGACTTACCTCTTCTGTCACCACAGAATCGATAGACGAAAAGAATGGAAAAAAGTAATCGAAACTTTCATCAGTTTCTCTATTATTAAAACGCCCCCTATTAGAATTACTCAGAAGACTCAGCGATTTTTCAAAATCCTTTCTCTCCATTGCCGCCTTAAATTCACTGTACACATTATATGGTGATGCCACGTGTTTTTGAATGCTAGCGCAGGAAGCAGTAATGGTGACTAGAATAGCTAAAATTAGTTTATTCATAGTCAGTTCCCCATGATTCTTCGAAGCTCAAGGTCATAAGCACTATTTCTTCCTTTTAATGCCCTTGCAGCCTTACATAACAGCCCAGAGCATGACAATATCAATTTTTCAACGTTAAAAAATCCTGATACAGAAATGGACGCGACATCTACAAATTTAAAAGTAGCTGTATATTTGACATCAGCTCCTTGTCCTTTAGTAAAAAATATGGAAACATTTTTAACTTTCGCACCAAGACCGCTAAGAGCCTTATCGGCTTTGAAGGTCAACATGCCCACACTGCCAGATAGTGTGGCGTTACCGTCGGCGTCCACGGTCACTTTAAAATTGCCTTTGCTTCGGATAATTTTAGATGTAACCCCCTCATTTTTTGAGTAAGCAACTTCAATAAGCTTAGCAACTGTAATTTTAACTTCTACTTGAGTTGTCATAGAAAGATCTCCTTTTCATTATGTAATTTATAGTGCTAACGCCAGTAATGAGGGGCAAACCGTAGTGGCATAATTTTTGTGCTATTCAAGCAAAAAAATTTGCGCCGCGGAGGTTTGTCCCGCTCAATTGCTTTTGTGTGTGCCCGGCATGGGCACGATCTCATGGGGTGAAAGTCCCCTGTACATTATCTGGGAGTAATCATAAATGAATACTTTAAAAAGTACTAGCCGACGGTAACTGCAGCTCTGTGAAGAGTGTGGGAAAGACAGATATATTGCGTCCTGCAATATCTGCATTTCCACCATCCATGGTGGTCAAACAGTGGTACAAACCCAGACGTCGAATCCGTGAACTGATCAAGCTGGGCGTCAGGAAATCTGATGCCATCAGGCTGGGGCTATCGCGTAAAAGTTACTGGCGACTCTCGAAGACACTGGCGACCAATGCTGGTTTGAACAATGCACACTTCGAAAAGATAGGACTCATCTCCGTGCGTATGCTATGGTGCAAAATTCACCATCCGGCTACGGCCCGATAGACACTTGATATGAATTCGATTTGCCCGATGAAGTATC
>JBNKMF010000247.1:0-1620 GCA_050292965.1 Gammaproteobacteria bacterium | reverse complement strand
TTACCGAGACCGTTCTGGTTCAAAGCTCGCCAGATAATGATTATACCCGCATGCTTTTGACTGTTTGTTTTGAAACCTATATTTCAAAACCTGTGACTGTTTTTAAGAAACAACCTGACCAATTTTCTTTTTAGTTATAACAGTTTAAATAGATGGAAAATTGCCGTGTTTAAACACCGCAATTTTCCATCTATGACTTTTTGAATTAAGCTGCCCTTTGGGGTAAAAATACGTAGTTTCTTTCTTTAATTCAACTACTTGAATATTTATCATCCTTATATTCCTTAATTTTACTTCTGGGATATTACCGCATTTTTCCATGATATTGGAAATTTGATTGCCCCGGAAGACGGGGGCGGGCCTAAGTAAGCTATTGTTCAGAAAACCCGGGGCTGAGAGCAATATTCTCTAATATACTAATAATGCACATAATACTCAGCGCTTTCCTCCTCAATTCTTGGCCTGCCAGGTTTTCCTAATCTTGTTTGTCGTTTCGTTATCTGCTCAATTCTGTCTTTGAAGTAAGATCTACCAAGCACCAACTCATGGTTCAGACTATCTCTAAAATATTTTTGGGACACCCACTTTTTGAAGCTGTGTTTTCTTTTTGAAGCTCTGAATAGAAGCTCTGAATATATGAAGATTAATTTCCTTTCCAATCGTTGGCCGTCTATAAAGATCTAACGTGTGTTCAATATATGGGTGTCCGTGTTTACTCTACCATGTGTATGCACTTGTTAGCATTTCGCGATTGAGATTAAGCTAAGATTCATCGAGGTATTTTTCACATTTTTTGTATACTTCTGGGTGATTCGATAACTCTTCTGACAAATAGTCTTTAAACTGGTAAATTGACATTAGCCACTCTTCAATATCTTCCACATCCCTTACAGTTTGGCTATTTCGAAGAGAGTCATTATATTTAATAGCGTCATTAATAATGCAGACTAAAGACGGAAACCATTTATCATCAACTTCCACTGGCTCTCTCCAATACGACCAAATTGATAAGATCGTTAAGTTTCTTTTTGAATAGCGCAAGGGGCATATCATAGTCTGGCGCAATTGTATAGTGAGTAGCTCCAAATGCTTTATTGTAGCTATCTTTAACTATTGCCAAGCCTTCAGGGAGAATAGTACCTTCTGGTATTTTAAAGTACTCCCACTTGCCTTTGAATGTATCTGGCCTATCAAACGTACTTATTCCACGAGGCCTATTTCTGACCTTAACCCAGCCGTTTTCTATCGTGATATCAGGCTGCCTAGGCGCACCACGCGGTCTCATTATTTCAGATTCAACTAAAGAAAAAAGCTCTTGAATTGGTGTATGGACCTTTTTGGCTCTCCAAAGATTTACAGGTACCTGGTTTCCGAAATACCTCTCTATACCTCCAACTTCGATCAGTACATCCTTCAATAACTCTTGTTTCATATTTACACTCCTACAGTTTGAATATTTACTATTTTAAATAGTGCTAACGATTAAGCTGTGCGGCGCGACGTAAGGAGCGTCCGAACGAGCGCATTGATACTCATTGAGCCCTCTCTCAGCCTGCTGCATTTGCGGTAAGCTGGAGGCGACAAAACCCAAACAGGAGAAGACTCAATGAACTTTTACAA
>JBNKMF010000246.1:0-1664 GCA_050292965.1 Gammaproteobacteria bacterium | reverse complement strand
TTGGTAGGCACTGCCTACAAGATACGCCAGGCCTGTAAAGAGACAGGGCGTTGCTGGGTACATGGCATCAGACGCTGTGCTGATGTCTTTCCAGAGACTTAACCAACTCTTCTCTCCTAAAATTTCAAAATCCCACACCAGAGCATCCGCTCAACGGGCAATTATGCTTTAGATTTAGCTGAGTAGGTAGTATTCGGCGAAATCATCGACATTAAGCTAGATTTTAATGCTCTCGTATTCAACCTTTGCGCAAAAATTAAAATGCTCCAGTTACTTTGACCCTATTCTTAAATGTTGGGTGTCTTTTATATACGTCTCCGTTACCTTTGAGGATTCCGTTTCCCTAACTGGTAGACTTCTCTTACGACTGCTCGTCAATTCCATTTAATTCCTTTCTCATAAATATCTCTAAAATGAGTACACATCATGAACAAGGAAAACCGACTACATAAATCACTAGATGATGTTTTTGGATTCGAATACATCAAATCGTCATCCGTGAAGAAACTTAAATAATTCTTCGACAACTCAAAGAATGACCATGTCATCATCATCGAATATCGGGTGGTTAAAAGTGATAAAGACGAATATAAGAAAGACCAGAAGGAGAAACGAAAATACAATAAATACAAGATTGGGAGGTTGTTACAGACGATTAATTCAAAGGCAAACATGGTGCCCTAGGTAAGTTCATCCTGTCGGGACTCCCCCTAATACTAACTATCTTCCATGAATACCAATAGGTCAACAGGGGTGAATACACTATCCATACTTCCGGGGATACGAATATTAAATCATTACTGATACCGATCTCATACACCCCGCAATCAAGGTGGATTCTCTATGAAATCACTATCTGGTGACTGGGGGGACCCGAATCAGAAGATATTCAGGTGGTAATCCAATGAAAATGGCGCGCTCGGCGGGAGTCGAACCCACGACCTTTGGCTTCGGAGGCCAACACTCTATCCAACTGAGCTACGAGCGCTTTGGGGAAATTGCATTCTAAGATAACGAAAAAATGCTTTCATGCTGCGGCATATGCTCCACTAACTGATTTATCAGTGTGTGAAGGAGCCGCATTCTAAGAGATTAATCCATCCTAGTCTATGCTGTTGATCCTGGTTTAGTTGCTAGTTTATAGATAAACAGATCCATCAGGCGACGAACTTTAGGAGAAAGATGTTTGCGGTGCAGATAAACCGCATTGATCGCTATCGCTGACGAGCTGTAATTTTCTAATACCTGAACCAGCTTGCCCTGCTGGATATTCTCTTCTACTACAAATGAGGGCAGGTAGCCTATGCCACTACCATCTATTACCAGATCGCTGGCTGCGCGTGCATTATTGACCTGTATCTGGTCATGAATCCTGACGCTTTGCACTGTGTCGCCTGAGACCAGGTGCCAGTGATTCCCTTCAGGGTAGTTGCTGTCCAAAACGCAGTGATGCTCGGCCAGTGCCTGAATAGAGCCGGGCGCACCATATTGTTGAAGATAGGCAGGGGATGCACACAGCAGCATGCGGATCTCTCCAATACGGCGCGATACCAGCGATGATTCTTCAAGATCACCGATACGGATGGCGAGGTCGATTCTTTCTTCCACCAGATTGACGAAACGATCGGTCAGGTCGAGCTTGATCGTGACTTCGGGATTCTGTC
>JBNKMF010000245.1:0-1684 GCA_050292965.1 Gammaproteobacteria bacterium | reverse complement strand
CGCAGTGTCTTTCTAGTAGGCGTGCGAGCCCCTTTTTTGTTTGGCCAAAAAAGAGGCGCAAAAAAGGCCAGCCCGATTTGAGTGGCCTGCGGCTTCCCGAAAATCAAGCCATTTTGCAAGACACGGACAGACTCGCATCCCCGCTCGACTGTCCTCATCGCACATCTATGTGCTCTGACCCTGCAAAATGGCTCGATTTTCGGCACTCAATAAGGGCGATTAAAAGACAGAGATTTCAAGCAGTGCTTGAAATCTTAATAAGGGAAAAATTTGAATTTAAATGTGTGGATTTTGATTCTACTAATCCTTGGGCTCTAAATATAAGGCCAGACCTTGCGCTCGAATTCATAGGCGATATTTGTAGTTTTAGCTTATTTGGCTAGTGTCGACCCATTTCTACCCTTCCTGACAGTTTGCAGGGAATGGAAAGTTAGTTGATAAAGCCGACGTTCGCGTTGTGCGGTGCAAAAAGGCAAGTTGGTGCCAATAGCAGTCGTTACTGATTTGGGATATTTATGTGTGTCATTAAGGCCTGACCCGAATGGAGCTTGCTTAAGAGAAAAATGTCATTGCGAGCGTCAGCGCGGCGATCTCTAAACCGTGCTGAAACCATCTGCCCAAAGGGATTGCCACGTCGCTAGTTCCTCGCAATGAACAGCATAACAGCCTTAAGTAAGTACCATTCAGGCCTGACCCTACTCTGTCGAGACTATGATCGTCAACAATAAGTATCCTTAATGCATTGTCCATTTTTGTAGGCCATTACTACATTGCCGTATTTTTACTTTATATTAAAAAAAAATAGCTCTGGTTTCCTTTGGAATATGGTAGAGATGACTATGAGTGTCGTACGCTAAAGTGATTATATATTTTTCTTGTCGACTCTGTTTTACTAATGCTTTTTTAAAATGTATAACGAGACATGAAGTCTCGTTAATACATCTGTTATAAATTTTGGAGAAATAGTTTATGTTGAAAATCATCACCACTTTATTATTGATAATTGCAGCCTCTAATTCCTATGCTTCTAATGCATGGTATTGGGGAAAAGTAACATCTGTTCGAACTATTGGACCTGATGGTAGCTTTGAAGTCGACTTGGATAATCAAGATATTAAAGGCTTCTGTAAGTGGGATAGAGTGTATTTCAAAGTATCAGATATGGGGGCCGAGAGAGCTAAAGCGGCTTTATCAATGGTGATGACCGCATTTGCAGCCAATAAAGACTGGGGTGTTGTTATAGACCTCCCCATGGCCGAAGATATCTGCTCTGCCTCATCAACAGCAAGTCAGGGAGCCGGAATCAGATAATTTATAACAAAGCAAATCACACGGAAGGAAAAGCTGTCGCTCCTACGTCGCTATGGCTTTGCCTCCGGTGTTTGCAGCGTTAGTTTAAATTTAAAGGAGTAGGAAGTATGAGAGTTTTATTAGTAACGGTAATGATATTATTATCTAGTATTTCATATGCAGCTGAGTCAACAGGCTGGTTTAAGATCAATCAAGTGTTTGTATCTAGTGGTAACAACCTTTACTTTAGAGTATATGGTATGGCATCCATGAGTTACTGCCCTGATGGTCCCGCATGGGCATATGTTGATGAAAAAGATTCAGGAGAAAAGGGGAAAATATCAACACTATTGAGCGCTTACGCAGCTGGAAAAGATGTATCTCTTAAGGTAGA
>JBNKMF010000244.1:0-1702 GCA_050292965.1 Gammaproteobacteria bacterium | reverse complement strand
TTTACTAGCCACCTTTTTCACACTTGCCTTTTTAGATACTGCTTTTTTCGTCGCGGCCTTTTTTGCGGCTACCTTTTTCTTTGAGGCCTTTTTAGCCACTGTTTTAGGCTGAGATTTTTTAACGGATGCCTCACTAGCTGTATGATCCGAAACTTTACCAGGCACCTCAGTAACAGACTCATCATTGTTAGCCTGCTCTTTTGCAACTGTTTCGCTTACTAAAGATTGAGGGGCAACCTGAGGTTCTGGCTCTGGCTCTGGTTCTGGCTCTGGTTCTGGTTCTGGTTCTGGTTCTGGTTCTGGTTCTGGTTCTGGTTCTGGTTCTGGCTCTGGTTCAGTTTTAGTCTCAGTAACTTCACTATCTGCAGTAACTTTCTGGATGCTTTCCGGCTGACTATCTGGCTTTTTCTGCGTGCTTACTTTGACAGTGGCAGTGGCTTTATCTTCAGATTTTCGGCTGAGTAAGCGGATCAGACTTTTGCTTAAGTCAACAATAAAGTCACGCAATGCAAACAGCATGGCAAGGACAAAAATCCACACAAAATTAAACGTGGCAGCAATATAGTCCAGCAAGCCTTTTTCAGCATCTTCATCGAGTTCACAGTCAATTTCACCACCGTCAAGCACTGGGTCATAGGGTAAATCGCCATATATGGCAGTCCCGCTAGCATCAATGGTTTTTTCTGCAAAAGCTTTACGAACCGTAATAGTCCCTAATGGTATAACGACCAGTGTCAGTACCGTAGAAACCAGCACACCAAAAGCCAGAGATATCGCCATGCCTTTAAAAATAGGATCAAAAATAATGACACCAGATCCACCGACCAGCGCCAGTGCGGTGACTACTATGGGACGTGTTCTGGCTTTACAGGCACCTAATACCGAATCACAAACCGGCTTACCCGCTTCGACTTCATGCTTGGTAAAATCAACCAGCAGGATAGAGTTTCGTACGATAATACCGGCTAAAGCAATAAAGCCGATCATTGATGTTGCGGTAAATTCTGCACCAAATAGCCAATGCCCAGGGATAATACCAACCAGGGTTAAGGGTATAGGAGCCATAATAACTGCTGGCAAACTAAAGTTGCCAAACTCCATCACTACTAGCATATAGATCAGAATAATTGCTGCACCGAACGCCATACCCATATCACGGAATGTTTCGTAGGTAACCGTCCATTCGCCCGCCCATTCAAAACCAGAAACCTGATCTGTATCTGGTGGGCCTGTCCAGGTACCTTTAAGAGCAACCCCATCCGGAGTGGTATAGTCTTTCAAAGAGTCAATAACATCGAACATGCCATAGATTGGTGCACCCAGTCTCCCCTGAGTTTCGCCAGTAACGAATTCAACGGGCCTCAAATCTTTGTGATAGATCACCTGATCCTGCACAGTTTGGGTAAAGTCACCAAGTTCTCCCAAAGGCACACTGCCACCAAGATGACTCGGGACAGGCATCTCTTTTAGCCGAGCCAGGTCTGCTCGCACATCGAAAGGCACCTGGATAACAATGAAGGTTGGCTCAAGTTTATAGCCATCCTTAACATCACCTAATACATATTCACCCAGCGACATCTGCAATGTTCGGTTGATGGTATCCACTGAAATCCCACGTCTTACCGCTTTTTCCGTATCCACTTCAAAGCGCCAGACTTTGTAGGGCTCTGCAATCAGGGTATCAACATCGGTAATATTCTCC
>JBNKMF010000243.1:0-1718 GCA_050292965.1 Gammaproteobacteria bacterium | reverse complement strand
GAAAATCCGGGACAAGCCAGCGCCTGTACTCACCTGATATTTATTGCGCGTTTTCTGGAACGCATGGGAGATATCATTACCAATATCGCGGAAGAAATCCTGTTTATTATCAAAGGTGACTTTACTGCTGATACTCGGCCCAAAGCCGATACCACTGCTTTTATCAGCACAGATGATAGCAAATTGCAGCACTCGAATTAGTCTGAAATAGCGTTTGCTCTAGCCTGCTCTGGGTCGTCCAGCTTTAGCGAGAACGCCCCAGCGCAGACTACAAAAGCTGTCGATAACCATAGACAGCCCGTGAGTCCCCACAGTTGATATGACCAACCCGAAAGCACCGTGCCAACTAATCGACCACCTGCATTCGCCATGTAATAAAAACCTACATTCATGGCCACCTTGTCATGGTCAGAATAGGCAAGGATGAGGTATGAATGAAGCGCTGAATTAATCGCAAATACAAAACCAAAAGCCGCAAGTCCAGTGATCAGAACATAAGTCGGGTCGAACCCAATCAGCAAAGCAGTGGCTATTCCTGCCGGGAAGGCAGCCAGCAAAAACACCCAGAACCGTGCTAAGTTGCTGCCGGGCGCAATATCAGAACGAGAAAAACCCATTAAGCCAGGGGCAACAGCTTGCACCAGGCCGTAGCCAATAACCCATATCGCTAGAAACGCACCTACCTCCGCATGTGCCCAGCCCAGAGACGAGCCCAGGAAAACCGGTAAAGCCACTACAAACCAGACATCTCGTGACCCGAACAGAAAAAAACGTGCTGCCGAAAGCCAGTTGATGGCAGGGGTTTTAGAAAAAACCTGGCCGAATTTGGCTTTCTGTTTGCTGCGGCCAATATTGTCAGGCAACAACAAGAAGGTCACCACAAGCAGAATGAAGAGTGCTGACGCGAGTATTAGCAATGCCATACGGAAACCAGCCATTGATAATAAAACCCCGCCCAGAAAAAAACCTGCGCCTTTCAGAGAGTTTTTCGACCCGGTTAGTACAGCAACCCATTTAAATAATCGATTTTCAGAATGTGCCAGCCCTGCTGGTAGCATCAATTTCACACTGGCCTTGGCACTCATTTTATTCAGATCTTTAGCGATACCGGATAAAGCCTGTGCCGCCATCACATAAGCCACAGTCAAAAAGGCATCGGGCACCGTTAGCATTAGGAGAGCAACCACCTGCATCAACATTCCAATATGCATGGTTCGATTCAGACCGATGCGGGCACCCAACCAGCCACCGATCAGGTTGGTTACTACACCGAAAAACTCATAGAACAGGAATAACATGGCGATTTGCAACGGGCTGTAACCAATCTGATGAAAGTACAGCACCACCAGCATACGAATCGCGCCATCGGTGATGGTAAATCCCCAATAGCCTGCCGTGATGACCAGATAACTGCGCAGGCCAGATTGAGTCGAATCCATTTACAGGGTACGCGCGATCATCTGGGCTATATCCATCATGCGGTTAACATATCCCCATTCGTTATCGTACCATGCGAGGATTTTTACCTGAGTGTCGTCGATAACCATGGTGGAAAGAGCATCAATAATCGAAGAACGCTCATCCCCCTTATAATCAATCGAAACCAGAGGAAGTTCTTCGTAACCTAAAATGCCCTGTAGTTGAGATTTGGAAGCCTGTTTAAGCAGGGCATTCACTTCATGCACAGACGTTTTACGCTCAGCCTCGAATACAAAATC
>JBNKMF010000242.1:0-1861 GCA_050292965.1 Gammaproteobacteria bacterium | reverse complement strand
CGCTCGGAGGCTCGTTCTACGGGGGTTGATGATGGATTGGGAGGGATTCTGACAGAAAAGAATGAAATCCTTACTGAAGGCTTTGAAGAGAGTGACAAAGAACCTGAAGCGGCCTGACTCTGACCCGGCTGGTAAAGTCGAAGTCTTAGATATATTCAGTTAGCTCGTATAGGGTGCAGTAAAAATCAGCGATCAATTTTGAAAATTCAAGCAGACTATTACGCCTATCCTTCTAAATTTAAGGATGGATCTTAGTGCTTATAATTTCAAAATATATACCATTCATATACCCTTCGTTATAATGAACGCACTGGTGGAGACATCAGCTCGAAAAGCTAGCTAAAAACTAGCACTTTCTTGGTGGACGCCGCTTGTGGGGCTTGACCGGCACAGTCTTAGGGCCCCTGGGCGGCGTTTTACATGGTTTATTACAAGCCATGACACTTCTCCTTCAAATGGATAGGATGGGCCTATCGCCCCGAATAGCACCATTGCTTTCGCCCGTATCAAAAGCTTCGGTTATCGGTTTAGAAGAAAAGCTGATGCCTCCCCACTGCATTCATATTCGAATTATATCATTAAGTTATCCGAATTAAGAATCAATTCTCCCTACAGAAATAAACTCTGTTGATTATTGGTGAAACTTTGATGTTAGGTTGTGTACGGCCCCTTTCTGGAAGCGGTCGTTCCAGGTTAATGAGTGTACGTCTCTAAGGTGCCAGGAGCGGTCATTGATTGTTTTACCTATGATTGAGGATATAATGCAACATAAGTCAATATACGTGCGTGCAATATAAGTCAATATGCGTGCGTGTAATATAATCAGCTGTTGCTTCTGTGAGTGCCACAAATGTCTGAGTCACCCAATAACTTTATAGCGAACAGTTTTCCTGAATTTCTAAACTCAATTTTTCAGACAACAAGACTGTTTAAAGATCGAATGCCATGGTGGAGGGGTCACGCTGACCATTGCTGGAAGTTACACCCTTCTCTCTATCACAAAAATGTTGCGAAGAATGAATCAAACATGTCAGTTCAGTTTTGCAATCAAGCAAGAGTGAGGCATCGAGATGTGCCTGATTTAAATGACGGACCGTCTTGGGTGTTTTTAATGCAGCATTACGGTTTGCCTACCAGACTACTTGATTGGACAGACTCTCCGTTGATAGCTCTAAAATTCGCGATTTTTGATAGTAGTTTGGATAACAAAGACGCTAAGGTGTGGGGGTTGATGCCTACGGAATTAAATGAAAATCAAGTTAGTGATAGCGGAATTATAGGTACAGGGCATGAAAAAGTAGCGAAGTCATTTGCCAATGTATGGAAGCGTCCATCGGAGAGATTTGATACTCCTGAAACAATCGCAATTAATACGCAGCATGTCGATGTGAGGCAAATGGTTCAAGCTTCGCAATTTACCATACACGGTTCTGAAACAGATATGGTAGAGCTTCCAAATTCAAAAACATTTCTTTGCTCTATTACTATCCCCGCCGCGTCAAAAAATGCTTTTCGCCAAGTTCTCAATCTATTTCATATCACCGAGTCATATCTATTTCCTGATTTAGAGCATTTGGCAAAGCAAATACAAACCTTGCCGTATACTAATACTGATAAAATTTAATAAATGGGAAAAAAGCATAACAAACGCAGCAACACGGACCCAGCAAGCATTGGCCTTGAAAAGCAGGCCAATAAACGCTTGCTGGCCCGGATAGGCCAGAATATGCACCCGGTTCTGCGGGCATTATGCACAAATAGGGTTCGAATAGATGGCTGACAAATACGAGTACTTTAAAAATAAAAGAAATGATCGTGTCTATTTGAGCCGTTCATTAGACGCAAAGATTCCGTATAAAGA
>JBNKMF010000241.1:0-1901 GCA_050292965.1 Gammaproteobacteria bacterium | reverse complement strand
TATCATCTCTAAGAATACGTCCAGTCCATTCCACCAGCTCAAGGTAATCGGTGTAGCATTCAATATATGGGTGTCCGTATTTACTCTATCAGTATGATGGGCTGGGAAGTACCAGGCAGCTCTCCGACAGTACTGGCACGATCACCGACAGCTAAGACTATGAGGCTTTTGGTGAGGGGCTAAACCAGACAGGAACTACGGAAAACGACTATCGGTTTACCGGGGAGCAGTATGATCAGGGGTTGGGGCAGTATTACCTCAGGGCACGATACTATGATCCGCATACTGCCAGGTTTACGCAGATGGATAGTTGGATGGGGAGGAAAGCCGATCCGCGAAGTTTGCATAAATATATTTATGCTGGAAGTAATCCTGTGTCGATGGTTGATCCATCAGGTAAAAGCTATATGACCATTGGAGCTCAATTAACGACAGTTGCAGCACTGGGTTATTTAGCAACGATATCAAATCCTTCGTTTGAATTAGGGCAAAGTTTTACAAATATTGATTGGTCGAATAATGGCGGGAACCTTACTTCTTTACAAATAGGGTGGCTGACTATGGCAGCCATGAGTCCTGCTAATTCTAGATTGTTTGAGAAGATAAAAGAAAATGTAGGAGAAAGTGATGAAACACATACCCTCTATCATGGTACTGATTATGGTACGGGTGTGCACCTTCTAAGTGGTGGGCACGTTTATATCGATCCTGATAATCTTAATTGGGCGGCATCTTCAGGAAGTTTTTATCTTGCTGATGAATATAACACAGCGGCACATTTTGCGCAGTTTACTGAAAATGGAATGCGGGATGGTGTGGTGGTAAAATACACTTTTAGCGGATTTGCATATAAAACTATAATGAGTTTGACCAGGGTTGAACCTATGCCAGAGGCAAGAAAAGTGTATTTACCAGGGAACCAAGTAGTTGTTCCTTCAAGTGCTATACCAGTATTTAATAACCTATTGGACTCGGGTGAAATAACGCCAGGTCAATGATAAAAATATGAGAAACGCATAATGGATAATGACAATATTCAGGTGTTAAAAGGTAATGAGTTTGTTCATTCCCATCCGGAAATGTATTGGGGTAAAAAAAATCCTATTACAGAAGATGTTGTCAAAGCGTTGGTTGAACAAATAGAAATATTAAAATGTGGCCCCGCGATTGTGCATCATGAATTTGAGTGGTGTTTTGTAGGATCCGAAAAAGATTGGTTAGAAAGTGCTCTAGTTGATGGTAGAGAAATAAGAGATATATTTGATAAGGGTGCTGGGTTTCCTGAAGCGGGAGGCCTATCAATGAGGTGTGAGTTTTTTCTGGCTGAGTTTTCAGAGAAGGTATTACTTTGGCATTCAGGTCAGATTATAGCAATAAAAGGAGGGAGGCAGGAAGATCTTGATAAGGTAACAGAATTCTTCAAAAAGAATTACAAAGGTTCTATAGCAGTTTGTTTCACAGGTAATACTTATACAACTCAGAATAGCTGCAGAACAGACCTTTAAAGACACCCGGTGCACTGAGATAAATCGGCAAAAGATTGTCGGTGAAAGTCCGCGATCTTTTAAAGACATATATGGACGCCCCACTATGGATGAAGCGGGTCGGACCTAAGTAACTGATTGATTCTATGGACTTATTGTCCATATACCCCTATGATTTAAGCCTTAAAGGGCCCATTTAACAGGGAAAAAACACACTTTAAGGAAAAAGACTATGCCCCGAGCTAATCACAACAATCACCTTGTTTATACATTAAATCGGATCTTCACTATGACTAGATCTTTTAAAGACACCCATAGATTGGAAAGGAAATTTAACTACAGCTATTCGGCAATGGCTTCATTTAAATAAATGGGGAATTAAGTCAAAAATAGGGTTTTGTTTAAGCTTATTGTGTG
>JBNKMF010000240.1:0-1910 GCA_050292965.1 Gammaproteobacteria bacterium | reverse complement strand
ATAACTACACAATTATCATGAGCGCCCACACAAATTACCTAATCAATTTTTAAAGATCTTTAACATCAGGGAACACCCAATGTCTTCTCCTTCCGCAAGCTTCGCTTGAATCAGGGGCGGAAATTATATTCTCATTTCGCCAAGTGTCAACCATTATTTCATTTGATTTTTCACCAATTTAGATCCTTTAAAAAGCTCGTTCAAAACCTGATCTTTCGACCAATCCTGCCATTAAATATGTTTCAATTCGGTGACAGTTCGTCTTAACGAGGCGCGCATTATAAGCGGATTTTTATGCCCGTCAATGACTATTTCATATTTTTTTAATTAATCTTTTTATGCCTGAATCGAGCATAAAAAAGCTAAAAAATCAACAGATACCCAGTCCCGTAATCCGCATATCGAAAACCCTAAAACTTAAAAAGCCAAGGTTGTATTATGGTAAGCAACCAAACGAACCATCACCCAAAGGGTGCAACAACCAGGGCTTATGAATATTCTTCCGCTTAAACTGGCTACTACAAACGACCTATTAACCTCCCGTACCGGCCTGTTGGCAATTGCTCAGATCATGCTATCCATCAACCTGTCAGAACGAATTGACAAATCCTTCCCTTGCCCAAAAGCAATGGCGGATTTAAGCCCTCTACTTTTAATGAGACGTTAACCCAGATGCAGCATGAAGGCAGTTTTCATCTGCAAGATATACGTCATCTACATCAGGATGCGGCACTGAAAACCGTCCAGGGTCTAAAGAAAAATACCACAGGCCACTTCGCTGGGTAGTTGACTTCGCCGCATGGGCAATGACCATTAAATGCTTCCGGCCAGGCTCGCCGTGAACAAGGCTCTCTTGAAAGCTGCCTTACATCACCGTAAAGGCATCACCCTTGATATTTATGCTACCAAAACATTGCCCATAAAGCGGATCACAATGGACCTATAAAAGAACAAAGGCTTTATGCCGATGGTTGGTCATGTGGCTGAAACGGGACAGATCGTTGCCTGTGATTTCCGGGAGGGCAACACCCCACCGGTAAAACAAAACCTTGAGTTTATTCAGCAGTGCACAAAGTCCCTACCCGAAGGTGTTTTGTTCAGTCACTACGCGCAGAAACAGGACCTGGTAAACAAGTCGATATTACATACTTGCTGTACATTCATGGAAGCTGCGATGCTGTGGAATCGGGATGTTAATAAAATTCTTAGCAATATTAGCATTCAACATTTAGATCCCACATTTATTAATTCCAAAAAGGCTCGTATCGTTATTGTTCCCCACCATGGAAGTTGGGAATCAATCAATTACTAGCTAGCTAATCAGGGAGAATTTGTTGCCCTTTACAAACCTTCGCGTAACAAAGCCCTGAATAATTATATCTATGAAAAAAGAAGTCGTAACGGAGCCAACCTGGTAGCGACCAATACGGCCGGAATAAGGCAGCTATTTAAAGGATTAAGAAATAAAGCCATCTGCGCAATTCTTCCAGACCAACGTCCTGACAAGGGTACAGCCAGTACTGACTCGACTTTCTTTTCTCATCCTGTCCGTACTTCATTATTAATTAAGAACCTCGCCAATAAGATTGACTGTGATATTTTTATTGTTGCAGTAACGCGGGACATGCATGACGTAAGCTATCAACTCAAACTACAGAGTGTGGATGTGTCTAAAATACTTCAACCGGATGAAGCAAGCGCCAATTACCTCAATGAAGTCATTCAGGACTTTGTCAGTCAGGACATCTGTCAGTATCAATGGAGCTATCGCCGATTTACAGATGACGCCTACCAAAAGCTTAAAGATCAGCTTTAAGTATTTCTTTTGACTCGCATAAAAAAGCCCCGATATCGGTTGATATCGGGGCTTCGGTATTAATGCCTGGCAATGACCTACTTTCACATGGGGA
>JBNKMF010000239.1:0-1922 GCA_050292965.1 Gammaproteobacteria bacterium | reverse complement strand
GTGGGAGAAGTCATAAACCGCCAAGTCAGATCTGCTAGAGCAAGCTATCAGGAAATGGTAGAAATACTATGGGGTAAAAACCCATTTGAGTGTAGTAGATGTGGTGGAAAAATGGAGCTGGTCAGGGTTTGGGAGCCCCAAAAAGGTTTTGTATTCAACTTATTCAAAAGCTTATTTGGCAAAGACATTGGCCCACGGGGTGTGCTCCCCGGTTTTTTATTGATCCCTACTCCAAGTTAAGGAGGTTTGATTGAAAATATTCGAATTAGAAGCATCTGAACTTCCGGAAGAAGTCACCGATTTTGTTGCAGTGGAGTGTGCAAACTGTGAATACGAGGGGGAAGGTAGTTTTTCTCAAAAGTATTTTCGAACCGAACCAGAAATTGAATGTGATGCTACTCACGATCAAGCGATAGAGCTTTTAAGGCACCAAGGATACAGTCAGTACACAGCTTTCCCGGCTGATAGCGTGATTTTGTCTGTTAGCAAGTGTCCAAATTGTGGTTCGGAGGATATAATTCGGAATTACTGAAAAGACTGAGATTATGCTGGTGCCAATATGTTCATCGCTGTATTAGCTGTAAAATGCCACCAAACCAGCTATGTAGGTATTCACAGGATGACGAGAACTTATTGGAGTCAGATTGCGAAAGGACTGAATTGCGCCGATAAACCAATTTCCGAACGTCAATTTAGAGATCGATTAAAAAAAATCAGCTATAAACCTGGAAAAACTCCAGTCTTCATTCAGCAGATTTTTCCTAAAGGCTACTTCGATGACTAAACTGGCAGCTGATAAAATGATGATTAAGGCGAAAGGTCCGGTTTGGCATAAAAAACAAAAAGATGCTGATATCATTCCCAGAGGCTTAACTGGATTAGATCGGGAAGCGCAATGGTCAAAATCACAAGCGGACGGTTGGGTTTACGGCCATGGAAGTTTTTGTGTTTGTGGCTTAATGCAACCAGTCTTATTAAACTTTGTCTGGATGCCAAATGCCGGTGATGAAGCTAAGGTTATGGGGAAATTTGCTAGAAGATATCAACAGAGTATAGATTTGATCGCTATGGACAGTAAAGCTGACAAAACAGGTCTTTATTTTGATCTTAAGCAACGAGGGATAAGATTATTGACATCACCTCGCAAAAAGCTTGGTAAAAAACCCACAAAGAAGCGTCAACAGATGTATCAATTCTTAGTGAGTAAACAGTGTAAAAGACTTTATAAGCATAGATCTATAAGCGTGGAGCCACTACAGGGTCTTATTGCGGATATTTTTGATTTACAAATATGCCATATGAGAACAAAGCAAAATAATCGATGGATGTTTGCAGCTATGGGGATTGCTATTCAAATAGCTCAGCTCGATAACTGGCGCCAAGGCATATCGATTTGGAAGATTAAGTCAAAGGTTTTGGGAGTATAAACTCCCCGACCCCTCAACTAATTGATTAATATAGATTAACATCTAATTTACACCTAGGTGTAGTTAAATGTCTGGGAAAGAGTCCGTGAAGATTAGAGTCTTTGCGAAACTCAAAAGTCTTGACTATCATCGGCTTGAAGCAATTTGACTGCCTCAAAGAATATAAAACCTCTGCCAGGACAGCTTTTTAGACTTCATTTTTCGAGACTGGTTTTGTATGCTCGGGGAATTTGGTTATTCGGTAGACAATGGAGTGTTAGAAGATGAATGTTACAAAGATCTGGGAAGATAAAAAGCAGTTGAAGGTTGTCACAGGGTTGACGTTAGATGAGGCCAACGAAATTATCCATGATTTCTCGTCGGCTATTGGCGAAATCGACCTTCGCTACGAGACGCCCGAAGGACGACCAAGAAAACTGACTCACCGCGAACTATTCATCTTGGTGATGATGTTTTTCCGCCACTACCCCACATATGATCTTCTTGCGGTTCTCT
>JBNKMF010000238.1:0-1990 GCA_050292965.1 Gammaproteobacteria bacterium | reverse complement strand
TTAAGGCTTAAATCATAGGGGTATATGGACAATAAGTCCATAGAATCAATAAGTTACTTAGGTCCGACCCGCTTCATGCTTCCGTGTGCGCTAACCCTACAAAATGACTTGATTTTCAACACCCAATAAGGGCGGCTTAACAGGAATTACAAGCCTAGCTCGCTTAGGCCCGGATGATCATCCGGGCGCCGACCAGTTGACCAGTGGAATTTTCTCTCGGATTCTTTTATTGCCAGGTCATTGATACTTGCGAAGCGGCGCATCATTAGTCCATGCTCGTTGAACTCCCAGTTTTCATTTCCATAAGCGCGATACCACTGTCCGGTATCATCATGAAACTCATAAGCAAACCGGACAGCGAGACGATTGTCATTAAAAGCCCACAGTTCTTTTATTAGTCTGTATTCAAGTTCTCTCGACCATTTCTGTACAAGAAACTCCTTTACCTGTTCCCGCCCCTTTGGAAACTCCGAACGATTACGCCAAATAGTGTCCTCCGTATAAACAAGGCTCACCCTCTCCGGGTCGCAGCTATTCCATGCATCTTCAGCTAAACGTACCTTCTCTGTAGCAGTTTCCCGATTAAACGGTGGTAATGGTGGTTTTGTATTCATTGATTTTCCTCATAGCTTAAATTGGCAGACAACTCTGTCTACCATAGATACTAGCCAAAGTAGACAGACTTGTCTACAATTAGAAAATGACAGACTTAATCTCAAAAACTACTGATCGCCAGCTCCCGCCCAAAGAGCGCATCCTGCAAACGGCTCACGACCTGTTCTACCGCGATGGTATCCGCGCTACCGGGATCGACCGGATCATTGCCGAATCAAGCGTTGCCAAGAAAACGTTCTATCGTCACTTCCCGAGTAAGAATGATCTGATTGAGGAATTTCTAAAGTATCGACATGAGCTATGGATTGACTGGTTTCGCGATGCGCTGCTCAGACATGGGAAAGGACTGGAATCATTGGTACCTGCGCTAAAAGAATGGTTTTCAGACCCAATATTTAGAGGCTGTGCCTTTATAAACAGCGTCTCAGAGCTCGGATCTATAGCGCCAAAAGTTAGCGCTATCACTTGCGAGCATAAGCAAGATATGACTGACCTGATCGCGGACTTGATTCCTGAATCAACCGATAAACAAATGAAAGCTGCGGCAATAGCCTTAGCTGTGGATGGAGCGATTATACGAGCGCAATATGAGCAAACAGCAGAGGGTGCAATTGTCAGCTTGCAAAGGATTGTTGAACAATTTTCAAAACCAGGTTGAAAGAATACTTAACTGAAACATCAGTTTGTAGGGAGCAGGTTGCAGATAAGGGGACGGAGTGATTGAATTTTAACCAATTCATATAATTGCTCATTTTTTAATCCATCCTTCCCATTTTCTAACATTATTGGATCTGTATACACGGAAAAACAGGTAAAATTGTATTTACACGCAAACGCGTGTATTATGTTTTTTACGCGGAATACCGTGTAAAAATTGATCAGCATAGAGAGGCAATGATGCTAATACATTCACCATCAGACCTGGCTCAATATTTTCGGGACCAGCGCAAAAAACAGGGATTAACACAGGTATCAGTGGCAGATGAAGTATCAGTACGTCAGGATACGGTTTCCAAGTTCGAACTAAAGCCTGAGAACGTGCGCCTGTCTACGCTATTTCAGCTACTTTCTGCACTGGATATGGAATTACACGTTGTACCCAAAGAGCAATCGCCAACCCGGTTGGATACTAAAAAAAGGTGGACTGAGCAGTGGTAAGCCACGATCAAAGCCTGGGTGTGTGGATGAATGGCTTCCATGTTGGCACCCTGACTAAACGAAGTTCTGGTGCAGTTGAATTTATCTATACACCAGAATGGTTGGAAACTGCAGGCGCTCGACCCATTTCCTTATCAATGCCGCTTCAGCATAGACCCTATGTGGGCCAGCTTGTTTATAATTACTTCGATAATTTACTACCTGATAACAAGCAGAT
>JBNKMF010000237.1:0-1995 GCA_050292965.1 Gammaproteobacteria bacterium | reverse complement strand
CAGTTTTATCGTTATTAAAAGCTACGACTTTTACTTGTGGTTGTCAATGTTCAATATGTGGGTGTCTCAAAATTTACCTCTCAAAATTTACCTGTAAAAAACGCTTAGGATCATATTCAACTTTCCATCCTGTTGTCTAATTCAGATATGTTCTTTATACTCCCTACCACAGAAGAATCACAGGACTAAATCGAAATGGAATTACGTTTAATTATCCACAAGCCTCAATCGCAAAAAGCGATGTGAATACCTTTTCTGCTGCGGCAAACCAACTTAAAAAAGACTATTTCAAGACCTATCCAAAATCTAGAATAGTTCTCAAATTCGTCAAATCGGGGCGCGAAATAGTCAACTGTATTAATGCCCAGCCTCTAAAGTCATTAATCTCTCTGGATATTGTTTCCCACGGGAATCAGGGTGGAATTCACATTGCGCGACTTTTACCTAAACCAGTCAAGAGTGGTTTTATTCAAGCACATGCTCATGTAAAAATTCGTAGTAACACCGATAAGCCACAAACATCGGAAGATGCGAAGTATATTGAAGAGAGTATGCACGGCTTATACACGGACTGGTTGGCGAAAAAGGGAGTTGCTTATTACTATAACCAAACATTCGATAGCTCCACTGATGTTGCCTATTTAAGTGATATAAAATTTGATCGCTTTAAAGAAGAGGCATTTATTGAGTTTCATGGTTGCAGAACGGCAGAAAATATTCCATTTTTTAACACCTATATGCATGATAATTTCGCCAAGCAATTTAGTGATATGTTACCAAAGAACTGTACGGTAGTAGGTCATATCACAAATTCAAACCCCAACAAAAAGCCCAAAGGAGGAAGCTCGGATTACCGACACGGGAGGGTGAATGTTTATAAAAATAGCACCCGTGTGCAAAAAGAGGTGGAAAGGTTATCGCTTAAGTTTGTGAACTCATCAACGCCATCGGTAAAAAAGTGAAAACAATCATAAAATGGGTGTTACTTTTAATCGTATTGTTAGTTTTTTGTGTGGCGGTTTATCTATTTATCCCCTACGAGCGTTATGAGTATGTTCGTAGCAAAAACCAGATTCAAACGGTAACTGTAGAGTATGCGAATATGACTGGCAACCCGCTATGTTCGAAGTTGTATTTTGTTATAGATGATGAAGTCACAAGACAGGCGCTGTTAGCTAGATTGCCATCAGACATCCCTGATCCTAATAGAGTAGACAAGGTGATTGATGATCGGCGCCTGATAGTAACCGGGTATCCGAATCTATGGAGAGCAACCAATCTGATAACAGGCTCTGTAAAAACCAGAAATACTGGTTTGTTCGATATAGTTTCCTGGAGAGATACATTTGGCCAGGAATACAAGACCAAAAATGCTCATTCTCCTGAGAATTTTATTAGTAAAAATTATATCGACTGTTTGGATTAAGGTGTAGGTACTTATAGATAATTGCGTCACTTTTAAAATAATAGCCCCCTCGACCGATATGAAAACGGTATCTTTATAGACACCCAGTGCGCCGCTACAGCTTAACTAGTACATTTATTTTTCAACAACACTTTTCCTCGAAGACCTCAAACTGTAAAGACCTCCAATAGTTACACCAATAGCTACACTAGTGATGACGGGAATACTTAAGTCTCTGACAAAACCAAGAACAATAAAAATCACGTTTAACAGAAAAGCAGTGAATGCATTCTGTACAAGTAGGAGAAAGGCCGCAGTGGTAATACTAGCACTCCTTAAGAACTCGCTATATTTTCGATAGTATTGCGTCATTAGATATGATTTTTCTCACATAACGGCGCTTTTTGCCGTCCAAGTGAAATTGCATAGTTAGATTTCATTTATTGCCTCAATTACAATGTCGATGAGCGCCTTTCCTTCTTCATCTTCAGATGCCTTCATATACTGAAAATACGAAACCAAACATGAACGTTGTGCCTTAGATAGTATTTCTATTCTCTCGTTAAACCAGATTTCACCACTTATCTCTT
>JBNKMF010000236.1:0-2190 GCA_050292965.1 Gammaproteobacteria bacterium | reverse complement strand
ACTCAAACCAGAAACTCAGGAGTTTGAATACATCACGGTCAATACGGGCGACAGTGTAAGCCTGGGTGATAGAACGTTGCAGTTTCTACATACCCCGTATCTGCACTGGCCAGATACCCAATGCACCTATCTGGAAGAAGAGCATATTCTATTTTCCGGTGATGTCTTTGGCTGTCACTACTGCGATAAAAGGCTGTTTAATGATCGCGTGGGTGATTTTCGCTTTTCATTTGATTATTACTATGCCCACATCATGCGTCCCTTCAAAAAGCATGTTATGGATGCATTAAAGCTGATTGAGCCATTAAAGATTAAACAGATCGCACCCACCCATGGGCCGATACTGCGCGAACGGCCAAGGCGATATATCACTCATTACCGAGAGCTATCCACATCCAGCCTGACGCGTGAAATAGGTTATAACGAAGATAAATCAGTAATTATTTTTTATATGAGTTCTTACGGCAATACCGCGAGAATGGCTGATGAAATCAGCGAAGGCGCCAGCGGCATCGAAGGCATAAGAGTTTCGCTATACGACCTCGAAGGCGGAGAGATAGACCCCTTTGTAGACCTGATAGAAGAAGCTGATGCATTGTTATTTGGTTCACCCACCATTAATGGCGATGCAGTTAAACCCGTATGGGATTTACTGTCATCACTGGCCGTGGTCAATCTTAAGGGAAAGATTGGCGCAGCATTTGGATCCTACGGCTGGAGTGGTGAAGCCGTACAAATGATAGAAGACCGCATGAATGGTTTAAAGATGACTATCCCGAAAAAAGGTCTACGAGTCAAACTGATTCCAACCAGTGAAGAGCTGGATGAATGCAGGGACTTCGGCAAATCAATAGCTGAGTTTCTGACAGGAAAATCTGGAGAAAATAAGGTGATAGATTTTGCTGACCTGGGGTAAGTGATAATTTTCTTGATTATTCCTGAGTTTAAGCCATTTCTATATTCAGAATAATTTCAGCACAGAGGTTAATGTGTTTGTTTTATGATTTCAGGAAATTTTCAGGGTATAAAATGTTGTTCAATTAACTTGGCTAATTATATATCTCTCTGTGGCCTCTGTGTACTCTGTGGTGAGTCAATTTTTAGTGCTTTCATGAGACAGAGCTTCAGGCGAAACAGAAAAAATTCAACTTTAAAAACTACTTAAAAGGTAAGAGAAAATGGCAAAAGGTAAAATAACTTTTGAAGATATTGATCAAACCGTGAATGTACCAGCAGGTACACGCGTGATTGAGGTATCAGAAAAAATTGGTGCCGGCATCATCTATGGTTGTCGTGAAGGTGATTGTGGCACCTGTATTATGGAAGTAACAGAAGGCTGGAATAATCTGACCACACCTTCAGTGCTGGAAGAAAAAGTACTCAAGGAAAATATGGCCGGGCGTCATAACAGACTTGCCTGTCAGGCTCAGATTCTGGGCGACTGTAAAGTAAAACCAACCTGATTGGGAGTATGAGTTATGCCATTAGTCACATTTAGTAACCCTGAATACAAGGATAAAACCGTATATGCCGTTGCCGGTAGCTTTACCGAGACTGTATTGAAAATTGCAAAAACCAATAAAATCCCCATTAGATTTGAATGTGGTGATGGAGAGTGTGGCAGCTGTGCCATCAAGGTTAAATACCTGGATGACAAAGTGCCTATGGGCTATCACCTGGAAGAAAAGGAAAAAACCGTATTGCGTGAGCATGGAAAAATCAGTAAGGAAGAAATGGAGCAAATGATTGTTGATGATTTGCCCAGCAAATGGAGGTTAGCCTGTCAGTTCATCCCTCGTGATGAAGACATATTGGTAGAATACGAGGCTATGTAATCTCATGTTGAGTCCGGTTAGTCAGGTGATCATACCAGAACAGTTATATGAACGACTGATGCGTACACGTCAGGGCCATGAAATAGAAGACACCCTGGCGCGTATGCTTGCCTCATGGGCCTGTGGTGAAGGTGCTTTGCCCGACTGGCTGGGCTTAACAGAAGAAAACTTTTTACGCATGATGGAAAAACACTTTCCATCCTTTGATGTATCAGAATTGGTGAATCCCAATATTCCTTTAGATCTGGCGCGTATGGACGAGGTAGATGATCTTAGAAAGTTACTACTGCAATCCTGTCCGGAGAATGATGAATCAAAGCTGTGGATGCTTGATATATTGATTGCCGGTTGCCTG
>JBNKMF010000235.1:0-2244 GCA_050292965.1 Gammaproteobacteria bacterium | reverse complement strand
AATCGAAGGCTGCTTCATGTAGATATACCAAGCCGAAAATACACCAGCACCGGCAAGATAAATTGCCCACCCATGAAAGGCATGTAGAACGAATGAGAACTGTCCATGATAGTTTTCCTTCATCAACTCAACCATATCATGCTCACGCAGTGTTAATAGTGCCTTCTCAAAGAAATCACCGAATACGATTGAATCAACCGTTAACCAGCCAATTATGGCGGATGGAATTGCCAGCAACACTAGAGGCAACCAGACGACAGCTGGTGGCTCGTGCAAATGATCTTTGGTGTGCTGATCCATACGCTCTTCTCCATGGAATACCAGAAAGAACATACGGAAAGAGTAAAATGCAGTTATGAAAACACCCAGCAGAACCATCCAGTATGCGAAACCAGCTCCAGGAATCGTGGACTCATGAACTGCTTCGATAATCGCATCCTTGGAAAAAAAGCCGGATGTTCCCGGAAAGCCGATCAAAGCCAGCGAACCGATTAATGATACCCAGTAAGTGATCGGGAGATATTTTTTCAGACCACCCATATTACGAATGTCCTGCTCGTGATGCATAGCAATAATGACGGCACCAGCAGACAGGAATAACAGGGCTTTAAAGAATGCATGCGTCATCAGGTGGAAGATAGCGACTGAATAAGCCGATGCTCCAAGCGCAACTGTCATATAACCTAGCTGGGATAATGTGGAATAAGCGATTACACGCTTGATGTCGTTCTGTACGATACCAATTAACCCCATAAAGAAGGCAGTTATCGAGCCGATGACCAATATAAATGAAAGCGCAATCTCAGACAGTTCAAATAAAGGCGACATACGCGATACCATAAAGATACCAGCTGTAACCATGGTAGCGGCATGGATTAAAGCCGAGATAGGTGTTGGGCCTTCCATCGAATCAGGTAGCCAAACATGTAAAGGTACCTGTGCTGACTTACCCATAGCACCGATAAATAGCAAAATACAGGCTACAGTGATTGCCGACCAGGGATGGCCTTCAAAGATTTCTATGGTTTGACTCGATAGCTGTCCTGCCTGACCGAATACTTCGTAATAATCCAGTGATCCGGTGTACATCAAAACGCAGGCTATACCAAGCAAAAAGCCAAAGTCACCTACACGGTTGACCAGAAATGCTTTCATATTTGCATAGATAGCAGTTTCCTTTTTATACCAGAAACCTATCAATAAATAAGACACCAGGCCAACTGCCTCCCAGCCAAAGAACAACTGCATGAAGTTATTCGACATAACTAGCATCAGCATGGAGAAGGTAAACAGTGAAATGTAACTGAAAAAGCGCTGATAACCTGGATCGTCATGCATATATCCTATGGTATAGATATGCACCATCAGCGATACAGCAGTAACCACGGTCATCATCAGTGCAGTCAGATTATCGATCAGAAAACCAACTTCAAAACGGATGCCATCGCTAACCATCCAGGTATAAACTGCATGGTTGTAAATTTCGCCGCCATCTAAAACCAGATCTTTAAGTACGATGAGCGATAAAACGAAAGAAGTAGCCACACCCAAAGAAGTGACCCAGTGTGCACCAGCTCGACCAATCTGTTTACCGAAAAGCCCCGCAACTATAGCACCGAATAAAGAAGCCAGAGGAATCGCTAAATAAACATTTTGCATAGCTCTACCCCTTCATCTCAGTAATATCAGCAACATTGATGGATTGCCTGTTTCTAAACAGCACCACCAGTATCGCCAGACCTATTGCTGCTTCTGCAGCTGCAACGGTCAGGATAAAAAACACAAAAACCTGCCCGGCTAAATCATTCAGATAATGCGAGAAGGCAATAAAATTAAAATTAACCGAGAGCAGCATCAATTCAATCGACATCAGCAGGATAATAATATTTTTCCGATTAATGATAATACCGGCAATGCTGATGCTAAACAGGATGGCAGCAAGTACCAGATAATGGGTAAGTGATAGAGTCATTATTTTTCCGCCTCCATCTTGATCACGCGCAGACGATCTTCTTTACGAACCCTGATCTGCTCAGATGGATTTTGATATTTGGTATCTGGTCGCTTACGCATGGTGAGTGCAATCGCAGCAATGATAGCCACCAGCAGAATTACCGCTGCTATTTCAAAGGCGAAAACATAATCGGTATACAGCACTGCGCCTAATGCTTTGGTATTTGAATAATCAGCAGCTTTGGCAGCAGGTGCAGCCATCGCCTCTAATGAGAATTCATCGCCGGAGAT
>JBNKMF010000234.1:0-2279 GCA_050292965.1 Gammaproteobacteria bacterium | reverse complement strand
AGGTATTATAAAAGTTCATTGGGCTTCTCCTGTTTTGGTTTTATCACCTTTCAGTTTAGCCTTATTGCTAAACTTGGGAGGGGCTCAATGAGTATCATATACACATCGGAATTTAACGTGAAAAAGAATCTAAAATTTAGGGGGTACTTAATAAAGAAATTACATTATGTGCTTCAGCTATTGATATGCGTATCAATGACTGGATGTGCAACAACTAACTCGAAGGAAATTATAGAGCAAAAGATTACTTTACCTGAGCAGGGTAAAGGTTCCGGCGAAATCGTATATACATCATATAAATTTCATGACAGATTAAAATCCGGTGACTCATTTTCAATTTACATAGGTGATGAGTTAGCGGTCAGCTTTGAACCAAATGGAGATTTTTATGCTGGTTCTATAACAACGCGTGTAAGACTTGAATCTTCAAATACCATAAGAGGCGTGTTACAAAGAGCTGGAGGATCGGACCAAAATGTCGTTGAAAAACATGTGGATATTACTCGTGGTTTTAAGATGCCGACAAAATGTGAAGATAAGGTACAGTATAAAAGTAGGAGAAAAGGCAATGAGCATAAAATCTTGTTCAAACACTTTATGTCTGAGCAGTGTCATATCAATAAAATTATATTCTCAGGTGGTAGCGGCAAACTAGTCGTGAATACAACCAGTCACCTCACCCGTAATCCAATGTTTATTTTGAGTGATACTTCTGAACGCTCAGACCTAGATATTACAACAGAGGTAAAGACTAATTAATCTAATGCTTAACAAGGGGGCACTGGAATCGCTCGCTCCTCCAGTGACCCCGGCGTTAAGCGCTTGCAAACATGGAGAAATGGAAGAGCATTGAAAATTAGAACGAGAGATCAACTTATCGATTTTGTAAACCATGGTAATGAGGTGAAGTTCCTCTTCTTCTGGGGGCATCAAGAGAAAGGTGGTCAGATTTCAAAGAGTTGCTTTAGCCAATGGTATGACTGCACATTTGAAGAAGATTCAAATCAGTTTATTTCTGCTGAGCACTATATGATGTATCACAAAGCTAAGTTATTTGGTGATAGTAAGGCCTGTAAAAGAGTACTACGTGCAAGTAATCCTGGTGAAGCGAAAGCAATCGGAAGAGAAGTTGTTGGCTTCAATCAGGAAATCTGGGATGAGAAAAGATTCGAGATTGTTGTAAACGCTAATCTTGCTAAGTTTGGCCAAAATAATGAATTACGCGAGTTTCTGATAAATACTGGAAGCAGAGTCTTGGTAGAGGCTAGTCCAGTCGATAAAATATGGGGTATAGGTTTAGCTCAGGATAATTCAGCAGCAGAGAATCCTAATAAATGGAAAGGTCTCAATCTTTTGGGTTTCGCGCTCATGGAGGTTAGAGATCAACTTACAAATCAATAAGGCGCTTAACAAGGTACTTCTGCGGTATGGAGTAAATTATCAAACTTCAGTAAGAACACTGTGAATCAAATGTAGGAAAATATAATGTTTAGGTTGTCACTTTTAGTATGCTGGCTCACTACCATGCTTATTTTTACACCTGCTCTGATAGCAGAAGAAATTAATCCGCTTGCTACAAAGTTCAAGGAAATTAGAAATACACAATTTGGAACTTATGGGTTTTTTACAATCACTAACACAGAGCAACGTGATATTGATGATATAAACTTGTCTCTCTTCTTAAAGGGGCCAGAATGAGATGCTCTTTCAGGCATGGGAGTTACAGATTCAACCGGTGTTCATACATCAATATATATTGCCTAATTTTATTTTCCATATCAGTATGGTGTATGCGATAGCTAAGACGAATGGGGTAAGCCTTGGTAAGAGGGATTTTGATGAAATTCATTCGTACCCAAAAAACTTTAGCTTTGAATAGTGTGACCCTAACAAACACATGTTGTCGGACTGTTTTTTCGCCAGGCCCAAAACTAGCGGCAAATGCAGGTGGCCCAGTGCTACCAGAAAAAAAGCGTGAACCAACTAGTAAAGAAACAGATCAAGAATATAGTAAGTTAAATTTAAATACTCTCATATCTGGTCACTTCAATGGTGATGGCCTTGTTGATGGTACTGCAATAGTCATAACCAAAGACAATCAAAGCCAGGAATTGATCACGTTTATCTACAATGATAAAGGCGATGAAACTTGCAGGTCTTAGATACATTGCCATCTCCTGGCTATGTTTTAATGGGTCTTTCAACCTAGATTCCGCAGTTGACCGCTCGCAATAGAGGTTAACCCACTGTTTCATAAATCATTACAGTTGATGTGTATA
>JBNKMF010000233.1:0-2316 GCA_050292965.1 Gammaproteobacteria bacterium | reverse complement strand
TCCAGCACAATACACGAATAGGAACCCCCCTCAACAAGCACCGGGTTGCTGTGCATGCCAGTGGAGCCCATGTGGGACGCCTCAAGGCGAATTTGCAAAAGGCGCAAATTGAGCTGATACATGTCCGTAACAATCCCTTTGATCTGGTGCCGAATCTGGCGGGATTTAATAACTGGGGCTGCGGTGGGTTGAAACGATCCATACAAGCAGGAGGGCTCGTGTTCGGGGGCACTGGCGGAGCCAGTCCGCATACACTCCCATACATTGGCGTTCAGACCTATGAAAAACAATTGGAGCTGTCTGGTTGCTCGCGTGAAGCTAAAAAGGTACGACGCTATATTGCCCAGCGTGATCGACAACGCGATCAGCGACGTTTAAGGAGTCAGGTATGAGTTTTTTTACTTATGTGTTTGGTAAAGGCTATACCGGAGGGCCGGACTTCAATCAGATGGAGACGTTTCGGTTTGAACTGGAGGATGCACAACTGAGTTTGAATTTACCAAAAACGAATGTGGATATCCCAATTGGTGAAATAGGCATTAACTATCCATTTCGGTCACCAGGTTGGTTTGATGATAATTGCAAACAAATGTGGAATCACTTTTATGTCAGCGTTTTTGGTGAAATGTGGGGGTATAGAGGACCGTACTGGAAGGTAATGAATGAACCTTTTGGTGTGCTCGATATTCTTGTGGCAATAAAACGAGTATTGCCAGAAAAAACTCTGGATGTGAATAATCTCGATACTCTAGCCGAAGCAATACGCTGGGACTATGAATGGTATTTTGAGGTGGAGGAACCCGGTAAATATGGTCGTGGCTATAATCGTGAGATGAGACAGAAAGCCGATGATGAATATCTTGCGCGTCATCCATCTATACCAGAAGAGCGTAAGCTCCAGCAAAAAGAACTGCGTATCAGCAAGTCTATTCGTGAACTACCCATGCACTTCGAAACTCGTCAATACGGCGACCAGAAATGGCTATATTACGCCTTAAATAAAGAACCAAATTATCCAACTCATTATTATTGTCAACCGCTGGATGAGCAGTACTACCTTTACGTCCGATTTCATTACGGTATCGATTTCCGAGATTATTTTCACCTCTGGCAAGCCGATGCCGAAGCAGCGGAGCAGCGCATGATGGAAATGATTAAACTGACTTATCCAAATCGACTGACAGGACCGGAAGGCTTATGAGTCAAACGATCTGAAATGTCAGATAACAAACCGAAGTAAACTCTCGGAAATAGTGCATTCTTTACTAGCTTTCACCGCACAAGCCGGTAGTGTTTTCCGTATAATTACTCATTCAAATAGAACCAAATAATCAGGAAGAATCCCATGGTACAGGCCAGTCAATTCAATCATTTTTCAATCATTCGCGCTTTCTTTGTATTTCTTACCCTGCTGTTCGCCTTGCAGGGCTGTGGTGGTGGAGGCGGTGGTTCATCGACCACCTATGACCTAACGATTGATAATCCAACAATATCAGAAGGTAATGGTGCAGCGATACCCATGTATTAACCTTCACTGTTAGTCTTTCTGAACCCGTGGATGCGGTAGTTACAGTGAATTACACCACGGTGGACGGTACAGCCAAGGTCAACAATTTTTTCAAGTATTACAAATCACTTTTTATATTTACCAAATGGCCGCTTAGGGTCGTGAACTGCTAAATCTCTGCCCATGAAATGGCAGGTATCGGGATGATTGATCTCTTAAGATCCTTGAATCACGCTCTAAAGGAGCCGTTCAGAATTTGGAGTTCCTCACCTTTGTGCCAATTGCTGTCATTGAAGATTTTCCTCGTTCCCATGCTCCGCGTGGTAATGCATATAGCATCTGACTATGTTTGGATTTCACACGCCCAGGCTATCCTTGCTTCGTAGTATCTTTCTAACAGGCGTGCGAGCCCCTTTTTTTGCTTGTCCAAAAAAAGAGGCGAAAAAAAGGACATCCCAATTGAGCGGCCTGCGGCTTCCCGAAAATAGACTAATTTTGAACGGCACGGATCGACTCGCTCCAGCTCGACGATCCTTATCGCACATCCTTGTGCTCTATCCACTCAAAATCAGCCTATTTTCGGCACTCAATAAGGGCGAAATAAAACCTCACTATTCGCTACTGATTTTTGATCGAACTTTTTTGAAGTCTGAACTTGAGCGACTCTTTCCTGAAAGCCGTTGTTCCTTACGAGGTATCGTAGCAGTCGAATTAAGGCAAACCAGTCGCAGAATGATTCTTTAGGTCTTTAGGTGTATTCACTCTATCCATTCGATAGTTATTTAAAGGGGCAATTTTTATAGCAAAAT
>JBNKMF010000232.1:0-2321 GCA_050292965.1 Gammaproteobacteria bacterium | reverse complement strand
ATCACAGCACCTCAGAGTGTCACTTCTGGTGAAATGGTTACGCTAGATGGTAGTGGTTCATCTGACCCAGACGGTGACACTCTTAGCTATCAATGGATAAAAACACAAGGGCCAGACATTATGCTTTCCAATAGCACAAGTGCCAGTCTCAGCTTTGTAGCGCCATCAGTAGAACAACCACAACAGATTAGTTTTCAATTAATCGTACGTGATGGTAGCGAACTGTCTGATGCAACCAGTGTAAGCATCCAGATTTCACCCTCAGACTCGACTCTGCCATCTAATCAAGCACCCAGCGCTAAAATCACAGCACCTCAGAGTGTCACTTCTGGTGAAATGGTTACGCTAGATGGTAGTGGTTCATCTGACCCAGACGGTGATTCTATCACGTATTTCTGGACTCAGACGCAAGGAGAAAACATTACACTGGCGGATAATACAGGTGTGACACTTAGCTTTGTTGCGCCAACCGTCCAACAGTCTACAGTCTTTGTTTTTGAGTTGAGTGTGAAAGATGCTTCACTTAGCGACAATAGTAGTGTAGAAGTAACGGTATTGCCTAAGGCGACTGTAGTTGAGTATCAGGTTCCTGCTAATAACTTTGCCGTCAATGGTGATGTCGAAAATAATCTGAACAACTGGGGTAGTACAGCAGGTGACATTTCCCGCTCCACTTCAGTCAAACATGGTGGTTCCGCTAGTGCTTATATTACCAATAGAACAGCTACTTGGAATGGCCTGACCTTCAATGTGGGCAAGCTTACCGAAGGTAACGAATACGAAGTGGCCGTCTGGGTAAAACTCTCAGAAGGTGCTCATGACACCGATATCATACTGACCGCTAAACGTGCTGATGACAGTGATGGCAGCACTTATAATGAATACACTAATATTGGAGTAGTTACCGCAAGTGCTGACAAATGGAGCTTGCTTAAAGGATTTTACACGCAGAGTGGAACAGCTTTTGAGCACTTTATTATTGAATCATCAGACAGCAGTATCAGCTTTTATGCCGATGATTTTTCTATTGGTGGTGAAGTCCTTGATGAGAGTACTGACAATAGTAGTAGTACCACAAACAACCGGTTTTTTGTAGGTAATATCACCACTCATGGTAGTGTGAGATCTGATTTTGCACAGTATTGGGATCAGATTACGCCAGAAAACGAAGGCAAGTGGGGATCGGTTGAAGGTACCCGCGATGTCTATAACTGGGGTGGTTTAGATGCAGCTTATAACTACGCTAAAGAGCATAATATTTTGTTTAAACAGCATACCTTTGTTTGGGATGGCCAGCATCCAATCTGGATGGATTCATTGAATCCATCAGAACAAGCTGCTGAAATCGAAGAGTGGATTCGCGATTTTTGTAATCGTTATCCCGATGTGGATATGATCGATGTGGTCAATGAAGCGACACCGGGTCATGCTCCAGCAGGTTATGCCAAAAGTGCATTTGGGGATGACTGGATTATTAAATCTTTTCAGTTAGCACGGAAATATTGCCCCAACGCGACATTGATTTTGAACGACTATAACGTATTGACCTGGAATACCGATGCCTTTATTGCCATGGCCAAGCCTGTTGTTGATGCTGGTGTTGTGGATGCCATCGGCGTGCAGGCTCACGGTTTTGACGGTTGGTCTAATGCTGCTTTGGAATCCAATTTGAATAAAGTTGCAGCCCTTGGCCTGCCCATTTATGTTTCAGAATATGATGTAGCCAAAACCAATGATCAGGAGCAACTGCAAATGATGCAGACACAGTTTCCGATGTTGTATAACCACCCTTCTGTAAAAGGTATTACTTTGTGGGGATATGTATATGGTAAAACCTGGGTAGATGGCAGCGGTTTGATTTATGATAATGGTTCCCATCGTCCGGCAATGACTTGGCTATTAAACTATTTAAAAGCAAATCCAAAGCATAACTAAGTAGTATAACTGGTGCATCAATAAGTTAAACAAAATTTATTTAACTTTTTAGAAACGTAATGTGTTCAATTTGCTAAATACATAACAAGGAATTATAAAATGCAAAACAGAAAATATACTGCAATATACAAGTCGGTTGCAATAGTAGGGCTATTGTTTTCAAACTTAAGCTATGCAGCAGATCACTGTCGCAATATGCCAGTTAGCGGAAAGGTTTATACCATCGTCAACGAAGGAAGCGGTTTGGTTCTTGACGTTGCTAGAAAAAGCAAGGATAACGGAGCTGATGTTATCCAGTGGAGTAGCAACAAAGGCACTAACCAGCAGTGGAAACTTACAGAGCTTGATAATGGCGCTTGGTCGATTCGCCCCGTTCATAGTGATAA
>JBNKMF010000231.1:0-2330 GCA_050292965.1 Gammaproteobacteria bacterium | reverse complement strand
TGCTGGCACTTTCGGCAATACCTGGTAGCCGTTCGTTGATCACCTCTGGGCCCAGATGCTCCAGATGCAGGTTGATATGATCAAGCTCGGAACCAACACCACGGCCTTCGTTAATTTCAACCGTCATGGCGCGACTAACCACATCCCGCGATGCCAGGTCTTTAGCGTTAGGTGCGTAACGCTCCATAAAGCGCTCACCTTTGGAGTTAGTCAGGTAACCACCCTCGCCTCGCACACCCTCGGTGATCAGACAGCCGGAACCATAGATACCGGTAGGATGGAACTGGACAAACTCCATGTCCTGTAGTGGCAGACCTGCACGAATTGCCATGGCATTGCCATCGCCGGTACAAGTATGGGCAGAGGTTGCAGAAAAATAAGCACGTCCATAACCACCCGTTGCCAGAACCACCATCTTGGCGCGGTAACGATGTAACTCACCCGTCGCCAGATCCCAGGCCAGTACCCCGCGGCAAACACCGTCATCCATAATCAGATCGGTAGCAAAGTACTCAATAAAAAATTCAGCTTTATGTTTCAGCGATTGCTGATACAGGGTGTGAAGAATTGCATGACCGGTTCGGTCAGCCGCAGCACAGGTGCGTTGTGCAGTACCTTCACCGAAGTTGGTGGTCATTCCACCAAATGGACGCTGATATATCTTACCCTCGTCGGTACGCGAGAAGGGTACGCCGTAATGCTCAAGCTCAATGACAGCAGGAACTGCTTCACGACACATATACTCGATAGCGTCCTGATCGCCTAACCAGTCAGAACCTTTCACGGTATCGTACATATGCCAGCGCCAGTCATCTTGCCCCATGTTACCCAGTGAAGCACTCATCCCCCCCTGAGCGGCCACCGTGTGACTGCGAGTCGGGAAGACCTTGGTAATACAGGCAGTGGACAGACCTTTTTCAGCCATCCCGAAGGTGGCACGCAAGCCGGCACCACCAGCACCAACAACCACTACATCATAGCTGTGATCGACGATTTTATAAGCTGAACTCATGCATCAGGCTCCAAAAGAAATTTTCAGTACAGAAACCACACCAAGCGTGGCAAACAGGATCGCCATCAATGCAACAGCAATCAATAGTGTAATCTTCAGGGTTTCATGGGAAACGTAATCTTCGATGATGACCTGTAATCCAAGATAGCCATGGTAAAAACCAACGCTAATGGCGAGTATCATCAAAACACTGCTAAATGGAGAACCAATCCAGGCAGTCACTGTGCTGTAATCGGCTACCGCTAACAGCGCAATAGAAAAACTGAACCAGAGAGCCAGAGGAATCAGTGCAATCGAGGTCAAACGCTCGTGCCACCAATGACTGGCACCTTCTTTGGCCGCACCCAGACCTTTTACTTTAGATAATGGAGTTCGTAAGCTCATCAATATTCTCCTACGCAGACAGCGCTACAATCCAGACTAGTAGTGTTATCACTACACTGGCCACCAGCACGATTTTATTATTGCGGCTGGCTGCTTCCAGCGTGAAGCCGTGACCAATATCCCAGAAAAGATGACGAATGCCGTTGCACATGTGGTAATTCAGTACCAGGCTAAAACCAAATAATACTAACTGGCCAAACCAGCTGGAGAGCAGATTATGTGCCACATCCCAACTCGACTGACCACCTGCAAGAGCCAACAAAAACAACACGGTGATTACCAGACCTGCACTTAGAAACACACCAGTAATGCGGTGAGATATAGACATTTTCGCAGTCAATGGCAGTTGATATATCTGCAAATGAGGAGATGTCGGTCGATTGTTGTTTGTCATTATTTAGCTACCAAACACTGTGCGGTTTTATACCGCTTATTTTTAAAAAAAAGCTCAACCAGTTGGTCAAAAATCGATACAACGACCTTTGCGCTCCCAGTCACCATAACGAGTTGGTTCGAGGCCTCTGGGGCCACCTATTTCTTCCGATGGACGAAGGGATTCATTAGAATCATCTTCTTTCGCTTGAGTCTCGCTGCTCAGATCATCGGAACTGTTAATCTGTTTGTCATCTTGTGTCACCAGCTCACCATCCGCGTCTTACAATGCGCAACCTGCCAACTGGCAAGTTGTAAAAAACTTCAAAAATTACTGTTAAATGAATTTTCTAACTAGCGTCATTCTCTATCGTAATGATCAAATGCGCTACATTTTCTCTGTATAAGCTTATTTACAGCACGAGCGAATTATAAAGATTTATTTTTGTTGCATAGCTCGTTTAATCAATGTTCATTATTAACGAACAATAGACATCATTCAACCACAGCATCCATATCATGAAATCCCAGGGCCTGATTCACAACGAAAAAGGGCGTTGAA
>JBNKMF010000230.1:0-2345 GCA_050292965.1 Gammaproteobacteria bacterium | reverse complement strand
TTCCGATCTCACGATCATATCGATGGAAACTGTCACCCTCAATCACACAGGGCGTGATACCTTCACGCTCAAAAACAGCTTCCAGAGATTTTTTTACTGTAGAGGTACCGGCCCCTGAAGAGCCCGTCACCACAATAATGGGGTGCTTTGTAGACATAAATATTCCTCAAATGTTATATGCTTAGGCAGCAGCGACATAAAAAACCTGACCTGCCAATTTAAATATAGCCGCACATTCTAACCATATAACTGTTTTGTTGCGACTAGTTTGTATTAATGCCGCGATAGTGTTTCATTATTTGAACGTATTTTTGCTGCAAATGATTTACAGTCTGGATATGTGCATTTACGCCTATTGAATATGAAGTAATTTTAATTTTCTCGGAGATGGAGATGGATATGACTCAAGCGCAGGCAGGAATCCTTGCCGCTAACCCAGCGGTGGCAAGATTTTTAACTTTCAACATATATACCAGTGATGCGCTGCAAAACTGTTTGCAGGAACTAAAAGATCTGGTCGATGGTGAAAATCTGGTGATTGGCTTAGGACAGTCTCTGGTCCTGGCATTGGGTAAATCAGTTGATGGATTACGCAGCTTCCCGGCTATCAGCGCTGCAGGGCTGGATATTCCAGCAACGCCAACTGCATTATGGTGCTGGTTGCGCGGTACTGATCGTGGAGAGTTATTTCATCAAACTCGCCTGATTGAATCCTTGCTAACACCTGCATTTACTCTGTGTGACTGTATTGATAGCTTTACCTTCGACGAAAACCGAGACCTGAGCGGTTATGAAGATGGCACTGAAAACCCTCAGGGCGAGGATGCTATCAATGCCGCTATCGTCAAGGATAAAGGTCCTGGCCTGGATGGTTCCAGTTTTGTTGCTGTACAACAATGGCTGCATGACTTTGATACGCTTGATGCGATGAGCAGCGAGCAGCAGGATGACTGTATTGGCCGTCACATCAAGGATAACGAAGAATTTGATGAGGCTCCCGAGTCTGCACATGTGAAGCGCACCGCACAGGAAAGCTTCCAGCCAGAAGCCTTTATTCTCCGCCACTCCATGCCCTGGACATCCGACATTGAGGGTGGTCTGGTATTTGTCGCATTTGGACATTCATTTGATGCTTTTGAAATGATCTTGAGTCGAATGAGCGGTAATGAAGATGGCATTCAGGACGGCCTTTTCAGTTTTACGCATCCGATCAGTGGTAGTTATTTCTGGTGTCCGCCGATGAAAGGCTCTTCATTGGACCTGTCGCTGCTTGGCTTATAGCCGCTCTTATACGTTTTTTGCTAACCCTGAAAAAACAAATGACCTGTCTTACGACAGGTCATTTGTCGACCTTCATGCAATATTGACCTTACCAATTAGACTCTTACTCATCCCAAAACAAAACTTTAATCCGAGCTGCTCGAATTACTCGCCAACTCATTATCATGGCATAAATTACAGGTTACCTGATCACCTCTATTTAAGGTGACTGTGCCATGTTCATTCTGTAGCACACGGTCAGTAGCGGCTCGAGCGAGTACGCTACCTTCACCATTCTTACCATGACAGGCTCTACAGGCGTCTTTATTACTTTCAGCCATATCTTCATGCCCACCATTAGAGAATCGAGTATCACCAACCGGATGCATACCATGCGGTCCTTTCAGGGTATTGCCCAGGTCGCCTTCATGACAAACACTACATTCAGCTATTGGACCTGAATGGCCCTGTAACTGAAGCGCAGCCACATTATCATTAGCATCTGGATTTTTGTTGGGCCAGATACCATGAGTTGCGCCATGACAGGCTTCACAGAAGATTCCAGCGTGATCATCGGTACTCACTCGATACAGCATTGGGTTGCCTGTTGCAGGCCCAGCTTCCACCACATTTTCGGCAAAACGCTTGTTACTCGGTACAATCGGCGTTGCCTTGGGATCATTGACGCGATAGGCCTGCATCAAACGGATACCATCCTCAGGATCTCCAATGGTATTCGGAGTGCCATGCATATTATTCATTACATCGCCGGTATGGCAGGAACCACAACCTGGCTCATTGGCCCAGGGAACTCGAGGTGTATCAGGATTGCTGAAAAAGTCACTATCCAGATGGAACTTGCCTGGCCCTTTAGTTCCATCAGCCGAAGCCAGGGGTTGAACATTATTGGTGAAATCGCTTCCAACCTGCTGCATGTCTCCATGACAGTCCTGACACAGCATGCCACCACTGGCCATCGCACCACGCAGACAGTCGGTACGACGACCTGGGTGACATTGATAACAGGTCTCGTCGAGCACAGCTTTAGCTGCTACAGGATCACGAAAACTTCCATCAGCGTTCAC
>JBNKMF010000229.1:0-2345 GCA_050292965.1 Gammaproteobacteria bacterium | reverse complement strand
GATGATGGATAGAAATGCACCGGAATACTTATGCGATGATGTGCAATCCAGTTATGATGATTCACATGCGCTGATTGAAAAATGGCATCATCATAATCGTCTTCACTATGCAGTGACGCCACGATTCGCACCCACCTCAACGGAAGATCAGTTGCGCGTAGCTCAGCAGCTGGTGAATGAAGTACCCGATGTTTATCTACAATCGCATGTGGCTGAAAATCTGGGTGAGGTGGAATGGGTGAAAAACCTGTTTCCCTGGAGTCGCAGTTATCTTGATGTCTACGATCACTTCGGTCTGCTGGGTGACCGTTCGGTTTATGCGCATTGTATCCATCTGGATGATGCTGATAGGGGCTGTATGGCGCATTCGGGAGCGACGGTTTCGTTTTGCCCTACCTCCAATCTTTTCCTGGGCAGTGGCCTGTTCGATATGCAATCGGCACTGGAGCATAAGTTACCGATATCACTAGGCAGTGATGTGGGTGGTGGTACCAGTTTTAGTTTATTGCACACCCTGAATGAAGCCTATAAGGTGTGCCAGATGGCAGGCTATAACCTGTCGCCTATGCAGGCTTATTACCTGCTGACTCTTGGCGCTGCACGGGCGCTATATCTTGAACAGAGTCTGGGTAATTTTGATCAGGGTAAGGATGCCGATTTTGTGGTGGTCGATTTGAATGCCACAGCGTTAATGCAACGCCGCATGAGTCATGCAGAAAGCCTTGAGGATGAGCTTTTTGCATTGATGATGATGGGCGATGATCGTAATATTCTGGCGACGCATATTCTCGGTGAATGCCGCTATCACAGGGATTCACAATGAGTTACTTATTGATCGAGCAGGCCGAGGTGCTGGTCACCATGAATGCCGCGCGCGATGAGATTGCGCAGGGTTCGATGCTGGTTAAGGATAATGAAATTATCCATATCGATGAACATTCAGCTATGCAGACCTACCTGCAACAACAGCAAATTACAGCAGATGAAGTGATCAATGCAGCAGGTTGTGTCGTTATGCCTGGGCTGGTGAACTGTCATCATCACCTATATCAAACGCTAACGCGCACGCTAGGCACGGCGGCGGGCCTGTCATTATTCGACTGGCTGAAAACACTGTATCCAATCTGGGGTCAGATGGATGCGGAATCGGTTTATGTGAGCGCCAAACTGGGGCTGGTAGAATTGATACTTTCGGGAGCGACTACGGTGGCTGATCATCTGTATCTGTTTCCCAACGGTTCGCGACTGGATGATGAAATTGCAGCAGCCGCCGAATTAGGCGTTAGATTTCATCCCACACGAGGCAGCATGAGTCTGGGTGAGAGTAAGGGCGGCCTACCACCGGATCATGTCTGCGATAGCGAAGATTATATTCTTAAGGATAGTCAGCGCGTGATAGAGGCCTTTCACGACACTGAGAAATTCTCTATGTGCCGTGTTGGACTGGCCCCTTGTTCACCATTCAGTGTTACCGCAGATTTAATGCGCCATAGTGCTGAAATGGCGCGTAGCTATCAAAAGGTAAACCTGCATACTCATCTGGCAGAAACCATAGATGAGAATCGATTCTGTCTGGACAGGTTTGGTATGCGACCTCTGGAGTATATGGATAGTCTGGGCTGGCTGGGTGATGATGTGTGGTTTGCGCATATGGTGCACCCGGATGATGACGAGATAGATACGCTGGCACATAGCTGTACCGGTGTCTGTCATTGCCCGAGTAGCAATATGATTCTGGCTTCAGGCATAGCGCCAATTCGTCAAATGGTTGATAAAAAGCTGCGAGTGGGTCTTGGTGTCGATGGCTCCGCCAGCAACGATGGTAATCACATGCTGGGCGAAGCGCGTCAGGCGATGTTGTTACAGCGCGTGGGCTGGCCGGGCTTTGAATCTAATGCAGCACGCTTCTCGGCGCGTGAAGCGCTGGAGCTCGCCACACTAGGTGGTGCCAGAGTACTGCAGCGAGATGACATTGGTTCATTAGAGCCGGGCAAGGCGGCCGATTTTGTCGCTTTCCGCATCGATGATTTATATCATGCCGGCGGGCAAAGTGACCTGGTGGCATCATTGCTGACCTGCGCACCTGCATTGGTATGGCTGTCCGTGATCAACGGAAAAATTATAGTAAGAGATCATGAGTTATTGGGTGTGGATATAGAAGGCCTGGTTATTAAACACAATCAGTTAGCACATCGCCTGCTGCAAAAAGCCGACAAAGCTTAACGAGAAAAATATGAGTAACAACGAAAAGGCTGTACCCGATTTTGTCACGCGCGGAGTAGATCTGGGGCACCCCAGTTTAGGAACCGAAATCATCGAATGTAGTGATGATTTTTTTGCAGATA
>JBNKMF010000228.1:0-2379 GCA_050292965.1 Gammaproteobacteria bacterium | reverse complement strand
TGGCCGATACGGCCGATGAGAAGGTTACCACTTACCAATATTGGAATAATACCAATCGTGTTCAAGTGAAAAATGAGCGCCCTTGTTACGGCTAGCATCGGCGAGTCGCTGTAAAGTTTGTTGTCTATATAATAAATTAATATCGCAAATATTTTTTTGTTTTATCTCATCTTTGCTGTAACCATAAAAATCAATGGCTGCATTATTGGCATCAATAATCTTTCCTGTTTCTGGATCTATGAGTAACTCTACAGCCATGTTATTTTCAAACAATTCACGAAATCTTTTTTCTTTTGAAGCCAGTTCTGTTTCAAATATTTTTCTGCTTTTTACTTCAGCTGAAAGTTTACGATTCCAGAAAATCATCATGAGCAGAAATACGCCTGTGATGGCTGAAATTTGTAGTATTGTTGTTAATGGTAGGGGGGGGGCTGTACGCAGATTTATCCATTTATCTCGGATGGCTTTGCGCTCCTGTTCTGAGATTGAATCAATCGCCTTTTGTAGTATATGAAACAGCTCTGGTTTTTCTTTAATGACGGCTAAACCCAGTTCAAAATCGTAAGGAGTAGTACCCGAGATGCTTAAGTTATTGATCCCACGTTTATTTATTGAGTGGGTAATACTGGCAAGGTTATCGATGTATGCATCGGCGTCGTTGGAAGAAAGTATGTCGAGAGCCTGGTTTATATTTTTGGCTTCAATCAGATTTATTTCTGGATGATTTACTCTTAATAATTCTTCCGTGACGTATCCATCTACGACAATAACGTTTTTATTAGCAAGGTCATCGATCTGACTGATGAAATTACCATCCTTGTTCGTAATAATCACCATAGGGTAAATCATGTGCGGGGATGTGAAATTCAGGTATTCGCTTCTTTGTGCGGACCAGCTTACTGCAGGCAGCATATCCAGTTTTCCTGCTTTGGCACTATTTATGACATTCAGCCAGGTGTCATTGCTCTGCACCTTAAAGCTTAAGCCTGTTTTCTTTGCAATGAGATTGATGAAATCTGATGCCATGCCTGAATAGTTTCCATCAGCATCGATGAATTCAAAAGGCGCCCAGTCTGGATCAACACCAATGATTACAGTTCTATTATTTCTGATCCATTGATGTTCGTTCAGGCTCAGTTTAAGTTCCTGATTAGCCTGTGCAGTATCGGAAAATAAGCCTTTAATAGAAAATTCCTTTGATATCAAGCCAAGATTTTTATAGCTGTCGGCTATTCTCTGTAGGCGGTTTATTTTGATGTCACCTAGTGGAATATGGTTGGGTAGTATATATTTCTCGATGGCATCAGCTTCGTATTGTAGAGTTTCTCGAGATTTTTCCTGAGAGTACTGATTTATAATCAGGTCTATAATTTCGTTTTTGTTTTGCAAAGCATACTGCCAACCTTTAATGCTTGCCTGGGTAAAAGCATCTACCATCGGGCGATCATTTTGTACTTTTTCTTCGCTGGTGTAGATATTATCGCTATAGAAGTCGATGCCATAGTTTAGCGGGTTGATGATGTTAATTTTAATGCCCATTTGCTTGAGTATTGCGGGTTCATTGGATGCATAGGCCGACATGATATCCACCTCGCCATTCACCAGTTGATCGACTCTGGAGGTGTGTTCAACAACCTGCAGTTGATCAAGGCTTATTGATTCTGCTGCTAGCATCGACTTTATTTCTGCATTGATTTCTTCGTGTTTAGCTAGCATGATTTTCTTACCCACCATTTGTGCGGGCGAAATAATGCCAGAATCGGCAAGTGTGATTAATACGTAGGGACTGTGCTGGAATATATTTGCCAGAAGTTTTACCGGATAACCCTTTGCTCGATTAATGATGATGGTCGAGTCACCAACGGCAAAATCTGCTTCGCCGCTAATAACTTTTTCTACAGGGGGCTTGTCATCCGGGTTGAAGGGCAGGATTCTTACATCCAGTCCTGCTGCCTGATAAAAGCCTTTAGCTTTGGCGGCGTAAAAACCGGCGAATTCAAATTGATGCTTCCACAGCAGTTGCAGTGTGACGGGGCGTAGATTTTCTGTTTCCTGAGCTAGCGCGTTACTTATCGTAAATAGCAGACTAGACAGGAAAAATAATTTAAAAATTTTGAGAGTGATTTTAGCCAGCACAAAAATTCATCGCTGCGTACAATTTTTTTAATTAAAGCATAAAAGAATGGGTTTGTACTGATATGTGACTTTATTTATGATTCCTTTCTTAATCTGAGATTTGAATGGATTAAATTGATGAATTTCAGTGTTGAAACCAGTTAAAAATAAAACTACTGATTTCTGATATCTGGTTCAGATCCAGCAAAGGTAGATGGGTTTGCAGAGGGGTATCACTAGCGATAGCGATGATGTTTTCTGCCT
>JBNKMF010000227.1:0-2388 GCA_050292965.1 Gammaproteobacteria bacterium | reverse complement strand
CTGCAATCGAGTCTGAACAAAAGCATGCTGCAAGTGCTACGAATACTTCAGCTCAATTTGTTCGAAAAAAGAGACCTGATGACGTTGCTTCGAGGAGATCCCATTGACGATAAACTACCCAACATTAATCAGATGGCTTTATTATGAAAGTTAACGGGACAGCAGTGATAAATTATATCTTTACCCACATGCTTCCATTTCTTGAGGTTGGAGTAGCAGGAGCGCCTAGAAATGAGTTGTTTGTATACGATTTCTCAGAGTCTGTAGTTGCATGGCATAAGACTGAATCGATTTTAATTAAAGGTTCAGCTGGATCAGCACCTCTAAATGAATTATTTCTAAAAAATTTTGGCTCAGGTTCAGCCGTGGCTTTCACTGGTAATACATATGCATAACAATGGCCTGCATAGGACTCGCGGCACTGTTGGTACCGCTTCGGTGAGATCTGTGGCGCTCACCTTTGAGGCTGGGCGTTAGGAGAATAAGGCATGGAACTCACGAATTTCTATGGAAAGCCATGTGACATTTCCCCATACCTTGAATTGTATGAACAAGGGAAGGTAGCGGAAGTAACAGAGTGGTTATGGAACGAGCTCTATCATCAAGGGGATATCGGAACTGCATCTGTTGCATGGGTAATTGAAGCACATGAAATTTTCCTAAAATTCAATCAACTAGATTGGAGTTATTTGGGTTTCATTTATGCTGTTATGGAGTCTCTTGAGGAAAATGAATTCATTCCATGTCCTGAATGGGCAAAAGGAAAGTATAAGCCAATAGCAATAAAAACATTGCAGCACGCTTTGAATTTTATCTCAGAGCCAATTAATGAAGAACAACAGCTTTCAATATTAAGTCTTACATCGGCCATTACTAAAACATACAAGTCATTTGAACTTCTGGAGTATGCTTGGGGCGGTTACGAGGAGAGGTTAATGGAGCTAGATTTTGAAAAAAATCCCTAACAATTGGGTCAAGTTCGTTCGCTGTCGCTCACTGGGACGATCCGTCTCGCTGCGCGCCCCTTACCCATGTTGTTATGCACTAAATCGATGACATCGAATTCAAAAATTATTATACAAGCGAGGGAGTACTCAACTGAGTTTGAAAATTTACAAGTCGATTCTTGTAAATTTAAAATCATAAATATTCATGAAGATAGTACTTTAGAGGCATACTACGCTGCTCGTTCTAAAATTAAAGCTATCGATGAGTTTTCTGCGATATGCCATAAAATATTTGTAACTAACTATAGTTGCCAAAACTGCTCTAAAACAGAAATAAAAAAAATGTATGCGGGAGACATGTATGAAGATGAAAATTGTATTTTTAATCCAGTTTCATTCCAGGAGTTAAAAGTTTTCTTATCATTCTATAATGAGTATCTAGTTGGATTTTTTGATCCAGTACTGATTAGGCATTATGGTGAAATAATGGTTTATCAAGGTGAATATAAAGGTAAGCCTAGTGGAAATTATCTATTTTTTAATGATAAATTTTATGGCTATGTCGATAGTTAATTTTGTGCATAACAAGGGCCAGCAAAGGCTCGCGGCACTGCCCGTGCCGCTTCGGTGAGTGCTGTGGCGCGAGTCCTTTGAGGCCAAACGTTATATTTTCAGGAGAGGTTCATGGCAGGTCCTTGTATTACGGTTTACAACAGAAAGGCTACAACGCAAAAAGAAAGAGAGCTAATTTCATGCTATTTGACTACAATTTCAAACAGTATTGAAGGCCAAAGTTTCTGGGTTTCTGGATAGCCATTTTTGTACGGCTATGAAAAAGTAGACGAAGAAGAGAAGTTACTTGTCCTTGATGGCTGGAATCCTTTAGATACGATCTATCTTTGCGCTATGTGTAACAATACTGCCTCTCATATCCTGTTGGCCACACTTGCTATAAAGGTAGCTGAAATAGTTGAGGGTATGATAGAGCTTGAAGGTATTACCGGTTTTACAACAAATCAAGCAGTCTTAACCATGGAAGGACATATTAAGGTTAATGATAGTGATTATGTGGTAAAACCTGGATACTTGGCTTATTGGCTCGGCGAGGAAGATTTCAGGTTATTAAAATAAGAAAATATAACAAAGGCAATCAATTCGACCACCTCCGTGGTGTTTGTTTTGTGCTAAAAGAGTCTAGCACAAAACAAACACAACGGAGGTCGTTCGGTTATTACTGACGTTAAGTGTTCAAGCAACTTTTCAAAATAAATTTACCCAAGGAGATTACAATGATTAAGAGATTGATATTTTAAGCAGCAATATCAATGTCAAAGGTGTTGGATAATGAAAGTAATCGATCTTCTATCCACTGTCTTCTGTGTTTATTTACAAGGATGTAATGTATGCCAGTTTTGCAGGAGCAAAAACTGGTCATAATCCT
>JBNKMF010000226.1:0-2401 GCA_050292965.1 Gammaproteobacteria bacterium | reverse complement strand
GTATTGAGCCCCAAATGCTTGTTTATTAAAAGCCACTACTAGTGGTAGTAACAATATAATAGCTAGACCAGTAACAAACCAATAGAAAATGTAGTTTTGATAATAATATGGAAACCAGGATTCCCCGAAAGCTGAAAATGTAGCGAAATATGCTACCGCACCAATAATTATAGAAAGTATTCCTTTAACGATCTTCATTGTCATATTTTATGCATAACAGAATGATAAACGAGACCCCCGGGTCTCATTATCATGTTTTATGTTTAAATACCAAGGGTTACTACCAATTCGCCGCTTTCTACAATTACTTTTTTCAGTACCATACGCGTTGCAGCTTGTTTTACATCAGTTGACCTGAGAGTATAAACAGGGTTTTCATTATAGTACTCTGCCAAAGCCTTAGTTAATGCCTTATTAACCTTATCCATATATTTAGTTGGTACACCTTGGATCTCAAAGTTTTCAATTATTGGATCGGTCAAATAAAACTCACCTTTCTCTGACACATAGCTAATACCACCCGAAGCATCAACTTTACCACCTAGTGGCTTAGGACTCTTTTCTAAGGTGATATTTAGAACAACATCCAGTCCTGCATTAACCCTATTTGCGCCATTTTCAAGATGTACTCTAGGACTTTCCAAGGTCACCTGAATGATGAACAAATACGTTTTCGTTAAGGGGAGCTTTTCTGCTAGTTTTTCTTTGATATCTGACTCAGTAATTCTGACAACATACTCTTTACCTGAGAAGTAGTAGTATGTTCCAGCAACTAACGCGAGTATTACAAGTACAGCTGCTATTGCTACTTTTTTCATCTTTCCCTCTTAAACATAACGCCGTGCTTTGCGGAGAGCGAGCGCAGCGAGCGATTCCGACAAGAGCGCCTTGTTATGTGATTGCTGCTTATACGATTTCATTTACAGCCCTTATTAACATTGCGCTATCAATATTTTGTATTCTTTCTAAACTTGTAGTGTATTTTTCATTACGCTCTTCTTTTGGTGTATATGCCTTTTCGATATTTACCAAAGAATGCCGTAACCAAGCATCACTTTCAGATTGCTGCTTAGACAAGTTTGAATGTAATGAGCCAATAGCACTTGCAATACAACTCTTTTCCCAATTATCTATTTCTTCGCCTCTTTCTTTTAGGAATGATTTGATCAAGGTGGCGATTTCATACCTTACTTCGTCCAGTTGCGACGTATCTTGAAGCTTTTCGAATATCTTATTGATTTCTTCCATATCGTTCTCCTATTTCACATAACGCTCAGCCTCAAAGGCGAGCGCCACGACTCTCACCGAAGCGGCACGAACAGTGCCGCGAGTCCTTTGCAGGCGCTTGTTATGCGTTTTCATTGTGCCACGATTTAAAACAGTGCGGACACTGCTTTGATTTTTTTGTTCTGAGCGGCTTGCCACAAAAGGGACAAGTTGTATCGAGATCAAACTTCGCCTCATATTCTGTTTTTGTTTTTGGGCCGCAGGGATGAAGCCTCCAAATTTTTGCCCAACGCTGATTACACCCTGTAATACTAATTAGATAATCGTCAGCTTCAATGTGTCCTTTTGTTTTTAAGATACTTCTCCAATTTTCTATACGCGCAGCATCCATGTTTAGGAACTGGGGAATTAAAGTATTGCACTTAAAACACTTAATTCCTCGATCTGGAAACCCGTCACCAAAACTTGATGCTTCTTCAAATGAATAAGGTTTCGTGATGTCTTCGTTCATTTCAACGCATAACGCTCAGCTCACCGCGCAAATTTTGGATGGCGCTTTTTGTGCGTCTTTTTGCACAAAAGGTGACAGCTAAAATTTGTCCGGTGGAGCTGCTGGTTATACGTTGGTTGGTTCATTGAACGATAGCTCCGCTTTATTAATACCTTTTTTTCGCCAACCGCGCAAAAAGCCTGACCTAAGATTACCACCTAAATTAGACTCGGAAGTGAAATTTGAGGCATTCCAATGTTTGGACTTAACCTCACCATTTGTAAAAAACATACTTATATAAGCAAATTTATTTTTTAAAAGTTTTTCTTTGAATGCACTTTCAGATAAACCGCCATATGATATTTCTAAACTAACCGCAGGCACAATTTCAGTTTCTGTTTGAGTGGGCTTGAAACCATTAGCCTCATAAGAGTTCAAAATTGTTTCAATTACTTTCGCTGGGGTATCAAAGCCTTTAGCATGATTTTTTAAGCGGTCATATAATTCATCGGTTATTCGTATTACTTGACTCATGGCTAACTCCTAACGTTTTGGATTTAGAAACATTGTAACCATGTTACCAATTTTGTCAATTATATATTCACGTATAACATTCTAAATATGTGGAAATTTGCGGTGTTTAAACACCGCATTTTGCCGTATAAGACTCATCGAAAAAATCCT
>JBNKMF010000225.1:0-2427 GCA_050292965.1 Gammaproteobacteria bacterium | reverse complement strand
TGTTTCAGCTAATCAGCCAGAACTGTTCATTTAAAATCAATCACTTAACTACCAGGGGTATTTAGCTTATGCGTTCATAATCGCGTAGGCTGCGATATCGATAGCAAAGGTGTTGGATAAAGAAAGTAATCGATCTTCGATCCACTGTCTTCTGTGTTCATAATCTTGCCCGGACTGGGAATCCTTCCCGCATAAAAAGGCACGGCGTACACAGCGGGAAATACAATGGTAATAAGGGGCTTCAATAGAAACCTGAGTTTTCCTGGCTTTAGGCATAATGCGCTCCTTGCGTTTTGGTTAGGTTATAGAAACTACGACTTTTGATTTTAGTTGTCAATGTTCATTCAATATATATGGGTGTCCGCATTTACTGTATCCGCATTTACTGTACTGAACTTGCTAAGATATTCTTTTCTAATTAGTAAGTTATGACTAGAATGAAATATAAATCTAATAGAGATGTAAGTGGAAGGCTTTCAGTGGCTGTTGAAGGAATGCCTTCTTTGTTATATAGGTTTTTAGCCTGGAGGCTAAAGAAGAAATGACGTGGTCAAGCATTTTTGTACACCCAGTTAAGCAACTTTTTTCATTTCATTAAATTGTTTTTCATATTCATTCGGACTGACATAATTCAGTGTCGAATGTAACCGGTAGCCATTATAAAAAATGGCAATGTATTGCAATATATCCTGCTGAGCTTCAAGACGGGTTTGATAGTTCCTCCAGTGCACCCGCTCCTGTTTTAAGGTGCCAAAAAAGCTTTCAACCACCGCGTTATCCCAACAGTCTCCTTTTCGACTCATGCTGCCCTGTATGCCGTGCATCTTGAGCAGCGTTCTAAACTCATGACTGGCATATTGACTGCCTCTATCGGAATGGTGAATCAGTCCAGGCTTTGGATGTCTTCGCCATATCGCCATCCTCAGGGCATCACAGACCAGTTGCGCTTTCATTCGACTACTCATGCTCCAGCCCACCACTTTGCGTGAGAACAGGTCAATGACAACAGCCAGGTATAACCAGCCTTCCTGTGTCCATATATAGGTTACGTCTGCCGCATACACCTGATCCATCTGAGCCGGTGTAAAGTCTCGCTGTAACAGGTTATCGAAAACAGGTTGTTTATGATCACTGTTCGTGGTCACCTTGTATTTCTTCCTGTGCTTAACGGCAACTCCTGCTTCTTTCATCAGCTTTCTGGCTTTTTCACGACTGATCGGGAATCCCAGTAGATTCAGTGCTTTTTTCATTCGACGACTGCCATAGCTATCATCAGTCGCCTTCGCAATTTCCTTCACCCAGCGAAGCATTTCCTGATGCTCAGGATCATCCGTACGCTTCATGCTGTGTCTCTGGTAATGGTAATAACCACTTCGGCATACGCCCAGTAATCGACACATCAGGTCGATTGGCCAGGTCTTCTTATGTTGGGCAATAAACGAGTATTTCACTTCGTTTCTTTGGCAAAGAAGACCGTCGCCTTTTTTAAAATTTCTTTCTCCATCTCCAGCCGTTTGACCTGTGATTTGAGATTTCTGATCTCTTCCTGTTCCTTTGTCAATTTACCATTACCTCGGAATGCCTGACCTTCATCTTGATCGAATTCCTTGATCCAGCGACCCAATATATTGGCATTGATTCCCAGACTCCGCGCTGCTTCACTACATTTATAACCCTGGTCTACTACCAGACTGACTGCGTCCAACTGACTGCGTCCAGTTTAAATTCTTTGGTATATTGTCTTCTTTCACTCATTTCTCAACTCCAGTTTTAAATAATTATCCTTAACTGGGGTGTACAAGTCTATTAGACCATCTCAAAATATAGTCTCGAAAAACAAGATAGGTTAATAGAAACCTTCAATGAAAAATTTCAAAAATATGGAAAAGATAATGCAGAGATAAGTATTGATTGGGATATATGGTCAGGATTTGTCGTAACAGCTTTAAATGTGGAGTCTGAAAGTTTGGTAACTGAAATCGGCGAGTATTTAAAACAAAAATATGGCTAATAGGGATCTTTAAAGACACCCATAGATCTTTTTAAAGACACCCATAGATCTTTAAAGTGTAGTGGTTCAGACCCGATCTGACAGTTACTGGATTTTAGAAGTGACTGTCAGGTTAAATTCAGTTTAATAATTTTTCCTGTTAATAATTTTTCCTGCCAGATTCTCTTGCCATCGATGAGTGTTTCCATCGGTGTTCTACCTCAGCACATTTTACCTTGATGCGTGCGCTCATTATTGTAGTAAACCATCAATTCGTCCAGATCATTTTGCGAAGAGGCCTGAGGTATTTTCTTTAGACCCAGGACGGTTTTCATTGCCGCATCCTGATGCAGATGACGTACATCCTCCAGATGAAAACTGCCTTCATGCTGCATCAGGATTAACGTCTCAATAAAAGTAGAGGGCTTAAATCCGCG
>JBNKMF010000224.1:0-2461 GCA_050292965.1 Gammaproteobacteria bacterium | reverse complement strand
GCCTTCAACCAATATTGTCAGTGAACGCAGATATTGAAATGCTAGATATTAAGCTAGGTGGTACTAATAACCTGGCCGACCTACCTTCTTTTGAAAGTTTGAAGTATCTCGAATTATGGAAAATCCGCGGCTTGGTTGATTTATCTCCAATTAGCCATTTACTATCAGTGCAAAATATATTCTTGCAATCACTAAAAAACGTTGAAACTATTCCTGATTTAACAAAGCTTACTAGTTTGCGACGTATAGTCTTCGATTCGATGAAAGGCATAAATGATCTTACAATGCTTAAGTTTGCCCCTGCGCTGGAAGAATTGGGTTTAGTTTCAATGAGTAATTTGGTTCCTGAATCTTTTGAGCCCCTTATAAACCATCCTACATTAAAAGTGTTGCGCGCAGGTTTAGGGTCTCAGATCAAAAACAAAAGAGTTTCAGATTTAATTAAGTTGCCAAATGAATTTCAACCATTTCAATACAGCTAACAAGTTGCTCAAGTCGGATTGCGGTAAACTGTCACCTTGTTTGCAAAAACACGCAAACAAGCCGCCAATTCACCACAACCGCTTAGCAAGGCGTTAGGGCCCCATGAATTAGAGAGAAGGGAATATGTTCGAAGATTTTGACTTTAACGTACTGGATGATCCTGATTTTAAGGAGGACTCTGTGCGCGAAGAGCTAATTCTTCCTATCATAAGGAGTCTGGGTTATTCACTAACAGGTGATGCACGCGTAATTCGAAGTAAATCATTGGAGCATCCTTTTGTTTCAATTGGCTCCAAACGAAACAAGATATCAATAATTCCTGATTATTTGTTTACTGCTGATGGTAAGCCTTTTTGGATTTTAGATGCTAAATCTCCGACCGAAAATATTAGAAAGAGTAAGCATGTAGAACAAGCCTATAGTTATGCCATTCATCCTGAAGTACGAGCTGATCTATTTGCACTATGTAATGGTCATGAATTTGTTCTCTATAGCGTGAAAAAGCTCGAACCTATTCTCAGTTTTGAATTGTCGCGTATCCAAGATTGTTTTGAATCCTTATCACGTATTCTTCATCCTGAAATAAAAGCTAATCCTGAATTACTAGACTATGCGCCTGATTATGGTCTGCATTTACATAGACTAGGAGTAGAGCCAGGATTTACTTTCATTGGTATGGCTATACATACTAATTTTGTATCTAAAGTTCAAGATGGGATGTATACATCGGGCACTCTAGTAGAATCCGATGGTGTACAAAGATATGCGTCTTTTGATTTTACGAGTGAACAGTTAGAGCAATTACTTAAGTTTCTGCCAGAAGAACAAGCTAATAAACTAAATCTTGCTCTAACAAGACAGCCATATATGCTCGCATTAGAGAATGAAGAGTTGTTGTTTGGTGTTTGCGCAAAGCTAACAGAAAAAATTATGCATAATGCCGAGGAGACTTATTTACCGTTTCAGGTAGAGGAGTTTATGGCGTATAAAGGGTTCAAGCCCTAACAAGTGCCTGCAATCGGACAGTCAAACCTGTCACTCGTTTTGCCAAAAAACCGGCAAAACCAGCGCCAGTTTTGCCTGCCGTTGAGGCGGGCGTTATGTTCACGAATTTTGATACAACTAACGTATGATCAGTTTAGGCTCAGAGTTTTTTGAAGAGATAGATGAAGACTATTGTCTGATTCTAGAAAAGGCACATAAATCTGGGATTAACTATAAAAATTCATTGAAGGTAATACGGGAGAAAGTAGCCGATAGAACAAGAAATCGATCTTTAAATAAATCGTTTTCAGATGAAGAATGGAAGCACTTTAAAGTCTGTAGAGAATATTGTTATCCGGTGAACGAACTAAATGCTTTCAGAAATTCAGAGGATAAGCATATTGAAGGAAAGGGTATTGAAGTAATTCGCTCTCAATTTGAGAATTCAGTAGTTGGTGATAATGCTCCAAGTTGGGTCAGACAGTATCTTCAGCAACTAGACAATGCAAACTGCTTGTTCTTTAGAGATACTTCTGAAGTAGACGGTATTGTAGAAGCACTTACTGAGCGTGAAAGCTGCTATGAATATTTTTTTCTATGGTGGTAGAAGTGAAACATAACAAGCACATTAAATACGCTCCCTTCGGTCGCCGGACCTCGCTATCGCTCGGCCGTTTATGTGGGCGTTATAACTAAAAAGAAAATTGGTCAGGTTGTTTCTTAAAAACAGTCACAGGTTTTGAAATATCGGTTTCAAAACAAACAGTCAAAAGCATGCGGGTATAATCATTATCTGGCGAGCTTTGAACCAGAACGGTCTCGGTAACAAAAAAGTATTTGAGTCTCGGCAACCGTTAAAGAGAAAAGGCTTACGAAACTAAGTTCTTGCTTTTATTCGAGTAGAGCGGTAGTTTTCGTAAATCGTAAAAAAACAAAACCTACCCGCTTCAAGGGTCTGAGGCAACATGCACATTAGCGGTTATAACAAGTGGCT
>JBNKMF010000223.1:0-2499 GCA_050292965.1 Gammaproteobacteria bacterium | reverse complement strand
ACCCCTCCGCTAATCATTGCAGTACGCTCACCAAGATTCACGACCGNGTCATCGACACCCTCGATCGCTCTGATACTTTTTTCCACCGATGCTACACAGCCGGCGCATGACATCCCTGCAATAGATAATCGGATCTGCTTGCCCATAAAGGTCTAGGCACCAAGTTCGCTTGCGCTATAACCCGCGTCGGTGATAGCGCTGATCAGTATATTGGCCGCAACACTCCCATTCACCGTCACTGAGCCTTCGTCAAGACTGACTACAGCGTCTTCGACACCTTCTATAGCCGCGATGCATTTTTCTACCTTAGCGACACAATGACCGCAGGACATACCAGTAACTGACAATTTAATTTGATTACTCATACTATTTATACCTCTTCTTGAATGGATTCGATAAGATGACACACACTGTGGCCGTTAGGGATACCATCGGGCATATCCTTCCACTGCTCCAGAGCGGATTCCATGCGTGTTTGAAGTTTCATCATTTCTTCAATCTTCTGCCGGTTTTCAACAATCCGGGCCTGGATGATTTTGCGCACTTCCTGGCAGGGAGATTCCTTCATGTCTGCATGCTGGATAATTTCCTTTATTTCATTCAGGGTAAATCCCAGCTGCTTGGCGAGCCTGATAAAATGCAGGCGATTGACATCGTCCTGGGTGAACAGCCGATAGCCGTTCTCCTTCTGACGTTCAGGATGAATGAGCCCAAGGCGTGTGTAATAACGCACCACATGGGCTTGAACCTGGCCTTGTTTGGCTAACTCATTGACTGTAAGCATTGATCACCCGTTAACTTTGGTCTGGAATGATAGTCTAAGCCAAATTCTACAACCTGTATGTAACATACAGGTCAAGCCTTAATAGCAATTACTTAAGCACCAAAAGCAGAAACTGTGATTTCTGCTTTTGGTGGCACATCCCTGTGCTGCAGAACCATTAGTAATCAGTGGTTCCTTGAGCCCTGTTACAGCCTGCTCTAAATTCCAGCCATGTGAAAGGCTTTGATTTCCAGGTACTCTTCAATACCGATGCTCGCACCTTCCCGGCCCAGACCCGACTGTTTTACCCCACCAAAAGGGGTCTCGACCATGGACATACTTCCCGTGTTCAAGCCAACCAGGCCAGCCTCAAGCGCCTGACCTACACGCCAGGCGCGGCCGTGGTTTTCAGTGTAGAAGTACGCAGCAAGGCCATAAGGCGTGCCATTTGCCAACTCGATAGCCTCTTCTTCTGTTTCAAAACGGAACAGCGGTGCCACGGGACCAAAGGTTTCTTCGTTTGAGAGCAACATATCTGCTGTGATATCTGTCAGTACAACAGGTGCCGCGAACTGCGAACCCTCTGGAGTAGATGCCTGAGCTTCAACTTTAGCCCCTTTTTCCAGGGCATCTTCAATGTGGCGGCTAATCTTATCCGTAGCGGCCAGATTGATCATTGGTCCGATATCCACACCATCATCCATGCCAGGCCCCACCTTCATCGCGCTAACCGCTTCCGACAGTTTGGCCGCGAAAGCGTCATAAATACCTGACTGAACAAAGATACGGTTGGCACAGATGCAGGTTTGTCCACCATTGCGGAATTTAGATGCGATAGCACCCTCAACTGCAGCATCGAGGTCCGCATCATCAAACACGATGAATGGCGCATTGCCGCCAAGCTCCAGACTGAGACGTTTAACGGTTGGCGCGCACTGCGCCATCAGCAATGAACCTACCAGAGTCGAACCTGTAAAAGACAGTTTGCGTACGATTGGGCTGGAAGTCAGGGCTGCACCAATATCTTTTGGCATGCCAGTCAACACGTTGACCACGCCAGCCGGAATACCTGCACGCAGCGCCAGCTCGCCCAAAGCCAGGCCAGAATACGGTGTAAATTCAGAGGGTTTGATTACCACCGTGCAACCCGCAGCCAGTGCAGGAGCGACTTTTCGGGTAATCAGTGCAACCGGGAAATTCCATGGGGTGATAATGGCGCAGACACCAACAGGGTCCTTCATGACCACGATCTGTCGGTCACCAGCGGGGCCGGCAATGAGGTGACCTTCGATGCGTCTCGCCTCTTCAGCAAACCATTTCACGAAAGAGGCGGCATAATTAATCTCACCGCGAGCCTCTGTCAGTGGCTTACCCTGCTCTGCAGTCAGGATCAATGCCAGATCTTCGGCATTTTCCAGCATCAGATCGTGCCAACGCATCAGCAACCTGGAACGCTCCGATGCGGGCGTTTTACGCCAAAGGGCAAAGGCACGATCCGCAACATCAATCGCTTGCTCGGTCTGCTCACCACTAATATCAGGAACGTAACCCAGCGTGGTTTGAGTGGCAGGTTCGCTGACGCTGACCTGTTCGCTAGCGCTAACCCACTTACCGTCAATCAGCGCCGATTGGCGGAACAAGGCTGGGTCATTCAAGCGACTCAGTGCAGGGTGTAATGGGGGGGTTATTTGTTCGTTCATTTCAAGTTCTCCAGGATTGTTTGAGTTATCTCTTCT
>JBNKMF010000222.1:0-2604 GCA_050292965.1 Gammaproteobacteria bacterium | reverse complement strand
CATAAGGGCTTAAATGGATGCCAAAAGCCCCCAGCCCGAAATAAGCCATATAGATTTGGAAAAGTGCCGGAGTATTCCTGGCTATCTCAACCCATACAGTAGCCACATAGCAAAAGGGCTTGCTGTTATTCATCTTGACAATAGCCAGCAGTATTGCAATCACAATGCCTATCAGCATTGAGAGTACTGATACATGCAGGGTTACAAAGGCCCCGTGTAACATCTCAGGCATTTTCTGGAACACTGTGCCCCAGTGAAATTCATAATCCATACCTTAGTTCTCTGTGGTTAAAGATGGCTCTGATAAGTGCATTATCAATACACTCACCAGAGTTCAAAGCGATGACACAAGCGGCTGTTTGCGTCTGACTTAAAGATCAATAATATCGGTGGCCGCCAGACAGGCGGCCAGCCAATATCATTTTATTACTTGTTATCTCTTAAAGCCTGAATCAGATCAGCAGGAGCATCTGAGCCAAAGTGCTGGTTGTAGCGCTTATTCATATTGCCATCGCGAATCTGGTGTACCAGAAACAGGTTCAGGTAGCTAATCCAGGCACCTTCACTTCTTTTTGCGATCAGGCCGACCACGTCGTCATAGTTTGGTACAAAGGGGCCTGCAACAAAATCTTTGAACTCCTTGCTTTGCAACTTGGTGGCGATATTAGTGTTGGTTGAGATAATCGCATCCACCTTACCCTGGTATAAACCCAGGAATGCATCGTTTTCAGATTTGAACGCAGTGTAATTACTGGTTCCCCAACCTTTTTTCTTGGCATAGGCCAGATATTCAGTTTCGTAGGTAGTACCCAGTGCAGCACCTACTTTTACGTTTTTAAGGTCATCAAAAGATTTGATGTTTTTTCCTTTAGGAGAAATCACCTGGAATTTGAACACAAAGTAAGGGTAGGTAAAACCAACAGATTTCGCACGCTCCAGAGTATCGGAAGTAGAGCCCACAACAACATCAGTTTTTCCGGCAATCAGGGATGGGATTCTGTCACCCCAGGTAAGATTCAGTACATTTGATTTAACACCCAGGGCAGTAGCCAGGTCGTTACAATAATCTACATCAAAACCTGCAGGTTTATTGTCTTTATCAAAATAGCCCATAGGTGGAAAGTCAAGGACCACACCACAGTTCAATGTACCTCTTTTAATCACGGTATCAAGCTGATCGGCTGAAGCACTCATTGAAGTGATCGCGGCACAAGCAAGTACTACTTTTGCTAATTTACTAATCATATTTTGTCTCTCTCGTTCGGGTCATAATTTACAAAACTCATATCCATATAACAGGATGCGAGAAAAGTGTACCCTAGATTTTTTAGTGAATACTGTCGAATTTTGTAATTAAACAGGACATTGGTCCCTTATTTTTAACTTTTTTTAGGCAATTCACACCTAAAATACTGGAAATTTAGTCAGCGCCCCACTACGGCTAACATTAAGAAAGCGTGCTAATACTTTGAATCAGAAGCATTTTTTTCGCTTACGAACTCATATATTAGCGCTATTTAAACTATATGCAGATATCGCAATTAAAATATTGACACTTGCCCATTAATATAGCGAGGATACAAGATTTGTACAGGACAAATTAGCCATAAATTTTATGCATAATCAGCAGGCAAAATAGATACAGTATGGAAAGAACCGGCCTTGGCATTTTATTGTGCATCGCATCCATGTTGACCTTCGCGATACAGGATATCATCACTAAAAGCATCTTATTGTCTGGGCTACCACTAGCGCAGGTTCTACTAGTGCGTTATATCGTATTCTCAGTATTTGCGATAAGCCTTGCAGGTGGCTTTCACAAAGCAATGAGAGGACTACGCTCCAGCCATCGTGTATTACAGATTTGTCGATCATCATCCTCTGTCTTAGAGATTGCCCTGATCAATACATCTTTCATTTTAATGCCCATAGCAAAAGCCCACGCTATAGTGGCACTATTTCCAATCATTACGATGGTGCTCGCCTGGGCTATTCTGCATGAGGTGATTAACAGGACTCAAATCGTTGCGATAGCACTTGGCTTTACTGGATCACTGGTTATTATAGGCGCCGGAGTCGAGATTTCATTATCCAGCCTGGTACCACTGGGCGGAGCCATGGCCCTTGCCAGCTATTCGATCATGAGCCGCTATCTCAGCTCACGTGACGCATTCCACACCCATACCTTATACATGGGTATAGTTGGCCTGATACTGACCTTACCTTTTGGTCTATGGCTGTGGCAGACACCCAGCTTAAACCAGTGGATTATGCTAATGGGGATAAGCGCACTGAATATCGCAGCACAGTTATTTTTTATTCAGGCGCTCAAATATGCCAATGCATCAGTACTTCAGCCATATAATTATACTCTGCTACTTTTTGCCGCCATATTCGCCTTTCTGCTGTTGGGAGAAACCCCTGCCTTAACTACGATCACTGGAGGTGGACTCATTGTAGTCGCCGGTTTACATTTATTGTTAAACAAGTCGAAAAGAGGCCGTGAGAGTAAATAATTTTTAATGGCTATGATCCTAGATTCCGCAGTTGACCGCTCGCAATAGAGGTTAACCCACTGTTTCATAAATCATTACAGTTGATGTG
>JBNKMF010000221.1:0-2643 GCA_050292965.1 Gammaproteobacteria bacterium | reverse complement strand
AGCCTGCGTCTGCAGAATGCTGACCTGTTGACTGAGTACAATCTGTACGAAGCAGGGCTTGCACGACCCAAGGTTAAAGCTGCAGATTTTTATGGCAAAGAGGCCTACGTTGCACAACGTGAGCTGGAACATCAGGAGGCTTACCTGTGCACCTTTTCGATGATAGACAACACCGATTCGACCGGAATGGCCCGTTTTCCTGTTGGCAACTGCCCACTCATCGATCCTGAAACCGGCGAGGTACCTGTTGACTCAAAAGGCCGTCGCTCGTTCCTGACCAGCATCGCCTTCGGCCCCAGTATCGGCAAGAATATCGGACTGGGTTACATGCCCTACGAATACTGCCAGGAAGGTCGTGAGATGCTGATCGAATACCTCGGTGAACAGTTCCCAATGAAACTGGAAGCTGTGGGCTACAAAGCACTATACGATCCTGACAATGAGTTGCCACGCTCCTGATTTTGAACGGCAGCGTGACACAGAAAGTAGAATCCAGGTCAGATAGATAAGCTTAATACCGCGAGCAACGGGGCTACTGGGATACGCCCCGTGAAGTCAAACTACTGGCATCTTCAGTGAGACAGTGTCGCGTTCATGAGAACGCGATGACTACGAGTTTCGCCGTGTGATCCATCTGAGTGAAAGAAGCATCGAAAAACACGGGCAGGCATTACTCATCCTTGAAATTGAACTGGAAGGCCGGTGGATAGTCTGCCTGGAATACGAGCTACTCGTATGTTACGGATTCAGGTAAGCGCCAATCTTTTTGGGACACCCAATCTTTTTGCTTTAGGTTTCAGAATAGTGAACAAATATATCTTTCCCTCCATCGTCCGGGGCAATGAAACCAAAACCTTTATCCGCATTAAAGCTCTTTACTATACCTGTGCTCATTCCTGATTTTCATCGATTTATAGTTGGATTAACTTACTTTCTTTCTGGTGCTTCTTTAGAGCTCTTTCATAAGTACACGCATTAAACCTGAAACGTATTGTTGCTGCTTTCGCCACAGGCAGAAATTAACAAAGCAGAAGGAAGAAGATAGATAAATCGAGCCATAGACAGGATAAGAACTGCGATAATGTGAGCACCGAAAGAGGAACTACATCTCCTTCTCGATCTTGACTGAATATGGGAAGCTCATCATGTGAGTTGAATATTTCTACATGCAAGTCTTTTTGGCTTCTGAGGCTATGTGAGCAATTTCTCTCAAGAAATATGTATTCGTAGATTCTGATCGAACACTTCCAGAAATCGCTAATATATTCATTGATTGAAGACTCAATTTTCAGTTGCTTTACGGACAGTAGGTTTCTTGCTTGTTAGTTTTACAGACTTTCTGTTAACGCGATTTACAGAGTCTGTAAAACCCGGTATACGAGAAAAGTTAAAACGTCTCCTAATGGCTGAAGCCGGTCTTTCCATATAGTAGAAACAATGCCTGTTTAGTCGCTTGCCTGTATGTCGGCGATCCTTTGAGGAACTTCTCCGGTCAACACATTTGAATCGGCGCGATACTCCAGAACAGTTTGGTTTTACTGATGATCGTCGATCAGATGGTTTACGTCGATCCTGTGCTAACTTTCTCTTTTCAATGAATTGAATCTCAGGCAGGGTAGATTTTTTGTTTTTCCGTGAAAACAATGATTCAAACAACATGTAGTTAAACTCCTCTCTACAACTTGAAATATGTCGATCTGAAAATAATGGATGCAAAGTGGTAATACCCTGAAATAAATCAAGGTTTTATAACGCCATTCTTCATAGTCTGAGCTGCCAGCTATGAGATTTCAACCACTCACAATGACTCGTGCTACAACTCTATTAGACTGTGCTACGCCGGCGACGCTTACGCCTGGTAGTGTCTTCATCTGCTGTTTTGACTTCGAACTTTGGCAAAGAAACCCTCCTGGATAATTCTTCAAATATCTCTGTTTTATGCGGTATCGCCATCGCCTCTATAAAGTACTCCTGAAACTTTTCCTCTATCGCCGTTTCAACCTTTTCTACTCTGGGCAAGATTTCACTTATTTCAAGACGAGAAGGAAAATTAAGTAATGCAATGCGTGCACCAGTTCCTGCTGCATTACCTACTGAGCCCACCTTATCCAGATCACAATCGGGAATCAGGCCCAGTATCATGGCGTATTTCACATCTATATGACTGCCAAAGGCTCCGGCCAGGCCAATGCGATCGACTTTTGCTATGCCAAGGCGATTGATTAGTAGACGTATACCTGCATGCAGAGCGGCCTTGGCTAATTGAATAGCGCGCACATCATTCTGCGTGATTAGAATAGGCTTTTCAGCTGAGTAAAGCCGGTAAGAGTAGGTACGACCATCCTGTATAATTCTATCACTCTGCCTGCCTGCAACGGGGCCAATCACTCCATCCTGATTAATGATACCCGCCAGGAACATTTCAGCGACCACTTCAATAATACCTGACCCACAGATACCACTCACAGCCACTCCGCCGCTTTTATCATCCAGCCAGGCATCAGAGCCTATAACACGAAATCGTGGTTCCAGTGTTTGTGTATCAATACGTACCCGTTCTATGGCACCCGGTGCGGCACGTTGACCGGAGCTTATTTGCGCACCTTCAAATGCCGGCCCCGTGGGGCTTGAGGCAGCAAGCAA
>JBNKMF010000220.1:0-2740 GCA_050292965.1 Gammaproteobacteria bacterium | reverse complement strand
TGGTGTAGATCAAGGAATTACAAGGCTGCCGCGTCCTGCTCACGCCCCTTACCTATGTCCCTATAGGCAAGGCTTCCGCGTCCTGCTCACGCCCCTTACCTATGTCCCTATAGGCAATGCAGAGATACGCCGTCCAATCGTGCAATTCTGCTCGTAGTGGGATTCACCTGTTGGGTTTTCAGCATCGATGTATAGAAGCGTCAAAATACAAACTGATCATGATCGTTTACGAAACGAGGGTTACCCACTAATACGAGCGGTCAACTGCGGAATCCTGGTTCAACTGCCACTGCTGAATTTAAGCCATGGGTAAACCCACTGCAAAATGTCATCCAATAAACCGCTTGACTGAATCTCGCTAGCAATCGCTTTCGCGATCAGTTAAAGATACCTCCCACCGGGCCATCGCGATGCCTCTCATACTCCCCGTCATTCACGTCAATACCTGCCGCTTGTGCCACCGAATCCAGTATTCTGTTGTGGCTCACACCGTTAAGCGAAAGAAACCTGCCAGTGTTCAGCGTGCCGCCACCGCCTCCGGCCAATATATATGGCACATTGTCACCGCTGTGAGAACGGGCATCAGCCATATCAGTGCAAGTCATAAGAATAGTGTTGTCCAGGAGCGTGTTACCGTCCATATCTGTGGTTTCCGATAGATTCTTGATCAGATAAGCCAGTTTCTTTGTGAAGTAGGCGGTGTACTGAGCATAGTGCTCGGCTGGACGGGCATGGATACTGCCGTGGTAGCTGGTATTCACACCAGACTGTGGCACTGTCCAATCGCAGGAGTTATTGCCGAACATGAGTGATACGACACGTGTTAGATCGCATTTCAACGCCAATGTGATGATATCGCACTGCAACGTTGCGATTGCATCAAAATTGACATCTCTTCTAACATCAACGCTTATGTTATCCTGGTTGAATACTGGCATTATGCATTCCGCGCCACCCGGAGTCATGGCCGACGCTTTCAATCTATCTTCGATTCGCTCTATCGCAGCCGTATGTTCATCAAAGCGTGACCGCTCAAAGCCTCCGAGACTCTTACGCATCTGATTCAGTGTCTCCAGGTTACGATCCAGGACACCGAGTTTTCTTTGTGTGTCAATATCCACGTTAGAAGGCGCACCGGCGCCGAACAGACGCTCGAAGGCGTTGTAGGGACTGTCTTCAAACGCAGGTTCATTCCCGTTGAAGCGAGAAACGCTACCAAACCCATTGCTTATGACGCCAAGCTGCAAATGAGAGAAGGGAGTTGCCCGTCCTAACGTACGCGCCAGGTGGACATCCACCGTTGCATTTCTATTCGTACCCAATCCCTTTGAGGGAAAACCGTGACCCGGAGAATCCAGGTTAACACCCTTGAGAAACACGATGTGCTGCTTGAGAGAATCCAGAGGCGCCGATCCTTGTGGCAGGCTGAAATCCGTCTCTGAACCCCGAGGCATCCACTTGTCCGCAATAGCGCCACCGGGAGTACAAACAAATATCATCCGCTTCGGCGCGTCAGCGGCAAAAGCTGAACGTGCCCATAACATATTGCCGCTTAGTATCGAAAACTTTAGCATGGCACCTGATAGACCCACACCACCGAATTTCCTGAGAAATTCACGCCGGCTGGTGGATTCGATTTCTGTCTTGTTTTTCATATTGACACCTTTGATCTTCATTGGATTAACGCTCTCTCTGTTTTCTGAATCGGACCAGGTCCTGCATACCTATTTTCGTAAACACCTCAGCCATACTACCGCTGCTCGAAAGAGCACTGGTCAACATTTCAACTGAACAGGCATAATCCTCTTTTTCCTCTGCCGTGAGTTCGCCTGATTGCTCATTTCCTTCATCGATTGCGTCATGGCCGATATTCATGGCGTATCTGAAGACATTGGCTGAAAAACAGGCTTTCACAGAGTGAAGTTCAGCCAATTTGTTCGACAGGTCTTTGGTGCCAGTAAAACTCAACGCCATGCCGTCGTACAGGCTGTTTACACCATAGATAATGCCGCTGCTGTCTATAGAGAGCCCATTGGCATCCGAACTTCTGATATGACCTACCGCATCATAGTCCTCAAGGCCAAATCCTAGCGGATTAATGATCTGCTCATGGCAGGAATCACAGGGCGACTCTTTGGTAAGCGAACCGACAAAATCACGATTGCTGATGACCTTACCTTTCAGCTCCTTGATCAATTCATCAGCCTTTTCCGCACGGAAACTGGCAATGGTATTATCCGGTTTTGGAGGATCCTGGCACATCAGACGCCTCCTGATATTGACCGCCCGCTTGACCGGAGAACTTTCTGTAAGATCTGCATAGTTAGCCAGGAAGGCTCCCATGGTCAAAAGGCCGCCACGATTGACACTAGATCCATCCACCTTGACCATACTGGCTGGGTCACTGCTGTTGCCGCCCATATTTCCGAGTCCATAGAAATTGGCCAGGGGCCTGTTGACGAAGACATAATTCGAATTGAACAGATTGTTGAAAGATTGACTATCGTCATAGAAGACATCCGTGAAGAAGGCCTTCACTTCCGCTGCCATGGCCTTACGTACATCATCATCGAAGTCCGGGAACAGGTCGCTGTCCTTCTGCGCCTTGAGCACGTCGTCACTGCCCAACCATTGGCTAGCGAAAACGCCAATATGTCGCTTTGCCTTTTCTGTGGACAACAGACGTTTGGCCTGCTGCTGCACTTGCTCCTGAGTTGACAGCTCACCATTTTTAGCTGCC
>JBNKMF010000219.1:0-2752 GCA_050292965.1 Gammaproteobacteria bacterium | reverse complement strand
ATACGATATAACGGGCCCTGCGGGCGAGGTGGTTATGATGGGATATGCCGATGAGACGCAAACAACCGAAGGCATACATCTGAGATTGAGATCAAGGGCGTTTATTGTGGGTGATGGGACAAAACGAGTTGTTTTCGTCAGCGCTGATCTCGGTATGCTTTTCCAGATGGTAAAACTGAAAGTATGCGAAAAAATTGCAAATGACCCGGATCTTTTACCTTACTATAACGTAAATAACGTGCTCCTTTCTGCAACTCATACTCATAATGGCCCTGGAGGTTACTCAGGGCACTTCTTATATGACGCCACTATAAAAGGATTTGTAAGGCAGAATTTTAACGCCATCGTTGACGGCATCTATCAGTCCATCAAAAGAGCGCATAATAATTTACAGGAAGGAAAGATATTAATAAATCAGGGGACCATAGAAGGCCTCGGCGGAAACCGCGCAGTTGAGGCATATAACAATAATCCTGCAGATGAAAGGACTCAGTACAGCAGCAATACCGATCAAATCATGACGCTTCTAAAATTTGTTGCTATGAATGGCGAAGAGATCGGTACCTTGAACTGGTATGCGGTACACGCGGACAGCATTGGGCCTGATAATCATCTGATCAGCGGAGACAACAAGGGCTGGGCTGCATATAAGTTCGAAAAGCTTAAAGGAACGGATTATTCGGCTTCCAGGACATTTGTAGCCGCCTTTGCGCAGACCGATGCTGGTGACGTTACGCCTAATATAGGCTATGGACCGGCTCCCAAAGAAGTGACATTAGCGGAAAACCCGAGCCTTGAAAATGCAGTAAATAAGCAATATAGCAAAGCAGTTGAACTATATAATAGCGCGACAGAAGAATTATCCGGTTCGGTTGATTTCAGACATGAATGGGTGGACATGCGAACGCTCTATGTTGAGTCTGTTGGCACTACCACCTGCCCCGGAGCCATGGGAGCGTCTTTCTCGGCAGGAAGCCCGTTTGATAATCCCAGTCCCGCATCATTGTTCCCTAACGGCACAACCGTTGACAGCGTAAATTGGGACGAAGATGCGGCCACCGCTACCTTGAGTAGCATACTGAATGTAGCTTTCCTTTTTGCATGGCCGGAAACCAATGATCCTGTTTACCAGGAATGCCATGCGGAAAAACCAATACTCATCCCAACTGGTGTTGCGCATCTGAATATCGGCGGATCTACCATGACGCCGAACATCGTTCCATTACAGGTACTGAAGATTGGGAATCTGGCGATTGCAGCATCTCCCAACGAGGTTACAACTATGGCGGGACGACGCATAAGAAACACCATAATCTCAGGACTCGAATCCACCGGCGTAAAATATTCGGTAGTAGCAGCCCTGGCCAATACCTATACCTCATACATGGCTACAAGAGAAGAATACGCCATGCAGTGGTATGAAGGAGCCTCCACACAATTCGGCCCCAATGAACTTGCTGCTTTCAGACAGGAGTATAGAAAGCTGTGTGCTGCGATAGCAAACGGCACAACCGTTGAACCGGGGCCAACACCGGAAGATATTACAGCCGGGGCTGTGGACTTTAGTGTATATGTAGCATTTGACGATGTACCAATGGGTAAAAATTTCGGCGATGTTGAAAAGCAGCCTGATGCGAGCTATAAAATTGGCGATAGGGTCAGTACAGTGTTCTGGGGCGCGCATCCCAATAATGATCTCATGATACAGGACACGTTCCTTGTGGTTGAGAAGCTGGTTAATGGTAAATATGAACCAGTGGCAAGAGACTGGGATCCTGAAACCACTTTCAACTGGGCTCGCGATTTTACTGCTTATTCAAAAGTAACAATCACCTGGGACACAGCGGACGCGACTGCCGGAACATACAGGATTCGTCATAAGGGAAACCGGAAATCTTTCTTTGGTGATATAAGCCCATATGAAGGTGTGACCTATTCATTTACGCTTCAATAACCGAAGTATAATTAGAATAAATGTAATTCCCTGCATATCAAGGCAGAGAATCCGCTTCAGAATCTCACCTGAAATGCCCGGTAACCCAGTCATCATCACTTCATTATGCTGATTTACCGGGCAAATTTTTACTATTCCGCATTTTCAGGCCCTCTGTCTTGAATCAGGAACAAGCCACTGGACGACCTATTCAACTCAGTTGTGGTAATGTGTGATGAAAGCAAACACAGAAAACAAGGACACTCAGTGTGCCGAGATAAATCGGCAAAAGATTGGCGGTGAAAGCCCGCTGCCTGGTAAGGTTTAGCGATCCGAAGACTCATCTTTTAGGGGCTTATTAAAATGGAGATATTGATTCAGTAAAAATGGATAGGGGCTGATTTAATTACGGTTTATCCTGCCAGGATCGGTTGTTTTTACTCTGGAACGTATTTCAGGATAACGTAAACTACTGCCGTGTTCTCAAGTTGGATTTATTTAGATTGCTAAGTGTGTTAGGTTATGTGACGGGAAAAACTTCAGAGTAGCGCTTCACACCATGCACCAAGTTCTTGCACATTTGTTCACAGGTTTGCCATATTATATAAGCGCTACCTACCTGTGGTTTTAACGGGCTTTCAATATTTTATCTCAGGAAATCTTCAATAGCTGGATCCTAAACTTCTGATAATCCCTGAAACGGTAATATCTATTCCTACTACTAAAACTAGCGCGGCAGTAGCCGCTATTGAAATAAACCTCAGCAAGAAACCACATCATTCATTCCATAGAGACCTTGGCATTTTTTCTCTCATGCTT
>JBNKMF010000218.1:0-2802 GCA_050292965.1 Gammaproteobacteria bacterium | reverse complement strand
GATAAATATCACCGCGAGGCCTCATCAGCATTTCGTCGCCAGCAATTGGATATTGCCATTACCAAATGGGATAAGGTACTGGAAATTGATCCGGATTTTTCCAGCGCCAAACTGTATCGGGAACAGGCATTAGAATTAAAAGCCAAACTACAGAAAATCAAACAATAAAGGCGATTACTGACTGCTGATATGGTGAAAGTTTTGCTGCATAATACGGGCTTTATGCAGTTGTGCAGCAGCTCGCTGATTGGCGGGATTAAAGCTGACACTGCGCTGTAGCAGCTGCACCGACTGGTCGATATTGGATCGCAGCACCGCCATTGCCTCGGCATAATACTGATTGGACAATTGCTGTTTAAGCTTCATCAACTGACCACTCAACTGATTTTTATCTGCCAAATCAATCCCTTCCGCCCGTTGCCAATAGGTCAGTCCCTGTTCAAGTTTATGTTGTTGCACTGAACGCTGACCTAACTGCTGCAGTGCAGTAAAATAATATTGTTTGGCATCTTTATTGTCCGGCTGCAGTTGCAGCCACTGCTGAGCCAAATCCAGCACCGACTGGTAATCCTGCTTAGCTAACTTGTCGCTAGCTTGTTGGCTAAAATGAGTGTTCTGGATAGCCAAATCGGCCTTATGCTGATTGTCCACATAGGCGCGATTGATATTGGCGACCTTTTGGTTTGCCGCATCTTCTGCCCGCTCAACTTTGACATCCTGCATCGCAATAAAGGCAGTTTTATCTGCCGGATCAAGGGCTAGAATTTTTAAGTTAATCTGTTGTTTCTGGTAGTCAGTCAACCCAGATTCTCTGGCCTGGCGATGCAGCGTTGCTAGCTGGTGCTGGATAGTTTTTTCAAGCTGGCTGATATGCAGGTCTGTCTGTTCATCCGGAGCAGCCAGGGCAATAATTTTCCACTGAGTCAAAGCCTCAGCCAGATGCTTTTGTTGCTCCAGTTGCAAAGCAATGTGACGACGCTGCGCCAGGCTGCTTTGCGGATCAGCAAGCATGCTTTGACACCCCAATAACAGTAACCCTAGTAGACTTAACGCTCCCCCCTTAATCACCGCAAATCAGCCTTGGTAAAGATGCGTAACTGACGTTTGAATATGGCCAGACTATCGGCCCCATAAATCATAGTGCGATGAAGCAAAAAAGGCGGAGAAAAGGTTGCTACGCTGCCTTTGTTAACCGTTAATCCCAGCTGATAGTGATTTTTCTCCAGTAGCGCAATGGCCTGTGGACTTGAATCACCATAGGGATAGGCAAAAATCTTCGCGCCATGGCCTAATCTTCGGATAAAAATCTGATCCGTGGTCTGCACTTCCGTTTTTAGTCTGGCCAGATACTGGGACATCGTTTCACCGGTTGGCTTTCTTGCCATGCTGCCATGGGTTTTAGAATGGGATTGAATACTGATCAGTGGATCGTCATCCAGCTTTTTAACATCATCCCAATTCAGGGCAATTCCTGCGCCAATAAAATCCGGATAAACAAACAGCGTCGCCGGAAATCCGTACTTTTTTAGTATCGGGTACGCCACGGTCATAAAGCTTTTATGTCCATCGTCTACGGTCAACACCACAGACTTGTCTGGTAGCGGCTTTTTACCGGCTAAAAATAAACTAATGTCGGTCAGGGGAATCACTTTATAGCCCGATTCTTTGAGATAGGTCATTTGCTGGCGAAAATGCTGAACTGGTACCACCATGGAATTGCTGTCATGGGCTTGTCGGGTAAACTGGTGATAGCACAAGATCGGCACCATTTGATAGCCGTTGCTGTAGACCCCGCTGGGATTTGGGTTACCTCGGGGGATAGCGATCACGGCACCGGCCGATAAGGTCAGTCCCGGATTATAGCGCTGAATAATCGAGGCATCAGCGCGGCTGCCAAGGTACCTGGCAGCAATGGCCTGATAGCTATCATTCTGACGGGCCTGTACCAACATAAATTGGCTATTACTGGCTATCACCGACCGCGGCTGTGAACTGCAACCGGACAGTATCAGCATCAAGCCTGCTATGACTAAAACATAGTTAGTCATTACTGGACTTCGCTGCAATTGAAGAGAGTGCAATAATGGTTTCGTCCTGACTTTCATCCAGATCTACAGGCCCACTTTTAATTACAGTCACAGGAATAATGGTTTGGTCATAGCCACTAACATCGACATCTCTGCCAACTGTCTTCATTTTGCGTTTCGCCACCGGACGTTTGTTCGCCTGCAACGGTTTAGTCGCAGGTTGGTTTTCATCAGGAGCCCGAGACGGGGGTTCAGCCAGGTTGTGCTTTTGTACTACATTGGCCATGTTATTGAATGTCAGAAAGAGTTGGCCAATCTCATCATCCCGGGATAATGAGATACGGGTATCCCAGTTTCCATCCATCAAGCCCTTCATAGCGGTATTCAGGGCTTTCAGCGGTTTTGCAATCAACCCACCAAAAATAAACAACACCAGCACTACCGATGACACCGTTACTAATCCGAGGGCAAACATCAGCCAACTGGTAATGCTTTTCACCTGATCGAGACTGTTCTGCGATAGTCCAACGACAATCTGCCCTACTTCGGTATTTTGAAACAACACTGGTGCACGGATATTAAATACCTTCTGCCCATTATCCAGGGTCAAACTGGTGGTACGCACGCTATCATTGTTGGCGATGAGCTGGCCTTCATTCTCTGGCTTGTATGGTTTTCCTACCAGCGACTTATTGCTAGCACCACGGACAATACCGTTACGATCAGTCACGACCAGATAACTGAAAGTCTCCCGGTTGCCGGCTTCATTGATAAA
>JBNKMF010000217.1:0-2828 GCA_050292965.1 Gammaproteobacteria bacterium | reverse complement strand
CGAAGATAACTTGACCATGTTTGATATGATGAGTTAATTCACGCAATTTTTTTATAACCACCATTTTTTTAATTTAATTTTACTGAGGTTAATGCTTGAGGTTAGAAAATTTTCAGTTTTGCATTTCAATCTTAAGTCGATGAATCACATCCTTAAGCTCATTGATATTTACAAACTTAATGTATCTGCTATTCGGTTTGTTGAGCAGGTTTTTTGCAACCTCGATATCTCCGGTATACAGCGACATTTGTGCAAATAAAACGGTTTTTGAAAGGTCTGGCAGCAGAAACTGGGGGCTGATTGATTGACACTGTTTGATGTAATAGATGGCACGTGCCTGGTTTCTTTCACGCTCCAGTAAAAATATCATTAAACGTCCCAGGCAAAGTAGTGTTCTTGATGCTCCCCATGCCTTAACCCGGTCATACATAAGCTCAACCTGAGCGCTAGTCAGTTGTTCCAGTTCATATGGCTGCAGTAATATTGCCATCGCTGCGCTATCCTGTTTGGCCGTTACCAATTTATAAATCTGGGCCATTAAACGGTCATGATCAACCTGTTGTTTTTTTTCGGCTAATTCAATATCAAGTCTTTTTCTGTTACGTAGCTGCATGCCTTTATGCATGCCATGGCGCTGAACCTGTTTCATCTCTTCGATTTCTTCGTTGAGTTCATCGGCGATTTCCTGTTTTCTTTCTTTCAACCAGAAAAAACCGTATAGATAACCTGCCACTCCTCCAGCGACATGAGCCACCAGGTTGGTTCCCTGAAAGTCATCCAGGGTAAACATCTTCCAGGCGTCTATACCGATAAAAAACAGGGCGACTATCCAGGCGCGTATGTAGAGGGTTTTCCAGAATACGATATACCACCAGAAAACCCGGATTCGGGCATGTGGCATCAGATAGGCTGAAAGACCGATAAATCCCATAACCACACCAGAAAAACCAAGCGTGGGCAAGGGGGTAGTAAGACCCAGTAGAGTCCACAGGGAGTAACAGATACCGACCACAAAAGAGAGAAATAAAATAATGCTGATATATCGAACTGTACTGCCAATAATCGCTTCGAGCGCCGGGGTAAATGCCAGAAAAAATATCATGTTAAAGATTAAGTGTAGCCAGCCACTATGTATGAAAGATGAGGTAATCATGGTGACTGGGTTCCATGATCCCGGGTAGTACAGTAACTGTTCAGTGATAGGGAAGCTAAGCTGTAGAAAAAAAACTATCGTGCAAAGCGCTGCGGTGGCATAGGTTGCTTTGGGTGGATGAGCTAAGGTTAAGGCTGTACTGTAGGGGAGGAGAAACATATGGCTATTTCTTATAATTTTTTATCGGTTGGCTGAGTATTATGAGTGAATCCTTTACAGAGATGGTATGCGTTTTCAGGGTAGTTCACTGACCCATACGCCTACATTGAGTGTAGCGCCTGCAGGTCCGATGAATGATCCCGACACTGGTGGCACTGATTCAGGTAACCTTGCTACAGCAACTGCAATGTGATCGGCGCCGACTATGCTGCCATTCGTGGGGTCGAATCCTTTCCAGCCTACACCCGGTAGATATATTTCTGCCCAGGCATGTGTTGACCCGCTATCGGTAAACGATGGGGGTGTGTGCAGGTAGCCGCTGACAAAGCGTGCGGCGAGGCCGATACTGCGGGCTACCTCCATAAATAAAAAAGCAAAATCTCTACAGGAACCAGTGCCCAGTGACAGCGTTTGTTGTGTGGTTTGCACGCCCGGTTCTTCACGCACCTGATAGCCAAAGTGTGTATTGATATAGCTATTCAGTCTCTGCAGCAGGGTATAGGTCTGTAGCTGTTCACCGCCGCTCCATATTTTTGCCACCAGATCAGTCAGCAATTGGGCATGCTCGGGTTGAGTCAATATCATGTAGGGTAAAAGTACCACCTTGTCCTCCTCCAGATACTCGAAGGGGAAGTTGATGGCATAATCAGCGACCAGAAAATCCAGCGGGGTTTCATTGTACTGCTGGATGATGATCTCGCTTTCAATCAATAACTGGCTGTCTGGGGTGGCAAAACTGGCAATGGCAACTGAGTTATCCTCCATGTCGCGTTGCCAGCGTATGCTGGCATCAGGCGTAATCTTTAGTTTGGAGGATTCAATGCGTAACTGATGTCCTTCCAGTGGACGTAACCGCAGTGTATGTGGGTTAAGCTGCACATTGCCGTTAAAGCTGTAATAGGTGCGATGTAAGATTTTATAGCGTTGCATATAGCTTATTCTACCCGCAATCGTTTGATCTATAACCCCTGCTTTTAGAGTTGAGTCCAGGTTTCAGAAAGTTATACCAAGGTCACAGTATAGCTTTTAGCTTTTCGACCAGCGTATTCACTTCTTTATCCGTACCGACGGTGATGCGCAGGAAGTTGCTGATACCAGGTTTTTTAAAATAACGCACCAGAACCCCGTTTTGCTTGAGCGCCAGATATAGCTCTTCAGCTGGTCGTGTAGCATGTTCGGCAAAGATGAAGTTGGCGGCCGATGGCAGTACATTGAACCCCAGCTCGCTCAGTTGTTGAGTCATTACCTCTCTGGTTTCAATAATCTGCCGACAGCCCTGCTGGAAGTAGTTTTCATCCTGTATCGAAGCGACCGCTGCCACTTGCGCCATTGAATCAATCGGGTAGGAATTAAATGAATTCTTGATTCTATTTAATCCCTCAATCAGGTCTTTGTGACCGATAGCATAACCGAGGCGTAATCCAGCAAGGCTGCGGGATTTGGAAAAGGTCTGTATGACTAACAGATTGTCGTATTTATGGGTTAAGGCAATCGCACTTTCACCGCCAAAGTCGAT
>JBNKMF010000216.1:0-2908 GCA_050292965.1 Gammaproteobacteria bacterium | reverse complement strand
CGCACCCACTGGGTAACATTAATTAATTTCAGATAATTTCTTATCCTCCCAAAATTTCGGATTTATCTCGTCACGAGGAGCGCCGTGTTATATTCATTGGCTCATAACAGGTAGTTCTTTAGAACATTTCGCTTTGCACAAGAATTGCTTGTTAACATCTTTACCGCGGTACAAATACCCCGCACCACCAGCCGATATTTCCCATTGAAATGATTCGCCGTTAATGTTTAATTCACCAGTATATTTGCAAGGAAAGATTATGGCATCACGGTTAAATTCATAATCGCTTACTTCTTCTGCCGTAGCGAAATAGATGACCACATCGTTTCGAGTTAAGTTGAAAGAACTACATATATCTGCGTCCGGCTGATCAATACCACTTATACGTTCCATAGAAAGTATAGAGATTTGTGAAGTGCTTCCGATCGAGTTGCAGCACGACAAGCATGTTGCCATTGAGACTAAAAATAATGTGGCAAACAATATTTTCATTTTACCACCCCTGAAAAAATGTACTGGAGCAGCTGAGCGCCTTCAATTACCTCTTTTCTTGCTATTGCGCCATGGGCGTACACATTATTTCTTATATTGAGACCATATTCTGCCGCAATAGCATTTACTAACCACTTAAGTGAACTAAATTGTTTCTGAGTTGGTTTTTCAAATGATTTTTCTGACGGCCAGAATTTGCCTACAACCTCGATACCAATGGAGTCATCATTTGATGGATACCGAAGAGGGTACTGTTTTTTTACCTCGTGCCTTGATAAATTTCTTGCCCTACGGCCAAAAGCCAACCCCTGCTCATGTATTAACGCCGTAATGGTTTTTAGCTCTTTAGGATTACAGTTATTTTCAATTTGACAACGTGGCAACAGTATCCCTACGTGCCAACATTTCTGCGTCATTCTGGCCGTTTGGTATATGTGCCCAGACTTATCTATAAGAAAATGTGCTCCTGCTTTTTTTCCTCCAGCATACGCATTCAGTGTGCCTGCTCCAGAAGTTGAATCGGTTCTATGCAACACAATAGAGCTGATTTTGGTTATCGCACCATGCTCAATTGATGGAAATATTTTAATTTCAACATTCTTGTCAGTGATGTTCCCATTTTCTATTTTTGCCATAAGTTCTCTCCTTCGAAAGTTTGTTTCTCGCAAATATAACGATCTGGGTAAGCGGTCGGCTAGCACCGAATTATCCAAGCAAACTGAAATTTTTCAATTTATCACCAAACAAAAAACAACGCCGCAGTAGGCCGGTCCGCTTGACTCTTTGGTTATGCCTTTGACTCATGATCAAAGCTAGCTATTTTAGCTTGGCACAATTTTTCTGTTAATTCCTGTAAATACTTAACCCGCTCAGCTAACCACTCTAGCTCTTCTTTGGTGATTTTATAATGCTTAGAATAACGCGCATCAATGTATGCATTTTTTAATAACTGAAAACGACGGCGCTGTATTTTGCTTTCTTGGGGAAATACCTCAGCGATGCATTCATCTTGTGAAATTGACAGTGAATTAAGGGCCGTTAAATTATGAGTGTAGGGTTTGTAGTTGGTTAAGACCAATAGCAGACAAGCAAAATAACGTTCTGTTGCTTGGTGTAATTCAAATGCAGATTTTTCATACCATCCTCTATTATAGTTATCATGGAAACAAGTCAAAAACTGACCTGCACTTTTAAACCACTGGTTGTAATTTTTTTCTGCAATAACTTTGTATTCTTCTGGCGTTAAATTACCTGACTCTGCTAATTCACGAGCATCGCTCTCAAACAGTACAATCCCTTCTCGCTTTATATCGGTGAAAAAATATTGTCCTTTTCGCAAAGACTCATTCACCTCTTCGAGGGTATGAACCAATAAATTTAAGGGCTGACGGACATGGATAGAGATGCGATCTTCTGCAATATGCCAAATCTTATACTCTTCAACCATCGCTCTGCTATTAACAATCACTAAGATATCGTAATCACTAACATAGCCATGAGCAGGATCATTAACCCATTTACCGGTAGCATGGCTACCAAAGAGGATGATTTTTACTATTCGGCCATGTTTCCGCTTACCCGTAGCAAAGCCCGTCACTTGTTCAAATTCATCACGAAGAATAGAGACAATATGAGCCAAATTATCTTGCCTAGAGGCGGGTAAATGATCGAGATTATTATTCATTAGGGCATACTACTATTATCAACGGCAAGTTCAAGTTTGCCAGGCACTTACCTGGTCGGACCTAAATAAGCTATTGTTTACACAGACATTTCATCCCAAAACAATTGATTATTCAGGCTTAAACCGCTCATTTCACTATCAAAATCAACCCTGTAATGCTCGGGTGATTCTCGCAGCACATGCTTTTCATCGATTACTGTTTTTTTTCTTTTCCTGGCCCGGTATCCAGGTAAAGCGTGTACTTCAGCAACATAGGCTTCATTGCCTACCGCAAGGCTTTCACTCCAGTTGATATCTCTTTCCGCACCCATAGATAGAAGTTCATCCTTCAACCATTGTTGATGCTGTTGCTGCAATGACTCGATATCTGGAACCCCAACTATTTCCATTAAGCTTGAGGTATCTATGATTCTATAGCGCTTTGGTGTCTGCTGGATTTCCTGATAGCCATCGTGAGACCATTTTGCTGGATGATCTACTACGCCAGCTCTGACCATATTGAGATCTATATAAACCAGACATTTTATAAAGTGTTCGTCAGACGCAACTGCCGTGGCATGATAACGGTCTTTCCAAAAAGCACCTTTGCGTTCTTTACGCTGGTTATACTCCTGCGCCGTACGCCCAGCTATTAACTGAAGGCTTTTGGCAATGACATTTTTACCGCTATCTTTAACCAGGAGATGGATGTGATTTGAGGTGACAAGATAATTTAATACACACAAGCCATAG
>JBNKMF010000215.1:0-2969 GCA_050292965.1 Gammaproteobacteria bacterium | reverse complement strand
TGGGATGCCCTCGGCAAGTATGAGAAGGCGATCGGTTATCATGAGCAGGCGCTGGTGACTTTACGAAAAGTACTGGGTGAAGACCATCATAGAACCATTGCCGCAGCTAAAAATCTCGAAGCTGCCAGGGCTCAGCAATAGCTGGAAAACAAAAGGTTTTTAAATACTCGGATAGCATTCAAATCAAACCACTGGGAGGTAAATAGTCATGGCTACTTTCAATCAACAGGGACAATCTGTACACACCCAATATAACGCCGAAACGATTAATTTTAATAAGGTGAGTACAGCCGATGATTTTCGGCAACAATTGCTAAGTGTCCAGAGCGAATTGCTAAAAGCGAGGGAAGCAGGGGCGGTAACAGATGATCAGGCCATTGATGCTGAATACCAATTGAATAAAGCATTGGCTCAGGCTAAAAAGCCTGCGCCAGACAGGAAAACATTGGTAGAGCATTTATCCTCTGCTAAAGACCTGGTCTCCGGAGTCAGTGGATTAGCAACGGCTATCGCTGGTGCAATTACAGCGGTTGGCGTGTTGTTCTGATGGGAACGTTTGATCAACAGAACCAGCATGTTGAGCATCAGCAAAATGCTGACACCATCAATAATTATGGCGTGCCCTTTGAGCAATACAAAGCAGACCTGACAGAGAAGGAAAAAGAGATTCGCCGCCTGCTGAAAAATGCTGCCCTGGACGAGAGGGAGAAAGCAGAACTCAATCAAAAACTTGCCAAGGTTGAACAACTCCGTCTGGATGAGCAAGCGAGCTACGAAGCCCATAAGAAAGACCTGGAAGAACGACTGAATCGCTTAGATCAACTCAGCGGAAAGGTTCCAGAAAATCTCATTAAAGAAGCTAAACTCGCACTGGCAAAAGGCGATAACGTAAAAGCTGACCAACTCTTTAGCCAGGTAGAAGAGCAGGCAGATCCACATATAGCCGCTGCCGCAGAAGCGGCTTACCAGCGTGGCAAATTGTCAGAAGATGCCCTTCAATATCATGAAGCTTTCCAGCACTACCAACGCGCCATTCAACTAACCCCGGACAATCCAGAATACCTGGAATCAGTAGCTTCAATGGCATATACCCTTGCGCAATACTCCAAAGCGATCGACTGGAATGAACAGGCGATTGAACTCTACCTCGAACAGAATGGCGAAGATTCAGCAGATGTGGCGCGGCTCAGGAACAACCTGGGCTCAGCCTGGGATGCCCTCGGCAAGTATGAGAAGGCGATCAGTTACTATGAGCAGGCACTGGCGAGTGGCCTCAAGACCTACGGTGAGGACCACCCCACTGTAGCCAAAAGTCGCGGCAATCTGGGTATGGCCTGGCATGCCCTTGGCGGGTATGACAAGGCGATCGGTTACTATGAGCAGGCGCTGGCGAGTGACCTCAAGACCTACGGTGAGGACCACCCCGAGGTAGCTACTTGCCGAAACAACCTGGGGATGGCCTGGGATGCCCTCGGCGAGCATGAGAAGGCGATCGGTTATTTGGAGAAGGCGCTGGTGACTTTTCGAAAAGTAGTGAGTGAAGACCATCCTAATACAAAACAAGCAATAGAGTGTCTTGAATATGTGAAGAGTGAGAGATAAGTAGTATGAGCATTAGCTTGAAAATTTTTATATAAAAACTTGCTGGTAGACATAAAAACCGATACGAAATCAGCGAGAGGGATAGCGAGGAAGACAGCGGATTCGCCATACAAATAACGGCGGATAGAATCAAACAAAAGCATAAAGGGACAGAGTACAAAAGCAGTAAATAAGCCATAATATCTTTTTCCTGTTGCCCCGAACCTCCGATGTAACTCTGAAACTGAGGGATGTTCTCGCAGTTCATAGAACCCGAAGAAAAAGCCCGAGTCAGAATCTTCTCGATATCTTTAACAGAGTAAGGACGGCTGTTAGAAAAAGAAAAACAGGTTTTGTCTTCTTCCTGGAAATCAAGTGCAGATTCCTTGAAGCGTTTTTACGACAAAAAACATGGCTCCACATGCTGCCGCTTCTTTCTCAGTCCCTAGAATAATGATTTGCGTTACCAGATAAATTCCCCCACCTATATCCATTATCCCGGCAATGAATTCAGGGATAGATCCAGAAATAATGGCTAAAAAGGATATAGAAGACAGGAATACTTCCATATTCAGCAAAAGTATTTATTACCCCCTGAAAAAATAGATAGTTCAAGTTTTTCAAATAGTTTAACTCCTTGTTACCGATGGAAAAAAGCCACTTTATCTGAGTTTTTTAACGGGCTTTCAAGGTGCGGCATCTTATGATTATTAACTACCAGCGTTGATATTAAAAACAGCAAAAATCAGGCCATGAATATAACATTGTGTTTCGATGGTTATATTTCCTTGATGCATGTAAGGCGTTACTGAATGGTAACGCTTGATAGTTTTAGGTTCCTATTGGGTAACCAAAATACATAAGTCGGAGGTTTATCGTATGCATTCAGTCTTCGAAAAGTGAGGCAGATACTGACTCGCAGATATAAATATAGTGAAATGAAGTTCCATGGCGCGAAAATTGCTTTGGGTTATAGGTAAAAGTAATTAAAAAATATGAATAATCAATTAATAGATCAATGCGGGCGACATATTAATTATCTGCGGCTTTCAGTGACAGATCGTTGTGATCTGCGTTGCAAATACTGTATGCCCAAAGGTTTCAGGGATTTTTCTGCACCTCAGGAGTGGTTGAATTTTGATGAGATAGAAAAAACGGTGTCATTGTTTGCACAGGCTGGTATTGAGCATCTACGCATTACCGGGGAGAACCACTGGTACGTGAAAGCATCGATCAACTCATTCAACGCCTCTCCATTATTCCAGGGATAAAGGATTTGTCTTTATCGACCAACGCGGTACGTCTTGAAAAATATGCCGAAAAATTGAAACAGGCGGGTGTGCAAGGATTAAATGTCAGTCTCGATTCATTGGATGAACATCGCTATG
>JBNKMF010000214.1:0-3101 GCA_050292965.1 Gammaproteobacteria bacterium | reverse complement strand
GTGTATTTTTTGTCTCACTTCGTGAGACGAAAAAATAGCTTAGTGCCTATTGACTAGCTGGGGGCTCATATGTGTTAGAGCTTTTGGGTCTATCACTTAGCTTTCTTATTTTTTTCTTTTTCACACTTAATACAACCAGAAATCAGGCTCTCTTTAGCTGAGTAATAATATGGAATCCATATATTCATTTGATTAGTTTCGATCATATCATAAGCTAAAGGGGTAGCCATGACATTACCGGCATCATCTTTCAGTTCGTAAGTAAGTATATCAGGAAGATCAAGCCCGTCCGGGTTGTAGATGTAAACAACTTGCGGTTGTCTTTTATATGCCTCTTCGTCTTCGGGTAAGTTGTATGCTATGTGGGTTGCCCTAACCCAATTAATAGGCTCTGACTTGAGGCACCAATCTATAATTTTTTCCAGTGATTCGGCTGGTATTTTCTTGGCATAATCACCATGCTTCTCGCATTTTGCTACTTCAGCAAAACTACCTAACGTAAACTGATATGATTTCTCTTCGGTTACAAGAGGGAGACGGAAATACGACCCGAGGCTGGCAGGTGAAATATTGGCAGAACGCAGTAGCTCAAGTAATATAGTTTGAAATTGATAAAGGTTTAGTTGTTGCCTATCAGGAAACCCTCGCAGCGAAACCTTTTGTAATGATTGAATATCAACATTAGTAATTGCTCCACTACCATCTTCTTCACCAAATATGAAAAAACCTCTGTCTAATATAAATATGGCATTGGGATATATAGATTTTGGATTCTCTTTAGAGAAATCTTTTATTTCTTTAACAATATCTTCCCACTTCATGTCACTACAATATGCAAAAAGCAGTGCGAATTTGTTGTTTGGTTCATTTGAACTGTCTTTCAGCTTCTTGAAAGACTCTAGATTCTTAATCCCTGACTTTAATTCTTTTTTTGTGAGATTGGATTTTACTTGAATAACCCCGTATACACTTTCAATGGGATAGACCTCATAAACATCTTGACGTTTCATTAGAGTTATTAATTCTTCTGAATCATATATAGCTATATCTATTTCATTACTAATATGTCCTGTTTCAGAAGCGACTCTTACGCTAAGGTCAGATACAGAATATTTCTTAGGTAGATATCCTGAATTAGTTAAAAAACTTCGTAGGAGCGTCTCTCTAGCATTTCCTAGATCTCTAGGGTGCTTAATATCTTTAGTACGTTCGTAGTCAACAATCATTTGAGCCTGATGATAAATGAACTCACGCTCGACCCCATGAAACTCACGATCTTTATTTCTTAAAGCAATCGCTCTTTCTGCAGTCTCAACGAGGGACTTTCTTAAATCTACTTCTTTTTCTTCAAAGCTGGGCTCTTTGCTCATTAAAACTTCTCAAATATGATTAATTACGATGGGGCTCTAACAGCTGATTATATTACACGCACGCATATTGACTTATATTGCACGCACGTATATTGACTTATGTTGCATTATATCCTCAATCATAGGTAAAACAATCAATGACCGCTCATGGCACAGGCTGTGTGAAAACTCGCTTCATACTGATGACCCCAACAATATTTCCCACTATGGGGTGATTTTTCAGGATTATTTAGAACTCAATTACCACAAATCATACGAAATTGATTCTATATGATCCTTCATATTCCACTTGAAAAATTGGAAAATAGTTTTCACACAGCCTGGGCACTAACTTGCCTTTTGCACTGCACAACACGAACGTCGGCTTTATCAACATTAGAGACATAGAATTTGTCAGACAAAATTGGAAAGCACTTTTGATTCTGTCAGATCAAGTATGAGCTACTACAATTTACACTACTACAATTTACACTACTAAACATAAACTACTACACATAAACGCTAAATATTCCAATCTCATTCCTTGTTAAGTAAGCCAGGAAAGCTGGCTTTTATTTCCTATTGTCTGAAATAGGTCATAGGCATCTTTTCCAGAATTTTATTCTTCAATTAGAAGTATATTCAGATAATTTCATCATCAAAAATTTTCTGATCAATAGTATTTTTCTTTTCAATAGGGTGTCTTATTATTCTTTTACCTGTACCATGGGATTCTTTCTGATTGTCCGGTTATTTTTGAATAGTGGAATATAGAAAATGCATCAGTCAAACGCGCGAAGCAGAGCATTCCTTTTTCTACGCATAGTTTTACTTTCATAGCTTTCAACCAATATCCAGGCGAATACTGTTCATGATCATTTGCATGGTTTTTTCGTGCATATCATTAACGTATTTGCCTGCGCGTGATTTTGGGCTTCTATTGCAATACGGTTGGAATTCTATGCTTAAGGCAAATTCATCATTTAGCGAAGTATAGAAATAATGCGTCTCTTTATGGAAGTTTTTACCTGCTAGTTCGAAATATCGCCATTCTTTCGCCAGATTGATAAATTGCAGCTTGCCCGGCATTGGAACGATCAAAGACTCCCAGTATCCTTCGGGCAAATTCTTTTCAGATATCCCAGAATTTCTGCCACGGGTTTCTGTATTTATTCCCTCTGGCCCTTCCAAATACTCCTCCAGAAATTTCCAGATATAATTTTCCAGTCGATCCGTTGAAGATTCACCTTGTAGACCCGAAGGCAACTTATCGAGACTGATTCGATAGGTGAAATTTCCAATTTCATCTACAGGAAACAGCCGATAAAGCGGAAACTTGTAGTAATAATTCCACACCGCACTGGTAAGACGGAAAAACTGCCTGCCCGTTATCCAGGTTTCTATTTTCTCTGGATATTGCCTGTAGTTGACCACTCTTTTAAATTCGCCAGGCCTACCCCAAGCACCAGCCGGTATGTCATAACTCAAGGAGGAATCATGAAGCGTAAATTCATAATGCTCTGCCTGATCCAGTTTCGCTCCTCCATACACTGGCACCCCGAATATCATCAGGCTATTCCTGTCTTTTTCATGTGCTTTTCCACTCTCTTAGCTCCTCGGTTATTACCTGCATGCACCAGCATTCTGCGGTAAAACTCCAATCCCTGAAACGGTAAGGTATGGGGACTTTCGGTTTCAAACTCGACACCCCAGCCTTTCAATTTACGCCAGAATGGCAGACACCGTGCTGCC
>JBNKMF010000213.1:0-3108 GCA_050292965.1 Gammaproteobacteria bacterium | reverse complement strand
AATTTGGAAGGGGGGGAATATTGGAGTGCTTCAGTGCGCGGCAGTGCTTGGAGATGTTTCTAAAATTGAACCAAAACTGAACTGTTTCAATCCTGAGCAATTTGAAAGATTAATATTGTATATTCTATATAGTAGCGAAGGCCCTGGTTTTGGGATAAATGAACACACCTGCCCAGTTAACTGGCAGATACGTACGCTAAATGGGAATAATTGGATCTATTTTGAGTCATGGGAAAGGAAGCCTAAATGGAAGGAAGACGATGACCGTAGTTGGGGGGGGCATTTTACTTCTTGGTTAATAACCCCCTTGTTCGAAGATAAATATCTTCTGGTAACATTTAGTGCCATTGGATCCATGCCTGCCGAAGTTAGTAATCGGCTTATGCTGCAGCGGATTGAAGCCGTAATCACCACAATAAAACTTCAACTTTCTCCCGAAGCCTTGAAGCAACGGGCAGAAGCAAAACAAAAATATCCTGCTGCAAACTATAGCCAAACACGTGAGCCAGAGCCCTGGGCTTACTATGGCAGCTATCGCTATGGTGACCCGATGAAGGGTGAAAGCCGAATCGTTTTTGAGGGTTCATGCTCACCACCGCCCCCCTTATTCTGATAGCGAATGATTTAAACCATTTTCACTAACCCACTCAAAGGAATGTATCGATGAGAAACCGCAACAACTACAAACGTATTTACACTGGATTCGAAGGCGCTGGTCGTGATGTATATGTGGCGAATAAATACTACGACACCTTCAAGATCATTATGGAGCAATACCACAAGAATTATCACATGACGAGTATCCTGCGCCAGATTATATCGCTCAATGCTGACCCGCTACAGGGGGTTGGATTGAATATGGCAGGGGATTATCGTCAAGTAACGCGTGGTCATATCACCATGCATTACAGTCTGTTCAATGGTTCGGTCATTATCAATTTTCTGTTGATCAAGCAGCCGGTCATCGATAAAAGATCCGGGCTTTATAGCGTGGCTCTTGATAGAGATCGGCAATGGATGCCTTCAAGTGATGCATCAGAATCTATCAGTAAATCCCATAACTGGAAAAGCAAAGAAGGCAAAGCCCATTACGCAGCCATTTCCGGTCGCTTTGAAGATATACGCATTGCAGCCCAACGCATGCACGAACACCTGGTAGGCGCATACCAGAAATCCGACTACCTCACCAGCTCCGATGCCAGGACGCCTTTCTCCTTATTCTGGGTGCAAAAGGGCCAGCATAAATCAATCGATGCAGCAGAAGCATTAGCATCGATCATGCAACAAAGTAGCAAGGCGGATACAGCGGTTAACTGGCTGGTACATGACGCTGGCACTGATACCTTTAAGACAGCAGCAAAAATCCTCATCAACCAACCATTGGCAGATGCCGCGTCAAGGGTGCAGGACAGCAAGGCCGGAATGGTCAAGAACCAGAGTGTTTATTTCTCCAACCCCAATACCAGTGCGATCCACTCATTGGAAAAGCTCTGCCAACAGGCCGGGTTGCATTATGTGGGTATGAACACCAGCAACCGCGACATGCGCCGCTGGAGCACGCTGAAAAATATCGGGCTGGAAATGGGCAAGTCAGCCAGCGCGGCGGCTCTCGGAGGTTCACTTACCGATAGCGCGCTCAAACAAATCGGCGCGGGCGGCATAGAAAAAGTCATTGATCATGCGGCAGAATCGGTGTTATCCGGCAACCCCTACGGCGTCATGGCAGCCATATTTGCCGGAGGCTTTATAGCGGTTGGCGTTGCCAAAAGAACCAAACTCCTGGCCGCTGGGGTTTACTGTACTTTCGGCAAAGGCAATCAAAAATGGTATACCGATGATGGCGCACTGTTAGGATAACTGGCAGGGGATTATTGTTTATGCGCGTGAATAAGCCAGGCCAATGAACAGTAATTGCCTGGCATTCGCCTGAACTGAAGTGGGTGTGCTGAGTATTACCTAAAAACAATAATGCGCTAACCATCCTGGAAGTTTTTTAGTATTAAAGTTTCGGAGTTCAAATTAAGCCTTAAAAAAGGCCCAGGTCATTGATATAAATAACAAGATGAGCCTCACGCATGGTAAAATGTTTGTGTTCAAATCCAGACAATAAAACCATCCGGGGGCTCCATTAAAGATTGATACAAAAGCTGATGCACTGCCACCCTTAGTAAGTCATTTACTGATCAAAAAAACACTATATCGATAATCTTTTTACGGACACATGGGAAAAGCTGAATTTAAATTCCCCGACTAAAAGAACCGGCTTCAAAAAACGAAGTGGCACCGAATTAACGCAGGTCATATTTTTACTCCTGTTATGGAAGTGGCTCAACATATCGTCTATTGCGATGTTTACCCGGAAATCATTAAGCCTGTTTTCAACGTCCAAAAAAGATGTTATGTATGATTTGCTAAAACGCGGAGAGATTTACTGGCGGGATCTGAACATCCAAACAGCGAAAGCTGTTTATAAACAGAACAGTCTCACCGGTAGTCACAACAAGGTACTCGTTCTGGATGACTCAATAAAGACACGTAGTGGGAGAAAATGGAAGGTGCCTCAAGTCACTTTGATCACGTTAAGGGACGTCATGTTATGGGGCAGCAGGTGTTGACGCTGGGTCTGGCCACACAGGAAGCCTTTCTTCCTCTGGACTCACAGATTTTTATCGGCCAGAGCAAAGCGCATGAACTCATTAAGCTCTATAAAAATGGACGCAGTGTAGCATGAACAGTATTAGGCTGGAACTTACTTGAATTGACAACTAAATAGATGAGTCTGAGTCAGATTAAACTTTGGCACAGCAAATGAAGTTTTCATGCTTAATATAGATTACTGTATGGATTACTATGATGCTTTTATGGTATAAAAACCACCGTTAATCGTTATTGATGCTAGCCAGTCAAGTAATTTTAAGTATAATCATCAATTCGAAAATCTTATAACTCTAACTCCACGGACGAAAGTATGGAAGCTCCTTTAACTACTTCATCTAGCAATAAATACACTTTAGTTATTTGGGTGATTTGCCTGGGAATATTAACAATATCAGGAATTTCTGCCTGCAATCACTCATCATCTGATGATCCCTATCTTACAGTTAGTCT
>JBNKMF010000212.1:0-3133 GCA_050292965.1 Gammaproteobacteria bacterium | reverse complement strand
CCACCATTACATCATGTTGTGCAGGTGGCTGTCCCCGATGCTATGACTATCCCGAAAAATTTCCTTCTGAATGATAAGGATCAGATAGATTGTAAGACCTGTCATGGCATTAAGGATATTGCAGATATTCCATATGAAGAAGTGGACAAAAAAGATGCGAACTTCTTTATTCAGGGGCCTTATCCAGAGCTAAGTGATTTCTGTTACCAGTGTCATGACGAAAAACAGTACCAGCGTAATAACATCCATATCCTACTGGATGAGCAGGGTGATATTAAAGAAGATCAATGTCAGTTTTGTCATGTAAAAACGCCTGAGCGAGACCGGTCCTATACACTCGAAGAACTGGATTTACGCCTCCCTCCACAGAAGTTATGTATTGGTTGCCACCTGAAGTCACCTCATCTGAATGCTTTCAATCATCTGGTAGAAGTAGATGACGATATGTTGCAACAGCTACATGAGACAGAGCAGAAGCAGCAGCTTGTATTGCCGCTGGATGGTAAAAAAATACTCTGTGTTACCTGTCATAGCAGTCACGAAAAAGGTGTCATAGAAACTAAGCAAGCATCCCACCAGGTTCAGGACAGGGATTTGGCAAAGGGTATCGGTTATCAGGATCATGACTGGAACGAAGTCGTGCAAAGGGATAAGCAAAAACGTCTGGATGAGCTGAATAAGGATACGGGTCAAAACCTGACTATTTCTTACCTGCGCCTCGAGTTTGAAGTGTTACTGCGTCTACCCGCAAAGGATGGAACGCTTTGTCAGGCCTGTCACCAATTTGATCAATAGAAATATGAAACTCTTCGAAAACATCAAGGCAATACCGAACGGGCAGAAATACCGATTCTTTCTGATCATTCTCACCAGCTGTGCCATTCTTGCACCATGGGCTTTTTTACCCGGTATTGTGGGTAATCCAGATCTTTGCGGCAAGGTTTGTGTGCGACGCTTTTTTCTGTATTTTCCGGGTATGTCTCTGGAAGATCTGGGTAACCAGATGAGCGTGGCCTGGATTGGGGTAATTGCATTGAGCATTATTCTGTTAACCAGTTTCTTTTTTGGTCGCATGTGGTGTGGTTATCTTTGTCCAATGGGTGGCTTGCCTGAAATCATCAGTCGCATGATTCCTGATCGCTGGAAAATAGAATACCGTGGCCTGCCGCAGGTTCCCATCCGTTATGGTTATTTCAGCGTTTATCTGGTTGTGATGCCAATGTTCGGGGTTAGTGCCTGTACCTTATGTAATTTTGTAACAGTACCCCGCATCTTTCAGGCATTCAGTGGCGACTTGATGGGGATTGCCTTTATCCTGTCAGCCGTCGGCCTGGTTAATCTGGCACTTTTATTTCTACTTGGTTTTTTTGCAGTAAAAGGACGTGGATATTGTCAGTTTCTATGTCCCATTGGTGCAGTCGATGGCCTGGTCAACCGTCTGGGCTCATCGTTTAGATTTACGCGGCATATTCGAGTTGAACGTAGCCGTTGTACAGGATGCAATATCTGCGCACGAAAATGTATGACCGGTGCGATTACCATGATTGATAAAATTGCAGTGGTTGATCAGCATTCCTGCATGTCCTGCCATGAGTGTGTCGATATCTGTGACTGGCATGCCATAGACTGGATTTCAGTGCCCCGCTCAGTTGAACCAAAACGAAAAAAGAAGGGTGTGGAATATTTTCCTCACCCAGACTGGAAAGCTGTTCATAACATGGAAAAACAGCTATGGAAGGTGAGCAGCTGGCAGCGCGTTGCGGTAGGCGTGATTTTTGGTTTTATTTTAATGGTTATAGTGGTTACACAGGTTTTTGCCGCCGAACGTCATCCAGACCCTGATGGCTGTTTTTCCTGTCACGCTTTAAAGGGGTTATCGTATATCGATGAAAATGGCGTGTTACGTGATGCAAGTATTGATGAATCGCATTACTTCAGTTCATTGCATGGTAGTGTGCCCTGTAAAGATTGCCATCGTAAGATAGAGCAATATCCGCATAAAGTAGAAAATGGAGAGGTAGATTGTGCTGAGTCTTGCCATGTCGAAGAACCCTCTGGTGAAGGCGCGTATACGCATAAAGAAGTGGTTGATGAGTTTAAGGAATCTGCACATGGCAGAGGCTGGACGAAAGGTCTGACTGGCGGTAATCGTCTTCAAGAGTCTCTGGATGTAAACCCTTCCTGCCGCGCCTGTCACGATAATGAGTTATATATCAATGAAAAAGATATTCCCAAATTTAAAGACTCTTTCGCCCATCTGGAAACAGAGTGTGGCAACTGTCATCAGGGTGAAGTATGGTTGAATCAATTTGGCGGCCATATATTAAGACGGTTTATTGGCTCACGCTGGAATAAGTCCGACAAGAATGAAATGTGTAATGCATGCCATGCGGATCATAAGCGCATGGCTAAGGTTGAGATTGAAGACACAATCAGCGGAAAGAAGCATAAAGCAGGCTCGAAATTTATTCTTGCCAGTGATAGCTATGAAATGAGTCTGCATGGGCGGCTGTTAAAAACGGGTGTAGAAGAGGGTGCATCCTGCATAGACTGTCATGCTCCTGATGGTTTTAATCATGGCATTAAGCGTCATACTGAAACCGATGCGGCAACGCATCCGCAGAATCTTGCAGAAACCTGTGCCGCATCGCAATGCCATGGCTTTACCACTAACCCGCTGAATGACGGCTTTGTTAAAACCGATCTACACGATATCGACATCATTCCAATTCTCGATCCTGATTCCCCGCTCGACCAGTCGCGCATGGAGTCAAGCTGGGTTAAGGCAATTATTGCCTTATTACCGGTTATTCTAATTCTAGGTGGAGGCTCGTTGCTGTGGAAAATATTCGGTAAGAAAAAGTCAGTTATCTTTGCAGTGGTTGGAGGCGATCATTTTCAGAAAAAAGTTCTGGGCCGCTCGCCACGTAAGGATAAGTCGTCCGTGAATAAAAAACTACCTGATAATCCAGCTAAAAGCAGCACAAAATCTACTCCAGAAAGTATTCAACAGGATAACAAAGAGGGAGATAAAAAAGATGATTAGGTTTTGTTTTATCATTTTCATGCTTAGCTTTTGTTTTCCGGTTTTAGCCGAGAACCTGTTTATTGATCGTGTTAATTCACATCAGGT
>JBNKMF010000211.1:0-3145 GCA_050292965.1 Gammaproteobacteria bacterium | reverse complement strand
GCTAAAGAAATGAAACGTCAGGGTTTTAGCATTCCTCTGATGATAGGTGGTGCTACTACTTCTCGAGTTCATACAGCGGTGAAGATTGAACCGCATTATGATGCCGATAGCGTGGTGTATGTAAAAGATGCGTCGCGTGCGGTCGGTGTGGCATCGGCGCTGCTGAGTGATCATCAGGGTGATGATTTTAGAAAAGGTATCCGTGATGAATATGTACAGGTGCGTGAACTGTATGCCGGCAAGCAATCTAATAAGAAATTCCTGACCCTGGTACAGGCACGTGAAAATCGTACGCCTATAGACTGGGCTGGCTACCAGCCACCAAAGCCGGCTTCAACAGGGGTGTCAGTGATTGATGAAATAGATTTGCATGAACTGGTTGAGTATATTGACTGGACGCCTTTTTTCCATGCCTGGGAGCTGGCGGGTAGCTATCCGAAAATTTTGCAGGATGAGATTGTTGGCAAAGAAGCTCAGCAATTATTTGAAGATGCGCAGGCTCAATTATCGAGTATTGTCGATCAGGGACAGCTGGGCGCCAAAGCCGTGTATGGTTTTTTCCCCGCGAATAGCAGAGATGATGATATTGTGCTGTATCAGTCCGAGCAGCGTAGCGAAGAGTTAATGGTACTGCATCATCTGCGTCAGCAAAACCAGAAGCCTCCTGGTAAAGCAAACCAGTGTTTGTCAGATTTTATAGCACCCGAGTCTACTGGATTACCGGATTACCTGGGGGCTTTTGCAGTTACTGCAGGCATCGGTCTGGAAAAAATCGTAGAGCAATTTGAGGCTAAGCACGACGATTACAATGCAATCATGGCAAAAGCGCTGGCTGATCGTCTTGCCGAAGCGGCTGCCGAATGGCTGCATGAAAAGATACGCAAGCAGGCCTGGGGATATGCCAACGATGAAAATCTGCAAAACAGTGAGCTGATCAGGGAATCGTATCAGGGCATACGTCCTGCACCGGGTTATCCAGCCTGCCCAGATCACACCGAGAAGGCCTTGCTATGGGAGTTAATTCAACCAGATCAAAATATTGGTATCACCATCACCGAGTCTTATGCCATGCTGCCGATGGCATCGGTATCAGGGTTTTACTTTGCTCACCCGCAGGCAAATTACTTTGCTGTGGGTAAGATTGAAAAAGATCAGTTACTGGATTATGCCGAACGAAAAGGTATGGGGAAGTCAGTCACGGAGCGTTGGTTAGCGCCTGTTCTTAACTATGATGCTTAGAAATATTAAATGACAAAAACCGATTGAATGGGCATGTGGATTGATGTTCAAACACGCAAATGGATGCTCATTTTTACAGGATGTATGTTGTTACTCAGTATTTTACTGAGTTTTCATGCAGCTATTGTCGGGCTGGAAAGCGCTTTTTATCAACAGTTAATTGATTTAACACCCAGGTCCAACCTGGAGGTGTCAGTCACTGAGCAAGGGTACCCCTGGTTTTTACAGCAGCTAATGATATGCCTCATGTTCGGCGCAGTATTCCTGTGCCTGTTGCTGCGCAGTTGTAAACATCTGACCCTGATCTTTGTAATCCCGATCATTTCTGCTATGTTGATGCTCGAAGTATTGCTGGCGGTGTTACAGCAGATCTGGTTGCCTATGGTTTGGTCGGTAATCATGTTTAGCTTGACTGTGGTAGTGCTTTTTGTGTGGGTTCGTTTTCCACAGATTAAAAATTTCGTATTACCCGAACAGGTATGTCAGGTGAAAGTGATTAATCAGTATATTCAGCAAAAGGATTTCAAGACCGCATTGCTAATCTTAAAAAACTGCCCGTTTTCTGATGAAATGTTCGAGCTGGCTTACGATCTTGGAATGCAGCTAGAAGAGCAGCAGGACTGGGAAACTGCGCGTAGTCTTTATGCCTGGCTGGTCAAGTTTGATCCAGGGATGCAGGATTTTGTAGAAAGAATCGACGCTATGGGGCAGACGACTGAAGTGAGTGATTTCGATAGCGCCGATACAACTAAGACGAAACAGTTTGGCCAGTATCATTTGCTGGGAAAAAAAGCCAGAGGCGCAACCGCAACCGTGTATGACGCCCACGACTCACATACCCACAAACGCATTGCGCTTAAAATACTGAATGATAAATTAAATGATGATACCGGTGCGCGTGATGTGATGGCTTTTCTGCATGAGGCGCTGACAGCATCTCAACTAGATCATCCAAATATAGTCAAAATCCATGATGCTGATATCATCGACGATCAAGCCTTTATTGCAATGGACTATGTCGAAGGCTATCCCATGTCGGAAAGGTTGCGACGTAAAAAATTAGTTTCCTCAGGGGAAAGTCTTCGCATCATGGAATCGGTGCTCGATGCACTGACGGCGGCGCATGAAAAAAACATTGTACATGGAGATATAAAACCCGCCAATATCATGTATGACAATACTAAGAAGCACTATATTCTTACCGATTTTGGCGCAGCTTATAGTGATTTCAGAGATAAGGATGAAGAGCGAAAGATAATCGGAACACCCGCCTATATGTCGCCCGAGCAATTGAGTGGGTTAAGAATAGATGGCCGCTCAGATTTATTTTCATTAGCAGTAACTATTTATCATCTGCTCAGCGGACGACAGCCCTTTATTGGAGAAAAACTTGCTGAGATGAAAGCAAATGTTCTGAACCAGATGGTGGATACCAGTGTGCTAACAGTTCCTGAGTGTATTAAGCAAATATTGCAAAAAGCGCTGTCGAAAAAGCCTTACCAACGCTATGCAGATGCAAATCAGATGTTACAGGCAGTTAGAAAATGCAAAAATGCCCTGACTAAAAAAGTCTGATTTTTTATGATTTAGGTGGCTGGTGTTAAGAGCAGTTATCACTACTGTGATGGAGAATTGCAAAAACTCCATTCATTCATAGACACTCTTATAGGTTATACCCTAGAATACGCACTCAGGAAAATGCTGTTTCCTCAGCATTATCTCAATAAAATTTTTCAGTACGTGGGGTGAACCAGTGGTCCATCCCATTTTTGTGCGCGCCCATTTCAGTCTGGGCCAGTAATTTAATAGCGGAGAAATCGTGACGGTACCTGCCATACTCGCCCTGCAAGATGGAACCATCTTTAAGGGTATAGCGATTGGATCAAATGGTCTGACTCAGGGGGAG
>JBNKMF010000210.1:0-3163 GCA_050292965.1 Gammaproteobacteria bacterium | reverse complement strand
AGTGTCAACATTGACACGGGTCCAGTTATCGCCCACATCTTCAAAGTCAAATACCGGACGATCCTGTCCGACCATCAGCGCTACTGCCTTGGCGGCATCCAGTGCCGAGCCACCACCGAAGGCGATGATGCCATCGTGTTGATGCTGACGATAATAATCGACACCATCATCCACGTTTTCGCCAGTTGGATTGGCTTTGATATTTGAGAAAAGACCGCATTTGAGTCCGCTTGCATTCACCATATCGACGACCTGTTGAATCATCGGTAAGCCCGCAAGCCCAGGATCGGTAAATAGTAATGGCGCCTGCATGCCCATCTGTTTGCACAGATCGGCCAGTTCATTGATACGACCGGCACCAGCGCGGATATTGGTTGGATAATTCCAGTTTGCAGAGAAGGTCACTTGAGTGTCTCCAGTTAAAGTTCGGTTTTAATGTGAAAGGATTTTGGACGTGTCAGGTATTCATAACCCAGCACCGACAGGGTACAGCCCTGTCCTGAATTTTTAACACCTACCCAGGCCAGATCGGGGTCCAGATAATCACAGCGATTGATGAAGAAGGTGCCAGTTTCGATCTGTTGTCCGAGCTCAATGCCTGTTTGAGTATCTTTAGTGAAGATAGAAGCCGTCAGTCCAAACTCGCTGTCATTCATTAATTCGATAGCCTGTTCATCGGATTCAACCTTTTGAATACCAACCACCGGACCAAAGCTTTCTTCGGTCATGATGCGCATGTCATGGTTTACGCCGGTTAGTAATTGTGGTGCAAGATAGGGAGTGCCCACCTTATCCAGTTCGTATTGTGCTGGATCAATATGAGTTTGTGCACCCTGAGTTACCGCTTCGTTGATTTGCTCGCGCACGAAATCAGCGGCACTGGCACGCACCACAGGACCCAGTGTGGTTTCCTTATCATCGGAGCGACCCAGTTTTAGGGCTTTAACCCAGTCTATGGCCTGTTTTACAAATTCATCGTAGATGGATGCATGCACATAGACGCGTTCAATACCGCAGCAGGATTGTCCCGAGTTAAAGAAGGCCCCATCCATGACGGTATCCACCGCATGTGCCAGGTCAGCATCGGCGCGTACATAGGCAGGGTCTTTGCCACCCAGCTCAAGTCCAACACCAATGAAACGTCCGGCAGCGGCTTTTTCAACCATTTCACCGCCGGGTACCGAGCCGGTAAACGCAACATAGTTAACACGCTGATCCTTAATCACCATTTCCGTATCTGCATGATTCAGATGTAGGTACTGGAATACACCAGCAGGTAAACCCGCTTCTTCAAATGCCTGAACCAGACGTTCTGCGCATAAAGGGGTTTGCGCGGAATGTTTCAGAATAACGGCATTACCCGCAAGGATGGCAGGTAATACGGCATTGATAGCGGTCAGGTATGGGTAGTTCCAGGGGGCTATAACAAACACCACGCCTACAGGCTCATGTTGAATCCAGCGTTCAAAGCCTGGTTTTTCTTCCAGTTTTACGGGTGAAAGTCCGGTTTCGGCATGTTTGATCATGGCGCGTGCACGTTCTTCTGTGCCGCCAACTTCTCCGGCTGCCGAGCGAATAGGGCGCCCCATCTGCCAGCAGATTTCCTCGGCTATCTCATCCTTTTTTGCAACAAATGCATCGGTAGCCTTGCTGCATATTTCCTTGCGTTCAGACAATGGAACCTTCTTCCACTGTTTTTGTGCATCGGTGGAAATATCCAGTGCGGCATCAATCTGCAGCTGGCTTGCGTATTCCCTTTCGACATAAACCGAGTTGTCGATAGGGCTAATGGTCTTGAAGCTATTACTCATGGTCGTTCTCTAAAGTAAATAAAAAGGTTTGGGCCTGTCAGGTGCTGAACTGGCATCTCTAGTAAGCCGCAGGATGTGGCGGCAGTAATATAGAGCAGATCAGCGGATTTGCCTGAAAGGTTTAAATAATTTCAAAATATCTTTCCAGCTCCCAGTCGGAGATATGTTTGCGGTATTCCCGCTCTTCCCATTCGCGTGAAGCGGCGAAGTGTTCGACGAAGGCATCTCCAAATAATGAGCGTGCTGCTTCTGAGGCTTTAAGATTCTGTGCGGCCTCCCAAAGCGTGGGTGGTAGCGACAAATGATCCGCATGTTTCTGGTCATAGGCATTGCCTTTTACCTGTGGCTCGGGTTCCCATTGCTGTTGTATGCCGTATAGACCGGAACCCAGCGCGGCTGCCAGCGCGAGGTAGGGGTTGGCATCGGCTGAGCCGAGACGGTATTCCACACGTTGCGACTTGTCGCTGCCGGGAATAACACGCAGCGCAGTGGTGCGGTTTTCTACGCCCCAGGTAGCTTCGGTAGGTGCCCAGAATCCGGGGATCATGCGTGTATAACTATTGATTGTCGGCGCGATCATTGATAGCAACTGTGGCATCAGGCGCTGTTGTCCCGCTACGAACTGACGCTGTAGGGTGCTCATATTGTGATGCTGTTTACTGTCATAAAAGGCCGAGCTTTTGCTCGCCTTATCTCGCAGTGAGATATGGATGTGTCCACTCTGTCCCGGATAATTTGGCGACCATTTAGCCATAAAGGTAGCCATCAAATCATAGCGCTGTGCCAGCACCTTCATAAAGGTTTTAAATAAAGCGCCTTTGTCTGCCGCGCTTACGGCATCATCCACGGTAATCGCGGCTTCAATCACTCCGGGTCCGGTTTCGGTATGTATGCCTTCCAGAGGGAAGTCCATACGTTCTGATAATTCGATAATTTCATGGTACAGCTCGGCGTAGGTAGAGTTGCGCAGCATGGAATAGCCAAACCAGCCGGGGCTAAGTGGTTTCAGATTCTGAAAACCTTTTTCACGAATACTTTCGGGAGTTTCATCGAATAAAAAGAACTCGTACTCAAGCGCTGCATAGGCATCCAGACCCATTTCAGAAGCTAGCTCGACTACTTTGCGTAACGCGGCGCGCGGGCAGACTGCTTCGGCAGCATCGGCAAATTCAGCGATAAAAAGCAGCATACCGTCTTCGAAAGGAATGTCTCTGCAACTTTCAGGCAGTATACGAACGGGGGCATCCGGGTAACCGGTATGCCAACCCGTGTATGTCACATTGTCGTACAGCTGGTCTTTAACGTCCCAGCCCAGTACAACATCACAAAAAGCGAAGCCCTTTTCCAGTGAG
>JBNKMF010000209.1:0-3245 GCA_050292965.1 Gammaproteobacteria bacterium | reverse complement strand
GCGGGGGATGAAACCGAGGATAAGCCGCTCCCGGATGTGCCTTTCTGGGATGAGAAAACAAGGCTCATGCATGAGCGTGAAAGCCTGGGTCTGTTTCTCACCGGACATCCAATTGATATGTATGAACAGGAAATCAAACAGATCTCACCCACCAGTCTGGGTGCATGGCACGAAAAGCTGGATAATTCCGATGCCTCCTCTGGTGGATACAGGCGTAAGGATGAAGATACTGTGGTAGCAGGTTTAGTGATTGGTATCCGCACGCGCAATGCACCCAGTGGACGTGAAGCCTTTGTCACACTGGATGATCGCAGTGGACGTATCGATGTGCGTATATTCCCCGACATGCTGAGCGAGATAGAATCCATCGTACAAAAGGATCAGATCTGGGTAGTAGAAGGCGGCATATCCTACGACGACTTCAACAATGGCATTCGTATCAAAGCGCGCAAGGTTGAGCTACTGGAAACCTGGCGCCTGAATCATGCGCAGGCCTTGCATATCAATCTACACAATGGTGCAGCAGAAAAAATCGATCAGCTCGCAGAAGCGTTACGGCCCTTTCATATCAACGACTGCATCCCGGTGGTATTTAAACGCCAGGACAAGGGTTATGAGTACCGTTTAAAGTCAGACAGCTGGACACTTTCAGCCAGCGAAGAATGCATGCTGACGCTGGAACAGCATCTGGGGAAGACGGGATTTTATGTGGATTATTCGAGGTCTATGTAATTGCTGTGTGGTGGGGAAAGCAACGGCATGTCTGTTGATAAAGATGCTATTGATTATTTTATTTTGAATGAGAACATAATGCATCATAAGTCAATATTCGTGCGTGTCACATAATCAAGCTGTTAAATACAAAATAGTATGAGCTACAAGAGTGAAATCGAAAGTATAGAAAATGATGTTCTCACTGTTGCGGTACAAGGGTGGGATAATGGTTATGTACTTTGGCAAAAAGGCTTAACCGAAGAAGTTGGCTCGAAAGATGGGATTTACTTCGAGTATGACGATCAAATAAATGGTGGTTACAACAATGTAAAAGAGTGCACTGTAACTAGTGACGGTATTCACGTTGTTTTAGCTAATGATCAGTTGGCCCATTTTTACTTTAACAAGGGCTTTAATAAATTCACTGAGCTAAAAACAGGCTTAGAAAAAATATACCATGGCAATCTGCATGTACTTGAGTTCAGCATTTAAGGCCAACCAGTGGACTCCGCAAACTGTTGGCGGCGTTAGCTGCTTGAATGGAATGTAAATACTCTTATGTTAGAAAATATTGGCTGGAGCTTTATCGGCTCAAAGTATACTGACAGATCTTCATTCGAGTCTGAGTTCATTGAGTATCAAAGAGAATTACATGATGCTAAGTATGATGAAACTTTTCTGGGCGAGCTTGTAATTCTTGAGCCAGAAATTTGTATTCACTATTGGTGCTATGATGGAGAAGAGCAAATTGAGCCCATTATCAAACTGAAAGCTGAAAATGGGTTAGCATTTACCGTTAGTGATTTGATGTACCAATTACATAACTCAGTTGTTCAACAGCTAAACAGTCTAGACCATTATTTTTTTGAGGGTCTTGAGAAGTCTCATAAACAATATAATGGGCCTACAATTTATAAATTACGGCAGGGCAGCTAACAAGAATAATTTAAGACATATATGGCGCGCAGATCGACGAGTTGTTGGTGCGCTGCATCGTAGGCATGAGCGTGACCTTTTCTCGCGTTCTCATGTGCCAACTTTCCAGGCCTGAGGGAAATCCGAAGCCAGTCTGGCGAGATGGGCATTCCCTGTGTCTCTTGAGTTTTGCCTTGTTACGTTCGAGGGCTTTGGCTTCCTTTTATCGACCGAGCAGCGTACTCACTGCGTCAGCACAGTGATCCGAAATGAGTCCCCATTGATAAACCGTAATGTTCGATTACGAAGTTTATGTTGTAGTAATTCGAATATTTAGCTACCATAAAAATCCAGCTTACGCTGTGAATACAGGGGTTGAAAATAATTCAAAACTAAATAAATCAACAATTTATATAGCATGCAAGCCCTTATGTTCGATTAAGTACATTATTTAACCAGCCTTTAAGTACGGATGAGAGCCCAATGAATTCAACTACCACGCCACTTGACCTCAATAAAATGCGCCTGATCCTTGTCGGTGCCGTAATGATGCTGCTGGGGTGCTGGCTTGCGTACGCCATCCAGACCGACGGGGGCATTCGCATCCAGGATGTTCGTTTTACAGGGACCAACGGTACAGGAATGAGTGGGCTGCTTTACATCCCGCCCAATGCTAGCGCAGAAACGCCCGCACCAGGCGTTCTTGCGGTTCATGGTTATTTTAATTCGCGTGAGGCACAGGATGGTTTTGCGATAGAGTTCGCACGCCGAGGATATGTGGTGCTGGCCCTGGACCAGACCGGACATGGCTATAGCCAGCCGCCGGCATTTGCCAACGCCTTTGGTGGCATCGATGGGCTCAAATATCTGCGTTCTCTGGATATTGTTGACAAAGAGAACATCGGACTCGAGGGTCATAGCATGGGCGGCTGGACGGTCGTCAATGCCGCCGCCGCCATGCCCGACGGCTATAAGGCGCTGGTCCTGGAAGGTTCGAGCACAGGTGCACCCTTTGCTCCCGAAGGAACCGAAACTTTTCCTCGCAACCTGGCGGTTGTTTTTAGTCGCTACGATGAATTCCCTGGCATCATGTGGGGCATTGACAAGTCTTCGAACGTAGTGAACAGCGAAAAGATGCAAAAAGCTTTTGGCATCAATGAAACGATAGACCCCGGACACATCTACGGATCCCTCGACAAGGGTACTGCGCGCGTCCTGTATACACCAGGGGGTACACATCCAATGGATCACATCAATACGGTTGCCATTGGTCATAGTCTCGATTGGTTTCAAAAAACCTTGAACGGGGGAATTTCGCTACCTTCTGACGATCAGATTTGGTACTGGAAGGAATTCGGTACACTGATTGCACTGATAGGATTCGTAGTGTTTTTGCTGGGTGTTTTTGATCAACTGTTATTGCTGCCTTTTTTCGCGCCTTTGAGCGCAAGCTATGAAACTTCGCTGGACAAACGAGACGCACGCTGGTGGTCTGCATTCAGTCTCGGTGCATTCATACCCGCGTTGACCTTCCTGCCGTTTTGCCGCATTGGTGGAGAGTTGTTGCCCGCCACTTCATTGTTGCCGCAGCAGTTTTCCAGTGAGGTCGCCTTCTG
>JBNKMF010000208.1:0-3257 GCA_050292965.1 Gammaproteobacteria bacterium | reverse complement strand
GATATTACAGGACGTCTAAATGGATTTAGGTGATAGAGCGAAGCAGGAAGCCAGAGCCGAGCATATATCTGTCTTCTACCCTGTTAACGCGCACCTTCGCAGGCACTGTTCCACCACTGAAGTTTGACTGCTTTGGCAGGTAGATCTCCCCGAAAATAATAGACATCACTCACCTATTGGAAAGTAATTCTTACTCCCAGATAATGTACAGGGGACTTTCACCTCATAAGATCGTCCCCATGCCGGGCACACACAAGCTAACTCAAACCAGACCCGCGTTACCAAAATGCCGCCCCGTTAACATCTGAGCGCGGGCTGTTTAGTTAAACGTTAGGAGATTAGTATGTATAAGACGCGAATATTGTTTGCCACAACATCAAAAAGTGGATGTCCCAAAAAGATTCTCCGCCAAATTGAATGGTATAAAAGACTTTGAAAATTTACAGGTAGCGGGCTTCTCCACTTTCGGTGAATTATTGGGTGTTCACATGAATCAAACCCTCACCGCGATATTATTTTTTAAAGTGCCCTCGGGACAATCATTTAAAGATGAGTATGCCGACAACTTTCCTTTTTACTATAGCAATTTCCGCGAATTTTTCCTGCGCTCCAGACAAAACAGTATGGAGCAAATTAATCAACTACAAACCAAACTGATCGACCATTTGTCAGAATATCAACCTATCGTCAAACATATGCTGGAGAGTTTTAATTACGTATCTGAATATGCCACCAGCAGCCGGGAAATTCTGGAAAAGATTCGTCATCAGTTTGAAAATATCTCTTCTGATATTGAGGGTCAAAGCGAAGAACGTCAGGCACTGCATGGCAAGGTAGGAGAGCTTAAACAAAATTCGGAACAAATACTGTCGATTTTGAAAGTAATTTCGAGTATAGCTGATCAGACCAACCTGCTGGCACTAAATGCTGCCATTGAAGCGGCTCGAGCTGGTGAAGCAGATCGAGGCTTTGCAGTAGTTGCAGACGAAGTGCGCCAACTTTCACATAATACTCAGCAAAGCCTGGATCAAACCGGCGATACTATCCATTCTGTCACCTCTTCCATTGAAGATATTCGAAATACTATTTCGCGAAATGAAACATTCATGGAACGGATTACGGAAAGTACCAGAGACTTACAGGAAGACATGACTCAATTGGTTGTAAGCTCAGCAGAAGCCGATAAAAAAGTTGTAGACAGTATTCAGCGAATATCTAAAATGGGCTCTCGAGTAGATGAACTGGACCATCAGGTAGCAACCATTGACCAATTAAGCAAGATGAATAAGGAACGATAATATGATCCACCCCTTGCCCCTGCCACATGGCTCACTGGACACCTTATTCTTCTCTCTCCGAGTCGTACTGATTATCAACTGTGTCTGGATGGTCAATAAACCTGATATAAGCAATAGTCTTACCGCATTGCTCGGCTCCGGTGAATTGCAGCGTTTGGTTTTTGAAGGGGCAATATATGGATAATACGAAAGTAAAACTTTCAACACTGTGGATATATGTACTGTTTAACATGGTTTTTGCAGATATTGTGGGTTTTATGAATCCTGGGGCCTTAGAGGCCGTGATAAAAGGTGAGATAGGAATTCAAATTACTCAGGAATTACTGTTGCTATTCTCAATAATGCTGGAAATACCAATTGCAATGATTTTTCTGTCAAGGATATTGAAATATCAAGTAAATCGCTGGGCAAATATCATAGCGGCAGTAATAACTATTCTTTTTGTTATAGGTGGTGGGGACACATATCTTTCATATATATTTTTCGCATCAGTTGAAGTTGTGTGTTTGTTATTTATTATTTGGTATGCATGGAAGTGGCCACAGGAAGATATGGTGGCTTAGCTGAAAATAAAGACCCATAGATTAAAATCACGATATTTTATATAGGCTATGCAACCAGTTCTAAAGGAAATCCTGCAGAACACCAGGAGATATTATTTCAAAAGGTATCTGATAAATTTACTGAAACTGCTGATGCCTGTAGCCATCAAAAAGTGGATGTCCCAAAAAAATTGGCAAAGGACAAATTTATATTTTCGAAGAAATAAGTAATTCCGAAAGGGTTTATATATGCCCCCCTTACCAAGCCTGGGTTTTTCAGTAATTTCCTTTCCAATAGTTGGCCCCTATCTTCTCATGTCTGCCATAATTCGCCTTACCAACCGAATACTGCCTCAGGCCAACCTCTCCGAAAGCTGAACCAGGTGTTGCGGATTCACCGTAAGCTGTAGACGTTGGCCTACCCGAAGTTCGGGCTCATCATGCCGACGATGCAGTTGTAAAGACCTGCCGTCTCGCAACCGGCAGGTGACCTGTCGATAGGGGCCAAGAAGACAGCTGCGCGTCACAATCGCCGACAAGCCTCCCTTTTCGACCCGGCGCAGATGGCAGGGCTCAATAGCTAACCACAGCCGACCGGCTGGCCTGGGCTCACTTACAGACGCAGGACTCGGCAAGCAGCCCCAGGAACCGCTCGCACAGGCCCCGTTGAGATCGTCCACTGGCAACAAATTCTGCCATCCCAGGACACGAGCAACCTCCAGATCACGAGGATCGGCGAAGACCTCATCTGCTCTACCGAAGCGCCGCAGCTGTCCCGCCACCAACACCCCGATGCGGTCAGCCAGCTCGCGGGCATCCTCAAGGTCGTGGCTAACCAGCAGCAATGGCCGCGGCTTATCTGCGACCACCTCTCGAAACAACTGGCGCAGATGCTGACGCAGCTCGGCATCGACAGCGGAGAATGGCTCGTCCAGAAGCAGTACCTCGGGCTCAGCTGCCAGAGCACGCGCCAATGCCACTCGTTGCCGTTGACCTCCAGAGATGAGGCTCGGCGAGGCCTGGGCGATCTCACTCAGGCGCAGACGTTCGAGCCAGCTCGCCACACAATTGTGCCGGCTTGTACGCGAAAGCCTGGGCATAGCAAAGGCAATATTACGCGCCACACTCATATGAGGAAACAGAGCGTAGTGCTGGAAAACTAATCCCGCTCGTCGTCGCCGGGCCGACAGGTTGACCTTTTGGTGACTATCGAACCAGACCTGCTTCCCCAGAGCTATGCGACCAGTATGAGGGCGCTCTAACCCTGCCAGCGTTCGCAACAAAGTACTCTTGCCTCCACCGGATGGACCGAGCAGGACGGTTGTAACACCACGTTCCAGTGCGAGTTCAATCTGCAACTCGAAATCTGGTCGTTGCAGGCTGAGATCGAAGGACAGAGAGCCCATAACTCAGGCCC
>JBNKMF010000207.1:0-3279 GCA_050292965.1 Gammaproteobacteria bacterium | reverse complement strand
GTCATCCGGCAGGTTTACGAATGTAAGGTACTGGTTGCCGGGTACGGCGAGCCAGCGATGAGTGGCAACCTCCAGAGTCTGTCCACGCCAGAGCAACTGTTTGCAGCCCCGGTCGACCCGCACCACTGAAGGCGTAGATATGTAGACGTTGCGAAGCGACTGGCGCCTCCGGCCCAAAAAATGACTCAGGTAAACCGGAGGCGCAGCCATGACGATCAGCGGAAGTAGGTAGCGGTGAGCGTGGCCTTGTCGATCGCCATGCTGTTGAGCATGAAACCCACCAGCGCGGCCGGGCTGTTGGCATTCACATCCACCTTCCCGGCTTTGAGGGCCCACACAGTGAACTGGTAGCGGTGCATGCCGTGACCCTCTGGGGGGCAGGCGCCACCAAAGCCGGGTTTGCCGAAGTCGGTTTCCACCTCCAGGCCCTGCTTGAGATTACCGGAAACACCGCGCGGCAGTTCGCGGGTGTCGGCCGGTAGATTAACCACTACCCAATGCCACCAGCCACTGCCGGTGGGTGCATCCGGGTCGTAGGCTGTAATCGCGATACTCTTGGTGCCTGCCGGTACGCCGCTCCAGCTCAATTGCGGCGAAATGTTTTTACCGGTACAGCCAAATCCGTTGAACACCTGGTCATTGGTGAGCAGGCGGCCCTCGCTCATATCGCTGCTTTTCAACTCCAGGGCGGCAGCCTGAGTGGCGACGAGTGCTAGAAGTAGTGTTATGGTGAGTTTTTTCATTATATCCCTCTTAAGTGATCAGGATCTCTATAGTAGAGCAACCTGCGGAGCTTTACTTTACACAAAGGATCAAAAAGCTGCTAATTTGGCCTGATTTGATTCTTTTTGTAGTCTTTGGTGGGGGAACCTTGAAGGAGATAGCGGGGTGATACTGACGCGTAAATAATCCACCCCGACAGGAGGGATGCTCTCTGAAAAAAGAGGCTTCCTTTTTGTACAGGCTCACCTCGTACCTGGGTGTTATATGAATGATTGCCAGTATGGCCGGTCATCATACTGACCATTGACTGCAAAAACCGGCTCCTAAGTAATCCTTTGATTCTAATGGTATATTGCTCATTTAAACCTGCAGTTTTCACTTTAAAGGATCAGTTTAATAGAGAAAATACGAACTTTAAGGAAGGAGATAATACCCCTGGTAAATTGATTTTTTGCACAGGGTTGTTTTTGGAGTTGATTAAAGCAGTAATCGACGAAAAGGAGATGCTTCGAGAAATGCGAGAGTATTACCGGGTGATTTTGATGGTCAAATGGATGGTTTAAGCCGGTATAGCCTTCTGTTTTGACATGAAACTTCCGTGTAAATAATGACTTATTTAGGTCTGACAATTTGCCTAATGGGCGACCCAGTTTAAGTACCTGGGTATGTCCACCTATTTCTGGATTTAAAACTGTCTGCCTGGGTTTACCCCGGTTTGATTTGCTGGTGTAATAAAGATTCAATTTTTTTCTTCAGGCAATTTAAATATTTCTGTCATAACCCCTCCCTGCTCCCCGGGTATTTTAAATTGAATCATATAAAAACTATTGTGCTGCAGGGTTAAAACATTATTATTATTTTTCATTCTCCAGGTGCTCGAGTAATTATCACTATCCTCAAACTCATACAGCTCGGATACAAAATTATTGCCTTTTTCATTCCACCTAAATACAGTGATATTACTTTTTTCACTAGCCGCCTTCACTACCGTGAGTATATGTTTATCAACTACGTTACCCAGGCCTTTTTCGCCCCATTTCTTAAAGGAGACTTCACTGCTTATATTCTCATACGTAATTAACTGATATTCTTTAGCGAAACACCCCGAAATCAAACCAAACATCAGCATAAATAAGAGTAATGTTTTTTTAATAAACATGGAGGCCTCTTATTTTATTTTACATTCAACTTTAGACATCTTTAAAAGGTGATTGCTATCTGTTGGCACAATAATTACACCAGACAGCCAATCAAAATCTGATAATTTTACAGATGTGTATAAACCGTCACCTGCTTCCCGCGACCAATGTGATTCTAAAACCTTACCATATGAAAAAACCCATACATGATCACCGCCTCTTGACATACCAATACCGAACGGGATTTTTTTGAGAATATCATAATCCACTGTAGTTTTTTTAGTAGGCCCTAAATATGAAGTAACTTTAATACCGCTAGGATTGTAGTTTATAACCTTATGAGAGACTGGAACATTCCCAATACTATACTTACAATTCTTTTTTACCTGATTGTAGTAACTTGCTATATGCTCGCCAGAACTGTCAAGCGGGTGATTTACATCAGGGTTATAATAAACACCATGCCAATGAAGTTCACTTCGTACCTCGCACATCCTAAGGAGACTGAGTATCGTTGATCAATTCTCCATCACCGCCCTGAAACAGTCTGAACGATACTGCCACCCGGCGCCTGTAACCGGTTGGGAAAGGTTAATATCAGTGTTTCCATAATGCGCTGCTCCGCCGCCTTGGCATTGGCCTGCCAGAGGTGGAGATAGTTGGAGAGATCGATGCGATAACCGAACCGAACCGAAAGAAAAAACTGATCATCCAGCGGTATGCAGTAGTAATGCGCGGTGGTATTGGCTTCCTTTCGCAAGGCATAGTACAACCACTCCTGATCGCCATATCGTCGGCTCTCAAAATGAGTGGGCAGCTCTTGAAGCGAGTAGTTCAAACTGTCTTCTTTGTCTCTCAGCTTCATTTCCTCCGGGATGATAGGATTGCGAGAGTTATACTCATCTTCAGCCTCCTGACGGGCACGGCGGTTCCAGCCCCGGCCAAATTCCCCTGGTTCCTCCACTTCAAAAAACCATTCATATTCCCAGCGGATCGCCTCGGCCAGTGTATCCAGGTTGTTCATATCCAGCACTTTTTCAGGGCGGACCCGTTTGATCCAGACTTGCATACCCAGAATGCCAAAAGTACGATCCATCCCTGTTCGCCAAATAGGGCCAACGTAAGGCCATAAATCGACAAACACGGTTGAATAGAAATGGTTGTTCTGTTGCTCGCAATGACGATCAAACCACCCCGGTGAGCGAAATGGCAGGCTCTCGCTCCAGTCCTCTCTGGCCAACATAATCCGAGGTTTCGGCACGGTCACACGCAGCTCGATCCCTTCCAGATCGAAGCTGAACGACTCCAATTGGCGAAAGTCAGGTCCACCCGTATAGCCCTTGCCAAAAATATAGGTAAGAAAGCTCATGGTCACCTGCCTGTCAAACGGTTGAACTGACGTGCCACCCGACGCCTT
>JBNKMF010000206.1:0-3299 GCA_050292965.1 Gammaproteobacteria bacterium | reverse complement strand
ATATCAAACAATGCCGAGTTAATGGCTGTTAACGAATTTATTCACTTCGCCTGCACCTCAGAAGATATCAATAATCTCTCACACGCTCTGATGCTAAAAGCTGGCCGTGAAATAGTGACGAATCAATACCAGGCTATTGCTGAGCTAATAGAAAATATGGCGCTTGAAAATGCCGAGGTATCAATCCTTTGCCGTACACATGGACAACCCGCCTCACCTTCCACTTTAGGCAAGGAAATGGCCAATGTCGCTTACCGCCTGAGACGTCAAATCAAACAGATCTCTGATGTTGAGGTATTAGGTAAAATCAACGGCGCTGTGGGCAACTATAATGCACATTATAGTGCCTACCCCGATATAGACTGGCAGGGATTTGCACAAACATTTGTGGAATCACTCAGCATTACATTTAACCCCTACACCATACAGATCGAACCGCATGACTATATAGCCGAACTATTCGATGCTTCAGTTCGTCTGAATACCATCCTGATTGATTTTGCCCGTGACATCTGGAGCTACATCTCTATTGGGTATTTCAAGCAGAAAACCATCGCTGGTGAAGTCGGGTCATCGACCATGCCACATAAGGTCAATCCGATAGATTTTGAAAATGCTGAAGGCAACCTCGGGATTGCAAATGCCATCATGACCCACCTGGCACAAAAATTACCCATCTCGCGCTGGCAGCGCGATCTGACAGACTCGACCGTACTGCGTAATCTTGGAGTCGGTTTTGGTCATGTCATCATAGCTCTGGATTCTTTACAACGCGGCATTAGCAAACTGGAAGTAAATGAAGCGGTTATTGCCAAAGACCTGGATCAAAACTGGGAAGTGCTAGCCGAACCCATTCAGACAGTAATGCGACGCTACGGTATCGAAAAGCCTTATGAAAAGCTCAAGGAATTAACCCGTGGTCAAAGAGTGAACCAACAAATCATGCAGGAATTTGTCGCCAGGCTGGATATTCCTAATCAAGCCAAGCAGTTACTCATGCAGATGACGCCAGCATCCTATATTGGAAATGCTGTACAACAGGCTAAGAACATTAAATCTTGAAGGTAAATGTAGCCATGTGGGAATTAAAGAACTTCGATGTCGAGTTGTTTCTAGCCGAGTACTGGCAAAAAAAACCTGTATTGATTCGACAGGCTTTTCCAGGTTTTCAAACTGTGCTTTCACCCGAAGAGCTTGCTGGCCTGGCCTGTGAAGAAGGTGTGCATTGCAGACTGGTGATAGAGAAAGATGCCGCAGAGCCCTGGCAATTAACCTATGGTCCGTTCAAGGAAGAAGACTTCACCAGCCTGCCAGAAACACATTATTCACTGCTGGTATCCGAATGCGAAAAATGGATTCCAGAGCTGCAGGATCTGGTTGAGTGTTTTAATTTTATCCCCAAATGGCGTATTGACGACCTGATGATTTCCTATGCCCCGGATCAGGGATCGGTCGGACCTCATATCGATGAATACGATGTGTTTCTGATTCAGGCCAATGGCAAGAGAGTCTGGTCTATCGAGAGCGAAATCAAACACAATCCAGAACTGGTTGGCGATGTGGATCTTGCTCTCATGAAGGAATTTAATGCTGATCAGGAATGGTTAATGGAACCAGGTGATATGTTATATCTACCACCCAAAATCCCCCATCATGGCGTTGCAGTAGGCGATGGATGTATGAATTATTCAGTCGGTTTTAGAGCTCCTGCGGTTAGCGATATCATGGATAGTTTCCTGATGGAAGCCAGTGATAAAGGTCTGACCGATGAACGTTATTATGATGTACCATTAAAACCAGGCCGCGATGCTGCTGAAATATGCGATGAAGATATCACTAAATTCAAATCTATGATTTACCAGATGCTGGATAAATCTGACCCCATATGGGCGGATGTAGTTGGTAAACTGGTTTCCGACAGCACGCTCTCAGAAGATGTTGAAACTATTCAATGTGACAGCATTGAACAAGCTTCACAACAGTTATGGCAGAAACACCCGGATAGTAAAATATTCTATCACCGCGATGACAGCCAATTGAGAGTCTACTTTAATGGAGAAGTTAAAGCTCTTGAAATTTCAGACATTAATTTCGATTTCTGTAAAACATTATGTAACCAGTGCCTGATCACGATTAGTGATTATTACGACATACTACCGCAGGATGCACGCGAGCTATTTATGCAGCTAATCGACAGTCGAGCATTAATCCCTGTACTGGATGATGACTGAGTACATGATACAGTTTGCCGACTGGAAAGAAGATGAAGAGCGCTTAACAGCACTACGTCATCAAGTGTTTGTTTGCGAACAAAAGGTACCCGTCGAGATTGAAATCGATGACATGGATAGTCAATGTCAGCATATAAAAGCCTGTCTGGAAGATGAACAGATCATTGGCACAGCACGCCTGCTACCCGATAATTACGTAGGCAGGATGTGTGTAGCCAAAGAATATCGTCGCCAGGGCATTGCCGGGGCGATGCTAGAATTCATCATCCAGCACGCCAGGTATCAAAATTTTAAATCGCTACACCTGAATGCCCAGATATCCGCTCAGCCTTTTTATGAAAGCTACGGATTTGTTGCAGATTCTGATATCTTTATGGAAGCAGGCATACCACACAGACATATGAGCTTGCCACTCGACACCTGATCGTTAACCAGGATTACTAACTCAAATATAGAAAAATAACTATGTCAAACAATCACATACAGCACTCTTTTGATGCCGACTTACAGAATATCAAAAAACATATCATCGGTATGGCTGATATGGTCAACCTGGAAGTTAATGAAAGCCTTAGCGCATTCGCCGAGCGCAATGAAGATCAGGCAAATGATACGATGGAAACTGATCAACTGATCGATGCCAGTGAACGAATTATCGATAACGAAGTAGTCAGTGCCATCGTATCACATCAGCCTATGGCTACAGATTGTCGTCAGTTAGTAGCCGCGCTTCGCATTAGTCGAGAGCTGGAACGTATTGGTGACTATGCCTCCAATATCGCCATGCACTCAATTACTCTGGACCAGCTTGAATTAACCGGCGAAGAAATTCGAGTACTGGATATGGGGCACGCTGTTCTTACCATGCTGGAAGAAGTCATCGAAGCCTATACCGATGAGGATGCCAAAAAGGCAGAATTGATACGACAACAGGATGAAGCGATTGATGAGATTTACAGCAAAATTTTCGCCGACCTGCTTCAGATAAATACTGAAAATCCGGGACAAGCCAGCGCCTGTACTCACCTGATATTTATTGCGCGTTTTCTGGAACGCATGGGAGATATC
>JBNKMF010000205.1:0-3329 GCA_050292965.1 Gammaproteobacteria bacterium | reverse complement strand
TCGAGGGATACCTGAGTCTTCCTGGCTTTTGGCATGATACGCTCCTTGCGTTGGATAGATGGCTTCACCCTACGCGCGGGCTGTGGTAATGTCAATGGTTAAAAGATGGGTGTCCTTAAAAGGTTATCAAATTACCAATATCATGGCAAAATGCGGTAATATTCCGGAGTGGTTTTCAGGGATACAGTGGATGAAAAGTTTTCAAGGTATTGAAATTATTTGGAAAAATGGTTTTTCTTCTCATAAAAGCAGGATTTTTTCGATGAGTCATATACGGCAAAATGCGGTGTTTAAACACCGCAAATTTCCACATATTTAGAATGTTAACTTTCAAGGAGAAACATGTGAAACAAAATAGAGTAATGCGTAATGATCACAAAGAAGTAGAAGAGAAGTACAATCTTTATCGAGAAATTGTATTTGAAGAGGTAGAAAAACAATTTCCAGGTGTTATTGCAAAAGGGATAGTATTTAAGGATTGTGTTACAGCAGATAGCTGGAAAAAACTTCCAGTTAAATCTGGGCGTGTAAATAGAGGGACATGGGATTGGAAAAAGGAATTTCCATACTATCAAAACAGACCTAATAGGTTTGAAATATCATTGTGGCGTAGCGGTGTATTGTGCGCGCTGTGCTACGGGCAAACATCTAAACACGGTTCAAAAGTTCGAATGAATTTGATTGAGTCCATTCCGATTAAACCAACTCCCCTTGGGAGGCGAGCGTTACCGGTATTGGGATTTGCGGCGGCCACTTTTGCAGAAATCATCGGAGCCACAGAACTATGGGTCATAGACCCAGACCCAGAAATTGAGTATCTATATAAAGATGAAGGTTTTGGAGATAGAGAAGTTTACCATGGTAGGCGCATTGGTCAGAGGAGGTTGCTATGAAAAAACCTGATCCAAGTACGGAAGAGGGAATGGCTCAAATCAGAGAAATTCTTAAACGACGAGAGAAAGAAGCAGAAGACACTCGTAAGAGATCGGAAAAAGACATAGATATTGAGCCTTCTGGGAAATTAACTACACCAAACGAAATTGATCTGCATAGGGATAGAAATGATGACTGAAATAAATGATGAAAAAAGAAATCTAAAGCTAGATTTGAAGTCAAAGAAGCAAAAGATCTTAAAAAATGCAAAAGCGGTAGAGTTAGGGTTGATGCAAGTAGAGGTTAAAGAAAAAAACATTTTGAAAAATACAAATAAAAGTTAACAAGTGCATGCACATGGAAAATTTTAACCTGCTCCACTTCGTTACGCAGCTTAAATTTTCCAGTGATGCTATGCGTTAGAGCGTCAAGTTTAATCTTGATGCATCTTGCAGGGTGAGAGTCCCTGTCGGGCAAGGCCTAACCAGCCACCCGTATCGAGTGTTGCGCTTGTGGCGGAGGATCGAGGAATCCGAACAAAGCAAGTGAAGCGTACACAGAGAATTGTGCAGGCCGTAGGGAGTCGCAGCTCCTGAGAACTGACATAGCAGACAGCTTCGAAATGCAAATTGTGGTCGACGAGGGGTTTAACGCCCACCGAAGTCAACACAGAAGCATCCGCGTTGGTAAGGATGTGGAGGGCCACCGGAGTCAAAAGGTTGTGGCATGTACAAATAGATGTATTTAAGAACTTGAGAGACCCATGAGATCCCTGGTGGGACATGATTAGAGAATACTGAAATGCTGGAGACACGACATAAAGAGGAAACAGGAGTGCGCTGGTATTCACTAATGGTGTCATACTGTCGGGAAAGCAGCGAAGCCCGTAATTGGGATAGCGGCCGATGGTTGAATGGGAGTCGGATCAAGCATAGTACTCTGAGGTTGGGAGAGCCAGCTACATGGGGAAGGTCTTGACGGAAGTACGTAGCCTGCAAAGGAATCTCATATCCGACACAGTAGATCGGGAATTGCATGAGCAAACTTCACTGCGGGGAATAGCCAACAAGGTAAAGTGGAAACTATATTTACTGGTTTCGTATGGCTTTATTGACTGCGAGAGCGAGTACGACCGAGGAGCCGGATGCGGGAAAACCGCACGTCCGGATCTGTGCGGGGGGTGTCAGGTAACCGGCATCCCTACCGTGACTGTGCCAAAAGGAGTTTGAATTAAGTGTGTAGGTTTATTTCAATAGCTGTAGAAGATTTAAAGGAGGCAAAAAGAATCTTTGCTGGCTATCAAGTATGGGAAAACGAAAACAAATCATTTAAATCAGAAGTTCCTCAACATTATCATTCGCTTTGGGTAACAGACGGCCTCTGCTCATGTGATTTATATTCAGAACCCTACGATCCAGAAATTAAGGCTCAAAAACTCAGGAAGAGATTTTCAAAATCTAAATATAAGAAAAAAGGGTGGTCTCAGGAGAGGATAGAGAAAGAAATTGAGCATATACTCAACAGGCCAATAAAAAAAGGTGGTTTAAGTGCGCCGCTTTTTTCATGCATAGAAAGTTATACTAAAAGTTCTGGTAGCTGCTATTTTCACGTGGGTTGGTATAGTGGAGACCAAACCAAACAAGGTTTAAGTATTTTTGAGCAAAAAAATGTTTCTTTAAGTGGCGAAACTTTTAACGAATGTGAAGTTAATGAAAATACATTGTATATATTTACATGACAAAGCACATAACAAAATGCATCATCGGAACAACTTTACGCTCCTAACGTCGCTCCAAGTTGCCCGCTGTGCATGGCGTTATGTTTAAGGAAATATCAAATTTATGAAAACAGAAATTATCTCAGTACTGTCACTTGTAGTAGCGATTTTTGCCGTTTTTGTTGGCCCACTAATTTCCCTTAAAATTTCGAAAAAGCAAATAGAATCAGCTCAAAAAACAGCAAAGCTACAAACCTTAGGTCCAATGAGGCAAGTTTGGATTAATAGCTTGAGAGATATGATTGCAGATATAACAAGTAGGTGCCTCCACTATTGGCAAACAGGTACATATCAAGATTTAGAAAATGTAGAATATGGTGAAATAAATCATATTCGTCACAAACTTGAATTGATGTTAAACCCAAAAGAAGAAAAACATAGGAATCTTATTACAGCAATAAAATTAATGACTGAAACCGCTGGAGCAGAATCGGCCAAGGAAGACGAGCCCTTCTTTGAATCATATAACGCTGTGATGAAATTATCTAAAGAGGTTCTAAAAGAAGAATGGAATGTAATAAAAGAAACATAACAAATACATTCACCGGAAAAAATAAAGCTACGCCGCTACGCTATGTAGCTTTATTTTCCCAGTGATGTAGGGCGTTATATGGCAATTAAGTCGTTATTAGTAACTATTCTCTGTGTATTATTACTTGGTTGCTCAGGTCCAAATACT
>JBNKMF010000204.1:0-3498 GCA_050292965.1 Gammaproteobacteria bacterium | reverse complement strand
ATCAGCCTGCGCCAGATCATCAGAGAACTGGAAGCCACCCAGGAACCACTGTGGTCACCGATGATCATGAATGGCTCAGGCTTTGGCATGTTCGCCAATCACTCGCTGGTGATGGCATCTTACATATCACGTGCTAATGCAGCCGTTATCGACCTCAAGCAATTATTGCAACAGGGCTAGCGTAAGTTAGGATACCCAACGTCCGATGATTGTCTGACCATTTTCATCCACTGAACGAAAGTCAGATGATCGAATAGCATCGCTGTTTTTAACCGACCATAAGGGCATCAAGCCCTGCTGGCTTATGATTTCCCCGCCCTTTTCCGTTAGCAGGATTTCGGCCACAGGCTTGCCCACGGTTTCGCCATCTTCTTTATAGTAATGAACCGGCAGTCCGTCGGTTTGATACTCTTCGCCCGGCCGCATCTGCCAGCCGCGTTTTTTGAAATTGCGCGCCAGTAACTCAACCTTGATGAACGCCGCATTGCCCCACAGATAACAGGCATGACAAGGCTCGTCTGGCATTTCTTCAAAAGAAAATGAGTCTATCGGCCTGGTTTTCCTGCCATAGGGCAATCTGAGTAAAAATCTCGGCAGGGCCAAACCTATATAAGCGGCCACAGATGACTGGCGTAACATTTTCCAGGCGCTGCTCACCCCTTCACTGATACTATGATTCCAGTCTTCATAATCGGGCGTAGTGGCAAATGACTCACAGCCAGCCAGAGTTTCTTCAGCAGCCGCAATAAACGGAGCACCTGCCTGTTTGGCAATAGCAGCTATACTGGCCAGCGAGAGTACATCATCAATGCTGTCGGTGAAACTATAGTTGCCCAGCAACACACTGCATGGTTCATCGCCTTCAGCGGGATCGCAGAACAGTTTGTAGATCGAAGAGGTCGTCAGGTCATCCACCGCCAGATCGGTCTGTAACTCCTGCTTGCTGACATCCAGTATTTTTATTTTCAGACTGGCATCGGTCTCCAGACGTTTAATCAAAAAGTCCACAGATTGCCAGGCAGATTCCAGCGCCTGAAAATCAGCATGATGCAAAATATCTCGCATATGGGTTTGTATCGCCTGATCGACACTGGATATCATCTCATCCTGTCGCGGGTCAGCAGCAGGTTCGATGTAAGGTGCAACCACTCTTTTAATCAAGCGGTCGATTTGACTTGTTGCAGCATTAGAAGCGCCTGAGGATTGTTGTTGAGAACCAAGTATGCTATTTAGTAAATTTCCCGCGTCGGCCTGTATTGCCTTATTTACATCAGAATCAGCAGGGCTTACTGGCTGGATAACTGGAGATTCATTTGCTATGTTCCAGCTCTGTATCTCAGCCGCAGCTTCGGCAAAGCTATTATTGTTTTTTAATCTGCGACGCAGGCTGCGAAGCTTGCTGAAGGTTTCGAGCTTTTCATACAGCTCATCGGGATGAAAATCATCCAGCTCTTTTATGCTCATCTGTATGCCTTCGCCCTCAGCGAAGTTCAGATTCAAACTGATATTGAAACGCGCCATTACCTGTTCAAAATTATCGCAATCTATTTCAATCAAACGTCGACTGGAAAGCGTCCCAGGCTCATGCTGCGAACGATTAGTACGGCCACTGAAATCTCCCAGTATGGCAATACAAAATGGGCTATTCGGACTGCTTGGGCGAATATTCGATTTTGCTGGAGCGTTTGTGTCAATATTGACTTCAAAGTCCATACTGATTTTATCTATCATTACTGATCTCCATTTCTTTTAATAATACCTGAACCCGGCAAAACCGAGCTTAATCGAAGCAAGCCTAGTGAATAGCTTTTGGGATATAAGCGATATCGTTTTCAATCAGCAGGTTCTTAACCTCAGAGTAGGCACCATCGTCCACAAAGGGCCCAAGCTCAACTCGAAAGTAAACCGTACCATTCACATCCGCCTTGCTCACCACTGACTGCAGCCCGACTAAAGCCAGCTTCGCCTTTTGCCGCTCAGCATCTTCGGCAGTGGTAAATGAACCGGCCTGTAAAATATATTGAACCTTAGCTGCTGGTTGCTTTTGTGGTGATTTTTTATTCCGCTTATTTTCACTCAAATCAGGCTCAGGGATATCCACTTCACGCTTGGGCAACACCGTATAAAAGTCAAATATCGGTTTTTTACTGTCTTCCTGAGTCGTATCGGCTGGCAAGGGCTGATGCGTAGTTTTTACAATTTTCTGATCCAGAAAAAGTACGAACGCGACAAACAACCCAATGATCAAGCCTAGTGAAACCCAGACCCAGGGTGATGATTTTTTTGCTTCAGCCATGACTTACATTTTCTCGGGTGCGCTAACACCCATCATGTGTAGTCCGTTTTTCAGAACCTGACGGGTGGCAAAGGCAAGCGCAATACGTGCATTCATCAGCTCTACATCATCGACGATAAATTTATGCGCGTTGTACCAGGAGTGAAACAGGTTCGACAGTTCGCGTAGATAATTCACGACAATATGCGGTTCACGACGTTGTGCTGCACTCAGCAGTCGTGCAGGATATAGAGCAAGCAATTTCAGAATGGCCTGTTCGTGGCTGTTATCCAGTTTTTGCAGGGCGGCGTTTTCGATGTCCAGTGTTATACCCTGCTCTTCGCATTGTTTTTCTACGCTACAAATACGAGCATGTGCGTATTGCACATAGAATACCGGGTTGTCAGTAGATTGCTGGCGCGCCAGTGTCAGATCGAAATCCATATGCTGATCGGCTTTACGCATTACATAAAAGAAACGCGCAGCATCTTTCCCTACATCTTCACGTAGCGTACGCAGGGTGACAAATTCACCGGAACGCGTCGACATTGGCATTTTTTCACCATTTTCGAACAGGTTAGCAAATTGCACCAGCAGTACTTCCAGCTTGTCAGCGGGATAATCCATCGCCTGCAGCGAAGCCTTTACGCGTGGGATATAGCCGTGATGATCAGCACCCCAGATATTGATCACGAAATCAAAGCCACGGTCAAATTTATTCATGTGGTAGGCAATATCCGAAGCAAAATAGGTAGTTGCGCCGTTCTCGCGTTTGACGACGCGATCTTTCTCATCACCAAACTCGCTGGATTTAAACCATAGCGCGCCATCCTTTTCATATACCTGCCCTTTATCCTGCAGGGTTTGCAGTGCTTTATCGACAATACCTTTATCGGTAAGCTGGCGTTCGGAAAACCATTCATCGAACTCGACGCCAAACAGCTTCAGATCGGTACTGATTACATCCACCAGGGTATTCAATGCCAGATCGAATACCACTCGATAGGCTTGCTCACCTAATAATTTTTTGGCATTAGCAATCAGGTCATCGATATGTAACTCCTTGTCACCCTCTGGTGCATCAGCGGTTACATTGTCGAACACTTCGCCTGTGGTTTTGCGGTAGGTATCGCCATTTTCACGATGTAAAGTGGCGGCGATATCCCAGATGTAATCACCTTTATAACCATTGGATGGAAAGGTCAGGGTTTCACCCGCCAGTT
>JBNKMF010000203.1:0-3526 GCA_050292965.1 Gammaproteobacteria bacterium | reverse complement strand
ACTATGCAATTGTGCAAGTCTTACAAAAAAGCGGTTTCATGTTCAGCTAACCAGTGGCTCAAACGGACTCGCGGCACTAGGGTGCCGCTCACGTTACCAATGGCGGCGCAAGCCGTTTAGCCGAGCGTTAGCCGTGAACACTATAAGGAGAAATAATTGGATATAAGATATCAAGTGTTCGTCAGTTCGACATTTTCTGACTTAGAAGACGAGAGAGCTGATGTCATCCGAACTTTGCTCAATATGGATTGTATACCTGCTGGTATGGAGCTTTTTCCCGCATCAGATGAAGAACAATTCGAATATATAAAACGCGTCATAGATGACTGTGACTATTATTTACTAATAATTGGGGGCAGGTACGGATCGATATCTCCAAGTGGGCTTAGTTATACCGAATTGGAGTATCAATATGCAGTTGAGAGAGGTATTAAAGTTGTAGCACTTATACATAGTAAGCCTGACCAGATCTCTATGGGTAAATCAGAAACAGATAGTTCAATGAAAGAAAAGCTTGACGCCTTTAGACGTGAGGTTTCAACAAGCCGATTAGTTAAATTCTGGGAGAAGCGAGAAGAGCTTCCTGGCTTAGTGGCGCTTAATGTGCAAGCTGCAATAAAAATGTTCCCTGCTACAGGATGGGTAAGAGCTAATAAAGTATCGTCTGAGCAGGCACAAGGTAGACTCCTATCTTTAGAACAAGAAAATTTAAATCTTAGAAGTAAAATACAGAAAATCGAAACAAAAAATGGTCGCGAGCAAGTCGTTCTATCAAAGGATGACGAATATTTTGAGATTCAATATTCTTTTGAATTGACGTATAAAGATAACGATACTAAAACCACTGTTACTGAATCATTAAACATGACATGGAATGAACTATTTAAAGGTTTATCACATGGATTGATTCAGTTTGGTAATAACCAAATGTTAAATAAGGCGTTATCGACATATATTTTCCCTCAAGCAATTCATCGAATTATGGAGATCCATGGCACAGATGTTACAACTTCTACGATAACAATTGATGACGCATCAATGGGTGCATTACTTATTCAGTTTAGATCTTTAGGGTATATAACTTTTGATGGTGCACGTTGGCGGCTAACGGAAGAAGGTGACAATAAAATTGCAGAAGTTTCAACTGTAAAATCTGAAACAAACGACTAACAAGGTAAATTCACATGGACAAATTTATGCTACTCCACTACGTTACGCAGCTTAAATTTTCCAGTGATTATAGGCGTTATGCATTAAAAGGAAGAAATGAATCTATTATTCGTATGTAGTGAGAATAGGCTTCGTAGTCCAACAGGAGAAGAAGTATTTTCTGCTTATGATGGCATTAATGCTATTGGTTGCGGTACTAATGCAGATGCAGCAACAACTGTTAGTGGTGATTTAATAGAATGGGCTGATATTGTTTTCGTTATGGAACGTAGCCATAGGAATAAGGTGTCTAAAAAATACAGGGAATTACTTAAAGGAAAAAAATTAGTTTGCTTAGATATACCAGATGAGTATGATCGAATGGATCCAATTTTAATACGTCTTCTTGAGAATAGGGTAATGAGGCATTTACCAGTAACGGTGAAAAAAAATGCATAACAAGTACAGGCAAGGGAAGCCAAAAAGCTACGCTCGTTCCTCGCTGCACTTTTTGCCTTCCCTGCTGTAGGCGTTATACGAAGGAGAAGATATGAGCTTCCTTGAAGAATCGTGGGAAGAACGAGAAGAAAAATCATACAAAGAAATATTTGGAGATCTTGGGCCAGGCATCTACCCTTTATCGACAGAAATCTTTGAGCGTATGAACGCCAAAGGCATTGATCCTCGTTGGCTTACATATGGCGTATTTAAAAGTCAACCATCAGAAAAAAGGAAAACTTGGGCTTACGTTACCTCTGGTATGTCAAACCCATGGGAGAGCGAAGTACCTGAAGAGTATTCTGGCCTTGGCGTAGAGTTTGTGATGGAAACTGACGAAGAGGCAGGTTGGGCAATCGAAGTCTTACAAACATTAATGGCTTATAACCTGCTTCTAGCCACAGGTCAGATGGGCGACTTTCCGACACTTGATTATGGGCACCGTGTTCCTCTTGCGCTGTCATCATCCATAAAAACAATGATGTTTACACATCCCGTAAATTTCCCTGAAAATTTTTCAATTAAATCTGGTGCAGTTGATTTAATTCAGGCTGTTGGCATTACTTCAGCAGAATTAGAGGTGGCAAAGGAAACATCGTCAGAAGCGATTAAAGAGAAAATTATTAAAAAAATAGGTTGCTTGGTCACGCGTAAGGAGCGTAACAGTGTGGTATAAATCGTATAACCAGCAGCTCCGCCGGACAAATTTTAGCTGTCACCTTTTATGCAAAAAAATGCATAAAAGCCGCCATCCAAAATTTGCTCGGTGAGCTAGGCGTTAGCTTTATATACAAAATGGATAAAGAAAGATTTCTATTTGGTTCACTCCATATCATGGCGGTTCCTCTCATTTATCCCTTGTGGATAATTGCCGAAGTTATATGGAAGTATTTTACATTTCCAGAAAATCCTACACAGTTGGATGTCCAACTTCTGAATGAAGGTGTAATGGCAATAGGGTATCTTTCATTATTCTCATCGCTACTTTGGGTGCCGCACTTATATTTATACTCAGTTTATAGAAACAAATACCCAGCAAGTAAAAAAGCTGTTTATTTAGTTTTACCTGGGGTAATGCTATTTATTGGGATTGTCGGGGTTTTAGGTGCCTAAAGTTATTAAGGTCAAAGCTAACAAGTGGGTTATGTTGCTCCCTGCGGTCGCTGGGACCGCGCTAAAAGCGCGCGGCCCCATACCCGGTCGTTATAGGAATAAATGATGAAGAATGTCATTGAGCTGAAAAAAGGAGGAACATATTTTCATGTGGCATTTTTTGATAAGGAATTAAGTATACCTTGCATCGAAACCTACATTTATGAAGGCGTGGATGAAGATAATGAGAATGAAGTGTTATTCAAAAATGCGGAAGGAGTCGTAGCTACAAATGAGGGAATACAAAACGTAGAAACTTACTATATTAGCTACCCGAAAGATGCAATTCACACTATAGTTGATAAAGAGCATTTAATCGAGTGGTTAAAAGAAGAGCACAGCCCAAAATTGGTTGCCACAGAATATGAATACAAATTCCTATAACAAGGCCAGCCAGAGGGAACAAAAAACCGCCGCTTTTCTCTGGTTTTTAGTCCCCTGCTGTAGGCGTTATAACTCAAAGAAAACATTATCGTGACTAAAAGATTTAGGGAAGGAGATTGGATTTTTAACGAGGACGGTATCTGCCAGGTTTTTAGTTCCATAGATTACTACGTTGAAGAGTTCTTTAAGCACGAGTTTGAAAACCTAAGAGTTGGCGACGTTTTTGATACCAAAGTGGTTTATAAAATATTCTGCCATTTTGACGGAACTCCAAGAAAAGCAAAATTCTTTAACTACTTGTCTGGTAAATACTGCGAAGATCTTGACGGAGAATATCAAAATA
>JBNKMF010000202.1:0-3644 GCA_050292965.1 Gammaproteobacteria bacterium | reverse complement strand
CCGTGTTTATGGATCGCTTTAGTGTCCGATAACCTCGGACGGGGAGTAATTCGACTTTTCGATACCGTGGCCAGCTGGACTGGACAGATCTAACGATACAAGCGTTCGGTATTGAAAAGCCCCCTCAATGAGGGGGAGGGTTAGGTGTTAAACAGATTCAAACCACTGTCAAGCGACCTTCAAGACAAAAGTCTTTAACCATTCTCTCTACGGCTGATTCATCGATGGCGATTCTCACGCCAAACTGATTAATGCCACAGAATCTGGTGATCATGCCTTTCGTTTCGAAAGATGTCAGCAATAGTTCTCTCCAGTGATCCATCACCGGTACCGGACAAATTAACTTCACGATTTGCCACAAACTATCGAATTGATCATGCTGATTAATCAACAGTGCCCGACAGTTAGCTTTGTCAGGCTTAACAATATCCCGATGGTAAAGCCAGCAATGCACAATATCTCCGAGAATGTTTTTACGCACCCGTCCGGTCAATTGCTCAATCATGTCATTCGAGTTCAAACGTACCAGATGTTTTTTTAAGCCCTCAGGTCGCTGCTCTTGAATACTGAACGAGGTTAAACCGCCTTCAGTCGCACCCAGTGTGATCCGCGCCTGCAGCTCACGGATTGCTGTATCCCGCCCCCAGATGCTGAGGAATATCAATCCCTCAGCATCATCGGTCAGCAATGCATCGACAAAAACACCATGTACGTCAAGCAAGACCGACAGTGCCATCAGCTTTCTCCTGGAAGCATGATGGTCAGCACTGGCTCGCCTGCGTCGCCAGGTCCGATATGAACCTTTAACGTAGTACAGCATGCCTCTTTACTTTTCCCATCGCGAGGAACGCAGTTCAACTGGTAGAGCGTCTCACTCTGGTTTTTCTCCGCCATCATACCGAATCGAGCCATCCAGAGAACATCCCATAACCGCCCAGACAGGTCCTGGTAGACCTGTTGGTTATTGTCCTCATCGCTCCATTCGACGTAGCTATGCCAGACCGTATCAGTCACCGCAACGGGTATCTTGAAACCTGCTTCTTTGCCCATTTCAGATACGTCGATCAAAACGCCATCAGCGATGGCCTCAGCTCGTGAATAGGAATGAATAACATGCCCAAACAAATCGGACATAGATTGTGCAGATGTAGCCATAATTGGCACCTCCAAAAAAATGCGGAGATACCTTCCCTGACGGGATCGATATCCCGCCAGGGTTAATAAAAATAAACACAACCAGGTATTGCCTGATTCGCGACCGCCACCGTGTTTATGGATCGCTTGATTGCCTGATAACCTCAGGCGGGGAATAATTCAGTTCTGCTATTTCGATACCATCTACTTAAAAATAAATGGAAATCTTAGTCTCCCTCTAAGCAACCGAATTCTTTTCAACTAGATTGCCAGCTTCATCTTTAACAACAATAATTCGTTCACCTTCTAACTCAACTACAGCTTCACCAAACACTATCAACTTAGCATCCAAGCTTTGATCGCATTGAGTAACTTCAAGTACATCACCGTTTCGCTTAACAATAGCCATCATGAATAGTTCCTCAAGCAACCTTTCTATCCTTTTGCCTGTTGTAAACATTCATAAGATCATCAGGGTAGCCGATATGTTTGAAATACTCAGCGGCCTGTTTGATATCCAGATCATTTAAAATCACACAACCAGGAAATTTACTGTGCAGCATTTCGCGAGACTTTTTGTCTATTTGTGAAGGTTTAAAAGACTGAGGAAATTGCAAAACAGATCTTTTATCCTGACTCGGATCGAAAATCATAATGTGCTTACTCAATCCTTTCTTAGCGCTACTGAGAGCCTGAGCCTGAATAAATAATGCTCCAATGAAATCCTCAAAATTACTATAGCCAGGCTGTTGCTCAGAGTAATCTTTAAGCTGTTCTACTATGGCGTAAGTCTGTCCATTAACAGGATCAACCTTCGTGCAGCCACCGGAGCCATCGTTATCTAAATAAACTGCTTTCTTCCCATCAACATACAAAGTTGCAGAATAGCACTCAGTTGCCCGTGAGCGGGAAGGCACATGTTTAAAATTTTTTAACTCAATATCCATAATTAAGACCTCGTTTAAAATTCGAGGAATACCCATCGGGTATTTCCCCGATGGGTTGAAAAAAAACACAACCAGGTATTCACCTGATTCGCGACCGCCACCGTGCTTATGGATCGCTTGTTGCCTGATAACCTCAGGCGGGGAATAAAGCCTTACTTGATTGCCTGCCTGAGGTAATTAAGTAAAGCCCCTCAATATTCGAGGGGTAAAGTGTTACATTCAAACAGCTCTATTACTCAAGATCTGGGCGGGTGGGGTTCGGAACATAATCTCCGATATAACCCGCACAAAAACTATCGTCTGGTTCGATTAAATACTGTCCAAAAGGCTTTTTGGATATCTCTGTATTCAATCGACCACAGCTATTACAAATGGCATTATCTCCCTCACCACAGCACTGTCTTTCGTCAGGCATAGATCTGGATTGTGTTGTTGTAGCCATAACTGGTATCTCCTATAAACCGTTAAATAACGTTTTGAGTCCATTGTCCAGTCTCCAGAGCACTAGCTGCGATACTCTTAGTCGAAAAGTATTCCAGGCTTTCTCTACTAATAGGGCCTAGTTCAGGATCGGATGTACCAATGTAGTAACCAGCTCTAGAACTCAACACCTGCAACTTACACCCTGTGTGCCCTGCATTTGCGGCCAGTTTTCCGAATATACCGTGTGTATTAATCACATTTTCATTAGATTGATTCATTTTCAATGTTCTCCGTTTAAAAAAATGGTTAAAATAAGAACCATGAACGCAAGACAACTCTTCATTCAAGATCCTGTGAGTAAAAGCATTCGCTTCACTCAATCGGGGATAGATAGATACCGTGCGGATTTCGGCGCTGTCGGTTACGACATCACCAAAATCCGCACGATGTGCGCTTTCGAAAAAGCAGTGGATGCCAGCTTCACGTTAAAAATGCAAAAGCTGTCAATAGAGTCCAAAGGACAGGACAATGAACTGGATGCTTTATTCGCTGGAATACCCGGTTGGGATTAATCCTCTTCGAATAGCGATTTCAGTTCGATATATTCATCGATCAACTTTAAGACCTTGTCCGCATTAGTATCACTCAGATCCTTTTTAAGCATCAGTTCCAAAAGTTTTTGTTTCTTCAGCAGCAGCTCTTGTAATGAGGCTGTTTCACAATATTTGTGAACCTTCCAATTTTCCATTGAGATATCTCCAGTTAATGACGGAAACACCTCCCGACGGGAAGGTATCCCGTCAGGGTTAAAATTAAGAATCAGATGTTAGTCAGCAATATGTATCCATTCGTATTTATCGATTGGATAGATTGCTAATGCTTCTTCAATAGCGAGTTTGTCTTCATCCCAAACACCGTTTGGATAGAAGAGAAACATGGTCCCATGACGATCAGACCACCGACATTCATAGCAGGTAAAGTTTATGGGTGTTTTCATGATTGAATCCCTTTTATCTTAGTTAATGTGAACACAACCAGGTATTCACCTGATCCGCGACCGCTCCCGTGTTTATGGATCGCTTTGGTGTCCGATAACCTCGGACGGGGAGTAATTCGACTTTTCGATACCGTGGCCAGCTG
>JBNKMF010000201.1:0-3720 GCA_050292965.1 Gammaproteobacteria bacterium | reverse complement strand
TTGTCACATTCCTCACTCACTTGTCTGTATACAGTGATGTTGCTCCATCAACGCAAAGCCAGGCGCTTAATGCTTTAAATATTTTGGGACACCCTTAAATATTTTGGGACACCCTCATTTTGAGGCTTGCGCGAGAGACGATAGCCCGGTCTTGGCCTCGCTAATCAGGTAGATCGCTAGAAACCAGGTGGTCAGCGGCAGCTTTGTTCCCTGAAAGACTAACCCCGCGATCAGCGAGGCCTGGTGACGGCAGGCGGTACACTGAAAGACCTTGCGCGCCCATTACGCAGAACATAATGAGCCTCCTCCTCGCAGCGAGAACAATGAAATCCATTCGGCCAGCGTACAGCCTCAAGTGCCTGCTCGCATTTAGTTTAGGTTCCGTAGTCTTTGATAAATTCCGGCATAGAAAGCCCTTGCTGAAATTGGATTCGGTTCATCGCCATGATCACCACCTAGGGTTGATTGATGACGATCATTATACCGGTCGTGTAGCTCACCAGATGAGCCCGGCTGGTGTTCATTTATAATCAGGTTCTTTATTGGCTTCTTTTATATTGGGATAAAAATACTTGCAATTGGCCGTCTCGGATGTATAGTGATATCAAATTGATATCACTATAAGTCCATTTGACAGGGGAATCCCATGACACAGGAAATCAAAGTCTTTTCGCGGTCAGGTTTGTTGATGATCGCGTTATTGTTTGTGCTTCAGCTCGCAGCGGTGGGTGGGCTGTATCTGCTCCCGGGGAGTGTGAAAATATTTTTTGCCATCGTCGGTATCGTTATATTCGTTTGCTGGTTCGGGTTTTACATGGTGCAGCCGAATCAGGGGCGGGTGATGCTGTTCTTCGGTCACTATGCAGGCACCGACCGGCAAACCGGCTTGCGTTGGGCCAACCCGTTTTACACCAAGAAGACCGTCAGCCTGCGCGTGCGCAATTTTGAAAGTGGACGTCTCAAGGTGAATGACGCCAACGGCAATCCAATCGAAATCGCCGCGATTATAGTATGGCGTGTCATCGATACTGCCGAAGCGGTATTCGAAGTGGATGACTATGAAAATTACGTCACTATTCAAAGCGAGTCCGCGTTGCGCAACCTCGCCAACAGCTATCCCTATGAAGACCATTCGGATGAGTCGGACATCCTTTCGCTGCGCGGTAACGCGAATGAAATTGCACTCAAGCTTCAGGAAGAGGTGCAAGACCGTCTGCAGAAGGCCGGTGTTGAAGTGATGGAAGCCCGATTGAGTCATCTTGCCTATGCACCGGAAATTGCGCAGGCGATGCTGCAACGTCAGCAGGCGAGCGCGATCCTGGCAGCGCGTCAAATCATCGTTAAGGGGGCTGTGGGTATGGCCTCTGCGGCATTGGAACAGTTACACGAACAAAAGGTGGTGGAGCTGGATGACGAACGCAAGGCCGCGATGGTGAGCAATCTACTGGTGGTGTTGAGTGGCGATCACTCCGCGCAACCGGTCATCAATACTGGCAGCCTGTACTGATGGGAGGGTATCTTATGACAGAAATCTTTGCACAGAATTATGGCGGTTAAAAAAGCCTATCCACTCCGAATCAGTAAACCGGTACTCGATGCGATGCAACGCTGGGCTGACGACGACCTGCGCAGCCTCAACGCACAGATCGAATATGTCCTGCGTGATGCCCTGGTCCATGCGGGACGGGTCAAGCTAACGCAAAAGGTTGTCACTGAAGTAGTGGATACCACTGATGGGGAGACAGCGGACGATTCGGCTGGATGACCAGGCAATACGGTGGAACAAATAGGGTATCGCCAGAGATGAAAATATGGGTTAATGCAGACGCATGTCCAGTCGTTATCAAGGAGATTTTATTCAGCAACCTTTTAAGGACACCCATCTTTTGACCCCTATGCACCGGAAATTGCGCAGGCGATGCTGCAACGTCAGCAGGCGAGCGCGATCCTGGCAGCGCGTCAAATCATCGTTAAGGGGGCTGTGGGTATGGCCTCTGCGGCATTGGAACAGTTACACGAAAAAAGGTGGTGGAGCTGGATGACGAACGCAAGGCCGCGATGGTGAGCAATCTACTGGTGGTGTTGAGTGGCGATCACTCCGCGCAACCGGTCATCAATACTGGCAGCCTGAACTGATGGGAGGGTATCTTATGACAGAAATCTTTGCACAGAATTATGGCGGTTAAAAAAGCCTATCCACTCCGAATCAGTAAACCGGTACTCAATGCGATGCAACGCTGGGCTGACGACGACCTGCGCAGCCTCAACGCACAGATCGAATATGTCCTGCGTGATGCCCTGGTCCTTGTTATGCATATTATTGATCTACACTAAATACTATAGCCCGCCCTGAAGAGGCGGCCTTGCTAAATAGGGAAGGTAACCCTTTAAACCATTCCCAGGTGTATTCGAAGTCTTCGTCACCAATTTCTCCACCATAATTAGACTGCTCTATTTTTTTATACCCCCTTCTAAGTACATCTTCATCAATGCCATTCAATGCTTGAGCTACGGCAGGAACTTTCTCCGGGGAAATTACAGAAATTATATAGTCATCACCTTCGTGAAGTTGTTTTCCACCAAGTATGACAGCGTTCAATGGGAACTCTCCATTATCCCATTCCAGCCTACCATCAGTAAGACAGCGGTGAATTGCATCCCAAGCTTTATCAGTCTCTCGTAACCAATTCTCATTCCACTCTTCTTCAATTTCTTCCTGAACGATTTCAATTAAATCTTCATCAGATTTTGCGGATAGAAGCTTTGCGTATTGTTCTTTTGAAACTGCAAAATGAATGCCTCTACAGGCCATGTTTCCTCCTTTTATGCATAACGCCGCGCTCTCCTGCTTGTCCCGGTGTAGTGTCTGGTTACCTGGTACCACTCCTCTCATGCCTTTTTCCATAGGCGGTTCTCCTTAGCCCGCCAAGAACTTGCAAACTTCACTTGAGTGCTCCCGAAGAAATGCCTGCTTATTTGGTAACGGTTCGGTGGTATGTGGTGGCGGCTGATCCATAAACGAGAAGTGGCCGGCACCTTCAGTGATGCGCACATCCACAGTCTGTGAATCGCTCATAGCATGAGCCAACCATTCAGTTTGAGAAGGAGGAGTAATGCTATCCTCGGAGCCCACCCAAGCCAGAATTGGAACCCTTACCGCATCAAGTGCACCAGGCGCTCGGAAAAAGCCGGTAGGTGACGCCAACAGGGCAAGTCGGGTGAGTCGGCTATCCGGTGCGATATTGACACGTCGATCAGGGCCTAACCACATTTGTGCTCCCGCAAGAGCGATGAGGGTCGCTGCACCGATAGAGTGCCCAACACCCACCAATGTTGCGCCGGGTTGAACAAAGGTGTCGAGGGCGAGGGACAAACGTCTTGCCCGGAGAACCAAATCTGCTTCGCCAGGCATTGGCGTGGTAAGTCGCTCGAAATGTGGTGCAACAACCATGAAACCTGATTTAGCCAGTGAATTCAGAAGCGAAGTGTGACGTGTTGGCTGTCCACCCGACCCTACTGCGAAAAGTACCATCGGGGAAACACTTGTGGCTTCGTATACCGATACTTCGAATGACTCGGCCCCGTCTTGCAATATTTGTTTCTGCATTAAAAGCTTGCTCCTGCCAATTGATACCAATACGGATAGACAAAATGATTCCCTTAGGTGCTAGCCTCCAGAGTATCGCGGGTTAGCAAAGCCAGAGCCATAATATATGCTCT
>JBNKMF010000200.1:0-3999 GCA_050292965.1 Gammaproteobacteria bacterium | reverse complement strand
TGTTCTGAACGCTCTTCGCTTTCCAGTCTCTTTTCCTTCTGTTCCAGCCAGGAGGAATAGTTGCCTTGCCAGGGAATACCATGGCCTCTATCAAGCTCAAGAATCCATCCGGCAACATTGTCCAGGAAGTAGCGATCATGGGTAACGGCGATAACCGTCCCCTCGAACTCCTTGAGGAATCGTTCCAGCCAGGCGACTGATTCTGCGTCTAGATGGTTGGTAGGTTCATCGAGAATCAGCATGTCCGGGTTAGATAACAGCAGTCTGCAGAGCGCGACACGGCGTTTTTCACCACCGGAAAGGTGCTCTACCTTCGCATCCCAGGGGGGGAGACGTAAGGCATCGGCGGCAATTTCGAGTTTGCGGTCCAGTTCCCAGGCATTGCAGGCATCGATCTTTTCCTGCAACTCAGCCTGTTCGGCCATCAATTTATCAAAGTCGGCATCAGGTTCGGCAAACTGGGCACTGACGGCGTTGAATTGATCCAGCAGGGCCTTGGTTTCAGCAACGCCTTCTTCTACATTGCCACGTACGTCTTTGTCAGGGTCTAGTTGAGGTTCCTGAGCAAGATAGCCGATGTTGATACCTTTTTGAGGTCTGGCTTCACCGGTATATTCGGTATCCACGCCGGCCATGATTTTCAGTAGCGTAGATTTCCCAGCTCCGTTATAGCCAAGAACGCCGATTTTGGCGCCAGGGAAAAAATTGAGAGATATATTTTTAAGAATTTCGGTCTGTGGGGGGACAACCTTACCCACATCGTTCATTGTGTAAATATATTGAGCCATGACTTTACCATTGATAAATGTGCGCGCATGATAGCTTACTCAGCAGTTAATTTTAACCAAATTTTAACCGTTAGAATTGAGCCCTATATGGATAGAGAAAATACGTCTGAAAATTAATTATGATGTCTGGTATTTTTGTCTCATTAACATAATTTATGCGCACTAATAACTACTTATCGAACGTGTAAAGTGTTAAAAATTAAGGTTCTTTCTAAATGAATCAACTTTATTCCTATTAACCAAAGGAACATATCCAGAGACAAGCACAAAATGTCAATGAAGAAACAGCAACAGGAGAGTTACCTGTTCGGTAGTAATGCCGCTTATTTTGAAGATTTGTACCATCAATTCCTGATTAATGAAGATAGCGTCGACGAAGAATGGCGCTTTTGGTTTAAATCTTTAAAAAATGGTTCAGATGTCACTGATCCTGATCACGTTTCTATTCAAAACCAGGTCAAATCGACCGTTTTAAACAAAAAGACCTCCGTTGCTCCGGTTAGTAACGCTCAACACGAACACCGTCTGAAGCAGATTAAAGTGCTTCAGTTAATCAATGCCTATCGTTTTCGTGGACATCAAAAAGCGAAGATGGATCCATTAGGATTGACCGATAACGATGTGGGTAATGAACTTTCTCTGGAGGCATATGAATTATCTGAAGATGATTTAAATACCGTATTTTCTTCCGGATCTATGTTCGGCGTTGATGAAGCACCCTTGAGTGAAATCATCGACCGACTGAAAGCGACCTATTGCGGTTCTATCGGTTCTGAATTTATGTATATCGCAGATACCGAACAAAAGCGCTGGATTCAACAGGAACTAGAAACCACGCTGGCACGTCCTAATTTCACTCATGGCAGAAGAATGCGCATTCTGGATCGTGTGATTGCTGCTGAAAATCTGGAAAAGTATCTGCATACACGTTACGTAGGTCAAAAACGTTTCTCACTAGAGGGCGGTGAATCACTGATTCCACTGATGGATCGTATTATCCAGCAGGCGGGCAAAGATGACACTCGCGAAGTCGTTATCGGTATGGCTCACCGGGGGCGTCTGAATGTACTGACCAATATTCTCGGTAAAATGCCTTCAGTGCTATTCGATGAGTTCGAAGGCAAGGTTCAGGTTAGCGATAAATATAACTACGATGTGAAATACCATCAGGGCTTTTCTTCTGACGTAAGTACCTCTACGGGTCCAGTCCATCTGGCACTGGCTTTCAATCCTTCTCATCTGGAAATCGTCAGCCCCGTGGTTGAAGGTTCGGTACGTGCTCGTCAACGCCTGTATAACAAACAATCCATCAGTACCACCGATGTATTACCCATTGTAGTTCATGGTGATTCTGCTTTTGCAGGCCAGGGCGTGGTGATGGAAAACTTTAATATGTGCCAGACTCGTGGATACCATACTGGCGGCACCATTCACATCATTGTGAATAACCAGATCGGTTTTACCACCAGTCATCCAAAGGATTTGAGATCTACTCTATATTGTACCGAAGTGGCTCGTATGGTTCAGGCACCTATCTTCCATGTTAATGGTGATGACCCTGAAGCCTGTGTATTTGTCGCAGAACTGGCGGTGAAGTATCGTAAAAAATATAACCGCGATGTGGTTATCGACATCATCTGTTATCGCCGTTATGGTCATAATGAAGCTGACGAGCCAGCAGCAACTCAACCTCGTATGTATGCTGCGATACGCAATCATCCGCGACTGGTAGATAAACATTCACAGGCCTTGATTGACGAAGGTGTAGTTGATCGTCAGACGGTTGATACCATGATCGGCGACTATCGTAGAGCGCTGGAGCAAAGTGGAACGGTTGCGTTGAATGCAATTTCAGGTCTGGAACAACAAAATCGCAGTAACTGGGATCGTTTTCTGGAAAATGATTTTACCGTCCTGCCTGATACCTGCGTGAAGATGGAAAGTATCAAAGCGATGGGTAAAGAATTACTAGAGTTACCGGATGGATTTCAATTGCATCATCGAGTCAAAAAAATCATGGATGCTCGTCAGCAAATGCTGGATGAGGAGATTTTCTGTGATTGGGGTTTTGCGGAAACCCTGGCTTATGCAAGCTTACTAAACGAAGGCCACTCTATACGCCTTTCTGGTCAGGATTCTGAACGAGGCACTTTCTTCCACCGTCATGCAGTTTTACATAATCAGACCCAGAAAAGTGGTATCCATGTACCGCTGAAAAAACTGCAGACTGGTAGCTCAAGATTTGAAGTGATTAATTCTTTCCTTTCAGAAGAAGCAGTGCTGGCTTTTGAATATGGTTATGCATCGACAGACCCAGATACATTAGTACTATGGGAAGCCCAGTTTGGTGATTTTGCGAATGGCGCGCAGGTGGTTATAGATCAATTCATCAGTTCTGGTGAAGTGAAGTGGGGTCGCCTATGTCATCTGGTTATGCTGCTACCACATGGCTATGAAGGACAGGGTCCAGAGCATAGCTCAGCCAGATTAGAGCGCTACCTGGAATTATGTGCCCAAAACAATATGCGAGTGGTTATGCCCACTATGCCTTCACAGATCTTTCACCTGTTACGCAGCCAGATCAAGGGTGACTTCCGTAAGCCATTGATTGTAATGAGTCCGAAAAGCCTGTTACGTCATGAAGCGGCAGTTTCACCACTCACAGACCTGACTGAAGGCGGTTTCAAAAAGTTAATTCCTGAAGTCGTTGAAGTAAATCCGGAAGAAGTAAAAAGAATTATCTTCTGCAGTGGAAAAATCTATTTCAAACTGTATGAAACTCGTCAACAGCGTTACGATCATAGCACTATAATAGTAAGGCTTGAGCAACTTTACCCCTATCCAAAAGAAGAAATCCAAGAAACATTACAGCTTTATCCAAACCTGGAAAAAGCAGTATGGTGCCAGGATGAGCCGCGCAATCAGGGTAGCTGGTGGTATATTAAAAGCCAGCTTATGGAAACCTGTCATGGGATACCGGTAGAGTACGCAGGACGCGATTCATCAGCATCACCAGCGGTAGGTTATATGTCACTGCACCTTGAGCAGGAGCATAAGCTGGTAACCGAAGCGTTTGAACTTTAACAAATCATAATAGATTATTGACCATTGTAGATCATAAGACTGGAGCATAGAAAAAATGTTGGTTGAAATAAAAGTACCCGTACTACCCGAATCAGTAACTGAAGGTACTCTGGGTGCCTGGCACAAA
>JBNKMF010000199.1:0-4056 GCA_050292965.1 Gammaproteobacteria bacterium | reverse complement strand
GCCCTCAGCCACCAGTCCGTATTGGTATCTCCGCTACCCAGAAACCGATTGAAGATATGGCCAGCTACCTGATCGGTCAGCATAACGAGGCCGAACAACGCGAATGCACCATCGTTGATACCGGCTATGTACGTGAGCGGGATCTGGCGATTGAAATGACTGGCTCGCCGTTAGAATCGATTATGGCGAACGAAGTCTGGGATGAAATCTATCGTCGACTAGAAGAGCTGGTCGAGTCGCATCGAACCACGTTGATCTTTGTGAATACGCGTCGTCTGGCAGAACGCGCCGCAGCTGCACTGGCAGAAAAGCTGGGTGAAGATGCCGTGACTTCCCATCATGGCAGCCTGGCCAAAGAGCATCGACTGGATGCCGAACAGAGACTTAAATCTGGCTCGCTACGCGCGCTGGTGGCAACAGCCTCGTTAGAACTGGGTATTGATATCGGAGATATCGACCTGGTGTGCCAGATGGGTTCGCCGCGCAGCATTGCCACTTTTTTGCAACGCGCCGGGCGTTCCGGCCATCAACTGGCGGCTACACCAAAAGCGCGTCTGTTTCCACTCAGCCGAGATGATCTGGTCGAATGTGTCGCCATGCTGGATGCGATCAGACGCGATGAGCTGGATCGAATTGTACAGCCACAACAGCCACTGGATGTGTTATCACAACAGATTGTTGCCGAGGTGTCAGGGCAAGAATGGCAGGAACAGGAGTTGTATAGAGTATTTAAATCTGCCTGGCCTTATCACGATCTGACAGAAAAACAGTTTATCGATATTGTGAAAATGCTGGCCGATGGCTTTCATACACGTCGCGGGCGGCGCGGCGCCTATCTGCATCGAGATGCAGTGAATGGCGTGTAACGCGCGCGACGTGGGGCAAGACTCACTGCGATCACCAATGGCGGTGCGATCCCTGATCAATTTGATTACGATGTCATCCTGCAACCGGAAGGGCTATTCGTCGGTACCTTGAATGAAGATTTTTCATTTGAAAGTATGCCAGGAGATATCTTCCAGCTGGGTAATATCTCCTACCGTATTCTCAAGATCGAGCAGGGTAAGATGTATGTGGAAGATGCGCATGGACAACCCCCTTCGATTCCATTCTGGATAGGTGAAGCGCCGGGGCGTAGTGATGAGCTGTCTTTGGCTGTATCCAGACTGCGTGAGGCCATCGATGAAAAACTGCAACAGGGGCAGACAGAGACCTTGCAGTATTTACAGAAGGATCTGCAACTGCAGGAACCGGCAGCAAATCAGTTACTGAATTATCTGGCAACGACTAAAGCGGTTCTGGGCGTGATACCGAGCCAGCACAATATTATATTCGAACGCTTCTTTGATGAAACCGGTGATATGCATTTTGTGATTCATGCGCCATTTGGTTCTAGAGTGAATAAGGCCTGGGGGCTGGCGTTAAGAAAACGCTTCTGCCGTCGCTTTAATTTTGAATTACAGGCCGCTGCGAATGAAGATAATCTGATTCTTTCATTAGGTCCGACACATAGCTTCCCGCTCGATGAACCGGCCAGTTATCTGAAGTCAGATAGCGTGGAGCACATCCTGATACAGGCGCTGCTAGATGCACCTATGTTTCCAACTCGCTGGCGTTGGGTGTGTAATACCTCGCTGGCAGTGCCGCGCTTTCGTGCAGGAAAAAGGGTGCCTGCACCTTTCCAGCGTAATGATGCGGAAGACCTGGTGGCGCTGGTTTTCCCCGATCAACTGGCCTGTTTTGAAAATATTCAGGGTGAACGCGAAGTACCTGATCACCCACTGGTGAATCAGGTACTACAGGATTGTCTGCACGAAGTCATGGATATAGATGGCTTGAAACTGGTACTGGATGGCATTGCTTCTGGGCAAATATCAGTGACCAGTAAAGACCTGCCAACACCTTCACCTATGGCGCATGAAATTTTAAATGCCAGACCCTATGCCTTTCTGGATGATGCCCCTGCCGAAGAAAGACGTGCGCTGGCAGTCAGGCAAAGACAGCATGGCGATCCACAATCGGCTGCTGAAATGGGTAGATTGAATCCTGACGCTATACAAAAGGTGAAGGATGAAGCCTGGCCCGATGTACGCAACAGGGATGAATTACATGATGCACTGGTGCTGATGGGTTTTATCGTTGAAGATGAGGTTCGACCACAGGATCGCGATAGCTGGCAGGAATACCAGGCTCAATTGCAAACGGGACAGAGAGCCACGCGATTGTTTAACAGCGAAGGGCGTGCGCTTTGGGTGGCTGCGGAACGATTACAGGTGGTGCAATGTGTATGTCCATCCTTAGAAATGAGGCCACTGATTCAGGCCATAGCTGGTAATGAAGCGGAATCGACTGAACAGGCTTTAATCGAAATCATACGTAGCCGACTTGAAGGTTTGGGTCCGGTTAGCGTAGCCCAACTGGCTGAACCTTTGACTGTTGATATCCCTGCCATACAACAGGCTCTGCTGCATCTGGAACAGGAAGGCTTTGTCATTCAGGGTCACTTCACTCCGCACATAAATCAACTCGAATGGTGCGAACGTGGGCTACTGGCTCGCATTCATCGATATACACTAAAGCAGTTACGTAACGAAATAGAGCCAGTGAGCGCTGCTGATTTCATGCGTTATCTGTTTAGTTGGCAGGGGCTGGATGATCCAGGCGAAGGTATAGCAACGCTGGAACGCGTAATGCTGCAACTGGAAGGCGTGAGTGTCGCTGCGGCAAGCTGGGAAGAGGAGATTCTACCTGCGCGGTTGCAACCGTATTTTTCCACGCAGCTGGATGAGTTATGTAGTTCTGGCCGTCTTACCTGGCTACGCATTAAGACGGCAACACAAAAAGATAACAAGCCCAGGAACCCCGCGATAAAAACGACCCCCATCAGTTTTGTGTATAGACAGAATATACCTTTGTGGTCTCAGCATATTGAGTTTGATGAGGAAGGGATGAGTTCATCCGCCAACAAGGTGCTTCAGGTGTTGAGGCAATGGGGAGCAAGTTTCTTCGATGAATTACAGCAGCAGACAGGGCTATTAAAAACCCAGCTGGAGATAGCGCTGGGCGAACTGGTTGCCTGGGGGCTGGTGAATTCTGATCAGTTTCAGGGGCTACGTGCGCTGGTGACTCCGGCGAAAAGATCGCATCCGCAACGACGTCGTGCGCTTTCTCAAACCCCTTTAGCAGGCGGGGGAAGATGGTCATTGATACGCCCCGTTGTCGCTGCGCCCGATAAGAGGTTACAGGCTGAACAGATAGTACGTACCCTGCTAAGCCGCTACGGGGTGGTCTTCCGAAAGCTACTGGAGCGTGAGCATGGTCTGCCGCCCTGGCATGATTTACTGTATGTATTACGTCGACTGGAAGCACGTGGTGAGCTACGTGGCGGACGTTTTGTACAGGGTTTTGCCGGTGAACATTTTGCCCTGCCTGAAGCAGTAAGCCTGTTGCGTGAAGTCAGAAATCACAAAGACTCTGAGCAATTAATCAGTATCAGTGGCACTGACCCGTTAAATCTGAGCGGGATTATCACACCAGGTAAGCGCATGCCTGCGCAATCGGGTTACCGTATTCTGTATCGCGATGGTAAACCGGTGGCGAGCAATCAGAATGGCGAAGTGATCATTGATGACAATATCCCTGAGCAGGATCACTGGCAGATAAAGAACCTGTTGACTCGAAAACATCATCCAGCGGCTTTTCATAAACCACCCTCAGGGCGTTTGTTTTAAGTTACATCCTGTGGTTGAGGATTGCTTTTGGTCTTTTTCGATTCATAGATTTAGTTAACTAAATCTATGAATCGATGACCTGTTTGAATTTAATCATCGCCTGCTGCATTTCCGTTTCAGTAAAACTACAAAAGCCCATTAATAATCCATTCTGGGCAGAACTTGAGGCGTAGTAGCTGGATAGCGCCAGGCAGGTGATACCATGTTGAGCTAATTTTTTGGCAACCTTTGTGTCTTTCAGATGATCGGGTAATTTTACGGCGATATGCATACCTGCCTTATGATCTTCGAATGCGGCTAATTCACCCAGGTGAGCCTGTAGCAG
>JBNKMF010000198.1:0-4128 GCA_050292965.1 Gammaproteobacteria bacterium | reverse complement strand
CTACCCGCTTCAAGGGTCTGAGGCAACATGCACATTAGCGGTTATAACAAGTGGCTTAAAACGGACTCGCGGCACCAGGGTGCCGCTCACGTTACCAAAGGCGGCGCGAGCCGCTTAGCCGAGCGTTAGGTTTTTTTGCCAAAGTCAATCTTATTAAGGAAAGGAGAAAGAAATGGCTGCTCATCTAGACAACAAAAAGATCAATCAACTACCTGTTATTCCGTATTCGGATATTCGAACACAACTAAAGTCAGGAGACATTCTCTTCACGTCAGGAGACTATCTAATTTCCAAGGCGATTCAGAAAATGACTGGCAGCCCTTGGAGCCATGTTGGCATTGTGTTTCGTATTGATTCAATTGATCGCATTTTGTTATTGGAAAGCGTTGAGGACATGGGGGTTCGTTTTGCCCCTATATCAAAATACATCAATGACTATGAAAAGGGGAAACCCTACAAAGGACAAGCAGTCCTTGCCCGTTGCAAAGACGTAACACCTGAAACCATCAAAGGCCTTTCTACATTTGGAATAGATGAACTAACTCAACCTTATGACAAAGATGAGATCGCAAAAATAATGGCCCGTATAACTCTTGGCATAGGTCGGAAGAAACGAGACCGCGAGTATATTTGCTCAGAACTTGTCTATGAGTGTTTTATTCATGCTGGAAAAGAGTTCGCCTACAACCCCAAAGGTTTCATCAGCCCAGAAGATGTTTGGATTGATGAAAAGCTTTCTCTTGTTGGGCGTGTTCTTTAACCTGCTTTTGCCTTCAAACGGGATTGTGCAACAGTGCGCAATCCCTCAACTTAAAGTTAGTCTGCTGAAGAAGGATATTAGTTTTAGTTAACGATATAAGAGAATTTAAATGAGTGAGATTGCTTTTTACCTGTTGAAATATTGTGGAATGTTATTTGCCGGTATTTATGGTCTTTATGCGACCGTCACTGACTTCCATATTGAAGTAGATGGCAAAAAGATCCTCTCTAATAAAGGGAAGTATGGAATAGCCATACTACTTATAAGTATTTCTATTAGCAATATCGTTGAAGTTGTAAATGATGTTAATGAAAATGAGAAACAGAAACAAACAAAGATTGAAAATAATAATAACCTTAATCGTCAACTCGCAATGATTAATGGTTTAAAACAGCAGGCAATTGAATTGCGTGAGCAAGGTAACTATGAAGAGTTGACCCACAAAGAAAGCATGGGGCAACTAACCAATTTAGTAGAACGCCTATCATTAGTGACTCAAGAGATTTCCAGCACAAGAAATGATTTGAATAGAATTGTTTACCCAGTATCCCCCATAAAAGTGCGTTATACGCTTCATTATTCATTGAATAATAAGGTGTTGCTTGATTTTTATAAAACATTGGAGGGGATTTATGGCAACTCTTTACAAAAAGTAAATAGTCGGAATTCTGCCGATTATGACCTAATGTTTGGTAGGTATATGAATGGGATGGATCATAAACCAAAAGCAATAAACGAAGATGAATATCTGACGTCACCATTTGATAATCCTGAAATAGAAATTATATCTTCTAACGGTGGCCCAATTGAAGGGTGGCCTGATATACGTTATGTCAATACAGGTGATTCCGGTGGTTACTCCACACCAGAGTATAAGGTTGTTAATAAAAATGAGTTAGACAAGACTGTTACTAGCGGTTTTTTGAAGGCAAACAACAAGTCTGAAGATATATTGAGCGTGCCAAACTTGTTAGATGCAACGATAAGATTAAGATTTAGTTTTCCAGTAGATGAAAATGATATTGAAAATTATATTTTGCCAAAACTTGGTTACACTCAGATACACTTTGGTGATGAGCGTGTAATGGAGTTAAATATTCAGGAAGGTCAGTTTCAAGTTCTTGACCATAATTCAAAAAATGATCTAAACCTTATTAAAAAAGGTGATGTTATTTATCAAATACTTATAGATAAAAATGTATATTCAACCATGAAATTGATTCGTTAAGCAACCAGTCACGATATATATTCCAGCACATTAACCTAACCAGCCCATAAACGCAGACGGGAAGAACGTTTGCGGCCTGACGGTCTAGTTCGGGTGGCCCGCTGGTTATGGGAATCGTTATATTTAATTAGAATGATTAGTTATCGGATCTATCTGACAGGAATCCTACTTATGTCCGCGAACACCTATGCTGATTGCTACGTCAATATCGGCAAGGGTAGCACTAGTGAAAATGTTTTTTTTCAGGAAATAAGAAACGGAAATTCAACATTTAGTAAACTTGATAAATCCGGTTCAGCGACCTCCCTAGGTATTGGCTGTCCAATTTCTGAAAGAATTTTCGTATCAATTGAATATATCGATCTATCCGAAAATTTTGAACTTTTGGGCACAGAAGCTGATTTAAATTCGAAAAGCCTTGGCGCATCTATTTCATTAGACCTGTATGAATCTGAAAAACTTAAATTTGCTGTGGGCGCAGGGTATGGGAAATGGGAGTCAAAAACTCAAATAGCGCAAGCACGCTGGGATTTTAGCACCACTCCTATCACTCTATTTTTCGAAAATAGGTACCATTCAAGTGATGGGTATACTCCATATGCTCATATTGATTTAACTTATTTTATAAATAGTAGATTGTCTCTAGGTATCCAATACAACTACTACCATAAAATTGGCTATGTTGAACCAATAATTGATTACGATGCGCTTTCCATTGGGGACATACCCGGCGCTTTAAAAGTAGGTGACTCTAAATTTTCAAGCGTTGAAGCATATTTAATACATTTAAGATGGTCATTTTAAAATATAACAAGTTGCTTCTATGGAAAATTTTTTCGCTGTCGCTCTCAAATTCCCATAGAGCGTGGCGTTAGTGTTCATGGAGAAAAAATGAAGTATCAATCAATATTTGCCTTTATCGTAAGCGCAACAGTATCCGCACCTGTGTGTGCGGATGATCTGGTAAAAAAAGCCGAACAAATCTTGTCAATCTCACCGGAACAGGCAGTACAGGTAGCTATTGAACATAAGGATTACCAATTTTTGCATACACCTGTATGTGCTGAGGGTATGCCTGGCTTTGACTTCACAAGCTACCGAGGTGACAAACCAACCCCCAAAGAAATCTGGAGTAATTGTGAAGATTTAATGGGGAAGGAACGGTACCAGCTCCTAATAAAAATGGAGCAATGGGTAACTGAATATAACCAACTGATGACTGCAACAATAGTAAACACTAGTAAACACTAGTAAACACGGACACCCATATATTCAACACACGTTAAATTGTCCGCTCATGGCACATTAGAGACATAGAATTTGTCAGAAAAAATTGGATCGCACTTTTGATGCTGTCAGATCAAGTATGACACTACTACAAATAAATAATCACCAGCTAAATAGCTTCCAGTTTTGTAATAAGAGAACGGAATGCCTCACAATGACCATCGATTAGCTCATAGGGAAACATAAAAACCGGATCAATATTTGGTACCGCTCTCTTTAGCTGAAAATAGTAATCGATAATCGCTTCACTTGAGTTGTTCTCTGCACCGAAACCAGCTAAATCCACAACTCCTATGGTTTTCCTGATATCCTTAGTAAAGGCGATCACGTCGACAACCTTCAAAGGGTCTCCAACGACAATGTCTGTACGAATATCTATACTTTGTGTCTGTATGCGCCTCAGAGCCTCCTTTGTTCCGCGTTGGCCTGAACTATTTAACGCAAACTTTAACAGGCTTAGAAATAGCGATACATTCTCATCACTAACCCCACTTTGTTCTGAATCACTATTTTGCTGCTGTCGCAACAATGCTTGCGAAAGATAGTGGGTAATATTTGATCGCCGATGCTCTAACTGTTCAAAATTACGGTGAAGAAAGTGAAAAGCTTTCTTTTTGGGCCTGCTCATGAGTACATTAAGCTCACCTTTGCGCTTGTCTTCATCGTCACCCTGCGAAAATGCAGCGAGATTATAACGAGTGACATCCCATAGATAGAAGATATAATCTCGTTCCTTTCCTTGCAGTGCAGCGCCGGCTCCGTCAAGCAAAACTTCACCACGTTTTAGCTTATTCAGGAGTTTGTCTTTTACGTGCTTGATATAGGGTTCATTTTTCATCAAAAAATAACATAG
>JBNKMF010000197.1:0-4152 GCA_050292965.1 Gammaproteobacteria bacterium | reverse complement strand
GTTTGTTTATAAATTGTCTTCATTTATAGCTTCTCCTCAGGAGTAATAAAAAAATGTCGTTATGACGGTAAATACCGAATTATTTCGGTGTTATATTTTTCTGGCCCAAAATTCCATCTTGAATATGAATTAATCAGATGCGTCTAAAGCTCGACAATCTTCAATAGACCAACCCACTTTTACCATTTCGCCCTTAACAAGTTGGGCGTGATGGGAGGCGTTGGGAACCTTGACAATAAAATCATCGTGACCACACATTTCAACACGAGTACGTAAATGGTCGCCCAGATAAATGATTTCAGCAACCTTGCCTTCAAACATGTTAGGCATGTCTGAGTCGGGTTTGATAATAACTCTTTCTGGGCGCAGTGAAAGGGTGGTTCGTTCACCGACCGCACCGATATTAATGGCTGCAGCCGTTACCACACTGCCATCATCTAATTTGACGATACAGTTGTCGCCATTGATTGCCTGGATGGTGCCGTAAAGGCGATTGTTTTCACCAATAAATCCTGCTACGAACGCGTTATCTGGCTTTTCGTATAATACCTCTGGTGGAGCCATTTGTTGAACTATGCCATCGTCGAAAACAGCAACACGGTCCGACATGGTCAGAGCTTCACTCTGGTCGTGGGTGACATACATGACGGTAACACCAAGGCGATCATGAATATGCTTGATTTCGTACTGCATTTGTTCGCGCAGGTTTTTATCCAGGGCGCCCAGTGGCTCATCCATCAATACTACGTCTGGATCGAACACCAATGCACGTGCTACGGCGACTCGTTGTTGCTGGCCACCGGATAACTGTGCTGGACGACGACCAGCAAAGTCACCTAGCTGAACCATATCCAGCGCTCGATTAACGCGTTCTTCACGCTCGGATTTGCCCATCTTTCTAACTTCTAGAGGAAACGCGAGGTTTTCTCCAACGGTCATATGCGGGAAAAGGGCATAGTTTTGAAACACCATACCGATGCCACGTTTATGTGGAGGTACAGAGTTAATGGGCTCGCCATTTAAATAGATTTCACCGTGAGTGGCCGGCTCGAAGCCAGCTAGCATCATCAGGCAGGTGGTTTTACCGGAACCCGATGGCCCCAGCATGGTAAGAAATTCACCTCGTTGCATATCGAGGTTGAAGTTTTTAACAACAAGGCTTTCGCCATCGTAACTTTTCTGTACGTTTTCAAAACGTACCAGAATATCGCTCTCGTCACTCATATGAATATTTAATTTTAATGCTATAGTGATCGATCACCCTATCCGAATGGGATAGGAGTGTCAATCTCAGCTCTGAATTTCAGTCAGTTAGCGGTGCCTCTGTCCTAAAGTCGACCATTAATTAGTTGTATGAGATGTTTTTTGAGCTGGATTTTATTTAAGCAAGCTTAAATAAGCGCTCTCGTTTGGTGCGTTTTGATTTCGATTAAGGTCTATTCCTGTGATGTGCATACTTATACCCATGTGAAGGATAGGGTTACTCTGCCACAATTCAGGCGTGAATTCTGCCTGTTGAGCGGATTTTTAATTTTATTTCAGTTTCCGATTTTTTTATATTTAAGTTGCCTGTTTTTTCCTGGTAATACGATATTTGAAAATTTAACTCACAAAAAAGGCACTACCTGTAAGGGTAGTGCCTCAACTTATACAGGATCTAAATGCCCTGTTTTATAACAATACAGTTGAATCGATATTATTATGAAAACTGATTCATTGTATTGTCTTTTCCCCCCGCTTTAAGTGCGGCGTCACCCGAGAAGTATTCTTTGTGATCGTCACCAATGTCTGATCCCGACATGTTCTGGTGCTTAACGCAGGCTATACCTTCACGAATCTCCTTACGCTGAACACCCAGTACATAGCCCAGCATACCCTGCTCGCCGAAGTATTCTTTAGCAAGATTATCGGTAGATAGTGCTGCTGTGTGATAGGTCGGCAGTGTGATCAGGTGATGGAAGATACCCGCATCGCGTGAAGCATCGGCCTGGAAGGTGCGGATTTTTTCATCGGCTACATCGGCTAGCTCTGTACCATCGTAATCAACACTCATCAGGCTATCTCGATCATAAGCTGAAACGTCTTTACCTTCTTCAACCCAGGCATCGAAAATCTGTTGACGGAAGTTCAGGGTCCAGTTGAATGATGGAGAATTGTTGTAAACCAGTTTGGCATTTGGAACCACTTCGCGAACACGGTTTACCATGCCCCCGATCTGACCAATGTGAGGCTTTTCAGTTTCTATCCAGATCATGTCTGCACCGTTTTGCAGGGAAGTAATGCAGTCGAGTACACAGCGATCCTCGCCAGTGCCTGAGCGGAACTGGAAAAGGTTGCTGGGCAGACGTTTGGGGCGTAACAACTTACCGCTACGATTAAGTACTACGTCACCATTTTTCATGTCTTCAGCAGAAATTTCCTCGCAATCGAGGAAGCTATTGTATTGATCACCGATATCACCAGGCTCGTTAGATACAGCGATTTGCTTGGTCAGGCCTGCACCCAGAGAATCAGTACGGGCAACGATAACACCATCGTCAACACCTAGCTCCAGGAATGCATAACGTACAGCACGAACCTTGGCGAGGAAGTCTTCATGAGGCACGGTTACTTTTCCGTCCTGATGACCACATTGCTTTTCATCAGAAACCTGATTTTCGATCTGGATGCAGCAGGCACCGGCTTCGATCATCTGTTTTGCCATCAGATAAGTCGCTTCTGCGTTTCCAAAACCAGCATCGATGTCAGCAATAATGGGCACCACATGAGTCTCATAATTATCGATTTTATTCTGAATATCCTTTTCTTTAACCTGATCTCCGGCAGCACGTGCAGCATCCAGTTCACGGAATAGACCGCCCAGCTCACGCGCATCAGCCTGACGCAGAAAGGTGTAAAGCTCTTTAATCAGCGCAGCAACAGAGGTTTTTTCGTGCATGGATTGATCTGGCAAAGGACCGAATTCTGAACGTAGCGCGGCAACCATCCATCCTGACAGATAGAGGTAGCTCTTTTTAGTGGTGCCGAAGTGCTTCTTGATAGAAATCATTTTCTGTTGGCCGATAAAACCGTGCCAGCAACCCAGTGATTGAGTGTACTGCGAAGAATCAGCATCGTAGGCGGCCATGTCTTTACGCATGATATCAGCGGTGTATTTCGCAATGTCGATACCGGTTTGGAAGCGGTTCTGAGCACGCATACGCGCAACAGACTCAGGGTTGATCGCATTCCAGCTTTCGCCGTTTTTTGCGCAGAGATTGGCTGCTGCCTGGATATCATTTTTAAATTGAGTCATGGTTAATCCTGATTTTTTGGAATTAAGAACGGGATTAATACTATGTCTTTAAGTTTTATAATTGAAATAAATGACGGTTATATTTACTATTCACTAAACAAATAGTAATAGGTGTTACTCATGCAGACTGAACGAATCGACCTGAATTTACTGGCATATCTTGATGTGCTGTTGCGTGAACGCAATGTTACCCGAGCAGCTAGTCATCTGAGTTTGAGCCAGCCAGCGATGAGTAATGGCCTGAAGAGATTGCGTCTGTTATTTAATGACCCACTGCTGGTGCGTACCAGCGAGGGTATGACACCCACTGAGCGAGCACTGGAGTTACAGCCGATAATACGTGATGTTCTGTCTAAGGTTGATAAGGCTGTACAGCCTCAAATCGCCTTTGAGTCCGCCACTTCTGAGCGGGTGTTCCGCATCATGGCCAGTGACTATGCCGAATCCACCATCTTCCCCAGTATTTTACATCGATTGCGCGAAGAAGCGCCCGGTGTTGTACTGGATATCATGACCCCCAGTGATGTGAGCTTTCTGGATGTGGAGCAGGGTAAGGTCGATCTGGTCATCAACCGCTTTGACAGTATTCCCCTGTCTTTTCATAAAACAACTATCTGGAAAGATAGCTTTGCCTGTTTGTTTAGTGCACAGAATCCTATTCGGGATCACTTTAATCTGGACAGCTATTTACAGGCCCAGCATGTTTGGGTAAGCAAAACCGGTATGGGCGTAGGTGTAGGTATTAATCCTGATGATGTACAGCGACTGGGCTGGGTGGATGAAGCCCTAGCAAGGCTTGGCAAGAAACGCCATATCACCATCTTTACACGGCATTATCAGGCGGCTATGTCTCTTGC
>JBNKMF010000196.1:0-4194 GCA_050292965.1 Gammaproteobacteria bacterium | reverse complement strand
AATGAGTAAGCCATTAAATTTCCTCAATAAATATAATATTGATCAAACGTTTTCTGCGCATTTGGATATTGCGCGAATCGACAAAAAATTTGTCGATGGTACAAACAGATGCGGGCCGATGACTTTGACAGTCATCAGCCCAGATCTTTACATAACGGGTGCACGCACCCTGTCAGTCGTCAAACTACTTAAGTTCGACTTCTGCACCAGCTTCCTGCAGCTGCTTTTGCACATCTTCAGCTTCAGCTTTAGATACGCCTTCTTTAACAGTTGCAGGTGTGCCTTCAACCATGTCTTTGGCTTCTTTCAGACCCAGACCTGTGATTGCACGTACCGCTTTGATAACCGCAACCTTGTTAGCGCCAAAACTGGTCATAACAACGTTGAACTCATCTTTCTCTTCTGCAGCTGCGGCGGCTTCGCCGGCTGCTGCAGGTGCCGCTGCTACTGCTGCTGCAGCGCTTACACCAAATTTTTCTTCCATAGCAGAAATAAGGTCAACGACCTCCATTACTGTCATGTTCGAAATCGCTTCTAGAATATCATCTTTAGAAACTGCCATTTTCATTCTCCTGAAACAGAAATTAATATATAAAAGTTAAGCTTGCTTTGAATCGCGTACGGCGGCCACTGTGCGAACCAATTTACCCGGTACTTCATTAATAGTACGAGTAAGTTTTTCGACAGGTGCTTTCATAACGGCCATCAACATGCTGAGTGCTTGCTCATAGGTTGGCAGAGATGCCAGGCGTTTGATTTCGGATGGGTCAAGTAAATCACCACCAAAAGCAACCAGTTTTACAACCAGCTTGTCATTCTTACCCGAAAAATCCTTGATAACACGAGCTGCGCTACCCGGCTCTTCGAGAGAAAATGCAAACACCAACTGACCTGTTAACGAATCACCCATACAACTGTAATCTGTACCTTCAAAAGCACGCTTTGCGAGCGTGTTCTTGACGACTTTCAGATAAACATTTGCTTCACGGGCTGCGACGCGCAACTGGGTCATCTCAGCAACCGACAAACCTTGATACTCAGCAGCAATAACAGAATGAGCGGTGGCCGCAACATCGGCGACTTCAGCTACAACTGCCTGTTTTTGCTGTAGGTTTAAAGGCATATCAAGTTCTCCTGATTAATAAACCAATACTGAACAAAATGTTCAGCCCTTGTCCTTTTCCAGACTGATTCATTATTAAACCAGCCCAATTCCCTAACGATCTTCTTAACCAGGTATTCCTGTCTCAGAGGATCATCTACGCAGGCTATTAAGCATCGCAATCTAAACAAAAGATCGAAATACCCCTGCGGTCTTTGACGAGCAGTCACCTCATGAAGGAGGCAACTTTCTCAAAGCCGTTTCCAGTTAATCAACCAATCGACAATGAAGACTGATCAACTGCTACACCCGCACCCATGGTAGTGGATACGGAAATTTTCTTTAGATACACACCTTTAGCGGTGGAAGGTTTGGCCTTTTTCAGGTCAATCAGTAAAAACTCAAGATTTTCACGCAGTTTAGCCACATCAAAACTTGATTTACCGATAGAGCAATGAATAATACCGCCTTTATCGGTACGATAACGAACCTGACCGGCTTTAGCATTTTTAACTGCACCTGCAACATCAGGAGAGACCGTGCCAACTTTAGGGTTAGGCATCAAACCACGTGGACCCAGTAACTGACCTAACTGACCCACAACACCCATAGCATCAGGACTAGCGATTACCACATCGTAGTTTAAATCACCACCTTTCATAGCTTCTGCCAGTTCCTGCATACCTACGATATCGGCTCCAGCGGCTTTTGCTTTTTCGGCATTATCGCCCTGAGTAAACACAGCAACACGTACTGTTTTACCAGTGCCATTTGGCAATACACTAGAACCACGTACATTCTGATCTGATTTACGAGGATCCACGCCCAGATTGATAGCCGCATCAATTGATTCATCAAACTTAGCTGTAGACAAATCTTTTAACAAAGCCAAAGCCTCATCGATTGCATATTGACGAGTGGAATCAACTTTCTCAGCAATCAGCTTCATTCTTTTTGATAACTTAGCCATATTACTAACCCTCCACAACCAGACCCATGCTACGGGCACTACCAGCAATAATTTGCACAGCAGCTTCCATATCATTGGCATTTAAATCTTTCATTTTGGTTTCAGCAATCTCTTCAAGTTGAGCCCGAGTCACTGTACCGACCTTGTTGGTATTTGGCGTACCACTGCCTTTAGTTATACCAGCCGCCTTTTTCAATAGCACTGCTGCTGGAGGCGTTTTGATTTCAAAAGTGAAACTTTTATCCGCATAAACCGTAATCACTACTGGCAACGGCATGCCTTTTTCCACTTCCTGAGTCTGCGCATTAAATGCCTTACAGAACTCCATGATATTCAAACCATGCTGACCTAGAGCCGGACCTACTGGAGGACTAGGGTTCGCTTCACCTGCAGGAACCTGCAACTTGATATAGTTAACAATTTTCTTTGCCACAACACTTTCTCCCGGGTGCAAACGAGCTACTTTATTCGCCCTCCCCAACAATTAAAAAACTCTGGATATCCGGATAATTCTCTGTAATAGCACTACCAAATTGCAGGCATTGCTATCTTTCATCCCTGAAGTGACGATCCGGCCCAGCATCCATGCTGGGCGTTCGCACCGCTGCGAAGTGCCATTTAGGCACTTCGGTCGGTGCTCACCCTTTCTCAACTTGTGAGAAATCTAGCTCAACTGGTGTAGAGCGGCCAAAAATCTGCACCGAAACCAGCATCTTGCTCTTATCGTAGTTCACTTCTTCAACTACGCCGTTAAAATCATTGAATGGGCCATCGTTAACACGAACCACTTCACCCACTTCGAATAGTACTTTAGGCCTTGGACTATCCACGCCCTCTTCAACACGATTCAGAATAGCGTTAGCTTCTGCTTCGGTAATCGGTGCAGGTTTGTCACTGGTACCTCCAATGAAGCCGAGCACCTTGGGTACTTCCTTGACCATATGCCAGGTATCTTCAGTCATTTCCATCTCTACCAGCACGTAGCCTGGAAAAAACTTACGCTCACTCTTACGCTTCTGACCTTCGCGCATTTCTACAACTTCTTCTGTAGGAACTAGAATCTGGCCAAACAAATCCTTGTGAGGCGACATCGCCACCCGACCTTCCAGAGCTTTCTTTACCTGAGCCTCAAAACCCGAATAGGCATGAACCACGTACCAACGCATCGTCATATCTATATCCTATCCCAGTAGGGACTTGATGCCCCAGCCCAGAAACATATCAATCAGCCAGAGCATTATTGCAACAATTAACACCATCACCAGTACAGCAATAGTTGTTTGAGTAGTTTCCTGACGCGAAGGCCAGACAACTTTCCGCACCTCTATACGCGCATCTTTTGCAAAACCAATCGAGCGCTTACCCAGCATTGTTGTAGCAAGTATCATAAACGACAGCACTGCCACTGCTAAAATTCCCAAAACCCTGAGAAGCTGAGACTCTTCTTTAAAGTAATAGAACGCAAAAATGCCAGCGACAAGCACCAGCAAAGAAAATACCAATTTAATGGTATCGAATCCAGAACCCTGTTGTTCGGTCTTTGTGACCACTGTTAACCTCTGTGCCCTAAGCAATTAAATGGCAGGACAGGAGGGAATCGAACCCCCAACCTGCGGTTTTGGAGACCGCTGCTCTGCCAGTTGAGCTACTGTCCTAACATGGCGAAAAACTTGTAGCCATAAGCAAAAGGCGGGGATGGTAGCCCATCTCCCGCCCTGTTGCAATGACTAATTAACTATTCAAAAATTTTGGATACAACGCCCGCACCAACAGTACGGCCGCCTTCTCGAATCGCAAAACGCAATCCATCATTCATCGCAATCGGTGCAATCAGGCTAACAACCATCTTTACATTATCACCAGGCATAACCATTTCTACGCCTTCCGGCAGATCACAGGCACCAGTCACATCGGTAGTACGGAAGTAAAACTGTGGACGATAACCATTAAAGAATGGCGTATGACGTCCGCCTTCATCTTTTGACAGAATGTAGACTTCTGCTTCAAATTTTGTATGCGGTGTAATTGATCCTGGCTTTGCCAGTACCTGTCCACGCTCCACATCTTCACGCTTGGTACCGCGCAACAGGATACCTACGTTGTCACCAGCACGACCTTCGTC
>JBNKMF010000195.1:0-4238 GCA_050292965.1 Gammaproteobacteria bacterium | reverse complement strand
GACCTGCTCTACCCAAAAGCAGGATTAGCCGGTATGCAGTTGATTCGCAATGCTGGTGTCCGTGTCATCTATCCCGATAACCAGACCTGCTGTGGTCAGCCTGCATTTAACTCAGGCTATCGAGACGAAGCTCTTGATGTCGCACGTCAGCTATTAAGCTGTTTTCCCAGAGACATTCCGGTCGTCGTTCCCTCCGGCTCCTGTGCTGGAATGATCAAGCATCACTGGCCTGAGTTATTCGCTGGGCAGCCTGACGAAGAGCAGGCAAAAGGGGTGGCTGCACGTACCTATGAACTCACTGAATTTCTGGTCAACACCCTGCAACTAAAACTCAGGGATCTTGGCGAACCCACCAAAGTTGCCATTCACACCTCCTGTTCTGCGCGTCGCGAAATGGGTGTTGCACAGCATATTGAAACACTGGTCGGCCAGCTGGATAAGGTAGAGGTATTAACACAGGAGCGTAAGCCCGAATGCTGTGGATTTGGGGGTACTTTCGCAGTAAAGCAGGGTGATATCTCGGGTGCTATGGTAAAGGATAAAACCGATAGCCTGCGCGCCACAGGAGCCGAGCGTGTCATCTCCCAGGACTGTGGCTGCCTGATGAATATCGGCGGTGCGTTTGAAAAACAGGGCAATGGCCCAGCCACCCAGCATATCGCCGAATTCCTGATGGAGCGTTGCCATGAATCAAACTGAAGCCTTTACAGACCGTATTGACAAGGCGCTGCATAACGACCAGGCGCGACGCAACTTCCGCAGCGCCATGAATGGCCTGATGGAAAAACGTGCCGAAGCCCTGAGCGATGACACCGAACTACAGGCGCTGCGCGATCAGGCAGCTGCTATACGCGCCTATTCATTAAAGAACCTGCCCGAGCTACTGGAACAGCTGGAAGCCAGAATGACCGAGAATGGCATTCAGGTGCATTGGGCCACAAATGGTGCTGAAGCCAATGAGATCATTTACCAGATATTGAAACAGGCAGATGCCAAATCACTGGTAAAAGGAAAGTCGATGGTTTCTGAAGAAATCGAGATGAATGACTACCTGATTAGACGCGATATAGAAGTCATCGAATCAGATCTGGGTGAATTCATCATCCAACTGGCGCAAGAGCCACCTTCGCATATCATCGCACCCGCCATCCATAAAAATCGCATCGAAGTTGCTGAGTTATTTCATAAGCACTTCCCAGAGTTGGGTTACTCTGAAGATATCGAAGAAATGACTGCTATAGCGCGTAAGATACTGCGTGATAAATTCGCTAATGCCGATGCCGGGATTTCAGGGGTTAACTTTGCCGTGGCAGAAACCGGCACCATCTGCCTGGTTGAGAACGAAGGCAATGGCCGTCTCTGCACTACGGCCCCTAATATCCATATTGCCATTACGGGCATAGAAAAGGTTATTGCAAAATTATCGGATATTCCACCCTTGCTGAATATCCTGACCCGGACCGCCACCGGGCAGCCGATATCTACCTATTTCAATATGATCAGCCATCCACGACAGGAGAATGAAAAAGACGGCCCACAACAGGTACATCTGGTATTGCTGGATAACCGTCGTTCTGAAATCCGCATGGATGATGAATTACTTGACGTGCTGCGCTGTATTCGCTGCGGCACCTGCATCAATCACTGCCCTGTGTATGTACAACTGGGTGGACATGCCTACGGCACTACCTACCCCGGCCCGATAGGTACAGTACTCGAACCGCAACGCATGGGTATAGATAAAATCGGCGCCCTCACCTCAGCCTGTACGCTGTGCGGCGCCTGCGGTGAAGTCTGTCCGGTACGTATTCCACTCCCAAAACTGATCAATCGCCTGAGAGCAGAATCGGTGAATGCACAAAGATCGGATGCGCATGTCGAAGGCAAAGGCAGTCTGCGCAAAAACAAAGAGTTAATGAGCTGGACAATATGGAAAACCCTGTACGCACACCCAGCCATGTATCGAACATTCCGCTGGTTTGCCACTCGACTACGCTTTCTAACACCTGCCAATGTCGGTGTATGGACACGATACCGAAGCGCACCAAAACCAGCCGCAAATAGTCTGCAGGAACTGGCACGCAAAGAGGGCTTTGAAAATGAGTAATGCACGTGAATCTATCCTAGCCTGTTTACGCGAAAGCCGTCAGCCAGAAAGCACCGCCCCTGAACGTTACCTGCCCTCTTATGGCTGGAGCCAGGAAGAAAAAAAACAGCGTTTTACAAAATGCATGACGGAAGTACATACCGAAGTCGTCAACCTGAAAGGAAAAAACTGGACAGACTGGATTAACCAGCAATTACCTCAACGCGGATTGACTCATGTATTGATAGGCGATACTGAAGAAGCTCGATTATTAAAATCCAGTGCTGATGAATCATTACAATTTAGAGAATACGATCAAGCCATCGAAAGTTGGAAACCTGAGTTATTTCAAAAAGTAGATGTAGCTATTACCAACACACAAGGAGCTATCGCAGAAACCGGCAGCCTGGTTCTATGGCCAACGCCAGCCGAACCACGCCTCATGTCATTAGTACCACCCGTACATATAGCGCTGGTCAAAGCGGATACCATTTATGAGACTTTCGCACAGGTCGTCGTCGAACAGAACTGGGCACAACAAATGCCGACTAATGCCTTATTAATTTCCGGGCCATCAAAAACTGCTGATATCGAACAGACGCTGGCGTATGGGATACATGGGCCGCAGCAGTTGATTGTGTTGATTATTGATTGATGCAGCGCTCAAACGCAGAGTAGCCGTCCTCTATTACTATTTGATGTTAGAGTGCAGCATAATCTGACAGTAATTACTCATCTACAAAGCCGACATTCATTATTCTAGCTGGATTGGCGGCTATCGACCCGAAGCAGACCTTTAATAATTTAAAAATTTAATGGATCATGGGGGGCTTTCGAACAACTTGCGATGAATTTACCCAAAGTCTTTTACAGATTTTCCTTTATAAAATTTAGGTCCGAATGCGTTACGTTCGGACCCAGGCTTTGCGTTTAGAGGCAACATACGTATGGTTCCTCTATCTTTAAATTCACCTGACAATATTGCGTCGATTAGCTGTTTTTCGGTCATTCCATGAAAATTGTTGGTGTCATTTGTGAAGTTAACGCTATATAGACCCTGCTTATTTCCTCGCTCACCTTTATATGGGTGAACTTTAGTTCCATTTTTATCAAATGACCAGACATCAAGGAAGTAGTCCGACTCTTTCAAAGGCATTTCTTATCTCCTGTTATAAATAGGTATTGCGGTCTTAATTTTAGACCGAAAAAGAGTGAAGAATTGAGATCTATTTTAGTCAATGGAGTGGTAATAGCTTAGAGATGAAATTATCAAAACCAAGTTTTGCAACCAAGTTTTTCTTTGCTTGATCAATCTTCAAAGTATTCGTTTTTTCGGAACAATCCTCTGCTTTTTTATCACCTAGAAAGTACGCAATTCTTTCAGCGTTTGCACCAGAGGGGTGCGGGATTCCATCCAAGACCTGACTTTTCTCTAAATATCCCTCGCTAGACAATTCAAACAGTATTTGAGTTGGAAGCTTGCCTAGGGGAACAAAAAGAGAATCTCTCAATAATCTCACCTCCTCAATGAAGTAACGCTTTATAGAATCTTTTTGGAATCTTTTTGGGACACCCAGTTTTTAATCTTTTTGGGACACCCAGTTATTGAAGCTTGACATGACTATAGATCAACGGTAACGTAAAATCCATTGACTCAACGCAAGGAGCGCATTATGCCTAAAGCCAGGAAAACTCAGGTTTCTATCGAAGCCACCCCTTACTACCATTCTATTTCCCGCTGTGTACGCCGTGCTTTTTTATGCGGCAAAGACTCCCAATCCGGTCAGGATTATGAACACAGAAGACAGTGGATCGAAGATCGATTACTTTCATTATCTGAAATCTTTGCTATTGATATCGCCGCTTATGCAATCCAGAGCAATCACTATCATGTCGTTCTGCATATCGATCAGCAAAAGGCCGAAGCCTGGTCTATACGTGAGGTCTGTAACCAATGGCATCAATTATTTTCTGGGTTTAGCCTGTCCAACCGTTACCTTGCTGGTGAATCATTATCAAATACTGAAGATCAACAGTTGAACTTAAAGGTTGAAGAATGGCGACAACGCTTAATGGATATCAGTTGGTTCATGCGTTGTTTGAATGAACCTATTGCACGTCAGGCTAACCAGGAAGATAAGGCCACCGGAAG
>JBNKMF010000194.1:0-4401 GCA_050292965.1 Gammaproteobacteria bacterium | reverse complement strand
TTGCCGCGTTTGCGTGCGCATTCGCGGGTGGCGGTACTTAGTCCTGGCTATGCAGAGCATGCTGCTGCATGGCGGCGAGCTGGTCACGAGGTCAGCGCCTGTGCTGCGGAACATCTGGATGAGGCGATAGCGCATAACGATGTGGTGGTTGTGATCCATCCCAACAACCCCAGCGGGGTTCGCTTTGCGACAGAGCAACTACTCGACTGGCATCAACGACTCGCGGCACGCGGCGGTTGGCTGGTGATTGACGAAGCGTTTATGGATAGCACACCAGAGCTGAGTCTGTGCGCTCATGCAAGCAATCAGGGGTTGATCGTGTTGCGTTCGCTGGGCAAGTTTTTTGGTCTGGCAGGGGCTCGTGTGGGTTTTGTGTGCGCTCATCCATCCCTGCTTGATGCGCTGCAAGCCCTGCTTGGACCCTGGTGCATCAATGCCGCCGCGCGCTGGGTCGCCGCTGCCGCGCTGAGTGATCATCAATGGCAGATGACGGCGCGTCAACAGCTTTTAGCCGCAAGCGAGCGCCTACATAGTTTACTATCGAAGCATGGGCTTACCCCCAGCGGCGGTAGCACGTTGTTCCAATGGATCTGCACCTCCAGTGCCAGTGACCTGCATCAGGCGCTGGCGCAGCGGGGAATTCTGACTCGGCTGTTTAATCAGCCGGATAGCCTGCGTTTTGGGCTACCTGCTACAGAAGTGGAGTGGGCGCGTCTGGATAAGGCTTTGTACGAATTAACAAGCCACAAGTGAATGCTGAGCCTGATTAAAATCACTCCCAAGCCTTAATTAGCGCTCGGGAGTATGGCTTTGCAGTTAATCTGTCTGTCAGTGATTACCAGGATTTATAAGGCAGGAATTTACCATTCAGTGTTACCACGACTCGGTCTCCTTTAGGATCTTCCTGCTTGTCGATATTCATGGTGAAATCGATAGCTGACATGATGCCATCGCCAAATTTTTCATGGATCAGTTCTTTAATGGTTTCGCCATACACACCAACAATTTCATACCAGCGATAAATGACAGGGTCAGTAGGTACCATCTGTTCCCATTTCTTGTTCGGGTAGTCCTGTAGAGCAGATGAAAGATCTGCACCCAGTCCCAGAATCTCTGCTACTGGATCTGCATTCTCTTTTTCCAGGTGATTCATGCCCAGGCAGGCTGAGGTGGTATATTCAGGCGCCAGTCCGGCTGCTTCAGCAATGGCTGCCCAGCTGAGTCCTTTATCTTTTTTTGCAGCCAGTATGGCTTCTTTCATTTCGTGTTTATTCATAGATTTTTACCTCGATTAATTAGTAACGATTCAGTTATTGGTAATTGCTGCAATGCAAATGCAATGCCAGAGTCGTTTTTTGGGGAAGTTATTAGCTGTGTACATAAAAACATGTATATGAAGGGCTAAAGAGCGCTGAGTTTGTCCGACAAAGTCGACAATGTGGACATGACAGAATGGACAAAGGTAGAAAAAGGCGTAATGAAATGGCTGAAACGGACAGTAATGCTTATGGCATGATCCCTGCATTGAAGAAATCAAATTATGTTTTGAGGTATTGCCATGAGTGCAAACTTAAGTATCGATTTCATCACTCACACATTTAAGGGGCAGAAGCAGCCAACCCTTGAAAATATAGAGTTACAGATTAAACCGGGCGAAAAAATCGCTCTTATCGGACGTAGTGGTTGTGGAAAATCCACGCTGTTACATATGTTGGCGGGATTACTGATGCCATCTCAGGGCTGTGTGCGTATTCATGGGCATACTGTGACCAAGCCCAGTGCAAAATGGAACATGATGTTTCAGAAACCCTCTTTATATCCCTGGATGAGCGTACGCGAGAACGCTGAACTGGGATTGATATTCACCGGTAAGCGCGATGCTAAAAAGATAGATCGACTGCTGGCCATGGTGGGTCTGTCGGATAAGGCTGATGCCAATGTACAGAGCCTGTCAGGCGGTCAGCAGCAGCGTGTAGCAGTAGCACGCTCTATGGCGACCTCGCCGGAATTGCTGTTACTGGATGAACCTTTTTCAGCGCTGGATGCCTTTACCCGTGCCAGTCTGCAGGACGATGTAGCGAACATCGTTACTCAGGAAGGCCTGACAATGGTCATAGTGACCCACGATATCGATGAAGCGGTTGCGATGGCTGACCGTGTACTCATCATGTCGGCCAACCCTGGACGGATTGTTGGTGAGGTCAATATAGATTTGCCACTTCCTCGCAATAGAGCTTCGGCTGAATTTAGTCGCCAACGTGAACAGTTGATGTCTAAGTTTGAAAGCCTGGTGGGTGATATTCACCCGCATGAAACAGAATCTGAAGCAGCAGTAACTTCCCAAAACAAGCAAGATTCCGATCAGAAAGCTGCCTGAACCAAACAAATTTATTAACCTTGGAGATGTACCATGAGCAAGCAAAAAGATGATGAATTAGAATATATTTACAAGCATGAAATGAGCCGTAGAGACTTTATGCTCGACATGATGGCGATGGGTGGGCTGGCTGCCGGCCTGACCATGCCTGGTATGGGGCTGGCGGGTATGACGCCTCCCGATGATGAGGTGGTCAGGATCGGTTATCTACCCATAACCGATGCTACCGCGTTGCTGGTTGCGCATGGTATGGGCTTTTTTGAAGACGAAGGTCTTAAAGCAGAAAAACCGACCCTGATCCGTGGTTGGTCTCCTCTGGTAGAAGGTTTTGCCGCTGGTAAATTCAATCTGGTACATTTCCTTAAACCGATTCCAGTCTGGATGCGTTATAACAATGATTTTCCCGTTAAGATCATGTCCTGGGCACATATAAATGGATCTGCTCTGGTTGTTGGTAAGCATACGGGCGCAGAAGATTTTAAGGATCTGGGTGGTATGCAGATTGCAGTTCCCTACTGGTATTCCATGCACAATATTGTTCTGCAGATGGGCTTACGTAGTGCCGGCCTGAAGCCCGTCATCAAAGATCAAAAAGCCAAACTGGCGAAGGATGAAGTTAATCTGATGATCATGCCTCCTCCAGATATGCCACCCGCACTGGCAGCGAAAAAGATTGATGCCTTCATCGTCGCAGAGCCATTTAATGCCTTCGGTGAAATGAAAGCAGGCGGTAAGGTGTTGCGCTTCACGGGCGATATGTGGAAGAACCATCCTTGCTGTGTTATCTGCATGAATGAAAACACCGTTAATGCAAAACCAGAATGGACGCAGAAAGTCATGAATGCCATCGTGCGGGCAGAGGTTTACGCCCAGCAGAATAAGGAAGAAGTTGCGATGATGATGTCGAGAGATGGTAAAAAATACCTTCCTATGCCGGGCAAGGCAGTGGTTAGGGCCATGACCTACTATGATGAAGATAAATATGCCAGTCCTGATGCGATTCGCAACAAGTCTGCGTTTGAAAATGGTCGTATCGACTTCTCACCCTATCCATACCCATCTGCTACCAAAATGATTGTTGATGCAATGGGCGATACTCTGGTGAGTGGCGACAACACCTTTATCAAGAAGCTGGACCCTCAATTTGTGGCGGATGATCTGGTTGATTACAAGCATGTAAAAGCAGCGATGGAAAAATACAAAGGCTGGGAGAATTCACCAGGTGTAGATGCAGCGAATCCGTATGAAAGAAAAGAAGTGGTGAAGATATGAGTACACCACAGTCCGTAATGACTTTTGAAACGAGCAAATCTGAAACAGGAATAAACTGGCCACGTATTGGAGAGTTCCTAGTGAGCCGCCTGGGTTATCCAGCAGCAGGTATTCTGATAATGCTGGGTCTGTGGTGGTTGGGTGGCTGGATTATAGCTAACAACCCTGATACTGAATCATTTGCGGACTTTGCTCCAGCCCCGGCCTTTAGTCGCCTGATTGATCTGGTTACTAGTGGATATATCATCGAAGCCTCTGTACCCAGTTTGCAAAGAATAGGTAATGGGCTTTTGTGGGCTGTGATGATCGGAGTGCCGGTTGGTGTAGCTGTCGGCTTGTTTGCCCGTATGCGTGAGTTGACTCATGTGCCTTTTCAGTTTCTGAGAATGATCTCTCCACTAGCGTGGATGCCTATTGCGGTAATGGCCTTTGCCACCTGGGATAGTGCAATCGTTTTCCTGATAGCCATTGCGGCAATTTGGCCTATTGTTTTTTCAACGGCACAGGGCGTTCGTCGCATCGATCCATTATGGTTCAAGGTGGCGAAAAATCTGGGCGCTGGTGGTACACAGATGCTCTGGCGTATTATATTGCCAGCCATAGGTCAGGATGTATTTGCCGGTATTCGTCTGGCTGTTGGTGTTGCCTGGATAGTGTTGGTTCCGGCCGAATATCTGGGAGTAACCAGTGGCCTGGGTTATGCGATCAATGATGCACGAGATACACTGGAATACGATACTCTGGCAGCCATG
>JBNKMF010000193.1:0-4408 GCA_050292965.1 Gammaproteobacteria bacterium | reverse complement strand
GCCTGATCGAAGCCAACACGGATCTTCGTCGTACGTGATACATTACTCTGACCTGATTAAGGGAATCTGAAGACGATAGATGGTGCGCTTTTGTCGACTATGGGTGAGATCAGCATTCTCACGCTTGTGCTCTTAGCGAGCTTGCCATCACGCACGGTCAATTGAAAACTGATCTGTTGGGGTTGTGTTACTGACGGTGCCACAAAGATGAGGTTGGGGCCGGTGTTGTCAGAAAGTGTGATCCCTGGCCCACCCGTCTGTGTCCATTGGTAGCTGATGGTGTCGCCGTCAGGGTCGGATGAGCCACTGCCATTCAGGGTGACAGTCTGACCAGAGAGGACGCTCTGAGGCGCTGTGATCTTAGCGCTCGGCAGCTGATTGGTTGGCGTGTTCGGTGCTGATGGTGAGACCTGGATGCTCACGCTGGTTGAATTGGAGAGCTTTCCATCATGCACTGTCAACTTAAAGGTGAATCCTGTAGTCTGTGAGACCGTCGGCGCGACAAAGCTGAGAGTTGCTGTCGAGGCAGCCAAAAGCGCTGTGTCTGGTCCTTCAGTTTTAATCCATTGATAGCTGAGACTATCGCCGTCAGCGTCATATGAGCCACTGCCGTCCAGGGTGACGGTCTGACCTGCTGTGTAGATAAGGGATCCTGTGATCCTGGCGCTCGGCTGATGATTGCCATTTTCTGTCGTGTCATCCTGTGTTTGCGTATCTGAACCCGAGTCGCCGGATGTTGTACTCTGGTCACAGCCACTTAATACGGAAATCAGTAGAACAACCAGGCTTAAGAATAGCAAGCGCAGTTGTGACTGTTTTTTACCACGAGAAATCATTTAAAACACTCCATTTAGTATTACACAGAGGCCACGCGTGATAACAGCAGTCACGCACAACTATATATTTAAAAGCCCCTCCCTAAATCACGTTCAGGATTCTAATTTTTGATTTAGTGCAGAGCTCTTTTGCCTCAATCTAAAAGTTGCTTAACACAACTGGGCACGGATGTTATACACCCTCCCCCCTCAATTCAAGTGTGTTAATAGGCCTCGAAATTTACCCAAACCAGAACATATTTGACTAAAAATATATGCCTGTTCCAGCCCACTTCCATTGGGATAAATTCGACAAACTCTGTTAATCATCTATCTACCGAGGTTGTTTTAAGCCCGTCAATTGATGTCCAATAACAACGCTAATTCATAATTTATTAGCCGGATGATTCATACTGCCCCCTTTTATAAATACCTGACCTATACAATTAATCAGCTCTAGACCTGAGACTCTTTTTAGCCTGTATAAATGCGCTTTTAGCTCGAGCTTCAAAAGCGCAAGACCTTCACACTCCTTGCAATAATCAAATACTAGATATTTAAAATACCATTGCCTTTCCTCATGAAAATATCGCAAAAAGATAATATCGGAAATAAATTCTGTGACTTTTTTCACAGTCTCTAAGAAAACCTTTTAGCGCGTATAACCCTTAAAATCGGGGCTACTAATCCCTATCTTTCGAAGGAGTTTTTTTGTCTCCTATTATAAAAAAACGAAGCCAGGCTGTAGATTTACTGTAGATCAGGTATCAATTAAAGCATGTCAAATCGCACTTTACTATGACAACCAGAGCATGAGTTTTTCGCAAGGAAAACCACATTGTACTTACCTTGTATCCAACAACTTTACTCAGCCCCCTTTTAAAAGCATCCAGTCAACATAGCATGATAAACTACTGCCAAAACCCATGAATCTCTGCTTTAGAGTTACCCGATAAAGCCCTGCTGATGAAACCACTTTGCGACATATTCCACAAATTTTTTAAATAAATTAAAGGTGCTGCATTAGTTAAAGAGGTCGGAGGCATATGGGATTTATTCGCAATTACTCTATCACTCACACAACTCGTTTTTAGCCTTCCCCGTGCGATGTGAGCAACAGATTTAACTAATACTTTTATGTGTGACCCTAACAATCAAAATATATTATTTAGCTTTACCTCCATCGATTGCCTCAAATGTTTCCTCTAGGCTTTCCCTTACATCGTTAACCCATTCTATAACTTCTTCTGGAGATTCTGTCTGAGAAATAATGTTCTGGATTAATAATAAAGTAGATTTCATTCGAGCTTCTTACAGATTCCCTGCTCAAAGCTTCATCAATATGTAATAGCAATTTATCTGAATCGTGAAAACCAAAGTTTTCTACTACTGCTCGACGTAAATTGCTCCCTGCCTTGTTCTACCTTCGCTCGTCCTTGAGCTCGTACCACCTACGTCCATGCATTCGCGAAATAACGGCATCCATGCTGAAAACCAAACAGGTGAATCCCGCTACGAGCTGAATTGCACGTTTGCGCAGGCGTATCTCTGCGTTGCCTATAGGGACATAGGTAAGGGGCGTGAGCAGGACGCGGAAGCCTTGTAACTCCATGGAATAGCCCGCTATTCCGTGTCGTCACGCCTTGATCCACACCACCGCAAACACACTACAGATCGTCCAACTGCGTATTCCAGGTTGAAGTTAAGACAGTGCCGTTTTTCATATCCTGTTGGTTCAGTTAGAAACCCATAAGTTTACATATCTCTCTTGATTACTTAGTCACATACCGGGGCGGATCCGGTTTTAGGAGGTTATGGGCTTTTATAAGCAAGGATAGGCTGAGCTCAATATTTCAATTTCGATAGTGGGAACAGCTATGCAGGAAGTAGTCGAAGTAATCCCGGCTGACAGAGTGACATAGTCGTGTTTTGCGTATTAACTACCCAGATCTACCATCAGCTCGCGCTTCACCCCATCGATAGCATTGATGTGACTGGTATATTTAAGGAAGGTTTTCATAGGCCTGGATTGATGGATTGTTTAAGTAGTATTTTGAACAGGATTATTGGCCTGAAATATGATTGTGTTGATTAGCCTTATAGTATCTGGATTTTACGCACAGCAGCTACTCCACTAAATAGGCATATATTTTGTGGGGTAAATGCTCAAAAAATAATATGTTCTAATACCTAAAACTGATTAAGTTATCATTTTTCCTGATGTTATACTTCTGCTCCCAAATTCTGACTGCTGCAATAGATAAGCTAATTTAAGAGAGAATCCGCATGAAAAAAACGATGTATGAGAAAATCTGGGATGACCATTTAGTGCATGAATCTGAAGGTCAGGCTCCTACACTGTATATAGACCGTCATTTGCTACATGAAGTGACCAGTCCCCAGGCCTTCGAAGGTCTTAGAAATGCGAATCGCGCTGTGCGTCGTACAGCGGCCAACCTGGCGACTCTGGACCATTGTGTACCCACCAAAGATCGTGACCAGCCTATCAAAGACCCCATAGCTCGCAAACAGGTCGAGACTATGATGAAAAACTGCGCCGATAACGGCATGCGACTGTACGATATGGAGAGCCCGAATAACGGCATTATTCATATTGTGGTACCCGAACATGGCTTTGTGCACCCTGGCATGACCGTGGTATGTGGTGATAGCCATACCGCCACGCACGGCGCATTTGGCGCACTGGCCTTTGGTATTGGAACCTCAGAGGTAGAACATGTACTGTCTACCCAAACCCTGCGTCAGAAGAAATCAAAAACCATGCGTGTGAATGTACAAGGTGAGTTATCTGAATTCTGCACAGCCAAAGATATTGCGCTATCTATCATCGGACATATCGGTACTGCGGGCGGTACGGGCTATGTTATCGAATACACAGGTGATGCGATTAGCAAGCTATCCATGGAAGGCCGCATGACCTTATGTAATCTGGCCATCGAAAGTGGTGCCAGAGCGGGCCTGGTTGCTCCTGATGAAAAGACCTTTGAATTTCTAAAGGGCCGTGAGTTTGCTCCGCAAGCTGAAGACTGGGATCAAGCTGTAGCCTACTGGAAAAGCATAGTCACCGATGAAGGTGCTAGCTATGATAAAGAGATTACCGTACACGCGGATGATATTGCGCCACAGGTTACCTGGGGCACCTCGCCTGAGCAGGTTATAGGTGTGGATAAAAAAGTACCCGATCCTCAGCAGTTTAGTGATGAAGAAAAGCAGAAAGCCTGCGCCAGCGCACTGGACTATATGGGGCTAGAAGCGAATACCAATATTACCGACATCAACATTGATTATGTATTTATCGGTTCCTGCACCAATGGTCGTATTGAAGATCTACGCGCTGCTGCGAAGGTAGCCGAAGGTACTCAGGTGGCTGAGGGTGTTACCGCAATTGTGGTATCTGGTTCCTACTGGGTTAAAAAGCAGGCTGAAAAAGAAGGCCTGAATCAGATATTTATTAACGCTGGCTGGCAATGGCGCGAACCTGGTTGCTCCATGTGCCTGGCCATGAATGGTGACGAGCTAAAACCCGGCGAGCGTTGTGCTTCAACCTCTAACCGCAACTTTGAAGGCCGTCA
>JBNKMF010000192.1:0-4443 GCA_050292965.1 Gammaproteobacteria bacterium | reverse complement strand
AGCCTGCGTCTGCAGAATGCTGACCTGTTGACTGAGTACAATCTGTACGAAGCAGGGCTTGCACGACCCAAGGTTAAGGCTGCAGATTTTTATGGCAAAGAGGCCTACGTTGCACAGCGTGAGCTGGAACATCAGGTGGCTTACCTGTGCACCTTTTCGATGACAGACAACACCGATTCGACCGGAATGGCCCGTTTTCCTGTTGGCAACTGCCCACTCATCGATCCCGAAACCGGCGAGGTACCTGTTGACTCAAAAGGCCGCCGCTCGTTCCTGACCAGCATCGCCTACGGCCCCAGTATTGGCAAGAATATCGGACTGGGTTACATGCCCTACGAATACTGCCAGGAAGGTCGTGAGATGCTGATTGAATACCTCGGTGAACAGTTCCCGATGAAACTGGAAGCGGTGGGCTACAAAGCACTATACGATCCTGACAATGAGTTGCCACGCTCCTGATTTTGAACGGCAGCTTGACACAGAAAGTAGAATCCAGGTCAGATAGATAAGCTTAAAGCCGCAGAGCAACGGGGCTATTGGGATACGCCCCGTGAAGTCAAACTACAGCCCCCTACCACCGGGCTCGTTCAACAATGGGATAGGTCGCGGCTGGGGCGCGACATATCCTTATTTGTCAGGCATTTTCTGTAGCAGGGTTAGCACCCCATGTGTATCGTGTCATTTCACTAAAGTGGACAGGCTCTATCCTGGTAAACTCGATATCCCTAACCATACTCATAGTTCGCCATATTAAGGCATGGCCCTTACTGAAACCAACTCTTTTGACCCTTTTTTGCCACAATGTAATTTCAGTTTGTGTGGCTTCTCGTAAATCACCAGCCACACCATACAAGCGAACAGCTGGTGGTTTTTTAAATCGACCCAGTATTAACGATTTAAGCCAGAACCATTTGCTACTGTTTACTGCTAGAACGCATATTTTTTTATTACTACTGAAGTTACGCGGCATATTTTTTGTGAATTTTTCAAAATAAATACCATGCCCAGGTTTACCAAGAATCAATGACCCTATTGGAGTTACGTGAGGCTCACCGTTTTCATTTACGGTTGCTATCGCAAAATGAAATGAAGAACTGAATGCGCTTTTGAAAAGACTTTTTACTTCATGCCAGTTTGAAGTTATATCCATAGCTTTCTCCTTTCGTGTTTATTTTTTATGTACCTAACGCCTTGCTCACCAGCGAGTAAGTTAGTGCTATTTTTGCTAATTTTTCTTTTGGCAAAAGATTCGACAACTGTATCTAGACCGCGAGCAGCAACTTGCTATGTAACCTTATAGAGAAAGCGACATTTCATGCCAACTAAGACCACCATGATCGGAGTCTGATTCACCAAGGTGAACAAATCCATATTTCGCATACATATTAACTAAGTCTGTTTGGCAAATTAGGTAAATTTCAGTTTTCTTCATTTGCTTCATAGAATCAATAAAGCTTGCCATCAACTTACTAGCCATACCTTTGCCTTGATACTTAGGATGAATTACAACGGACATAATTACAATATGTTTACCACATGGATCATGACCAATTAGCTCTTTAAACTCCTCATTAGATAACTCCACTTTATGAGTAGCGCCTGAGTTTATAAATCCAATGATCTCTTCTTTATTTTCTAAAACAACGAATCCCTCAGGATATGTTTGGATTCTAGTTAGAATTTTCTCTTTAGTAGCGGCTTCATCTCCAGCATAAGAGACAGTTTCAATTTCAAAGCACCTTTCTAAATCTGATTCTTTTACTGGACGGATACTTAATTCAGACATGGTAATTAAAACTCCTTGAATTGACACATAACGCCCCAAATCACTGGGAAATTTAAGTGAAGGGAGGAACGACCGTAGCTTAAATTTTTCCATGTGCATTTGCCTTGTTATGTCTTTTTAGGTATTGAACCATATTGGCAACCCTTGGCTACTTGACCGCTTAGCTTTTTCTACAAATCTGTCAATTAATCTCAACAAATCTTTGTTATTCGTCTCTTTACGAGCTTTCAGAGCAGTTTCTATAACTAATGGAACCTGCTTTGAAGAAACTTTTACAAAGCAATTTTTGGGAACACTTAAATCACTTTTTTTGGGGTAAGAAAAAAACCCAAAAAGTCCAAGTTTCGATAGCGATGAATAATTGAGATCAATTACTTCTATTTCGAAACGACTATCAATTTCACCGGCTTCAATTGCGGACGCAGCCCCCTCAGCACGAGGAAATAAAATACAGCGATCAAGCTCTAGTTTGCTCCGTTCCATTATTCACTTGCCATAACCAGGGTGTAGAAAAATTAAAACTTAAAAAGTAACATGGTTTACGATGCGCTTCTACGCTCATATAACTGTACTTTTAGAGCATAGCCACAAGAATATTCACGTAGGATCGCATTTTGTTGAGAGTTATTAATCATTTATTACCCCTTGAAATATCACCTTAATTTTTCTACAGCCTGAACGCCAGGCTTTGCGGCTCGCGTGTAGCAGAGCGGAACGCGAGTCCAAGCAAGCGCTTTTTGCTTGCGACAACAGCCACTTGTTAGAAATATTTTTTCCATTAATTATAAGCACCTATAACTCCTATAAAAGTTGCTAGGGATAATATAAGCAACAATATATATGTTATTAGCTTTTTCCATTCTTCTTTGGCTTCAGATGTGTAACCATTTTTTGGATTAAACGTTGCTACCAATACCACTTTTATTTGACTTCCAATGTAAAGCAACATCTTTCCACCAAGCGCTACTGAATAAAGCATAACGAATAATAACCCAAAACCATATATAGATTTAAACGTATATTTCCCACTTTGCATCATTATCAAAAGCGATATCAAAATGCTAAAGCCTGACACCGGAAATAAAATTATATAAAGTAATCGCTTCAGAGATACTTGGTACATATTTTCTAACGTCTGCCTAAAAGGATCGCGCCACAGCTCTCACCGAAGTGGCACAGTTGTGCCGCGAGTCCTCTTGAGGCTCTTGTTAGCATTACTCAAGCACATACAGTGAGTAAGTTGAATTATTTAAATCACTAGTTTTATTGTCAGCGCCTGCTTTTAAGCCTGTTTTTTCTTCAATATAATTCCATGCTTCTATTTCACCATCGATGTTGTCGACTGTCTTTTTACTGAAAAATGATTTAAAGAATGATGGTTTTTGTTCTTTAGCGTTTATGAAATATTGACATATATTCACATTCGCCACTCTGGAAAATAGAACTTCATTATTCTTCAAGTCTAATATTAAGTGTGAAATTGCATTTGAAAGCCTGCAACTGGGGTCAATCAAAATTGTTTTATTATCAAAATTACCAATGGCTAAACCTTCCACTATTGAGGAATAAGAAGTTGCATCCCAAAATGGAATGCCATCTGCTTTTTTTGTGGCAATATCTATAAGGCTGATCTGATCAAAATCTTCAAGTTGTGGCGATATTACCAATAGTTCTATGTTCCAAGACATTTGTTGTTTTCCTTAATGTGCTAACGCTCGGCTAAGCGGCTCGCGCCGCCTTTGGTAACGTGAGCGGCACTATGGTGCCGCGAGTCCGTTTTGAGCCACTTGTTATAACCGCTAATGTACATGTTGCCTCAGCCCCTTGAAGCGGGTGGGTTTTGGTTTTTTTACTATATATGAAAACTACAGCTCTACCCGAATAAAAGCAAGGATTTCGTGCCGTAAGCCATTTCTCTTTAACGGTTGCCGATACTCAAATGCTTTTTTAATACCGAAACCATTATGGTTCAAAACTTGCCAGATAATGATTAGACCCGCATGCTATTTACTGCTTGTTTTGAAACCGATATTTCAAAATCTGTGATTGTTTTTATTGAAACAACCTGACCAATTTTCTTTTTAGTTATAACGCTCACTTAAACGGACCGCGCCACAGTGTTGATGGAGCGGCACCTTGGTGCCGCGGCTCCGTTTTAAAGTGCTTGTTAGAATTCTCTTTGGATATAAAACTCATTCTACCTACACTAATATTTAGGATGCCAAATAACGAAATTAATTTATCACTAACATTTTAAGATGTAAGAGCAAAACTACCAAAAAATATTATTAAAGCGATAATTACTATAATCTTTTGAAAAAGAACCACAAATTTTCTAATATTTTTTCTCGACATATGCTTAGGCACAATCAGAGCCACATAAACACCAAACAAGATTAAACTCAGCCCTAATGATTTAGCCTGCTCTCCATATGCAGTAAATCCACCAGTACGTCTCCCTGGAATGTATATTTCACCAGTGATAAATGGGGTTAAACCATAAGCAACTAACGAGATCGATATAATAGCTATCAGAAGATAGAGACCGATTTCAATTTCTGAAATATGCATGATTAATTCTAACGCCGCATTCACCGGCTCGTCCGGTGCAATGCCTTGTTAAGTTTAGCCTTCTGGTGGTTAATACGTATCCGTCT
>JBNKMF010000191.1:0-4498 GCA_050292965.1 Gammaproteobacteria bacterium | reverse complement strand
CTTCCAACTGTCATGGCTGGCGTTAACTTTGTGCTGCACTCTGCCGGCTGGATGGAAGGCGGACTTAGTATGGGCTATGAAAAATTCGTCATGGATACAGACCAGACCAACATGATGGAAATAGTGCTAAAAGGCGTCGACCTGAGTGAAAACGGGCAGGCGATGGACGCAATTCGAGAGGTGGGTCCGGGTAACCACTTCCTGGGCTGCTCGCATACCCAGGCTAACTTTAAAACCGCTTTTTACCGCTCACCAGTGACTGACAATAACAGCTTTGAGCAATGGACTGCAGATGGTGGTCTTGATCAGGCCCAACGAGCGAATGCGCTGTGGAAGAAAACCCTGCAGGCCTACCAGGCACCAGAACTGGATCCCGCCATCGATGAGGCATTGATCGCCTATATGCAACAGCGTAAGTCATCTTTTCCAGATTCCAACGTATAAAACGTACCAGACTGCATCGAGCCTGCAACCTTTTCAAGGTTTAGAAAGTTTTTGCTATGGGGACACAGAGATCACAGAGGTTAAAAAGCTTATTTTTTGGGTAGCCTCTGATCAATTCGTGAATCGCTGTGTAGCGGCTGAAAAGATCTGGTTAACTCTTCCTCTCTGTGGCCTCCCTGGTGAGTGCTTTTTAAGTTCGCTATACAACTCTACAAATCCTCTATTTCAGTACTCTTACAATATATGTTGATTTATTTGTAATCTACTGCGAATATGCCTTCCTATTGAGTTACGTGAAACAGCAATAAATACCTCTCAACGTATTTCCCCGAGATTGTAGCAATGCCAGAACTTGACAGACCTTTTCATTTTGCTTTTCTGCTGATACCAAACTACTCCATGATTGCTGTGAGTTCAGCCATTGAGCCATTACGCATGGCCAATCAGATCTCGAATAAAAAACTTTATGAGTGGTCAGTTATTACCCTCGACGGTAACCCGGTAGCCGCCAGTAATGGACTTAGCATACAACCTCACGGCTCTCTGGCTACTATGCCGAAGATAGACGCGTTATTTGTATGTTCCGGGCTCAATGTAGCCGAGAATTTTACAAAAGCACTAAAATCAGGACTTTGCAAGCTGAGTAATAAACAGATCATCATCGGTAGTCTGTGCACTGGTGCCTACCTGCTGGCCCGCAGTGGTTTACTGGATGGTTATCGCTGCACCCTGCACTGGGAAAACATGGCCAGCTTCCGTGAAGATTTCCCACAGATTCAAATAACTGATGAGCTTTTTGAGATAGATCGTGATCGTTACACCAGTGCCGGAGGCACCGCCTCATTAGACATGATGCTGCAACTCATTAGTAAGGCACACTCTGTCAATTTAGCCAATGAAATTTCTGAACAGTTTATGTGCGACCGTATTCGAGATCATCACGATCATCAACGCATTCCCCTGCAGCTACAACTAGGCTCTAACCAGACAAAATTATCCGAAGCAGTCATGCTGATGGAAGCGAATATCGAAGAACCTATCTCGCTTGAAGAGCTATCTCAATATCTAGGCGTATCTCGCCGTCAACTGGAACGCCTGTTTCGCAAGTATCTGGACTGTGTACCGACTCGCTACTATATGAACATCAGGCTAAAACGCGCCAGACTGCTACTACTGCAGACCAACAAATCTATTATAGATGTGGCGCTTGCCTGCGGATTTGTTTCAGCGCCTCATTTTAGTAAATGCTATCGTGACTTATTTAAAGTATCCCCACGAGAAGAACGTCAAAAACCCATATCTGCAGAAAAGCCCTGATTTTTTCAAAACCATGTTCCCTATATTTAAGACTCAACAAAAAATTAGCGGGTAAATTGCTCTTTCAATATCTCGTGTATCAGGGTCGTATACAGATACATATCCTCTTTCAAGCCCACGAAAAAACAGTACACAGATCAGGGTAAAGCGGCACGACTGCAGGACGCAGGAGTCAAAGCCGAGGGCAGTGCAGGACGCCAGTATGGATGCTGCGTAGACGACCGACACGGATTTAGGAAGTGCAGTTCTGTTTTGAATAAATAACTGCCATATGCGGCCCAGGTGACTTTTCCAGGAAACCTCTGTTTGAACCTGTATCAAGCAGGCTGGTAAAACACAAACTCTGGATTCAGCATGCATATGAATATCAATCTCCTTATGTAGGGGCGAGTATTTTACGTTGTGTGGGTTAGGGATCATACATACGACCAACCAAATGCGACCCCTATTATACAGTAATGCGACCTAACTAAATAAACCGGTTGTTGAGGCCAAAATCAGTTGCTTATAATGACGATTTTTACCCGCTACAATCAAAGAGGATCAGTAAGGTCATGGCAAAGTTTCCAGAAAAAGCAAATGTCGTCATTGTTGGGCTCGGCGGCATCGTCGGTGCATCGGTAGCACATCACCTGATTGAACGCGGCTGGGACGATATCGTCGGTATCGATATGACATCGATTCCTACCGATTGCGGATCAACCTCGCACGCCTCTGACTTTTGTTATGCTACCGACCACAGCAATTTTACATGCTATACCACCGGTTACAGCATCGACTTCTTCGACAAGCTGGGACACTATGACCGTATAGGTGGAATCGAAGTCGCCCGCGTTGGCGATGAAGACCGCATGCTGGAGTTAAAACGCAAGGTTGCCTCCGGCAAAGCCTTTGGTACCAATGTAAGCATGATCACCCCGGCTGAAGCCAAAGAGAAATTTCCATTGCTGGAAGAAGACGTCATTCAGGGCGCAATGTGGGACCCTGACGCCGGACTGGTTAAACCGCGTTCGCAAACCGTGGTCGGTATCCTGACCGATATGGCGGAAGCCACTGGCAAGCTGCAGGTCTTCGCCAATACCCCGGCTACCGGGCTTGATATCAAGGATGGTCGCATCGTCGGCGTGGAAACCAGCCGCGGCTATATTGCAGCCAATTACGTGGTCGTTTGTACCGGTCTGTGGGGACGTACTATTGCCGACATGGCGGGCGAAGATCTGCCGGTGATGCCAGTCGACCACCCGCTGTCATTTTTCGGCCCCTACAACGAATTCGAGGGAACCGGCAAGGATATCGGCTACCCTCTACTGCGCGACCAGGGCAATTCTGCCTATATGCGCGATACTGGTGACCCGAAGACCGCCGAAGGTGGCCAGATTGAATGGGGTTATTACGAAGAGAAAGAGCCCCGCCTGGTACATCCTCGTGACCTCCCAGAAAGAGGCGAGACCTATTGGTCACCCTCGCAGCGTGATCTCGAACTCGAGCAAATCATGGAACCGCTGGAACGTGCCATGGAGCTGACCCCTATCCTGGCTGAACTGGGTTTTAAAGACGACCATTCGTTTAACGGACTGCTGCAAGTCACAACCGACGGTGGCCCCTCCATCGGCGAGTCTACACAAACCCGCGGCCTGTGGTACGCAGTGGCGGTGTGGGTTAAGGATGCACCTGGAATCGCCAAGGTGCTGGTCGACTGGATGACTGATGGCTATGCCGAGCGGGATTACTTTGGCATCGACACTGCACGTCATTACCCGATTCAGAAAACACCAAGCTATATCTATGATCGCTGCTACGAATCTGCCTTCAAGATCTACAATCCACCGGTACACAACCGCGAACCCTACAGCAAAGGCCGTAATCTGCGCCGCAGTCCGTTCTGGCCGCGTGAGCAGGAACTGGGCGGTTATTTTATGGAACTGGCCGGCTGGGAGCGCGCACACGGCTACGCCTCCAACGAACACCTGCTGGAAAAATATGCCGACCAGGTACCGGTACGCGAACACGAATGGGATAATCGCCACTTCTGGCGCGTTTCCAATGCTGAACAACTGGAGATGTCAGCAAACGTTGGCATGATCAATCTGTCTCACTTTGCGGTATATGATGTCATGGGTCCTGACGCCGAAACATTGATGGAGTACACCTGCGTCGCTAAAGTCGGTGCAGACACCCCGCTTAATAAAGGCGTATACACACATTTTCTCGACCAACGCGGCGGTGTCCGCGCAGACCTGACAGTCATTCGCCACGCGGCCAACCGTTTCCGCTTCATCGATGGTGCCGATGCCGGTCATCGTGACTACGTCTGGCTTAAGCGCATGGCTGAAGACAATGGCTGGGATGTGACCATCGATGATCGCTCGGATCATATAGCCTGTCTGGGTGTCTGGGGTCCGAACGCACGCAAAACCATCCAGGCCATCGCCGATGATCCGGCCGCCTGGGACAACGAAAACTTCCCCTTCGCACATACCAGGCATTTAACATTGAAAGGTATTCCGGTCGAGGCTTTTCGTATCTCTTATGTCGGTGAACAGGGCTGGGAATTGCACGTTGCATTCAGCTACGGCCTGGCATTATGGGATTTGCTCTACGAACAGGGTGTGACCCCGGTTGGTGTTGAAACCTATGCCAATACCCGACGTATGGAAAAAAGCCTGCGTCTGCAGAATGCTGACCTGTTGACTGAGTACAATCTGTACGAAGCAGGGCTTGCACGACCCAAGGTTAA
>JBNKMF010000190.1:0-4523 GCA_050292965.1 Gammaproteobacteria bacterium | reverse complement strand
ACCCCGGAGCTCTGGTTGTTATATATTTCCGCGCTATATTGGCCGTCATCTCCCTGCAATAGGCGCCCTCTTGCAAACTCTCGACGCCCATCCGTTTTGAGTCGTTCAAATGACGCCTTAACCGAGACTATTTTGGGTAGTAGTTTACTACGCCCCTGCATTTTTTTGATAAACGGTGCGCCAAGCTGACTAAAACCAGCAAATACAGACACCGGATTACCTGGCAATCCAATAAAAGCGGCATTCTGCACCATTCCGAAAATGACTGGTTTACCCGGCTTTATATCCAGCTTCCACATATACAGCTGGCCCAGGTTTTCCAGCGCAGTACAGACATGATCTTCTTCTCCAACCGATGCGCCACCGCTGGTAATCACTATATCTGCATACTCTGCAGCCTTGATTATTGCCTGTTCGGTTTGTTGCAGACTATCACCAACGATACCAAGATCGATTATTTCGCAGCCTAATGTGCGTAACAGGCCGCCCAGCGTATAGCGGTTCGAATTATAAATCTGGCCCTGGGCCAACGCCTTACCCGGTTCCACCAGTTCATCACCGGTAAAAAAGATACCCACCTTAACTTTTCGATAAACAGGCAATAGTGCAACACCAATTGAGGCGGCAAGTCCTAATTCCTGTGCACGTAGACGCGTGCCTTTGCTGAGTATGGTTTCCCCGGCACGGATGTCCTCTCCTATTTCGCGGATATGTTGCCCGCTTTTTACGCTTGCCTCAAAGCTTATGCTGTCACCATCGACTGCCACCTGCTCCTGAATAATCACTGCATCGCAATTTGGCGGGATTGGTGCACCGGTAAATATTCGCGCGGCGGTTCCTGCTTGAATTGAATTCCCATAGCTTCCCGCTGGAATACGCTGGGTCACTTTTAAGGTCGTTTTACCGCCAGGATTCACATCCTGCATACGGATAGCATAGCCATCCATTGCACTATTGGATGCCGGCGGCACGTTAACCGGTGAAACCAGATCCTGCGCCAGTATGCGGTGCAAGCCATCGGGCAAGGCGACCTGATCAATCTCTGCTACCGGTAGCGCATGCTCCAGCATGGTGTTAAGTGCTTTCTCGAAGGAAATAAGCTCGACCTGCGCGCTATCACAACCCATATCTGACATCTCAGGTCTCCATAAAACGCGGCATGAGTTCAACCAGATTACAGGGCCGGTGACGTGCATCGAGCTGCGGCTGGATAATGCCATCCCAGCCATCTTTGCAGGCTCCCGGTGATCCGGGGAGACAGAAAATGGGTGTACCATTGGCCAGACCACCGATTGCTCGAGATTGTATAGTTGAGGTTTTAATCAAGTCATAAGACAGGCTACGAAACAGTTCTCCAAAGCCTTGTATGGTTTTGTCGAACAAAGGGGATACCGCTTCAGGGGTACTATCTCGACCTGTCAGGCCCGTACCACCCGTAGTGACTACAGCATTGATATTGCTATCAGCAATCCAGCGCGACATGACTTCGCGTATCTTGTACACGTTATCAATCACTATGATTTTTTCAGCCAGTTGATGCCCGGCATTGATGACACGATCGGCTAGTAGCTTACCCGCAGTATCATTTTCTTCGGTTCGACTATCCGAGATGGTCATAACAGCGATATTAAGAGGTAGAAACTCTCGATCACCGGTGATTTTACTCATAATATAACTCCTGGCCTGGTTAACAGATGATTCAGTACGCTCGTACTACCTGTAAATCATGCTTTTTATCGTGAAACAACAACTCTGGCAACCGATAATCATTTTGTGACTGAAGTTATTAAACCAGCAGTTGCATAGACGATATGGCTCAAGGATATGTCGTATACAACGACAGTGATGGATTTCTCATCCCAATGAACAAGAAAGGAACGCATTGAATGGTGAATAGCTACGGAATACCTGAAATCTGGGGGGGGGTAAGCAGGCATCTTATTGACGCAGATAGGTTAGTATCTTTAAACCTAGACTCTGCAGTTGACCGCTCGCGTTAGAAGGTAACCCACCGCTAACTTGATCAATTACCTCCCAGTTTGTGATGAATCATTTCCTGGCTGATCTTTTATCTGCCTGCAAAAACTCGGTGACCCATCGGGTCACCTGTCCGGTGGCATGAGCACATTTATCACCGCGTTTATCGCTAAAGCCCTTGTACTCTTCAGGTTTCCACATGTCCCAGGTACGTCCCGAAAACTCCTTTTGCAGGTGTTCGCAGGTGATCCCCCCATATTCCTGCTTAAACTTTTCTACCAGCTGTTTTGTGGCATTAAAGTTGGTAATGCCACGGCCTCTATGGAGTTTATCGGCATCACGACCATGCAGGGCTCCCAGCGCTAGTAATCCACCAGTGAGTGCGCCACAGGCTCCTTCACCCATTAGTCCTCCCCCGCCGGATAATCCATGACTGGCCTTGATAGTTTCATCAGTGACATGACCGGTAGTCTGTTTTATCGCGGTTAACACGCACTGTGGACAGCAGCCATATTTCACATCCAGTTCATAAGCTATGTCGTATGCTTTTTGTGGCAGGTCGGGTGAATTATCCAGGCTCATAGTTTTTTCCAGGCTTCAAATTGGTTTATTATTACTTACTAATTTAGCGGTTGAATTGATATGCATCAGGCAAAGCTAAAGCTACGAATATAGAGCCATTTGCAAAACTATTCAAAAATAAGCTGATATCAGTAAATCGCAATCCCTGGATGCGAATAGTTATTAATGAATCGGCTAGAACTGCTATGGCTCCATTAATTTAGCCTTCTTTTGTTATTTTTACCAATTTTCTTTCATACCTGCCCGTTAAGAACAGGTTCTCTCGTATAAATTTTTGAGTAACTGTCAAATTAGCGGTTTCATTCTAAAAATTTCATCAGATGATCAACCTTAGGACGATAACACCAAACATCAGGTGGGTCATGACTTTTGCATGACCTCTGACTCGCACCATTCGTGCGCCAAACTCATCTTTGAGCCGACCATTCACCGGCTCAACAGTGCTGCGCTCATTATAACGAATGTCTTGCGCTGTTTTATAACCAGCATATCGCTTGCTTTTTAGCTCATCTTTTATTTCTGCTTTGCGATCTGTTGTTAGAGGGTTTTCATCTATCAATGGAACATATCCTAATACTTCACTGTGCTTTTTGATCAAGGGTGAATCATAGGCTGCATCCATTAAATCATAACAACTGGTAACTCGCTGATGGGTTTTTATTGCTAGCGGGATCTCGGCCTGACTATCATGCAGCGAGGTAGAGCTAAGTAGACAGCTGACAGGAATACCTCCATCAGATGCATCGATATAGAGCTTATAACCGATCCAGCTGATTTTATACCCTTTTCTGTTGCATTTGGTTCCCACGCTACAAGCCTTAGGTAAGTCCGCTTTCATTTCAGATAAAGTCATTCCTGCGCTTTGTCTTTGTATGCGTGTTTGTGGTTTAACCCTGTTTTCTCCTTATTTTAGGGCAGCCTCTTTTTATCGGTTGAAAGGGGCCTACAATTTTATTTTGTGGAGTATCTCGGGCGACTTGCAGGTAAGTATGTTCATATTCCATCGCTTCCTTGATGTTACGGATGTCCAGCTTCACATTCCAGCATTGCTTATAGAGTAATTTAAAGGATTTTTTGCTGTTGGTTTTGGGGCAGATCCGCGAGGTTACAATGATTTTTCCACCGGCTTTGAATTCGCGTACCTTGATACTTCAGGAGCTTCTTGCCAGGTTGTATCATCTAGCCAGTCGGGCTTGATTTTGGGCTTACTCAGACAAACAGGATGATCCTTTGATCCCAGACGTTTTCCTTGTCGAAAATCGGTCGCCCGCTTTCTTGATCCTTTCTGTTCCATCAGAATATCTACTCCTTGCTTCAACATCCGGTCAATGAAGAAGTAAGTTGGAAAGAAGGCGTCATACAGCAGGATATCATCGCCTGGGCCAGGAACATAGCCAGGGTTTCGGTCGCAGGGTAAAGGCGCTCACGATGTTCTGGAAAAGCTTTTCAAGCTCATCGAATAGTACGTCACTAGTGAGCAGGTTAAAAGCGGTCAAGCAGTCAGTTTCACTTCGCTGTGACCGGATAAAACAATGTAATTTCCTTTTTGTCACTCACCGGAATCCCACCAACAAACCACTGTCTTGGTCGAGTATATTCGATATCGATTGCTGTGACTTCGGGATTTTTACCGAGAATATCTCGGGTATGGGCTGATGATTCGGCTGCTGCGATGCGTAGGTATAGATAAGGCATACGGGGTTCTCCAGTGATTGACTCAATAGATAAACAGCGTAGTCTTACATAAGCTATTAGAGAAACGATTTAATTGAATAACACCTATTCGAATCATGAATACTAGAGACCTGAGTCCTGAATTATTACGTGCCTTTGTTGCGGTAGTTGATGGGGGCGGTTTTACCCGAGCCGCTTACCGTTTGAATAGTACCCAATCCACGGTCAGCCAGCAGCTTAAGCGGCTGGAGGAACGCCTGGGCGTATGCCTGATGCAGCGAAATACACGA
>JBNKMF010000189.1:0-4561 GCA_050292965.1 Gammaproteobacteria bacterium | reverse complement strand
TCTGAATGTCTCTCTATTTCAATAACTTGCACTTCGAAATGAAAAATTCTACCCACATATTTTTCTGAGGAGGCAAATTTTTGTAATAGCATTGGTGCGTTCTACGCACCATCATTTCACCATTACCATCCAGCTAAACTGAGCATCATGTTCATCCATTTGATAAGCTATTCCTTGTGCATGGAATGCACCCTACCCGGCTGCAACCCTGGTTATCTTGACGGCTACTGTCCGACGCTTTAGGTAACCGCCTTAATACAAACCCCTATGCCAGGTGATGAGGGAGAAAGGTGGATCATAACCCTCTTCTTACTAGTAGGGGAATGGTGTTTTACTAACTCGAATACTAACTCCATTCTTGCAGTCATTAGCATCAACGCCCATTATCATAACGTATAAATCCATAGAGAAGGCCATGGTTGAAAGAGCCGCAGCTCGATTAAGAGCTTCCAGGGATTGCCCAGGCATATTTTCAACAGCAAAAGATAAGCGTAAATTAGGGCCAATGCATGGTCCATAGCCGCTGTCATCTACAAGTATGGAAAACGGTTCTGAAATATTACTGAAGGAGCCAGTGGTATTCTGGATCCATGTAATTTTGGAATTTACTACAAAGATATCCTGATTCGTAGCAAATGATGAAACAGGGGATATGATTAAGGTAAAGATCAAGGTTAAACATGCTATTTTTTTCATAAAGTTCTCATCAATTTTTGGAGTATTTACAGTGAATTCTACAGACGCTCTGTTGACTGGGTTTTCGGAGTCTTTGTAACCCTGTGAAGATCTTTTTCTTTTCCGGTATTAATCAATACCGGAATTACTCCAGCAAGGCACTTACTAAATAAAATCATCCAACGAAGTCTAAATTCATAGATCTAATTTAGATGATAGGCAGCCGTGTTACAATTAGCAAAATAGCGTAGGCAAGAAAACTATATAAGCCTTTTAGCGTAAGATGTTTATTTCGACCATACCTCATAGAAGCCATAGCTATTTATTTTTAAATAAATAATCCCATCGCAAACCACGGAAAATCACGCCTGAGGAAAGTATATTTTGAGGTATTCCAAGGCCTGTCAGCCCTGACAATTTGCCTAATGGGTGACCCATACAGCCCTAGCTGCTCGGATCTAGAAGCTGCACTAAGGCTTTTATGTATCGGTCCACTCCTATGTAATCCCTTTGGAACATTGCAAAAATGTTAATTTAGGAATCAATCACTTCAAACATAATTTTAGGGTACAAATAATCTTCATCAGTATTATCTACCAACCTGTAATATTCTCCATCTTCTTCTAGAACATCATAAATCTTATTTAAGGTTAAACTTATCATTTCACCGCAGAATTGACCTTCCACTAAGCTGCCATCTGACTGCTCATCCAAGTAAGGTTTTGTAGAAATGCATCGCACCCTTAATCCAGCCATGTTTTTACCTTAAATTCGACTTTACCGACTCCATGGGCTTCATACCAGTGAATCTCAGCCCTTCTTACATTTCCTGACATCGTAACCACATCAGCATACCCTGAGCACTTGAGCCATTTTTTTGCTTTGCTACCATATTGATCGACTAACCGATTAACTTCTCTGATTCCTCGTCCATCAGTGTAACCTTTGAGGTCAGTTCTCGCTTTGTTGCATTCGAAATCGAATGATCCGTCCAACCGTTGCCTGGTGTATTCCGAGATGTTTAGCAATTTCACTGTAACTGTAGGCTCCGGTAGCATAGGCTAATTCAATTGCGTCATCACGCTCAGGATGTTCAGCCGATATCGATTTCAGTGCCGGTGCAGGTTTCCTTCGTTGTGCCTGCGGGATACCCTGCTCATCGTGATGTCACATGATGTAACGCACCTGCAAATTCTATTCTGAAAGGTCTTGCCATGGGCTATATAGCATACACCAATATCTCTAATTGTTACAATGCGAGAACTGACCCCATATATCTTTACAATGCGAGAACTGACCCCATATACCCTTTTGCGAGTAAAGGCGGAGGGAGAGAGACGGTGTTTTTGTTTAAAGAAATCACAGTTAATAGTTTTATTTATACAGGTATAAGTATTTTCAAATGAGGTCGGTAATAGTCATTTTAGCTTCCAGAAAATGTGATTGATTTGGGTTTCATAATGGTCGTTAGTGTAAGATAATCAATAGCTTACTGCTTAACTTACCGGCATTGGATCTGACCCCGATTTTTGCTTGATCAGACATCCCCTAAAAAAAACTAAACCCATAGTATTGAAAATCAGATTCAACCTTTACAAAAGAAATTTCATACTTCAATTTTTTCTGCTTTTCATAATCAGCAACTACGAGATATTTTGCTACCCAGAACTCTCCTTCCTCTAGTGTAAACAAAACCAATTCCCCCCTTTAAAAAGAGAATTTTCTCTAATTTTCCATGCTTTTCTAAAAAAGATCTTAAAGCTTCTATTTGATCTTCCTCAACATCTTTATTTTCACGATATTTAATGAAAAGATGTTCGATGAAATAGGGTTCGTTATTTTCTCTAAAAACCTGAACCAAAAAATTCCTGACTTTATTATCAACTTCATCCATCCCAAAAAAATAAGGGCGGAGATTCATAAGCAATATAAAAATAGAGATGGAAGCAAGCGATATAAACACCCACTTTTTTTTACTCAACATTTCTACCCAACCAATCAAACATGGGTTTTTTAAAAGATTTATTAGCGACTTCTTTAGCCTCTTCAACCATTTGCGAAGCAGATTTACCGTCGTGTACTAATTTGAACAAATCCCGATCAGCCTTAGGCATTAAATCATATATATCAATAAAATCCTTTTCAGGAAATCTATCATGAGCTTGAGGATCTGAAGAGTTTCTGACTCCTGCAGCTTCTAAGGCTTTATCTATTGCAACTACATTCTCAGCAGTATTTCCTTCACCTTCAGGGCGAATGACTTTATCCATAACCATATTCTTTACAATGCCCCTCCAGGTTGCTGCACCATATTTGTCCATATAATATTTAGGTTTATTTGTAGTGAGTTGTATATTAAGTTTCCAAGCTTTTTTCTGAGAAATAAGCCCGCCCGATGGGACATAATAAAACCTTTGGGATCAGTTCTCGCCTTGTTGCATTCGAAATCGAATGATCCGTCCAACCGTTGCCTGGTGTATTCCGAAATGTTTAGCAATTTCACTGTAACTGTAGGCCCCGGTAGCATAGGCTACTTCAATTGCGTCATCACGCTCAGGATGTTCTGCCGATATCGATTTCAGTGTCGGAGCAGGTTTCCTTCGTTGAGCCTGTGGGATACTTAGCTCATCACCGTCTACCTTGGCCCTGCATTGTATTCGATCAATAAACGAATCATCACCTAAATAAATCTGTTGCCGCAGGCTATCCCAGATACTCGGTTTGGATATCCCATCCACCACATACTGAATGTAACGCCGTCTGGCTGCCGAACGCTGTTTACTAAACTGCAACAACAATCCATCAGTTGCCAACCAGTCAGGGGCAGGTTCATCGCCAACCATTGCTCTATAACTGCTCCACTTATATTCGCCAGGTTGGTTTACCATCTTTGCTCGAACCGGATTCAGGACAACATAGCGTGTTAATTCGAGCAGATAACTGTCCTTATCGACCAGTATTCCCTTAAACCGCCCCTGAAACAGATGACCTGTTCGTCCGTGTCTTCGATTAGATGCTTGTGTATACATCCCATTCAAGTGCTGCATACCTTTGGACAGGTTTCCTTCTGGTGTTTCCACGACAAGGTGATAGTGGTTCGTCATCAGACAATATGCGTGACACAACCAGTTGAACCGTTTCACCACCTCTTCCAGTATCTTTAAATATTCCAGGCGATCTTCGTCATCTTCAAAGATCGGTTCGCGCCGATCACCTCGTGATGTCACATGATGTAACGCACCTGCAAATTCTATTCTGAGAGGTCTTGCCATGGGCTATATAGCATACACCAATATCTCTAATTGTTACAATGCGAGAACTGACCCCATATAGCCCCTGTACCGAATCGTTTATAATCGTGGTACCTAATCGGGTAGGTACCTAATCGAGGTACCTAATCGCTATGTTCTTCAATTCGGCTGAGTAGAAATTGTTCGATTTCTGAATTGTTGTATTCCCTCGCCCATTGAATGGCATTAAAACCATCTCGTTGAGCCAAAGTTACATCCGCGCTTTTCTCGGCTAAGTATTTAACGACATCCCATCTCTTGTTCATTGCGGCAATTGTCAAAGGTGTAAATCCATCATAGCCAAAATAATCCAGGGATGAGACCTTGTTAGACAAATTTCTCACTTCCTCAAGATTACCTGTACCAGCTGCATAAATCAGGTTCTTCTCATCGCTATTAGTACATGCAACCAAAGAAATAATTATCAATAATAAAACTATTCTAAAATAAGTTGCTCTGCTTAAAATAAAAAAATTGTCCATTTTTCCCTAATCAAAATCATTTGGGATCAGTTCTCGACTTGTTGCATTCGAAATCGAATGATCCGTCCAACCGTTGCCTGGTGTATTCCGAAATGTTTAGCAATTTCACTGTAA
>JBNKMF010000188.1:0-4846 GCA_050292965.1 Gammaproteobacteria bacterium | reverse complement strand
ATGATAACGTGACAAGACCATTATTCATGGCTTTTTAAGGAGTGACACTTATGGGGTAATCTATCTCAATCTCAGAAACCACGTTTAGTTGATCAAATTCGACTGGTCTGCCGGCAAAGGCATCTCAGTATAAAAAAACCGAGCAGTCATACCTCACCTGGATACGACAATTTGTCCGTTTTCACGACTTGAAGCACACTAAAGACCTGGGACAGGTCGAAATTGAAGCCTATCCAAACCACCTCGTTTCGAAACGTCGGGTATCTGCCAACACTCAGTCTTCCGCATTGAATGTTATTGCCTTTCTATATAGAAAGGGTTAAAGGGGTCGGAGGCACATGGGAATTATTCGCAAGTACTCTCTCTCGGTCAACCTGGCCTTCGGCTTTCCTCGTGCGATGTTGTCTAGAATAATTTAGGTTCAGAATAGATTCGGCTTCCAACAAATGAGTCTGGCCCACAACCTGATCCAGCGTCTGTGTCCGCATTCGATCAGCCAGTGGTTGATAGGCTGACGATGCGTGAGAGAAAAGATCCTGCATTTAGCGAGGCAGAGCTAACACTAATTAATTACCTGCGCCAAAAACATCAACACCTGGAGGCGGATCAAACTTGAATACCTTTGGATCGAAGATCATATTAGTACGCAGGTTTTCGAATACAATTTGAGTACTTTGTCCAAAAGGGTCGCGCAGCTCCATCGCCTTGATCACATCATCTTCCAGACCTATGTAAACCGTAGAGTATTCCATATCAGACTTTTTCGGGGTGAGCTCTACCCAGTAGAGATACTTACGCTGCCCTACTTCATTGACATCAAACTGGGATTCTACCTTCTGTTTATTCATCAACACCATGATTGGTGCGGTAGCCAAACCACTTTCCATTGGTTTGACCGTCACCTGATCCAGATCGACATCGTAAACCCAGAGTTCCTTTCCATCCGCAATAATCTGTTGTTCATAGGGCTCTTTGTAAATCCAGGCAAATTTCCCGGGGCGTGACAGGGAAACTGTACCACTGGATTGCTGCACAACTTTCTTATTGTCATCCAGCACTGTCTGTTTGAAATTGGCCTGCAAATTATCCAGTGTAGTCAGTGCTCTGTTGACACGATCTTCGACTTCTGTAGCTATCGCTAATTGACTGAACAGGATAGCGCTTAATAAAACAAAATTTCTCATCTTTAATCCCGCGGTGGCGGTGGAGGTGCCAAAACTTCTCGACTACCGTTTGACTGGACTTCTGACACTACGCCAGAAGCCTCCATTTCTTCGATCATACTTGCTGCTCGGTTATAGCCAACCTTCAAACGTCTTTGTACATAAGAGATAGACGCTTTACGAGATTCGGTGACTATGGCTACTGCTTCATCGTACAAAGCATCCTGATCTGCACCAGTCGAATCCTTTGGCATTTCACCCGGTAAAACTGGCGCAGTCTGTTCCTCTAGGACTCCTTCTATGTAATTTGGTTTCCCCTGTTTCTTCAACTCTTTAACCACCAGATGAACTTCATGATCCGCAACATAGGCCCCGTGCACCCGCTCTGGCAGACTGGTACCGGGCGGTAGATATAACATGTCGCCATGCCCTAGCAGAGTTTCAGCACCCATCTGATCGAGAATAGTGCGTGAGTCAATCTTGGAGGAAACCTGAAATGCAATACGGGTTGGAATATTCGATTTGATCAACCCGGTAATAACATCTACCGAGGGTCGCTGCGTCGCCAGTATCAGATGAATACCTGCTGCACGTGCTTTTTGCGCCAGGCGGGCGATTAACTCTTCCACCTTCTTACCGACCACCATCATCATGTCGGCAAATTCATCCACCACGACCACGATATATGGCAGGGTTTCCAGATCATCAGGCTGAGCGTCAGGATTCATCATCATAGCCTGCGCAAGATTAAACAGTGGATCTTTAATCGGCTCGCCAGCATCAATCGCGTCTTTTACCTTCTTGTTAAAGCCTGCAATATTGCGCACGCCCATGGCCGCCATCAATTTATAACGTCTTTCCATTTCAGCCACACACCAGCGCAGTGCATTGGCTGCATCCTTCATATCGGTAACCACAGGTGCCAGCAAATGGGGAATGCCATCGTAGACACTCAGTTCCAGCATCTTGGGATCAATCAGGATCATCCTCACCTCATCGGGTGTTGCCTTGAACAAAAGGCTCAGCAACATGGCGTTAACCGCCACTGATTTACCGGACCCAGTAGTACCTGCAACCAGCAAGTGGGGCATCTTCGCTAAATCGGCTACTGATGCCTCACCACTGATGTCTTTACCCAGAGCCAGTGTTAATGGTGAGTGAGACTGATCATAGGCACGAGATTTGAGGATTTCACTTAGTAATACGATTTCGCGTTGCTCATTGGGGATTTCCAGACCCATCACCGATTTACCAGGTATCACTTCTACTACCCGCACCGCAATGACCGACAGCGATCGTGCAAGATCCCTGGCCAGATTACTGATCTGGCTTACCTTGACCCCGGCAGCAGGCATAATCTCGAAACGTGTGATGACAGGTCCCGGGTGTACCGACTCTACCTGTATTTCGATACCAAAATCACGTAATTTCAGTTCGAGCTGCTGCGACATAGCTTCCAGAGCAGCAGCGCTATAACCTACCGTCTTTCCAGATGGCGTATCCAGCAGCGCTAACTGAGGTACGCTCCCTCTATCACCAGTGGATTTGAAAAGTGGAATCTGCTGTTCTTTTAAGGCTCGGTCACTTTGCTCTACTTTTTTAACAACAGGCTCAATACGCACAGGTTTGCGTTGATCCTTTATTACCTTTTGTTGAGTGAATACCTGCTGACGCTCTATTTGCAGGCGACTACCCTCACGACGGTCACGAAACAGATAGTATTTATCCACCACTCGATCGAGCAACCACAGCGTAAATCGACCGGTATGATCAACCACTGCCAGCCAGGACAGGCCTGTAAACAAGGTTAGACCGGACAGGAAAAGAGCAAGATGTAAAACCGTAGCACCCAGAAAGCCCATGCTATTTGAAAAATTGAGGCCGGATATCTGCCCGAGGATACCACCCGCATCCAGCGGCATAGTGCCCCTGTCTATCGCAAAATGAAGACTCGACAGAGCACAACCTGAAATCAGGGTAAGCGCAAAACCACTCCAGCGTACTGCCAGCATCTGGTAGCGATCTTCCTCGCTCTTTATCTGCGTTCTGACCAGTATGATGCCGTTGTAGGTCAGCATAATCGGCAGCAGGAAGGCCATGAAACCAAACAGATACAACAACAGGTCAGACAGCCATGCACCAGCAGACCCGCCAAAATTGCTAATCTGGGTATTCACCCCGGAATGCGACCATGCAGGATCACCACGATCATAACTGAACAGAGAAACCAGCATATAGCTCGCCAATGCGAATGAAATCAGCATGCCAGCTTCTCTCAGTCGTTGTTCGAATCTACTCACCAGAATTTTTCTGTCTTTATCTTTGTTAGTCGGGTTTTTTATGTTTGCCTGTGCCAAATCGATGTGTCGCTTGAAATGAATGTGAACCATTTTACAGTAACCCACGTAAAACTAAACCTTGCATTTGCTAAAACAGATCAAACATATACAAGCATACAAAAGTCCTGTAATTTGCTGCGGCTTTTTGCATGATTTTTCAGGTAAACTACGCCACTAAAATTTTCATCTCGTTATTGCAGGAAAAAATAAATGTCAGAAATTAAACATTGCAAAGTGTTAATCCTGGGCTCTGGCCCAGCAGGATATTCAGCCGCTGTCTACAGCGCACGTGCCAATCTAAACCCCGTTGTCATTACCGGAATGGCGTCAGGTGGACAGCTAATGACCACCACCGAAGTCGATAACTGGCCAGGAGATGCCGAAGGTCTTACTGGACCAGGCCTGATGGAACGCATGCAAAAGCATGCAGAGCGTTTCGAAACCGAGATTATTTTTGATCACATCCATACCGCTAAACTGGACGAAACTCCAAAAAGATTGATTGGTGATCAGGCTGAATACACCTGTGATGCGCTGATCATCGCCACCGGTGCGAGTGCGATGTACATTGGCGACCCCAGTGAAGAGAAGTTCAAGGGTAAAGGCGTTTCAGCCTGTGCAACCTGCGATGGTTTTTTCTATCGTGGACAGAAAGTAGCCGTACTGGGTGGTGGAAACACCGCTGTTGAAGAGGCGCTTTATCTTTCTAATATTGCTGAGCACGTTACTCTGGTACATCGCCGTGACGCCCTACGTAGTGAAAAAATACTGCAAACCCAGCTGTTTGAAAAAGAAAAGAATGGCAACGTTACGATTGAATGGAACCATAACATGGACGAAGTTCTGGGCGATGATACCGGTGTCACTGGTTTACGCATCAAGAGTACGCTGGATGGCAGCACCAAAGACCTTGATGTGAGCGGTGTTTTTGTCGCCATCGGCCATAAGCCGAATACGGATATCTTTAAAGGTCAGCTGGAAATGGAGAATGGCTACCTGAAGGTTAAAAGTGGCACATCAGGCGATGCCACTGCCACCAGTGTTGAAGGCGTATTTGCTGCCGGTGATGTCAGCGATCATATCTATCGCCAGGCCATCACTTCAGCTGGTAGCGGTTGCATGGCAGCACTTGATGCAGAACGCTATCTGGATGCCAAAGAACTTCAAAAATAGCTTCTTTGACTCACTATCGTGCACAATGAAGTTACGATAATACAGCGCCTCGACGAGATCGATTCAGAACAGTGGAACGCTCTCGGCGAGGCCGATTATCCATTCACCCGCCACGAATTTCTGCTCGCGCTGGAGCAGCAGCACTGTCTTCTCGAATATGGCTGGCAACCG
>JBNKMF010000187.1:0-4896 GCA_050292965.1 Gammaproteobacteria bacterium | reverse complement strand
GACCAGAATATATCTTTCTATACCATGATGCTCTGTGGCATACAGATTGGTGAGATGATAAGCCAGAGAGAAATACAGGGTAGCTGCAATGAAGACACCCAGAAGATTCTTTAGTCGAGTAACCACTACATCACCCAGCTTTCGATCTGTATATTTATATGAGGCCATCAATACCAGCAGATAAATCGCCAGTCCAAAAGAAAATGACATAATAACAAACATAGGCGCCATAATGGCCGCATCATAAGCCTGACGGGAAACCAGAAAGCCGAAGATTGAACCAGTACCAGTTGTCAATATCAGTCGCCAGATAAAGGCAGCAGTACCTGCTATGCGGCTGTATTTATAAACCTGCCAGTCCAGCATGGTCCACAAATAAATGCCAACAATGCCGAAAAATCCGGTATATAGGATGATGTTCCAGGCAAAGATAGATTTAAAATTATAACTGGTAATTGCAACAATCAATCGATCTGGACGACCTAAATCCAGCAATAGAACAACCAGTCCACCCGCTAACAAAGCCAGTGCCAAAACTGCCGATAAGCGTGACAATGGCTTGTAGAACTTCTTGTTGAACACTGATGCGATAGATGCAACATTCAGTGCACCTGAAGCCGCAACGATCAGGAAGATGGCAAATACATGTGGTAGCCCCCAGACAATCTGATTATTCATACCAGTGATATGGTGACCTTCGTGTTCCATGGTCACAAAGGCTATAAAACCTAATAGAATCAAAAGCCCAAGGCCGCCAAGAAGCCCAAGAAAGCCGGTTGAATTACCATCTATTGAAGTATAACGTAGATTTTTCATAAGCTTACAAACCCTTATAACGGACGCCCGGATTCAGGCCGAGTTCTGCACGTAATTGATAACCACCATGTTTTTCAAGCATCCTGGAAATATCGCTATTGGGGTCATTCAAATCGCCGAAAGTGATTGCATTGTGGGTACATGCCTCAGCACAGGCTGTAGTTCCGTCACCCTTATCAACTTTATGCACACAAAGCGTACAGGCTTCAACGGTTCCTTTACCCCGTGGTGCTGTGGGTAACTGGTCAGTTAGTGTTTCGTGGATGAAGTTTCTGGCCTTATAGGGACAGGCCATCATGCAATAACGGCAGCCGATACAGATATGTTTATCTACCAGGACAATACCGTCATCACGCTTAAAAGACGCGCCGGTAGGACATACATCCTGACAAGGCGGGTTTTCACAGTGCTGGCACATTACCGGCATGTTGATGATATGGCCGGTAGATTTGTTCTTTAGCGTAACTTTACGGATCCATTGCGAATCAGTTGCTTCGCCATGCATTGGACGTAGTCCGTGCTCGGTATTACAGGCAGTTACACAGTCGGAGCATCCATCAGCGCATTTAGTGGTATCAATCAATAATCCCCAGCGATTTTTACTACTAACGGCCTGGTCAGCAGGTTTTGCCTGAGCGGTTTGCAAAATAATGCCTGGAGCGATAGTCAGACCAGCAACTGCAGCTGCTCCACCGATAAAACTACGACGATACTGATCTATCTTATTATCGTTTTGTTCAGAGGGGGTATTCAATTTTTCCTTTCCCATGATTATTCAACCGCCCCGCTTATAGCTGCTTGAGGTTTTAACGAATCACTGAGAGTGCTACCCAGACTCATTCCAACTGGATTTACGCTGGAATGTTGACTCTGGCTAAAAGCAGATACAGGACGATCTGCATGACATTCAAAACAGTCAAGTTTGACGCTGGCGGCTTGATGACAACTGGCGCAGAAGTGCTTTCCATCAGTGACACGAGCGATCTTTCCATCGTTGCCGGGTGTTGCATGGCAATTGATGCACTCTACAAGACTATGCTTTGAGGTTCGTATACCTTGATGCATGGTTTTATCACGCTTATGCAGCAGGTATTTCATATGGTTCGCACGCATATCGGCAGTAGGTTCTACGCAGGCCTCACCCTTGGGTGTAGGAACGATATTGCCATTGTCATCACGATCAGGCCCACTGTAGTTGCCACTGGCAAAGCCGGTTACCGACCACAGCAACAGGGCCGTGCTCAGTAACTGTTTTGAGAGTCGATTAATATTCACAGATAATTCCGATAATTGATTAATGATCGCCCATAGCCATATCGATGTAACCCGTTGGGCAGACATCGGAACAGATATGACAACCGATACATTTTGAGTAGTCGGTGTCGACATAACGTCCGGTTGTTTTCTTATCTTTCTTGACACGGAATACTGCATCCTGAGGGCAGTAGATAACGCAGTTATCACATTCAAAACACATACCGCAACTCATGCAGCGACCAGCTTCTGCAACTGCCTGTTCTTCAGTCAATGGAACCAGACGATCCTCAAAATGACCTAGCACCTCAGCAGCATCTGGCACAACCTGCTCGCGAATATTGCGTGGAGTGTAGCCAAAGTGTCCAAGGAAAAGATGGTCAGAGGATATGATTTCCTGAGAAGAGCGGTCCTCATAGTTGTGGATCGCATAACTGGCATCAGCTGTACCGCGGTCATCATTTACATGCACATAATCTTCAGGTTCAAGTCCTGCTTCCTGTAATTTATTCAGCAGTTTGAAGTGATGAACATCAACCTTAGGGCGTTTTTTCATTACAGATTCTGAAAGATAAGCGTTAACCGTTTCTGCACACACTGAAGCCTGACCAATAGCGGTAGTCAACAGGTGAGGGCGGATGATATCACCAGCAACGAAGTGACCTTCTTTGCCAGGTACACGGTAGAAACTATCTGAATCAATAAGGCCACGTCCATTGTCAAGTTCTTCAATACCTGTCATATCACCCGACTGTCCAATGGCAGAAACGATCAGGTCGCATTCGATTTCATATTCGGTGCCTTCAATGGCAACGGGGCGCCCATCGACCATTTCGCATTTGGCAAGTTTTAAAGCGATTGCTCGACCAGAATCATCAACGACAACCTCAAGTGGCATAACACCATCATGGATTGCAACACCTTCGCGCAGCGCATCTTCAACTTCGTGTTCTGAAGCTGTCATTTCAGCACGTGGAAATAATGAGGTCAGGGTAACTTCCGCGCCATCGCGAGAAGCGGCATAAGCAGCGTCATGAGCGACATAGCCACCAATAACATGTTCAGGCAATTCATTTTCGGGCAGGGAATCGATCTTACCCAGACGACGTGCTACTGAAACTACGTCAATTGAGGTATCACCACCACCTACACAGACTACCTTATTCGCCGTAACATGCATGCTGCCTTTATTAAAGGCTTCCAGGAAGGCAACACCACTGACACAGTTAGGGGCATCTGCATTTGGTACGGGCAGGCCACGACCAGATTTGCAGCCGATAGCCCAGATGATTGCATCATAATCGTTTTCCAGGTCAGCGATTTTGATGTCTTCACCGATACGGGTTGAAAGCTTAACTTCAATGCCACCCATATCCACGATACGCTGAATTTCATGATTCAGAAATTCGCGTGGAGTACGATACCCCGGAATACCATATTTAAACATGCCGCCTAATTCATCATGATCATCAAAGATGACAGATTCATGACCGAGACGACGGAGTTGATATGCTGCTGCCAGTCCTGCAGGGCCACCACCAACGATAGCAACCTTTTTACCGCTTAAAGGAGCGCTGTTATCAAACGCAAAACCTTCATTTTTTGCGGTATCACCGATATATTGTTCAACCGAGTTAATGCCGACGAAGTCTTCAACCTGGTTACGGTTACATCCATCCTGACATGGTGCCGGGCAAACACGACCCATCATAGAAGGGAAAGGGTTTGCATCAGTAGAGCGACGGAAAGCATACTCCTGCATGCTAATACCTTCGGGTGGTGTTTCAATGCCACGTACAATATCTAACCAGCCACGGATATCTTCACCAGAGGGGCAGCTACCCTGGCAAGGGGGAGTACGATGTACATAAGTTGGGCATTTATGAGACTTATCCTGATTAAAGATATTGTCGCCTAAATTACGGTACTTACTGACGCCGTCTTCGAACTTACGAAATGTGAGTTTAGTATTCATTTCTTTTGTTGTTGTTGCCATTTTTAGCTCCTGTGACCAACAGTTTTCACTGGGAAGTTAAATTCAAGAATTTATTCAGTTTATTCGTTTGCTGCTTCAGCCGATTCAGCAGTTGCCTCAGATTCATCGTCTTCATCTTCGTCATTATTCTGACCGGTCAGGATAATGGCGTTGGAAACCAGTTGATGTACGCAGACGACCATATCCATACCCATGTTGTAATAGGGTAATACCTTGCTGAACTGAGTTTTACAGATAGCACAAATGGCCGCCAGATGAGTAACACCTTCTTCTTCAATGACGTTATTGAGAGCGGTCATTCTAGGCATAGCACCTTTAACTCGAACAGGCATCAGGTCATCGGTTAACAAACCGCCCCCGCCGCCACAGCAGTAAGTACCTTCACCAATGGTTTCAGGGGCCATATCGACATAGTTGTTACAGACAGTTTTAATAATTTCACGGGGAATAGTGAGCTGACCACCGGGTTTATCACCCATCCGAGACCCTCGAGCTACATTGCAGGAGTCATGGAACGTCACAGTCATCCAGTCATTTTCAGAAGGATCAAACTTGAGTTTGTCTTTCTGTATTAAATCGTGGGTAAATTCGCAGATATGCTGCGGAATGGGATAATTCTGGTCAAGAAAATCAAAAGGACCTGCCAATGTATTTAAGAAGCTATAAGCTACACGCCAGGCATGTCCACACTCACCGAATACGATGCGTTTTACACCCAGTTCAAGGGCTGCTTCACGAATACGCAATGAAATTTTACGCATGTTTTCGTAACTGCCAATGAACAGGCCGAAGTTCGCTGCCTCTGAAGCTTTGGAACTTATAGTCCAGCT
>JBNKMF010000186.1:0-4908 GCA_050292965.1 Gammaproteobacteria bacterium | reverse complement strand
TGTACTAGCCTTTGTACAAGGCTCCTAAAGCAGTCTATTGGCCCAATTCCCTTGGATTCTTTTCCTATCGCCCATCAGGCAGGCGTGTTTATTTAGTCCTCAAATTTCTTGGCTCTACAGGGATGTATTAATCATGCATGGATGCATTCATTTTGCGAGCAAAGCGAGTGCAAGGCATGGATGCCGCGCAGGGTGTGAGCTTGCGAACGGGTGCCTACAGGGATGTAGGAGGCCGGAGAATCCGTTTGTGAATTTCGGCAGCAATATTCTATAAATTTTCCAGTTATCCACAGAGCAATTCCTTTTTCTTGTTTTTATCTTGTTTTTATCTTGTTTTTAAGGTGCTAAAAGTCTTTTAAATTCAGTAACTTATTGAGTATTGGTGCTACAGATTTGCGGTTTCATGTCTACAGATTTGCGGTTTCATGACTACAGATTTACGGTTTAGTGCTACAGATTTGCGGTTTAATCCACAGATAAATTAATTTTGCTACAGATTTACGGTATTTATCCACAACAGCCTCTTTCTGCTACAGATTTACGGTGCCCCCTCTAACGGCTTATTTTGCTACAAATTTACGGTAGCGCCTTAGTGCTACAAATTTCCGGCTATTGCAACAGTGTTTGTGTCTTGTAGCATTTTTCTTTATGCTACATTCTTTAATTTTTGTAGCAGATAAACAAATGGACGTTATTCAGCTTAAGCCTCGTGATAATCACGTTGTAGTCACTAAAGCGAACGCATTAATAGAAGCCTCTTATTCTCTTTCTCTTAATGAACAAAGAATCATATTGGCTTGCGCATCTCAACTGGATGGCCGTAAGCCACTCCCCAGAGATTACGTTTTTACATTGACTGTTGAGCAGTTCCAGGAAATGTTTGGAGTTGATGAAAAGAGCGCTTACAGGGAGATGGAGGAGGCTGCTAACCGGCTCTATGAACGAGACATTCGCAAGATAGATAAGCGGGCCGTGCACCGCATGAGGTGGGCCTACAAGGCAGAGTACATGAAGGGTGAGGGTAAGGTGCGCCTTGGCTTTAGTCCTGAAATCACTCCATATTTAACTATGCTGCACAAACGGTTTACCAGCTATCGTCTGGTTGAGGTTGCCGGCCTCGGGTCCCCCTATTCTATTCGACTTTTTGAAATGCTGGTCCAGTTCCAGGAAACAGGCTTTTTTACAATATCCGTTAAAGAAATCAAAGAGCGTTTACAGCTAGAGGGGAAATATGATCGTTTTTCTAACTTTAAAGCTCGCGTAATCGAGCCTGCTGTGAAGGAGTTAAACCTTAAGACATCTCTTGATGTTAAATGGGTGCCAATCAAGAAAGGTAAGGCTGTAGCGAGGCTGGAGTTTACTTTTGAAGAAAAGGCTCAGATGTCTCTTTTATAGCTTTTTGCTACAGATTTGCGGTTAATTTGAACCGCTTATTTGCTTCAATAATTCATTCCAGTCCCCCCCTTCCTTAGGTAGTTCGCTGGAAACAGACTTCCCCTTTTCCCCTATGGCCCCCTTGAATTTTTCTATTAGTCTTAACCCTGGCTCGTCATTATTGAAAGCTAACACTGTTTCTCCCTTAAATTTGTTGTGCATATTTATAATGAGCTTCAGAGCGTCTTCTGACCATGATCCGCTCATACTACAGTATCTATCTCCCTCATTTTTGAATAAAGCATAGTGAGATAATGCCTCTATGCCAGATTCAACAACAACGAGCCTTACATCTGTTTTAAAACAGTTGCTTATCCAGATGGTTTTTGTGCCTCCTCTGGTAAACCCAGTGTAGTTTTTGTTTTTCTTTTCAAAACCACAAAGCCCATTATCGTCGTAATGTGGAAATACAGCATTTTTGTATTTGTCAGTATATATTCTGCCTTTAAATCGGGCCGATAAGTAGACACTCTCGGGAATTAATCGCTCAGCCGTTAAATATCTATGAAGGCCGGTAATTTCTTCCTGTTTACTGAATTCCAGTAATATAGCCTGTCTGTTTTTTTCTGTTGGCTCTATTTCTTTTTGATAGTAATTAAGAACTGGCGGGGTAGGGGATTGGCCGCCCTCTCCAATCCAAGGGCGCAGTTCCTTGCGGATCCGGCCAATGTTCCTCTCGTGGCGGTTCTGTATAAAATCGATGATGGTCCCGTTATCCAGTTCGTCACGGAATGAATAGTATACATAATGCATATTCGGATTACGGGCAATTGCTATTTTATCGGATGCATTCCTCATCACAATGGATCGCCTGGACGATTCCTGACGGTCTATTACAAAACCGACAGTAGCCGCATACTCACTCAGATTGATTTCAGTTTTGAACCTCTCTATTTCTTCTGTGCGTTGAAGAACCATTTTATTTCCTCAATACCCCTACCACTGTAGCGCCTTGTGTGATGGATAAGCCAACTTCGCCAACCCAATTTCTTTTATTATTTAAGACCGGTTCAACATGGCCTGTCTGAATAGGTATTATGTGTGCTATGTCGTAACCGTCTCCGTCTAACTCTTCGATGACGGATTGCAGAGTGTTGGCGAATTCCTCAATGTTGACAGCACCTTTGTTCAGAGCTGTTTTATTCTTTTTGAAAAGAATTCCTTCTTGATATTCATATGTTGACAAGGCCGCTCGAAAATAGACGGTTTTATATTTTGGCTTATTGTTCATTTTGTATCGTTTCCCTGTAGTATTTAAGTACTTCTTTCTTATTAATCAGATCACCCCATTCCTCAATGACATAAACTGAACCTTCCTTAGATAAAATCATTCTAGGGATCTGGCCAGAAGAAATTTTATCCAGTATATCTATAACTGTTGTTCGCGGCAGCCCGATACCTGCGGCTATAGAAATAGCCGTAGGCTCTTTTATTCTCAACAGTGCGCCCAGGACAAGCCATACCTTCCGCATGTCACCACGGCTGAATTCACCTATTCTATTCATCTGCCGTTCGCCACTTTACTACTTATCTTATTGAGTAGATTACGCATGGCTTCGCTCAATGCCTGGTCAACATTCTCTAATTTATCTATCTTTGCTGAAAATGCCTCAATTTGTTTTACAGTCAGGATAGGGGTGGGCCTTGGTTCTTTTCTCGCTGGCTTCTCGCCAACTGCATTAGAGCTGATGTCAGCAGATCCGGTTACATTGCCAGGCAGCGCCTTGGCTTCAATCTTACCCTTTGCGTACTTTCTTAGCTCTTCCGTAGCTTTGCGCATGCTCCCTGTTACCTTGTTGGTTTTGACACGATGTATGAAATCATTAACACGCTTAGCTCTTGCTTTGTTGTCAACAGACTCTATTGCGACTGACAAATTATAGAGACTTTTATAATCTTTGATTTTTTCTTGCTCCAGGATGTCTTTTACATCAGCGTTATTTGATGCCGTTTCATAGATCTTTAGCTTGTTTCTAATCTCATCTATGTTTCTTCCTGTTTGTTCGCAGAATCCAATGATCGGACTTTCGAAGTTCTTATACTCAGTTTCTAAAACATCATGAAGCCCTGCGATTTCATCCATTAGTGTTGTATCCTCCCTATCCATATTTTCAATCAGCGCGATTGTTTTGATATAGGGTAGGGCGCTAGAAGGCCAAACTTTTGCTCTTCGCAAATCCGGTTCATTCAGGTAATCCCGAAGGGAAAGAACGCGGCATTGCCCGAAGGCCAACTGATAACGGCCATCAGGTTTTTTTACCAGTCCTGGCTCCTGCAATAAACCATTGTTTGCGATAGAGTTACCCAGGCTCCTCAAATAATCTTCGTCTTTATTGACTCGATAATTATCTATATCGATTTTGTCGAAAGGTATGTGCTCTTCGTAGCTGGTTGGTATATCTGCTAGAGGGCTTGCTTGTCTACGCAACTCTTCGCTTATTGGCTGTCCTATTGGCATTTATTTACCCTCAATGATCATTAATATTTCTTTCATAACTTTAGTTGTTTCTAAAGTTGCCTTTTTGTCTGTTGGGTCATCAAATACCGTCGTTCCATTGCGATAGCAATTATCATAAGCCTGTCTATTTAGAACTGTAGTATTTAAAACCATCATGTCCTGCGCTTCAAATCGTTGTCGGTAGGTGGCCTCATTCCGAGTGTTATCCTGCCGCGCCTGATTTAATAGAACCATACAATTTTTTTGTTTCTCTGCATCTATTAAATCTCTGATCATTGCCTCCGCAATCATTGTGTCTTGGTCAGCTACAGAAGCAGGGATAATCACAAAGTCAGCAATACGTATTGCAGCGCTATTCCGAGCCACAACTTGATTGCCTGGGCCAATCAGTTCGTCCAGTTTGGCATACACATCTTTTCTTAGTGCCGAGGGAAATTCAGCTTCTCCTGCAACCTGCCGCATGTATATTACAAGCTCTCGCAGTCGGCTGTCAGACTCTAATCCTGGCGAGCCATCAATAACAATGTAATCGAGGCTCGATGCAAATTCTAAATCACGCTTTGAAATCGGGTAATTGATTGGTAACACTGTCGGGCTATTCTCTGGGTCAGATGAGCGCGAGCGCCAATAATTAGCAGACCCTTGAGGATCGTTATCAATCAGCACAACCTTTTTATTTTGCATCATCAGATATCGGGCGAGATTAAAGGATGTGTTTGTTTTGCCGCTACCGCCTTTTTCTGACAAGACAGCGATCACTATGGGTTTACTCATTTCAGACTCCTATTTTTACAAAACTTATATATATGTTTCATGATATTTTTTTCCTATTGCCCCGGTCTACCGAGACAGAGACCGGAGATGCATTGGTTGAATTGTATGACGGTTAAGCCGACACCGCAAGTAAATTTAAAACAATTCTCCATTTTGGTGTTTTTTTTATTTTCTAGAATCCACTTCTCTCAACTTTACAAAAACTTATATATAAGTTTCAGTCAGTTTTTCTCCCTATTGCC
>JBNKMF010000185.1:0-5086 GCA_050292965.1 Gammaproteobacteria bacterium | reverse complement strand
TGATTTCCAGATTTCTATCACAGATGGGATAACTGGTAAATTATTATTCTCGGCGAAGACCTTGACCCTTAAGCGGCGATTATTGGCATAAGACATCAGTTGCATGACCGAGGCATAACGCGGCTTATCGGGTTCATCTACTGCCAGCTCATCACCAAATACCAGACGCCCCATACTGGCCGACTCAACACCCCGACTAAAACCGGTTGAACTGGACGCATCGGTTTCCCATTCACCTTTACCGTACTGTGAATAATCTACGCCACACAGGTCAATCAGTTGCTGGTAAGCAAATTCAGGATTATCACGTAAATCCATACAGACAGCGATCAAGTTTTCTGCCGTAACTTCGAGACAGATCTCATTGAAAGCAAGAGTTAGCTGCTGGACTTTATCGCCGAAGTATTTCTGCAAATCATCGGCATGTTGCTGTAAGGAACCTGACATATTAACGCGCTATGGTATTGGTACGTTTAATCTTGTTCTGCAATTGCAGGATGCCGTATAACAATGCCTCAGCTGTCGGAGGACAACCCGGCACATAAATATCGACGGGTACTACCCGGTCACAACCGCGTACTACCGAATAGGAATAATGATAGTAACCACCTCCATTGGCACAGGAACCCATAGAGATCACCCAGCGAGGTTCTGCCATCTGGTCGTACACCTTGCGTAGTGCTGGTGCCATTTTATTAACCAGAGTACCAGCAACAATCATCACATCGGACTGGCGAGGACTTGGGCGAAAGAGAATTCCAAAACGATCAAGATCATAACGCGAGGCACCCGCCTGCATCATCTCTACGGCACAGCAGGCAAGACCAAAAGTCATTGGCCACATTGAGCCAGTACGAGCCCAGTTGATTAATTTATCAGCAGTAGTAGTAACAAAACCCTGCTCGAATACACCTTCTATTCCCATTCCAGAGCTCCCTTTTTCCATTCATATATAAACCCTATAACCAGTACACCCAGGAAAATACCCATGGCAAAAAGCCCAAAGTTACCAATCTGGTCGAGCACTATGGCCCATGGAAACAGGAAAGCAATTTCAAGATCGAAAATAATAAAAAGAATAGCGACAAGATAATAACGCACATCAAACTTCATACGTGAATCTTCGAAGGCTTCAAAGCCGCATTCGTAGGGGGAATTTTTTTCAGCATCTGGACGTGAAGGACCGAGCAATTTTCCCAGAACGATGAATGCCGTACCCATCACAGAGGTAATCGTCAGGAAAATAAGAATCGGTAAATAATTACCTAACATGTGGTGTTTACCCTCTGCGTTTGATTTGGATTTATTATATTGTCTGTAGCAGGCAGCGAGTCTATTGTGCTCTGGATTCAGAGTCAAGAGCGAGGAGAATATTGATTCGTTATATAAGAATAATTCAAATCTAATAACCTAAGTTAATGACGAATTAACTTCTAATCTGATAAGCGTGAATTTATTCAATACTAAAAAAAGCCGACATAAAGTCGACTTTTTTATTGTGCCAATGGCCGGACAAAACCGTCTGGAACGGTTTTGAATTGCGAGCCTGCGAGCAACCCGTAGGGCAGCCCCCAGGGACGGGGTCTATATTCGAACCGGAGCTGGTTCGACTAGCTGAAGTTGACTGGATTAGTAACGCAGCCCGTATACTTCAGACATTTAAGATGGTGCCGATGGCCGGAGTCGAACCGGCACAGCCTTAAGCCACTACCCCCTCAAGATAGCGTGTCTACCAATTCCACCACATCGGCTTATGCTTTATTACTCCGAGGGAGGTAGATCAGTTTGAGCTGGAGCAGCATCAACAGCAGGATCTTCAACCGTAGGAGGTAAATCAGTAGTCGTTTCAGTCTGTTTCATCACTGGAGCGCTCTGCTCTACAGCTTGAGTTTCGACAATGGAATCAACCAGACTAGCCGGACCTTCTCGATGGCTAGACATATAAGCCAGAGCCAGACAGGTCAGAAAAAACAATGTTGCCAGAATCGCTGTACTTTTGGTGAGAAAATTTCCCGAGCCTTTTGCACCAAAAACAGTTGCTGAAGCACCGCTACCAAATGCAGCACCCGCATCAGCACCCTTACCGTGTTGTAACAGGATAAGTGCAATTAACGAGACAGATAACAATACCTGAACGACAAGTAAAATAGCATTTAAGTCTTGCATAAAACTCTCAAATTAGATAATCAGGCCGCCTTGCCAATAGCAAGAAAATCAGCCGCTTTCAAAGATGCCCCACCGATTAAACCACCATCGATATCAGGCTGAGACAATAATTCTGCTGCATTCGCCGCATTCATACTGCCACCGTATAAAATCTGTACCTTGTCAGCAACATCAACACTCAAAGCTGCCAGTTTACTTCGAATAAAAGCATGTACTGCCTGAGCCTGTTCTGGTGATGCCGTTTTACCGGTACCTATTGCCCATACAGGCTCATAAGCTATAACACATTGGCCAATAGCATCAATCCCCTGTGTATCAATAACTGCATCCAGCTGACGAGAAACAACTTGCTCAGTTACACCCGACTCACGCTCTTCCAGCGTTTCACCAATACATAAAATCGGGGTGACTCCAGAGGCTACCGCCATCGCGAAACGTCGAGCAACCAGATCATCACTCTCACCATACAATGAACGGCGCTCAGAATGGCCAATAATTGCATACTTACAGCCCGCTTCTTTTAACATTGCAGGAGCCAGTTCACCAGTAAATGCGCCACTTTCCTGATCACAGATATTCTGTGAACCCAAACCGATAGCTGCATCACCAATATGCGACTTCACTTTCATTAGATAGATCGCAGGAGGGCATACTGCCATGTCTGCATTTGTTACCTCAGCTAAACCAGCCTTAATACCATCCATCAACTCACCAATGCTCTCTAGTGAGCCATTCATTTTCCAGTTACCTGCTATCAATGTCCGACGCATGTCCAGTTCCTCAATTTAATTATTTTTATGTATATTAAAAATGGGCGCAAAGGGTACTTGTGTCTGACCTATAAATCAATGCTTATGTAGTGGCTTTTAATAAAATACCACCTATTTCAGTCTGTTCCAGCAGATTCCACTACCACATCGGCGATTCTATGCGCAAGTGACTCTACCTGATCAGCATCCTGCCCCTCAACCATAACTCTTATCAGTGCTTCGGTTCCGGAAGGTCTTAATAGTACTCGCCCCTTATCAGCCAACTCCTGCTCGGCTATCTCCACTGCTTTTGAAATCTGAGGGAAATCGTCAGGGTTAATTTTTGAAGCAATTGGCACGTTGACCATGCATTGAGGATATTTGCTCATACCCAGACGCAACTCGGACAATGACTGTCCATTATTCACCATTGACTCAAGAACCTGTAATGCAGCAATAATGCCATCTCCAGTAGTGGTTTGATTTAGAGATATGATATGCCCGGAAGACTCTCCACCAAGATACCAGCCATTTGCCTTGAGTTTTTCCATCACATATCGGTCACCAACATTGGCGCGTTCAAAAGGAATTTTGAGCTCTGCCAGCGCATGTTCCAGACCCAGATTCGTCATCAGAGTACCTATGACCCCCCCTTCAAGTTGCCCACTCAATTGTTGTTTACGTGCGATAACAAACAGTATCTCATCACCATCCATTACCTTACCAGTGGCATCCATCATCATCACCCTATCTCCATCACCATCGAAGGCGATACCCAGATCAGCCTGGTTTTCCAGCAACAATGAACGCATATTCTGCGGGTACAGCGCACCACAATCCTTGTTAATATTCAAACCATCGGGAGACACACCCATTTCAATAACTTCTGCGCCGAGCTCACGAAAGATGAAGGGCGCTACATGGTAGGTAGCCCCGTGGGCACAGTCCAGCACCACCTTCATTCCTTTGAGACTAGTTCGAAATGGAATGGAGTTTTTACAGAATTCGATATAGCGACTTCTGGAATCTTCCATTCGGTATACCTTACCCAGGTCCTTGGATTCCACCATTAGCATGGGTTTATCCATCATATCTTCAATTTCATGCTCGACGGAGTCGGGTAACTTATAGCCATCTCCGCTAAAGAATTTAATTCCATCATCGTAGTAAGGATTATGCGATGCACTAATCACGATACCTGCAGTGGCACGCTGCGCCTGAGTCATATAAGCAACTGCCGGTGTCGGCATAGGGCCCATCAAGGTTACATCCAGTCCGGCTGCCGCCAGACCTGCTTCCAGCGAAGCCTCAAAAATATAGCCTGATATCCGGGTATCCTTGCCGATTACCACATGGCCGTCACCCTGCTTGCCAAGCACCTTACCAGCAGCCCAACCCAGCTTCATAATAAAATCAGCCGTCATAGGTTCTTGACCTACACGACCACGAATTCCATCCGTTCCAAAAAATTTACGCGCCATCTTAATCCTCAGTATTCTATAGCTGTCTGCTTAAGTGTCTGCACTATAGCCAATGCCTGTCGGGTTTCTGTTACATCGTGCACACGGATAATATGCGCGCCCAGCATGGCACTAATCACTGCCGCAGAGACACTGCCATACACCCTTTCATCAACAGGTTTATCCAGCACCAGTCCGACCATGCTTTTACGCGACAAGCCCACCAGCAAGGGGTAACCCATCTCGACAAACTCTGGCAACGCTTTCAGTAATTGATAATTTTGATCCAGAGTTTTACCAAATCCAAACCCGGGATCAATGATTAAGTTTTGTTTTTTTATACCTGCTGCCTGAGCGGCAAATAATCGATCGTGCAGAAAACGCTTAACCTCTTTGAGCACCGATTCATACTCTGGGTTTTGCTGCATATTATCGGGACTGCCCTGCATATGCATCAAACAAACAGGTAATCCAGAGTCGACCGCAGCCTGCATAGCGCCCTCGCGACGTAAGGCCCACACATCATTGATCATATTTACCCCAGCAGCACTAGCTGCACGCATTACCTCGGCTTTGCTGGTATCAATTGAAATAGGTATATCTGAAAATGCACGAATACTTTCAATCAGCGGGATAGTGCGACTGATTTCCTCATCCACCGAAACATCTTCTGCGCCCGGACGCGTTGACTCACCGCCTATATCGAGAATA
>JBNKMF010000184.1:0-5121 GCA_050292965.1 Gammaproteobacteria bacterium | reverse complement strand
TACATCAAATGAAAGCAGCGCATAACAATCCGCTGCACAAGGACAAAATTACTCGCTGGCGCTCGCAATTTTGCCTGTGAGCGGTGGCGTGACGTTTTAATATAAAGGAGAACATTAATAATGTTAGCATCACATATAAGTGCCGAGACTAAATACAGAGAGTATCGAGCAGAGGTGTTTAAAAGCGTTAAACAGGTACTAAACTATCCAGATTCTAATCTGATCAACTTGAGAGATATTGATACGGCTGCACTTGTACAGGCTCGATTATGGGAACAATTACCAGAACGACAGGTAGATTTTAATTGGGAGCAAGATTCAAAGATTTTTCGGAAGCGATATCCTAAGCGATTTGAACTTGCTATCTGGCATCAAAACAGGCTTGAGTCTTTAGCTTTAGGGAGACCTTCGTACAATGGTTCAAGGCTCAGACTGGAGCTAATAGAACGTCTTGCAGTTAATAGCTGGCTAAAAGGTCGCGCCTTCCTCATCACAGAGCTATGCTTAATTGCGTATGGTAATTTACTTGGAGCAGATGAAGTTCGAGTTATGGAGCCAATTAGTGAGGGTGTAAAAAACTATTACATATCCCGTGGGTATACATATGTTCCTTCTACAGGAGCAATAAACTTCCCAGATTACTGTGTCAAAAAGTTATGAACACTGACAAATCATATGCCGAAAGGTTAAAGAGAATGAAAAAGTCTATTGAAAAAAACAAAGAGATTCTTGATGATCAATTTCCTGATGAGGTTACTACAATAGGCAGTCCTGATCTTATCCACTCCAATGAAGATAGTGACTCAAATCAAAACAGCGAGGAAACCAGCAATGAAAAAGCAGGAAGTAAAAAATCTTAGTGAAGCAAAAAAGAGAATTGAGGAGGTGCTCAGAAAAGAGAAAAAGGTCTCACCACCCATTGATGTTAAACCGAGAAGTTCTAACAAAAAAACGTAACAATCGCATGCACTTGTAAAAATTTAAACTGTTCCACTTCGTTTCGCAGCTTAAATTTCCCAGTGATGCGAGGCGTTAAGTGCCCAGTAAGACCGGAAGGTTTAAGATGAAAGACGATAAAGAAATCGCAAAGCATGCTCTTGAGATGCGAACTAAAGGGAAGGATTATTCGTTACCACAAATTCCCGGCTTTAAAGAGTGGGCTGAAAAGAAGTCTTTAGCGGGTGGATCTGAGGATGCGATTGATAGTATGTTTTCTTTGAGCATGTATCTCCTACCCGAAGATTTAGCAGAAGTAACCGATGATGACTTCGAAGAAGTGTATGAAGAAATTGTCGATGACTTTTAGTCAATTAGTCGCACTTATCAAGCGGCAGCAGTCGGAACAATTTTACGCTCCTTCGTAGCTACAAATTGTCCGCTGTGCCGGGCGTTAGAATCTTTGGAAAGTTTTTGTGAATGAATTAGCGGTTAGTATTATAAACCCACTTACGGAGCCCCTTCTAAAAATCAGAAGAGAGGCTGTTCGACGTGAGTATTTTGATGATAACTTGAGTCTGAACAAGTGCCCTATATCACTGTACAAGTATATATCTTCCCGACCTGAGAAGTTCTTCTGTAAACGTTCATTCCATTCTCAGTATGAATTTCTAAATTCTGATGAAAATTCACAGCGCATAGTCGAGTTCTTAAATGAGAACCACTCTCAGATTGATTTGGCCTTTAAATCGCTTGATGAAGTAAATAAAAAAACATGGCATGACGATTGTGCTCCTACAGATGAATACGATTTTTTTAAATTCTCTGAAAGTGAAGTAAACCCTACCTTTTTAAAACTAATTGAAGGTGTTTTTGGTGTACTCATATATTTGAATTCATTTATCAGTAGGTTAAGTAGAGGAAAATCAACCGATGGCTTAGATATTTACAATCGAGTAGAAGAGTTGTCGAAAATAGACCAAACGTTCGTGTCGGAGGTATATTGTAATACCACTAGAAATTCAATTGCTCATGGTAGTGTTAAGTATAGTCACAGAAGAATAGAGTTTAAGGACAAAAATAAAACAGTATCAAATAAACCTGCTGAATATATTCATCGGTTTGAGCGCTTGTTAGATACATGCAATGGGTTGGCATTAGCGTACAAAAAATTCTTCTTTATTACTGATCTGGCAGTAAAAATACCAAAGCAGGTTTTCTTAGAAGAACTATATTCTCAAACAGAATCCCCTTGGTGGAAAATAGAAGGTTGCCTTGATAGTGAGGCTAGTGGAAATAAATCACAATTGGTTATTTTCATTAACCCATCAACGAGGGACTATGAGAAAGTACGAGCCTCATCCGTTTGGACTGCTATTCTTGCTGAGAGTTATGCGCCAGGCTACGATCGATATTTTTTGTCATTACGGTCGCCAATAGCATATAGCGGATTCGCTGTATTTGATGGGAATGCGCTTCGGGAAAGAAGAGTTAATAGAGTTTCTGATTTTGATGGGTATGCTGGTATTCTCGAAAGTGATCTTATATTCTGGGTTCCCTTTATAAAAATACCTAAATTATTTCACAAAATATATACATACTTTCTATCAGTTGAACTATTTTCGAGTGTGCGATTTCTTGCAACTGTTCAAAACAAAGGCGTAAGTATACAGGCAAGAACAGTAAGTATTCACAGAAATGGTTGGAGAGTAGTTCTAAATGGTAGCGTTGTCGTGGAGTCTAAATATGATATTACCACTGCTTATATAAAACAGCAGGGAAATGGGCTAATACGTATTGCCTTGAAAGAAGCTCGAAAAAACGTACCGTTTTACTCGCCATTGAGATACCTACCCTTAGGGTATGCGAGAGTTTCGTTAATCGATAAAGACCATAGGCGGGGTGTTTTAAAAAGTTTTGGACTCCGTAAAGAGCTTATAGGAACAATTCAAGTTCAGATGATTAAAAGAATTCGTTCACCTGACATATTTGGGTCAACTATCGAGCAGATCGGTAGTATAAGATACGCATGGAATAAGGAATGGTTAAGCGAATAAAAAATTCTAACAATGCAAATTTGAATATAAAGGACCCCCAACTTTTAAGAATAGGGTCAAAGCAACTGGGTGATTTTTATTTTTACGCAATAATTTAATAGGAAAGCATTAAGGTCCCGCTTAATGTCGCTGATTTCGCAGAACGCGATCTACTCAGCTACAAGAAACTGGGGTCAGATACAAATTAAATTATCAATTACTTTTTTCATGAATTACCGGGGGCAAAACTAATTTGAATTGCAGGGTGTAGATAAAATAAAATATAACGTGTATCTGACCCCAGTTAATTTTTCAGTTAATTTTTACCGTCGGGTTGGTAAAGCGCACATAAATATTTCCCGGCTGCTCTCCAGAAAAACGTGCAGCTGCTTCAGCAGCAGAATTAAACACAAAACTGGAGGTTGGAAAAATAGGCTCACCGTGTTCACCTTCAGCTGTACGCTGATATCCGGTTCGAATTGCCAGGGTATCAAAATGATAGTCATTTATTTCAGACATGGGTCTCTCCCAATAAAAAGTTTAACTCGGGAGGGATTTTGGATAGTCAGCCGACTAAACGTTTGAAGTAAGTCTTCCCCCTCTTTAGCTAATTTTATGAAGCGCCTGCAAGCCGAGATACAAATCAGTGCTAGCTTGATTATTCTTTACTTTCAGTTAGCTCAAGAAGCTTTACCTTTTCATCTATCATTTGTTGCAGGGGAGGAGTATCAGACTGCAGCACAGCCTGCTTAACCGGATTATCACTGACATAATCAATATGAAAACTATCCATAATTTCATTAATAAAAGGTTCGGTATAATTATCAACAAACCCCCGCAAACCAATATCATTATTGGGTGCTGAGGTAAACTCAACCACAATATATTGCTTTACAGTGACAGGAATAGCATATAAAAGTAAAAGCTGATCAGGATTAGTCTTATCCTGAACATACTTTAACCAACGCTGCTGCTGAAACCAGTTTTCTTTATAAGCAGCAAAATAGTCAGAATACATTAATAATGGATCAACCTTTTCCGGTTTATTTTTTTCAATATCATCAATAATAATATCGATAAAATCCAGTGGCTTTAAGGTATTCACCTTGAGCGATTCAGATGCCTCTTTCAAATATATTGACATCATCAAAGTGCCATATTCCTTTCCAAAAAAACCACTGTCTTTAAAATCCCACCAGCGTCGGATTAAAGTAAATTTTTTATAATCCTGATAAACACTTTTATCATTTAAATCCACTACTTCAATCATGTCATCAGCTGGTAAATCGCGACTAAAATTCTCCGGCATCGAAAAATGAACAATGTTACCGGATAAATCAATTTGACGAGGCATTAAAGGATGCTGCTGAGGAGCACTACTTAAGCCAAAAGCTTTTGATATCGCTGCGAACATAATGATGACCTTTAAACTGATTTTTACAAATGAATAATTCATTATTTCAAGAAATTTTGAAGATACTTAATGCCTGATCGGCCTTTTTTATCAACCGCATTAAAACCTTTCTGTAATGCATTACGTCCCTTGCCGGGACCATTCTTCATTTGATCATCCCAGGCATCAAATCCATCATGCATTAATGTATGTGGACTTTGTTGAGCTGATCCACCCATGACATGATTTGAATATATCACTGAGCCAAGAATACGCCACGGATTTGCAGTGTTCAGACCAATAATAGTATTTACCATATCATAATCATTAGCACGTGTTGCCAGCACTTCAACGCCTGCACGATCTAACAAAATTTTGGAACGAACATTATTGTTCGCATTACCATGAAATGCGACACTATGCATATTTAAGGATTCACCTTTATCTTTTCTGAAAGCACCATTAAAGCCACCTGTAATAGCCCAACTACTATTGCCATTTAAATGATAACGAACAGCTTCAGAAAAAATTAATCCACCTTGACTATGGGCTATCCATTTGGTTTTATTTTTGGCTTTCTGGGTATCTTGCAACAATTTGCTAAACCTTTTGGATATATCGGTTGTAACGCCAAATTTATCCTGTACGGATTCCCAGGTATCACCTGCCCCTCCCACGCTTGGATTATGAAAAAGCGTATACTCATTAACCGTCTTACCAAATTCAAAATCAAGATGAGCACCCATTAACCAGCTT
>JBNKMF010000183.1:0-5470 GCA_050292965.1 Gammaproteobacteria bacterium | reverse complement strand
GATAACATCCATCGACACGTCAAGGTAAATGGGCATCAGAGTCATCAAGCGTTGTGCAATAAAACGATCACCGCAATACAATCCCCTATTAATAAAGAGTGTGCCCATCGCGGCATAGTCCAACAGACATTTATGCATCATGCTGCGCATTTTGTATAAATGCTAAGCTGTTAGATTTATCAAGGGGTATCGGATGTTCCAGGATCACGAAAAAGCTAAAAACATTGCTGCGACAATACAGGCCATTGTCGTAAGTATTGCCGTGGTGGTCGGTGGTGGCTGGACCGCGTGGGAGTTCTACCAGCTTGATCGAATCGAAAAAGCAAAAGCTGATTTGAAAATACAGCAAAATGCAGCCGACCAAATGGCAGTGTTGAATATCCGCCTCGAAATTAAAGACAAAAAATCCGAGGATCTAAGTTACCTTCAAGTCAAAGCAATTTTAACGAATGCTGGAAAAAAAGATGCTTATCTCGACTACTCGAAACATGTTTTGTCAGTCACAAGAGTAGCTTTAGGTGAAGGTGGCAAAATCAACTACGAAAATCAGGTGAAGTCGCGTATATATATGCCTACTGATGATCTAAAAATTGGCCATATACCAAATGCCGTTATCCGGGGCGGAGAATCTAAAGAGTACCCGTTTATTATCCCTGTTAGTAAGCCAGGAATATTTTTGATCCGGTTCATCGTCAAGGTCAGTAACCAAGATCAACGAACACCAATTGAGAATGAAAAATACGATGGCGAATGGTCGCACCAAATAATCCATGTTTCAGAAGAAATCTAACAAGGCAAATCACACGGATATTAAAACCGTCGTTTCACTCTGGTTTTGTCCACGGTGTTTGCAGCGTTATAAGTCAAAGGAGTGAGTATTGAGCATCGAAATTAGTCAAGTCATTCAAAAAGCGGAAGATACTTTTCAGACTGCTCAATTTGGCTATGATGATCTAACATCATCCAATCGCGCACGACGGTTTTCGGGGAGTGCTGTATCAGGTCGGACCTAACTAAGTTATTGATTATAGGAAAATATCAGGTAAAAAACAGGGGTGTTTAAGTGCTTAAACGGTTAATTTTGCTATTAAAATCATTACTCTAAAAAAGTAATGTGTGGCAGCAATTGGCACTCAGATAGCTACATGCTTTAAACCTGAACCCCGGTTTTTAGCAAGCAGCAGTTCAGATTTGAAGCTCAAAATTAGCTTAATCAAAAATCGGCAGTCAAGACTGGGTTTTATATCGTCCTTATTAAAAATCCTGGGTCAGAGAACAATTTCCACTAATATTAGAAAGTACTGCTCTGTGCCCCGAGTTTTGATAGTGGCTACGAAGCAAGGACAGAAAAGCGTGTGAAACCATCATCCGGTTAGTCGTGAGAGGAGAATCTCTGCTGACTGTTATAACCCCTTACTTACTGTCCCAGAAGGTTTTTCAGTAATTTCAGTTGCTGCTGAAAATCTTCAGGATTAACTTTTTTGAATTTTTCCAGATTAACAAGCTTCCACTTTACGGATGGGAAACCCTGATAATCGTAGATGGACCAATCAGGCTCTAAACTATTCAGGCTAAGTAAAAAGGTCCTATCATTTTCATCCAGATGGCTTGACGTTCGGCTATCTCAATATACGTCAGGTTGATGTCGACTGAAAGCCTTGGCATCTCTCTTACAAAGAGATTGATAGCCGTGCCACCATGCAAAGCAAAACAGGCTTCTTTTGCAACTTCTGGTAGAGTATTCAGCAAAAGCCCGACCTGCTTTTTATAGGCTCCATTCATTCCACAGTCTCCAGCTCTTTGGGTACAGTTATCTGGTATTTAGAGACATAAACACCCTTGCTCACAATACTGCGCTTACCTGAACCCAGATCTACCTTGTCCAGATTGATATGGTTGAGCCATTCATGACCAGTCTTATCCGCCAGATATAGAAACAGGCGTTTCACCTTTACCGAACTACAGTTTTCCAGTAGCTGTTGTACCAATGCAGGACGCAGGCTATTCAAACCTTCCATAAGCTCAAATACTTCTATCAGTGGTTGAGAGTAGGGGGCCAGATACAGGCATTCCATGATCGCTCTTGCGGGACTGGACACCTTGACCTTGAAACTCTTATGTTCGCAATCCACCATGCCAAGCTCAGGTGGTAAAAAGGAGGTAAGCTTGCAGTTTATGCTTATGCCCCAATCCTTCTTTTTAAACCATAGTGGTAAGCGGTCCTCTTTTACGCCAATGAGCTGTACCTTGCTGGCAGATAGTTCCAGATAATGGGCTTTACCCAGCAAGGACAGGGCGGTTTTACCCGCTGGGTGTACTGAAAGCCCAAGCTGCGATTGCAGGGCATATATGCCGCCAAGATAGTCCACCTGATCATTATGACGTACTAGTGCGCCTGTACCGATAGAGTCAAACCAACGGCTTTTCCTGTATTGTTTTTGAAGGTCAAGGCTATAGCCCTGTAACACTAACCATGATGATGTGAGCACGACGCCTGAAGGCTGGCTGTTTAGAAGAAGGTTTAATTTTGACTCTATTTTGGTATTCATGATACCAATATGCATGAATTATTAAACTCCTGCAATATTTTAGTTTGTTAAAAGTTAAATTTGAGGGGTATAAATACCGATATTTGTATAAATTCAAACCAGTATGCACAATACAGAAAATTGGTTTATAGTGAGGTTTGTGTTTAATCGCCCTTATGGATTGCCGGAAAAACCCGGGACAGAGAACAATTCCCTCTAATCTTTCCTCCGTCGGGTCGCCCTCTCTAAGTTATCACTCTTATGTTAGCGACGTGGATGAATCAACCTGGAGCCTATCGTTAACCCGGAAGGAATTTTTTCTTCCAACTGAAACAGCGTGCTGCATCACGCTCTTCGTATTGACGCACCGCAGTAGGTATATCCAACTTAAATTCATTCTCCCGGTCTTCGCCCAAAGCGGTTAATCGCATGGTGTACCAGGCTGTGATTCCTCCTGGTACTACGGAATTGAATTGTGGAAATTCAGGATCACCCCCTTCCTGGCTTAACCAGGTATTCGCGAGCCGGGGCTCAAGGGCCATAGCGCGTGCCACTCCCACCATGTCGACTGCGCCACTGGATACTGCATCGATTGCCTGCTCACGTCTTTTGAAACCGCCAGTTAACATCAAAGGTATTTTTGTCACTTCTTTTGCACGTCGAGCGAAATCAAGAAAGTAAGCTCCCCGACTTGTGCCGTCTGAGCTTGGCTTTGCTCCAGGGAAATAGGTTCCGCCGCTAATATCAATCAGGTCGATTGCAGTTTCGTTGAGAAGACGAATCACCTCCAACGCATCATCCTCTATTAGTCCTCCTTCGAGTTGATCTGTGGAGTTGATCCTGATACCAATCGGGAAAGTCGGTCCGACAGCTCCTCGCACTTTGTCGATCACTTCTAAGACTATTCGTGATCGACTTTCTACAGAGCCGCCGTAACTATCCTGTCGATGATTAAACAAAGGAGAAAGAAACTGACTTAGCAGAAAGCCGTGCCCCGCGTGAATATGAATACCGCTAAAGCCCAAAGACCTGGCTTGTAAAGCAGTTTTCGCATACAAGTCGGGTAAATCTTGAACTTCCTCCTTAAGCATACCCGCACATTGAAGTCCTTCAACGTTTAGCGCAGAAGGTCCCTTTGGTTGACTGATCGGTGGATGAGATAGGGCACCAGCATGACCAATCTGTGCCCACAAATGCGCACCATCGATCACAGCACGAGTAGATAACGACTGAAACAGACTTTGATTCGAGTCCGCTCCAAGTACCAGGTTACCTGGTTTTTCTGGAAATCGAGGGTCACCTTGAACTTCGCCAATGAAGGATAAAGCAACCCCTCCTTCAGCCCATCTTTCATAAAGTCGAATCTGCGCCTCGGTGGGATCCCCCTGGCCATCACCAAGCGAATCTGACATTGGTGACTTAGCAAGTCGATTCTTTAGAACTACACCACAAGGAAGCTCTAAGGTGCGCTGAAGAACTTGGAACGGTGCCTGACTTTTTGTCATAGTGAGTGTCTATTCGCTAACAGCTTGATTATGTGACAAGCACAAATATTTATTTATGTTGCATTATATTCTCATTCATAGGCCAATTAATCAACGACTGCTCCTGGCACGCTAGAGGCCTACATATAGTAACCCTGAACGACTTCTTTTCGGAAAAAATGGCTTGATTTTCGGGGAGCTGCAGGCCGCTCAATTAGGGTGTCGTTATTCCTGGGGGGCTCATCAAAAAAACCGGGTCAGAGAACAATTTCCACTAATATTAGAAGGTATGGCTCTCTGACCCTGATTTTTATAGGAGACATTAATGGTTTTAGCTGATTTGGCACGAATCGAACCCAAAGCGGAAATTTATGAATAACACAATTAAGTATTGTGTCCCCAGAAAGAATTAACACACAGTTCCTTAGCTGGTATGACGATCTTGCATGGTATCGCGACTGGGTGGGGGATCTTTTCCCTAAGGGCACAGAAGCACCCTATGTTACGAGTGATATTTCGGGCAATCTGATTGACTACTCCCCGCTCATCAACACGGGCACAGGAATCAATGAAAACGGCATACCTCTCGATCTGCCAATCACCGAGGAATTGTATGGCAACCCGCGAGACAACCGTCCTGACCGCGGAGCGGTCGAGGTAACAGGCCTGAACCCAGATAACCAACTCACGCAGTAATGGCTAATAGGCCCCAGGATTTGTGTGTTCTTTGAGTTCATTAGATAAACCCTTGAGATCTGCTTCATTGACCAATCCTTCCTGACGCAGCATTAAAAGTTGTATTGTAGCTTTTGAGCGGCTGTGATCATTAAATAGCAAAGCAACTTGCTTATCGTAGTTCTCAATCAATTTATATAAATAGAGATATTTGCTATGATTTGTTGGGTTATCACTACTCTCTAAACCCTCTGATACCTCATTTAATATTGTTCCACAGAAGCGTTCTAAAGCCTCTTCTTTGATTTTCTTAAATTTTTTCCAGTCAGATTCTGAGATCATTTTTCTTTTTTATACCTACCGGCTAAGTTAAGGGGCACCGCATTTTTGCAGCGTCCATCTTTGTACGTATTTGTTAAAAGGTGATGACATCTGCAACAGCCTTTGCAATTGCTTTACCTAGTTCTAAATGTTGATATTCATCCAGGTGTATACCATCAACAGCACTTGCCTCTGTCACGGTAGCTGAGTCAAAGAAATAAGTCGAATATTCCTTTGAGATTCGTTCAAGTTCTGAGGCAAGACCGATATCTCTATTCTCAGCGCCATTAAATTTTGCTGCAATTGAACCCTTGGGCTTTATTATTTTAGGTGGAGAAACGACCAATATTTCTGGCACAGGCATGCCGGGCTCTATTGGGGCTTGACGTACTATGCTTATTAACTTAGCCATTCCCTGGGATGATAACCAGGCATTATTATCATGCATACATTGAAAATCAT
>JBNKMF010000182.1:0-5493 GCA_050292965.1 Gammaproteobacteria bacterium | reverse complement strand
CACAGATACCTCCCAGATTTCCAGAAGCAACTTTGCTAGCCATTTTAAATGGTATGCGAAAGCAGCGTGATCGGTTTATGTAATAAGTTGTGACATCACCACTCAGAAGCCCAACCAACCACTCGAATCGAGACCTGATCTCTAAATAGCTCATTCAACAAAATCTCTCGGGGATTGTATTTCTAGTTACAGAGAGAAATGGGACGGAGGGATTAAGTTTTAACAAATTCATATAATTGCTCATTTTTTAATCCCTCCGTCCCCTTTTACTGTTTTAAAGTATGTTTTTTCCCTGTTAAATAGGCCCTTTAAGGCTTAAATCATAGGGGTATATGGACAATAAGTCCATAGAATCAATAAGTTACTTAGGCCCGACCCGCTTCATCGTAAAGTAAGTTTTTTCCCTGTTAAATGGGCCCTTTAAGGCTTAAATCATAGGGATATATGGACAATAAGTCCATAGAATCAATAAGTTACTTAGGTCCGACCCGCTTCATGACCTAAGGCTTAAATCATCGGGGTATATGGACAACAAGTCCATAGAATCAATAAGTTACTTAGGTCCGACCCGCTTCATCTGGCGAATACCTGTTTGTAAGGCATTTTATCGGCTAGGTAATGGTAGATGCTCACCACAATACCCAACAACAACTTTTTTATCATGTTGATCTATAAAGAAATGTACTCGAATAGTATGTTCTGCATTATCAGCTATACCAACCTTCAAATGCTGCCACATCGACACCATTCTTCCCTTATAGAGGAATTCGCGAGTTTTAGCCATATCGGGATTGTTCACAACAGATTCTGATTCATTAGCAGCATACTGCTTGTTAGTAAAGATTGTACGTGCTTTGTTATCTCCACTCTCCAAGTATAGAGGCAAGTATTTAATAATTAGCTTTCTCAGCATATCGAGTAAGATGCGCCCCCTCTTAAAGGAAGTTGACTCCTTTGCACTAATTACTGCAGAATCAAGAAATACAACTTGATCACCCAAAGATGAACTAATAATCGAAATGCATTCACTCGGCGATGGCTCATCTACACGGCAAGCAACTGCTAGTAATTCTTCTATATCGACAGTATTTGCGCTATAGCCGGCTCCTTGTAGCTGGCGCTTTAAAGAGTCTATACTCCAGTTCGCCTTCGCTAACTTATTCTCAAGAGTATCTTTGTCATCTTCAAGTTGAAGTTTTTCAAATTCCACACGATCTATATCAGCTTTAAATTGAGTTTCTTGACTGGCAGCGATCTCTAAAATTTCTTCTATATCCTCAGTACTTGCAGATTCGCTATTATTTATCCGCTTAAGGAATCGCTCTTTTAAAGATTTGGCCTTAACACCTTCTGATCTGATTTGCTTTCTAATCTTTGGAATATTTGTATTGTGGGTTACTGTCGATAGTAAAAGACTTATTACTTCTTTCTGGTCATGGAAATTATCATCAAGATAATTTGACTGAAATAGCTTATTTCTAACGTGACCATTCTTAAATGGAGTATATATAATATTGATTGCGCCATTCCATGAAGAAAACTGTTGCCCCAAGATTTCAGCCATATCGTAGCTATTGCAATCTGGAGAAACTTTTACAACCTGAGCTAAACCTATCAGCTGATCTTGTAGTCTTGAAATTTCTACAGGGTACTCTCCATCTCTCTTCGGGCTAATCAGGACAATAGGGTATTCTCTTTCAATTCTTTCCACTTCGTACAGCAAGGCTCTATATGCATCAGTACTGCCTTCCAAGTTTTTGTAAGACTTGCCAATAGTATTATGGCTTAGCTGGCTATTTTCTGAAATGTACTTAATAAGTAGTGGTCTAGTTGTAAAAACATCTGAGGTGACTAAACTGCTTATTTCATCAGTTTTTAGAACAATTGAGACAAGCGTTTTTTTGTCATTGGAAAGCATTCCGACTTCTACTATCCACTGCCTGCCACGAACAGAACTATCCAGGTGTTTTATAGTAACCGCATAAAGATTTGGGCTTTCAAAATTTGCGGTTTCAGTAGTAACCCAAACATTGTCAAAATTAAACTTATTTGAACCCATCAAATCAGCAGGGCGAACACTCTCGTTTGTTTTTCTTTTTATCCACCCACAAAGAGACGAAAGAACAGATCGATATGCATCCTCTCCTTCTAGCTCCAGATGATTTGCGTAAACTATCATAAGCCTTCCCTTGTTAAATTAATTCAAATCTGGCTTTCTTTCAAAGCCAAACGAGACTGTAGAAAAAGCTCGGCCTCAATTTTTGATAAGATTTGACGCCTAAAAATGCTTTCATACGAAAATATTTTATTACCAAACCTCTGCAATGACCTTTTAAAGTGCCTCTCCATTCCAAAATTTCCTATCAAAAAGTTACCCACACCTTTTCCTACAGCCTAAACGCTTTAAATAAGGGGCTGCGCGGTAGCGCAACCCCGTTAACGGAAGTGAACAAACTTGATTTTTTTCTTAAGGCTTTCCACCTAAAGAGACCCTTAATTCACGCATTGCTATGATTGCTCGGTTATAGTCCTTCAATTCATATTTTTGATATTCACGCTCAGATAAGAGCATTATGTGGACGTTATTTCGTATATCCCACAACCAATCTAGTTCATCCAGCAATGCCTTTGATATAACTCCATTATCGAATAATGTTTGTACTCTTTTTTTAAAGTTTTGCTTTCTTCCACCGCCAGGCTGCCCTTTCAGCACCTCTTTAACTACTGTTTCAGCTACAGATGCTACCAAAACTATTCCTTGCTTAATAATCATTTCTTTTGCTGTAATTGATAAATCTGTTCGATTGAGTAACCAGCGGTATATGTCCGATGTTAGTTTGGCATAAGCAATGTTACTTTTTAATGTGTGACAGGATAGAAAGCTATATTTTTCACGGTGGGATGCACAACTTCTAATATATCCTCTCGGAAATCTAACTTTTGCTGAGTCTAAATTTCTGTCACCTAAATAGTCATGGAGAGCTTGAATTCTCTCATTTATTTCATTGACTACCTTCGGTATATCTTCATCAGATTCGATCACGCCACATTACCCTTATACCCAACGAGTGTAAGGGGTCGGTGTGATTAAATTTTAACCAATTCATATAATTGCTCATTTTTTAATCCCTCCGTCCCCTTTTACTAACACAGTCTCTTGTTAGCCTTTTTTTGGTGGCGGTGGCGGTGGCGGTGGAGATGGGCGTACATTAGCCGGTGGTTGTGGGTTTACATTTGCACCATCGTTCACACCTCTTCTGACTGATGCTGGTGATGCTGGTGGTGGTGGATTGGAGCCTTTTTTACTCATTATCTTTCTCCCATGTCATATCTATAAATTCTACCCATTTAACATCATTTACATCTATTAATATATTTTTTACATTTGTAATACGAAGCTCTTTGCCTTCGTCGAGCCAAGAAGGGTCAGCAATAACAAAATGTCCTTTTGTTGGTTCTGAAGGCCATTCAATTGGCCAGCCATATAGCCTTCGCTCATCATGTAGATGCAGAACAACAAAGGTTACATCTTTGAGAAACGCTCCAAACCACTCGGATGGGAATGATGTTTCTCTTGATATACCTTTGTCTCGAAGGTATTTATGTATTTTATCGTTGTTTGCAAAATATGAAAAAAACAATCCCAACATTAACGCTACTACGATTGATGCAACCAGTGAAGATGAATCATCCCACGAGCCAAAACTTTTGTATTGCCCTAGATAAAGCGATATATACTCAAAGATAGTAACCAATGCTTGAATGAATATTGTGAAGATTAAAGCTTGAATTACCCTCTCAAATTGAGATGGCTTTGGATATGACGTAAGACTATAAAATATCCACGCCGCCACAAAGCCGGGCAATAAAAATTTCAGAATTGTTACAAAGTCTTGTGAGAAATTATCCATGTTATTTTATGTGGCTACCAGTCGAATTCAAAGGTCACTGACCTTTGAATACATATTAGAAGGTATACCTTTTTAATTATTTGAGGAAAACAGAAGATTTGTAACCCATTGATATACCGAGTTATTATTTTCATCCAAATTCCCTGATTCCATTAAAAAGGCCGTGCGCCTTTTAATGTTTTGATTAATGTAGAAAGATTATCACCTATTTCACACTCATCATATCTCAGGTGTTAAGGGTAAATCCACAAACTCGATAAAATACAGGATAGAAGGCACAAATTGGAAAACAGCATAACGTTGATTCTAAGATCAGTTAGCCTAGCCTTTAAGAGCTTTCAAGCTTTGCTTGAGTTCTCTGGTTTTTTTACCCCCTTCAAGCCCGCGGCAAAAGTACGGTCAAATCGGGGTCAAATGGCAGGGATGCCATTTGAGGGACAGCCGCGTCTGGAACGCGTCTGGCCCGACCGCGATTTGGCCGTACTTTTGACGATATAAGGGCTTGTGCGGGGCGGCTTTTCTTGGTGACTTCTTTTAGCTGTTGAAAAGAAGTTACTCGCACGCCAATTAGAAAGAGGCTACGGAGCAAGGAAAGCTAAGGCGTGTGAAACCATAATCCGGGAGGTTGCTATCATTTAAAAGATTGCTTCGTTGCTTCGCGCCTCGCAATGACAGTTCTTATCATCCTATAGATTACATCCATTGATTCCGTAAACGCCACATCCTTATAGCATTCCTGCCGCGCAAAGTTTATACCCTTTATGAACTCACACTGGCACCAGTGTTGCCACCGACACCCCAAAAACTCAAGACTCCCCCTTCCCCTTAAACCGCCCAGTATGATCAAATATCCCCTCAAGCTCCTTCATCCGCTCAGAAGCCTGCGGCCACAACTTCCGCTCAACCTCAGTAATCAAAGCCTCAATAATAAACAGCGTAGCCACCCCTGAATCCCACCCCGAAGGCGCATCCACATGAGCCGGAAAACTAAAATCTGCCGTATTCGAAATCGGCGACATCCATTGATCTGTAAACAATACCACTTTAATACCTTTATCAGCAGACAGGCGTGCAATATTCAACAGATCCGTCTCATAACGACGCACATCAAAAATAATCAGCACATCATTCGCATTCATATCCAGCAAATGATGCGACCATAAACTCACCGCACCCGGCAACTTATACACCCCTCCTCTCATCACCTCCAGATGGGTACCCAGATAATCAGAGAATGCATGCGTAATACGCCCACCTACCAGATGCAGTGACACAGATTCATCGGCCAATAAATCAACCACATCATTAAAGGTCTGGTAGCTAATATGATTCATCGTTTCTCGTAGATTGGTCAGTACCGATTCTGACCTTTGATTCAGAATATGCTCCGGCGGGGCACCAGTCGCCCAGCGATTATGCTTGGCAATGGGATCAGCCAGGGTATCGCTCAATTCTTTTTTCAGCGCTTTTTGAAAACTGACAAAACTTGTGAAGCCTATACGTTTCAGGGTTCTCATCACCGTGGGCGTGGAAACCTTACAACAGGAAGATAGCTCGGTGATGGAGACCAGACCCGCCATGG
>JBNKMF010000181.1:0-5532 GCA_050292965.1 Gammaproteobacteria bacterium | reverse complement strand
GTCATTTGACCCCGCTCTGAATACCATTTTGCCGCAGGCTTGAAAGGGGATGTATATCTGCTAACGATCCTGAGACAGGGGATATTGAGAAAGCAATTTACCCACTAATTTTTCTAAAGAGCCTTATAGCTAATATGTTTTAGCAGCAAATTGTGCTGATAATGGCGGCATCAAATATCGAGGGTGAATAATATTTACCTCTAATTACTTTAATGAAATGATCAGACCAGAATTACTGGCCTGGTTGATTTCTATCAGCGCATTAATTTTCTTCCTATTAGAGTTATGCTCGTTCTCTGTCAAGAGCAGGTAATATGGCTTTTTTCCACTGATCTGATATTTCGATATGGAAGGAATCGAAGACCACGCCATTGCGGCTTCGAGGTTTACCTGCCGTATCGCACTCTTCGTGGCTTACACGGATGCAAATTGAGGGGCGTGAGCAGGGCGCGGAAGCTTTACAACTTCTTTCCAGGCAAGTGCATGCCAACATAGTTGCGCTTTGATTGCGAATCAGCCTGTGAGCCAGAGATACAACACAATTTTTCAGCTGTGTCTTAACCTAAAACCATGCTATATAATTGTTGGTTATTGCCGATAGATAGACTAACGCCTAAATTTAGAAGTCTGAGTAGATTAGTATAATATTGATATATAGGGTTGATTAGCCACCACTACAATTTAGAATTATTAAATATGACGAAAAAGATGGTCTCCATAGATAAGCTGTCTCCAGGTATGTATATTGAATTACCGGGTAACTGGTTATCTCATGATTTCATTAAAAATGAATTCATGATTACATCTCAGTCGATACTTAAAGAGCTGCGTAAACAGAGCTTCAAGGAAGTTATCGTAAATCTGGATAAGAGTACGGTAAAGCCCTCCATAGAAATCAAGCCTGCAAAGGCTGACATCATACGAGATATTCCTGAACCAGTGGCTCCTCAGCCGAAGAAGGTATGGGATTCAGAATATATAAAAACCGATGACCTGAGGACCTTTCTGGATGATGGGAAGCTGGAGCCAGAAAACAAGGCGATACAGACTTACAAAGCCTCCGTAGATATGATGGAACAGTTGTTGGCATTTCCTAATGAAGCCAATATCAAGCAAGCCAAGGAAGCTATTTATAAGATTGCAGACATGGCGATGAGTGAGCCTGATACTGCCAATCGTATGCTTAAATTAACCGCGCATGACTATCAAACCTTTTCACATTCGGTGAATGTTGGGTTTTATGCCACGCTTCTTGCTAAAGAGTTATTCGGAAAATCCGATGCGCATAATCTTCAGGAGCTTGCGGCGGGCTTTTTTCTGCATGATATTGGCAAAACAGCGATTGAGCCTGATGTGCTGAATAAATCTGGGAAATTACAGGACATAGAATGGCAGCATATAAAAACTCACCCTTATATGGGGTATAAAATACTCCAGGACGCGAATGCCTTAAAAGAAGAGTCTAAAATCATCGTATTACAGCATCATGAAAATTACGATGGCACAGGTTATCCCAATAGGCTAAAAGCGCGAGATATTCACGAGTATGCGCGTATCTGTTCTATTGCGGATGTATTTGATGCTTTAACTACCGACCGTGTTTACAAAAAAGCCATTAGCTCTTTTGATGCTCTCAGGTTAATGAGAAATGAAATGTTGCTTAATTTTGATGCAGAGATCTTTAAAGTATTTGTTCAACTTTTTATGAAATGAGAGGCTCAATAAATCTGGCTGGTGCCATAGCCATAGCCATGAGTCATCCGTCATTAGTTATCGTCAGATAATGGATGACTCCAGCCTCTAGCAATTGTTGATGGGGCGGAAACCAGATGCTATCCGCCTGCTTCTGAAACATGATTTTCAGAAATTCCTCACTAACGCCCTGTCGTTTGAATACATCCAGATCTCGTTGCTGTTCTGTCAGCAGGCTTTCGTATAGCGGGATAATCTGTTTGGTCTGGGTAGTGTCAAATCGATATTGATGAAACCCCAGTTTTGCTTTGTCGCTAATAAAGCGCTGTTGACCGGCAATAAAAGCGGTGACACAGGAAGAGCTGCATTCAGTATCAACATAGGTATCAAGCTTATATTGAGTAATCAGCATCGCTAAGCCTCTACCCTGATATATCTGTCCTCCAGGGCTTTCAAGCAATACGCTTTCAATGTCAGGATTTTGCTCAAGCATTTTAGCTACTTTGAGGGTAAGGCCGATATCCAGTGCGCCATCAATTTTAAGTTGTCGCCCATTGTGTTGCAGGCTAATCTGGAAACCATGTTGCTTAACCAGTTTCGCATAATTATCCATATCCTTCTTAAAGATGAATACGGTCTGTAATGTACCAATGATATAGAGCAGGGTATACAGCACCGATAGCATGATCACCACATACACCATTCGGGTGACATAACTGTTACGATTCTGGAGGAAATGTCGGTCACTGCAACGGATCAGGCCTATCAGTTGCCAGGGAAAAATAATCAGCCGGGTGACCATTAGAGAGATAAAGGTTGCTTTAACCATGAGTTCGGCATCGTGGCTAAAGTGTAGCAGGATAGCTGATTCAATCAGTGCCAGAACTATTAGCAGGGCAAATAAATTAACCCAGAGAGATATCGATAATGGGAGTACCCCGCGCCAGTGATTTACCAGATATCTCATGGCGCGGTAGGCTGTAGAAAGCGATTAGCCCGGCGACATACCGCGCAGACGTTCGTTGCGGCGACGCAGCAACTCAAGAGTAAACAACAGGATTACGGAGATGAACACTAGTAGTGATGCGACCGCCAGAATTGTGGGGCTTATCTGCTCGCGGATACCGGAGAACATGGCCCAGGGAATAGTGCGTTGATCTACACTACCCACAAATAATACGACGACGACTTCATCAAATGATGTTATAAAAGCAAACAGCCCGCCTGAAATTACGCCAGGAATGATCAAAGGTACAGTCACCTGAAAAAAGGTGCGTGTAGGGGATGCGCCCAGATTAGCGGCAGCTCTGGTCAGGCTGTGATCAAAACCGGTCAGGGTTGCGGTTACCGTGATGACCACGAACGGTGTAGCCAGTGCGGCATGCGCCAGGATTACACCTACATGAGTACCCTGTAGGCCGATTCTAGAGTAAAAGAAAAACATACCTGCGGCTGAAATAATCAATGGCACTACCATTGGAGAAATCAGTATGCCCATGATGGTGGTTTTAAAAGGGAAATCATTACGACTTAAGCCCAGTGCAGCCAGGGTACCGAGAAAGGTTGATATCAGGGTGGAAAATATCGCGATAAAAATCGAGTTACGCACCGCCTGTTGCCAGTTCTCATTGGTAAAGAAATCTTCGTACCATTTGAATGAATAGCCAGCAGGGTCAAGCGCCAGCATTTCCTTGGTAAAAGTAAAATAGGGTTGGGCATTAAACGATAATGGGATCATCACGATAATCGGGAAGATCAGAAAGAAAAATACAAACCCACAAATAGCGAGAAATGTGTAATGCCAGATACGTTCACCAGTTGTTGCATGTATAGGAAGCGCCATATCTTCACCTACCCAAGTTTCATGTTATCAATGCCTACTATCTTGTCGTAGAGGACATACAGAACCAATACGATAGACAGAAGGATAGCACCGAGTGCAGCCGCCAGTCCCCAGTTGAGAGATTTGGAAATGTGGTAGGCAACAAAGTTACTGATCAAGGTTCCATCGGTACCACCCACCAGAGCCGGGGTAATGTAGTAACCGATAGCGAGAATAAATACCAGAATGGCACCGGCGCCAATACCGGGTACTGTGTTTGGAAAATAAACACGAACGAATGCGGTAAATGGTGTTGCACCCATCGAGCGAGCAGCACGCACATAACTGGGTGAAATGGTTTTCATTACGCTGAATAGTGGCAATATCATAAATGGGAGCAGGATATGCGTCATCGCAATGATGGTTCCTGTCTGGTTATGAATCATGGCCAGTCTACCATCTTCGCCTACTAATCCTATTGCTACCAGAAAATCATTGATTACCCCTTCACGCTGAAGCAGGGCAATCCAGGCACTGGTTCTGACCAGTAAAGATGTCCAGAACGGTAGTAGTACCATGATCATCAGCAAGTTACTGGTTCTGGTTTTAACTGTCGCCAGCAAGTAGGCGATAGGGTAGCCCATGATGACTGTCAATAAGGTAATCAAGGTGCTCAGGAACAAGGTGCGAAAAAAAAGGTTGAGGTAAATCTGTTGTTCTTCTTTCTTAAACTCTATTTCACCGTCAGCATTTTTCTTGGCATCCAGAGCAGACAGATAGTACGAAGAGGTATATTTGCCACTTTCGCGTTTGATTAATTGCCAGATTGTGATGTCTTTCCATTTCTTATCGATATTTAGTACATGTTCTTTATAGCTCGTTTTTAGTTTGCTGGCGTCAAAGCGTTTCAGCTTACGTGCGGTTTTCGGAATAGACTGGATATACCTGAACGTTCATAATTTAATCGTTTACCAAGGCGGTTGAATTTTTTTGCCTCGGCTGAAGCCTTGGCGTCCTCAATAAAGGCCTTAAAAAATGCTTCGTTGGGAAGTTCACCACTGGAATCATCCCATTTTTGTAGTAGTGGGGCAGCGGTTGGTAATACTTCGACCGTCACTTCGTTATCGACACTACGCATGAGCATATCGAAGATGGGTAACAGGAAGGTCATCAGGATGAATATGAATAAAGGTGCGACCAGCAGTAAGGCGTTACGCTTGCGTTTACGTAAGGTGCGTTGCAGGCTGACCTTTAGCGGGACGCCGTCCGCAGTAGTCAGTGATGCTTGTTCGGTTGTTGCTTGAGACATAATATAATTCTACATGTTTGGTTGTGTGCTCAATTCTCAATGACCCAATTGACAGGTCATTGAGAATTGAGCCGGAAACGAGTTCCGACTCAAAACTGTGTCGATATTACCTTATTTGGCTAACCAGGCTTCGAAACGCTCTGACAGCTCATCCTTGTGGTCGGCCCACCAGGCGTAGTTAGTCAAAAGAGTGTTTTTAGCATTTGCCGGAGTAGTAGGCATATGCGGTTTCATGTCGATACCTAAAACAGCATGTTTACCTACCATCGGTGCAGAAGATGCACGTGCTGGGCCATAAGAAATGTATTTAGCCTGGTCCGCCAGACGTTGAGTGTCTGTAGCGAATTTCAGGTAAGCCAAAGCTTCTTTCTTGTTCTTGGAACCTTTAGGAACAACCCAGCCATCCAGATCAAATACCTGATAATCCCACATCATATTAATAGGTTGCTTATTTTCTTCAATGGCAGCAAACAGGCGACCGTTATAAGCTGAAGCTATGACAACTTCGCCATCTGCCAGTAGTTGAGGTGGTTGAGCACCCTTGGTCCACCATACAACATGGTCCTTGATGGTATCCAGTTTTTTGAATGCACGGTCAACACCAGCAGCGGTATCCAGCGTGTCATAAATCTTATCTGCAGGTACGCCGTCAGCTATTAAGGCCCATTCCAGATTATTCATAGGACGTTTTTCAAGAGAACGCTTTCCT
>JBNKMF010000180.1:0-5613 GCA_050292965.1 Gammaproteobacteria bacterium | reverse complement strand
ACAAATGATACTGGATGCTAGCTGCGCTTATTTTGGCGAGGAAGCTGAGTGGAAAATGCTGGAACATCTACCTGAAAAGCAAGTCATTCAACTGCTTGATCAGGGTGATGCGGTTGATTTGCTGGAGTCACTATTTCAGCAGCACTACCCGGTACAACAGGATTATCAAAACCTGTTATCGATTAACGCTCTTGATAGTACTCAGCAGGCCAGGGCTTTTGATTTGTTAAGAAAAAATTACCCACTGCGTTACGAGTATAGGCAATACCTGATCAATGGGATATCTACGAATAAAAAAACAGCCTCTCTAATAGAGAGGCTGCAGTTTAACATTAATAGATAATTATAAAACTCACGGAGCTGGTGCTTTTAACAAATTCCCGGCTTCAGCTTCATTTATATTTAAATAAACTCCGTCCGATGCAAGAAATGTTGCTGTAATGGATTGTATCTCCGTAGTCACCTTTAGGTTAGTTTCGGCACTATTGACTTCATCAGCAGCAGGGCTTAACAACGATCTATGATTACCAACTACAAATTTGACACTGTGTTTCAGATTTGTAGTGCCGGGGCCCTGATCAGTATTTACAGGTGTAGTTATGCCCAACAGGGCCAGCAGTGGCTCAGTACCTGAAAGTGGGGATGGAACAGTGTTACCACTATCATTGCCATCTGGAACAGTATTCGGCACTACCAGATCAGATGGTGAAGAACTACCACCAACGATTTCGAAGAATAGGATACCTTCATTTTTATCCAGTAGCTTTGAAGTAAAATTCACCGGATCAGCTGTATCCACTACGGTTTGGGCAGCACCAACAAAAGACTCATAATCAGCTGTTCCCTTATTCACTCCATTAGCGCCTAAGCCAGCAACTATCGCAGGAGAAAATGTAGCCGAGCCATCCAGAATTTTGGGTACACCACCCCCACCAAAAACGAAAGCAGCATCTCTAACGCCAGGCTCTAAAGCAGCAAAGGTGGTACCTATAATTGCACCCAAAGAGTGACCCAAAAAGTAAATCTTTGAGGTATCAAATGTCGCATCCCCAGCTGCCATGGTTTCAAGAGACTTGGTCAAAGCGAATAGATCAGAGACACTCTGGCGCATGTTATCTCGCATATTTAATAAGTTAACCAGGTTTATATAATGTTTACCAGAGGGGTCGGTAACACCATCTGCTCCAGGAGCACCAGTAGTATTATCAACCAAATCCAGATCAAATGTACGTTCAAAATCAGTTTTAAAAGCTTCTGTACCATTAGTCTCATTACCTGTTAATCCATGTAAAGGCAAATCGATTGCAACCACAGCCATACCTGCTTGCGCCATTGCATCGGCTACGGCCAGCATGGTCGTACGATTAGTAGTGATGCCATGCTGATAGATAACTACTGGATACTGACCTGTCCCAGCAGTTCCATCACCATTTTTAGGAATAGAAACCATCAACGGAATAGTTTCAGTAGAAATCGGAACCGCATCTGGGCTCAATGGAGTAATATCCGCACCATCTGTGCTCTTCCATACTGAACCTAATATAGATGAGTCAGAAGTATCAGTTGCTGCAGTCAGATAATATGGGACATTGAGAGTACCTACATAGATATCAGCAGCAGAACTGGGCGAATCTGCCCCACTATCACCCAACAGCGATGTTGGAACATCCCCACCACTGATATCAGCTTGTTCTTTGGTTAAAATAGCTCCAATGGATTGCGTAGTAAAACTCCAACTCAAAATAATATCGCTGTTAGATATAGTTGCATCGGCAGTCGCAACGGTTGAATTACTGGTATAGATAATCTGGCGCAGACCTTCCAGCGAAGCTAACGTGGCATTGAATTCTGTCGCATTGTCAATGTCTTTAAGTTTAGTGATTAACGCTCCCGGAATCTTGCAGTTGCTGGAATCCGCTGCAATAGGGAAACCACATTCCAGTGGACTACTCAGGCTCTTGAACAGACGATAGGTTACTGAAGGGCCGAATGCTTTTCCATCCGATGTTTTCAGGTCATCGGTAATCACCACCATGTAAGAGCTTGAAGGAGCAAGTGGTTTTAGCGGGACGATAGTCAAGGTCGAGTTTGAAGTATCTAATGACGAAAGTGTTGCAACGTAATCAACACCAAAAGTCAGCGGTTCGCTTACAGCAACAACAGGCCCAGCTATAGGTTGAGTTTGCGATGAATAGAGTGTAGCCCCATACAGTTTCACCGAGCTGCCACTGATACTACTTACATCAATCGCAGTACTGAAAGTTGTAGTCATTGGGGCAACGGTAGAAAAACCATCCAATGCATTCATCGCTACCTTTGGATCAGAAAAATCAGTCGCATCCGCGACAGGAATATTCAAGGTTAAATCAGTTGTATCAGCAAATAACAAATTATTTGGAAAAGGAAGCACAGCATTTGAAGGATCAAATTTAGCGTAAGGAGCCGTTACTACATCAGCAGGAGTTACATCAACAATAGAATCCTCCAGATTCGATGTCGCATCACTTTCACATCCTGAAATTAACAGAGCTGTTACTATTGCCATTAGCAATTTAAAATTATTCATTATCATTTCCTCCTAGTACTGCCAGTTCAGCTGAACACTGAAAATATCGATTGATGCTGTATATTCGCCCGTTAAATTTGCCCTAAGTGTAGGAACACGATCACTTTCAAATTCATTATCAATAGGCGCATCAGCTACAAATAAATGTGAGTATCCGATATCGACACTCATATCCGTATCAAGCTGTTTACTTACACCTAAAGACAACCAGGTTCTATCACTGCCTGGGAGTCTGGCAGTCCTTCTCTCTTTATTGGGGGTTGGTGTTTCATCATAAGCAACACCGACTCGATATATGGTTTCATCGTTATATTGGTAGTCAATACCAAAGGAATAACGCATTGTATCTTCCCAGCCCTCGGTAGTAACCGTAGGTGGCTGACTGGGGTTATCGTATTTAACCCTCAACTCTTGAAAAGAGCTCCAACCCGTCCAGGTGACATCAGTCAGATAAGTGATTTTTCCACTTTCAAGTGCATAGCTCAACGATAAACTGGCGGGCATGGTGACTGATGCTTTAAGGCCGGTATCCAGAAACAGGTTACTCCCATACACAAAAGTACCCGCAGCAGGTACTTTAAAATCAGCTGTCCCGGTAACATCAATATCTACCTCAGACCGATAAGCAACACCAATAGCACTTTCTTCAGTTGGTTTATAGGTTAGACCGAAGTTATAGCCAAGGTTGATGTCATCATAGTTATCACCTTTCAGAATTGCCATACCATCTGCCTGTTGCGGTAAAGCACCCGTGTCTATACAATAATTAACACCAAAGGTAGCCACACAAATCGCACCAAAGTCAACCGCACTGGTTAGTTCTACAGTACCCAGCATCACATCAACACCCGCACCAATAGAAAGCTGATCATTGACCTTGTAGGCATAACTCGGGTTAATATTGATGATTTTCAGATCAGATAAAACACCGTGATAGCGGCCTACCCAGTCATCGTTATACTCTGTTGCCAGACCGAATGGTGAGTTGATCCCTAATCCGAATTTGCTCGTTTCATTTATAGCCTTCACCCAATAAAGATTAGGTACCAATGCTGGAGTGCCTCCATTGTCGTCTTCACCTTTTAAACTGGCAAATGGAGATCCTTCAAATGATGATGAAGCGGTTGATCCATCATTATTAAAATTAGACTTGGGTAGTATATAATGCGCCGCGATAGTCAGTTGATCACCTTCGATCTCTGTCATACCCGCAGGATTAAAAAATATGGTAGAAGCATCAGGCGTATGGGCAGCAGCCCCGGCATAGGCATTACCCTGGCCGCGCGCATTGGTTTCAATAAGTGCAAAACCAGATGCTGATACCAACGTGGGAATAAATGTTGCAGCGAGTAGCGACGTAACAATTGTCCGTCGACAATTTGGACGAATCTTCATATCCTCTCCAGTACTTCAGTACTTTTTATTAATGTAAGTTATTCGATTAGTTTCAAAATGATACTATACAAAGTTTTTAATACACAACGATTTTACAAGGTAATTTTCATGAATCTCATTTATATTCAATATACACACCACTTATATGTTCAATAAACACACCACTTATGTAGCCGAAAGCGGCATCCATGGAAAAGGCCTGTTTGCTGCAGAAAGTATCAAAAAAGACACTATTATCGGCTATCTTGAGGGCAAACCTACCCAGGAAGATGGCATGTACGTTCTCTGGTTAAATGTCAAAAGCGGTTTTGAAGTAAGTTGCAAGCTTAAATATATCAACCACTCAGACAACCCAAATGCCTGTTATTACGATGATAAATCAGTAGTAGCCTTGCGTGATATCCAGCCAAATGAAGAAATCACACACGATTATGAAGCCGACGCTGACTGGTAGCTTAACCCGGAGGCCAGGCCATCGATCTACCCCCCAATACATGCATGTGAATATGGGCAACCGTTTGCCCGGCATCTTCATTACAGTTCATCACCAGACGATATCCTTTTGCTGAAACCCCCTTCTCTTTTGCCAGCTTTTGCGCGATTAACACCATTTTCCCTATCAGATGAGCCTGTTCTGGCTGGATATCATTAATCGTAGCAATCGCTTGTTTAGGGATCACCAGAAAGTGCACGGGGGCCTGCGGGTTAACATCACTAAAGGCTAGAACTTCATCGTCTTCATATAAAATATCTGCCGGTATTTCACGATTGATGATTTTAGTAAAAATCGTTTCTGACATAAGTTCCTCCTATTGGTAATTCTGTCGGCCGCTAAAGGCCTTACTTAGCGTACCGCTATCGACATACTCAAGCTCTCCACCTACCGGTACGCCATGCGCGATACGACTCACCTTAATATTATATTGATGCGCTATATCAGCGACATATTGTGCGGTAATTTCACCTTCAACGGTCGGATTGGTGGCAAGAATTAGTTCGTTGATGTTTTCATTTTTTAAACGCTGCTCCAGTAAATCAATCCCCAGCTGCTGCGGACCAATCCCATCAATCGGCGATAAACGTCCCAGTAGTACAAAGTAGCGCCCATTAAAGCTACCCGAGGCATCAATAGCCATCACATCTGCCGGGGTTTCAACGATACACAGTACACCATTGTCTCGCTTATGATCTTCGCAGATGCTACAGCGGGGCTGATCGGAATAATTACGGCAGAGTTCACATTGCTTAACCGTTTGTAGCGCATGAGTTAGCGAGCTAGCAATGGTTTCAGCGCCATTACGATTACGCCCAATCAGGTAAAGCGCCATACGCTGAGCAGATTTACGCCCGACGCCAGGCAGGCAGCTTAACGCTTCCACCAGCGCATCCAGTGAAGGTGATGAGGACATTAATAGATCTTAGAATGGTAATTTAAATCCTGGAGGAAGATTCAGGCCTGCAGTCATATTCGCCATCGCATCCTGGTTGGTTTTGGCAATTTTATGTACAGCATCATTTACCGCAGCCGCAACCAGATCTTCCAGCATTTCCTTATCATCTTCCATCAAGGCTGCGTCGATATTCACTCTGCTAACTTCATGGGTACCGCGCATGACGACCTGGCACATACCACCACCTGATTCTCCAGTAAC
>JBNKMF010000179.1:0-5616 GCA_050292965.1 Gammaproteobacteria bacterium | reverse complement strand
GGGCGGGCTAGTGCAGGCACTCAACCCCAAGGCATGGCTGGTATCCATGTCTGGTGTAGGCTTGTTTGTGTATGCAAATGCTCCTGTTTCCTTATACCTGATAGCTTTCTGCTGCATTTCTTTTATTGCCTGTCTTAGCGGTGTTTCGATCTGGGCGGCTAGCGGTCAGGTCATTAGTCGCTATTTATACGGGCGCAATCGGCAGATAGGGTTTAATATACTAATGGCTACACTGTTAACCGGCAGCGTATTATTAATGTTTATTTGAAAATCAGCTGTAGTTCGAGAATATATGAAAGTAGATGATACCGTTATACTAAAACGGCACGAAAGACTGCCCTTTATAGAAATGCGTCAGGCGTCGAACTCATCGGCCTGCTACCACCCTCACTCGCATGAAGAATTCTCCTTCGGAGTCATTGATGCTGGCACATCTCTCTACATCAACAATGATATTAGTTATACGATTAAAGCGGGTGATACCGTGACTATCAATCCTGGCGAAGTACATTCCTGCAACCCCAAACAGGGTCAATGGTCATACCGAATGCTGTTTATCAACAGCGAATGGATCAGGCAACTTCAATGCGACATGCTGGGTCATAAACTACCCAATTTTCAACCATTTATAAATCATTACGAAACTGATCCCGCCTATTTCAAAGACTTTGACCAGCTATTTATACAGTTAATGAATCAAACTAATGTGTTAAAAGCTGAAACACTGTTAATCGAATTTCTCGAGCGCTGTTTTCATGCAGATCGACTTCAACATCGTTCAGATAAACCATCGCATGATACGCATCGTTTGACCAGGGTAAAAGAACTCATCTGTGAGCAGTTAGAACAACAATTTTCACTGGATGATTTAGCCGAACAGGCCGGCTTAAGTCGTTACCATTTTTTACGCTGTTTCAAGCAGCAGTTTGGTCTATCACCGCATGCTTTTTTACTGGACAAACGCATCCAAAAAGCCAAAAGGCTTTTGCAAATCGGTAATAGCATTCTAGACACCTCCCTCGCACTTGGCTTCAATGATCAAAGCCACTTCCAGAGAAATTTCAAAAAACGTGTCGCAGTCACGCCAAAACAGTATCAGGATTTTTTTATCTGACAGCTTTCAGGTTTGCCTGAAACATCAACTGTTAGCAATTGTTAAATCTATCCTGGTGGCATTGCTTATAGAGCTTCCCTGACTGATTTGAGCTTTTAAAGTGGGCAGCATCTAATCCAGCCTTTTGTGGAACCTTACTGACGCGACAATAAGAGCAATCACTATAAAACCTGCCAGCCAGTATACGTCGCGCACCATATCGAGCATATCGGCCTGTCGTAGCACAACACCTCTAATCAATCTCATAAAATGCGTAGCCGGTAAGGCTTCCGCAATATACTGGGCAACAACAGGCATACCTTCGTAAGGAAACACAAACCCTGATAACAGGATAGAGGGCAGTAATACAAATATCGTCATCTGCATCGACTGCAACTGGTTTTTGGCGATTGTTGAAATCACCAGCCCTAGCACCAGGCTAGCGGTAATAAACAGAAAGGTTACCCCTGCTAACTGTAACAGGCTGCCACTAATCGGTACTTTAAACAGCAAATGCCCCAATCCCAGAATTATCGTCACCTGTACCGCACCAATAAAGATGTAAGGGATAATTTTGCCTAGCATGAGCTCCACCGAACGTACAGGCGTAGTAATCAACATTTCCATATTACCGCGCTCCCTTTCACGTACGATAGCCGCTGAAGTGAACATAATCATGGTCATGGTGAGAATAATCGCAACCAGCCCCGGCACAATATTCACCGCACTGCGCTGCTCTGGGTTATACAATAGAGTCACACTAAAGGTAGGGGTGTTTCGGTTAGCGGGTTTACCTAGCAATTCAACCAGAGGCATAGCCCGTAGACTTTTTATTGCAGATGCTATTATGGTGTCGGATCCATCAACCACCCACTGTGCAACAGGACGACTGGTTTCACCATTGGTTGCGGCTGGAGTCCCCAGCCCCACTGTCTGGTGTCTTGCCAACCGCTGACTGACATCCTTTGGAATCACCAGTACCGCACGTATCTCTGAATTTGCCATGGCTGCATAGGCCTGGGGCAAGTCGCTATAGTGGGCAGTAAATTTAACCACCTGAGTTGCATCTACTGTCTGAACAAGTATTCGACTCAGGCCACTGTTGCTATAGTCCACGACACCTACCGGTATATGACGGACATTAGTATTAATAGCATACCCAAATAGCATCAGCTGTATTAGAGGGATCATCACCATCATGCCGAAGGTCATTCTATCGCGTCTTAGCTGTATCAGCTCCTTGGTGAATATGGCGCGAATTCTAAGCACTGATTTCATTTTCGCCCATCCCCTGTACTGGTAACAAATACATCCTCAAGACTGGGCCTGACCAGATTCAGCCTGTCAGTTGTATTGATACAGGACTGTTGAGACAGGAATGTAAGAGGATCGGCGGTACTATCTCTGACCAGAACTCTAAGTCTTGAACCTAGCTGAGCAGCCGATATTACTTCATCAATATTCAATAACTTTTGCTTGAGTTGACGCAGATTTGACGATTCGATTTCGACGACCTGTGCCCCCATACTTTGCATCAGTTCATCCGGTGTTCCATCTGCGCGCTTTATTCCAGTCTCTAATATAGCCAGCTTATGGCATCGCTCCGCCTCATCCATGTAATGTGTAGAGACCAGTATGCTGGTGCCCTGCTCGCTAAGATCAAACAGTCTTTCCCAGAAATCACGTCGGTTCTCCGGATCTACGGCCGAAGTTGGCTCGTCCAGAAATAACAGTTCTGGTTTATGCAGTATCGCGGCAGCAAGGCTCAATCTCTGGCGCTGCCCTCCACTCATACTTCCTGCAAGCTGATTCTTCTTTTTTTCCAGGTTGTAAAAGTCGAGTAGTTGTTCGATTCGTTGTTTTTTCCGCCGCCCTGCAAGGCCATAGATATCGGCAACAAATTGCAGATTCTCTTTGACGGTTAGATCGTCATACAGAGAGAATTTTTGTGTCATATAACCAATATGCATGCGTAATCCTTCGGCATCTTCTGGCAATTTATGCCCTAGTACCTCAACCTCCCCAGAGCTCGGAATTAAAAGCCCGGTAAGCATTCGAATAGCGGTAGTCTTGCCGCAACCGTTAGGGCCCAGGAACCCATAAATCCTTCCTTTTTCGACCTCCAGGTCCAGCTGTTGTATGGCTTTTACATCGGCAAAATTACGGCTAAGCGCTGTAGCCTTAATAACAAAATCACTCATGGCAACTCGACTTGAACCGGCACACCATTGGGTAATTGGGCTTCACTATCCGGTAACTGGACTTCTGCCAGATACATTAAACGTGCGCGTTCTTCCTGATTGAGCGCATAGTAAGGGGTAAACGCAGGCTCGGTAGAAATCCATCGTAAGCGCCCATTGATCGTCCGATCAAGACCATCGACATGTACCAGTAAGGCTTCACCCGCACGTAGTGTTACCCGACTGGGTTCAGGGACATATATTCTGGCAAACGGCGCCGTACCTGCGAGAAGGATAGCCAGCGGACTACCCGTGGTGACACGCTCTCCCAAATTCCATGGCAGATTATCTAAAATCCCATCTCGGGTTGCGCTAATGGTCAAATCCGCCAGACGCTTATTTTCCATCGCCAGGATTGCTTTTGCGGCATTTAATACAGCTTCTGCTGCTGTCAAATCCTCTTCTCTCGCTCCATTGGTTAACAACAACAGGGCTTCCTGTGCACTCTGCAAACTGGCTTCATTGGAATCACGCGCCGCCTGTGCCTTGTCCAGCTCGGTGTGACTGACCAGCTTTTGCTTGATCAGGCTCAAAACACGTTCATAATTCGACTGGCTTTCAGCTAATGCTGACTTTGCCCCAACCACTTTTGCCCTGGCAGATGCCACCTCTTCAGGCCTGGCTCCACGCCGCAGCTTTTCCAGGTTAGCCTGCGCCTGTGCAACCTCTGCTTCGGCCTTATCTACCTGTGCTTTTTGCAATGTATCGTCTAATCGGACCAGAACAGTACCTTTTGTAACCGAAGCCCCAGGAGCTACAGGAAGGTCTATCACCACTTCATTAGTGGTTGCTGATAGCGCTATACGGTCCCGCTCCAGGGTTCCCAGAGCAACCTTTTGATGAGACTCATTACAGGCAGTGAGAAAAAGCACCAACAACAAGGCTGATAATCGTTTTATATAACTAGATCTATACCAAAAGGACAAAAACAATTTTCAACCTCCTCTAATATCAGTTGATAAATATCCTAACCTATTTTGCCGGGGCGGAGTTAGCTGGAATTTTTTAGTCTAATTTAAGGTGGAATCAGGTAATAGACAGAAACATGCCAGAGCTCATGATACAGGTGAAATGTTGAGGCCTTATTATCCTATGAACAGCAGACAAAAAAATGCCGGGAAAAGAAGCGATTTACCAAGGAGACAAATCTTCGCTTCTTTCCCGGCGGGGGGAGTTAACTTATTTCTAGTTAGTTAGAGAAGCTATATACATAAGCTGCTAACAAGTGGGCTTTATCATTACCCAGAAATACTTTATGTGCCGGCATAGTACTATTCCTACCATTGGTAATAGTATTTTTAATGCTAGCAACGGTACCACCATGTAACCAGATATTATCAGTCAGGTTAGGGGCACCCAAAGACTGATTCCCTTTACCATCAGCACCATGACAGGCTACACACAGAGTTTGAAATTGAGCTTTACCTGCTTCAGCTGAGGCAGCATCTACCTGACGCCCGCTTAGAGACTGAACATAGTTAGCCACATTCTCAACACCCTTCTCACCCAGAACAGGACCCCATGTCGGCATTATACCGTTCCGGCCATTCATGATAGTGGTTTTGATCTGTTCTGGCGCACCGCCATACAGCCAATCATTATCAGTCAGGTTTGGAAATCCCTTTGTACCCTTGGCATCCGATCCATGACACTGTGAGCAGTAGTTGCCGAATAACCTTTTACCAGCCTGCATAGCAACCGGATCTTTTGCCAAAACTGGGATAGCCGTTGCAGCAAACTTCTTAAAGATCGGACCATACTTACCATCAGCATCCACCACTTCCTGATCGTACTGACCGTGTGAACTCCAACCCAAATAACCCTGGAAGTTACCCAAACCTGGAAAGAGCACCAGATAGGACAGGCCAAAGACCATTGTGATATAAAACATCCACAACCACCATTTTGGTAGCGGACTGTTTAACTCTTGTAGTCCATCCCAATAGTGACCGGTGGCTTCACCTTCTGCACTCTCTTCAGGACGTCTCTTCATGGTCCACACAATCAGCCAATAGCAGGCTGCAATGTTTCCCAGGGCAATTACGATTACCCACCAGTTGAAAAAGTTACTCATTGTGATTCTTCCTTTTCTGGATTTGTAAAACTGTCGTCCAGAGCGAGATTCGCTGCTTCTGCGAAGTCAGCTTCTCTCTTTGAACTCCAGGCCCAGGCGTATACACCAAGAACTGTGATCATTAGAACCAGTGTCCAGATACTGTGTACTGTTGCACTCATATCCGCCCCCTTATCTAATGCTAACCGCAGTACCCAGATGCTGCAGGT
>JBNKMF010000178.1:0-5771 GCA_050292965.1 Gammaproteobacteria bacterium | reverse complement strand
ACGCGGCGGTCTTCGTCATTGGTAGCGGTCCAGACCTCGGTCAGACGTTTGAGTTCATAGTCGCGTCCTTCAACCGCATCCTTATGCACCAGCCATTTGGTGGTGACCGCCGTCTCTTTGGGCGAGATTGGCGTGACACGGAAAACGACCGCATGGTCGGGCAGGAAATGGTTCCAGGTCGTCGGATAATGGAACTTGACGAGTGTGCCTGCATCATCGAAGGGGATGCGGCCAAGTGTTCTGTTCACCGCAGGTTTGCCATCCATGGTATAGCTTTTGGCTCCCTCGTTGAGTGGCATACGTGCCAGCCGATATTGACCGCTGTCTGCGATTTTAAAGCGGGAAGGCAATCCTGCTGATTCGCAGCGATCGAAATGCTTAAGCAAATGGGGTGGCGAGGCATCCTCCCCAATACCGGTAACAAGAGGGTCTTCGGGATAGGTCCGGCACAATGCGGGGTGGTTACCGCCACAATGGTAACATTCCCGGTTGTTCTCCCAGACGAGTTTCCAGTTACCCTTTTCTATGATGGTGGATTCGTGTGCGACTCGGGCGTTTTGCAGATCATGCGCTTCGAGATACGGCCCTGCCAGTTTGGCAAACTCACCGAAGTCGGGTGCCTCTTCGGCGAGGCAGATATAAACCAGCCCTGCAAGCTCGTGGCAATGCACAGGCTTCAGGCCATGTTCAGTTGAGTCGAAATCTGCTCCCATATCGCGTGCCCACAGAAGGCTGCCATCCAGCTCGTAGGTCCACTGATGATAGGGGCAGACGAGCTTCGGGCTATTGCCTTTTGCCGCCTTGCACACGACCGATCCGCGGTGGCGGCAGGTATTGTGAAAGGCGCGTATCGTCCCATCGTTGGTGCGTACCAGGATGACGCGATAGTCGCCCACCTGGTGGGTGACGTAGGAACCCGGTTTTTCCAGTTCGCAGGCAGGAATGGCGAACAGCCATTCTCGGTAGAAAATATGCTCAAGATCCGCCGCGAATATTTCGGGATCGGTATAAAAGGGCCGCTCTAAAGAATAGTTCGGTTTATGTGCAGCGATCAGCTGCGAGAGATCGTGTTTCATTGCTTGACTCCAGCCGCGCCCCGCGGCATTTGCTTGGGCGGGAGAAAAGCAAACCATTCGAAACGCATTCATTGCGTACGACCATCTGGAAGCTTACACCACCACCCGTGGTTAACGTTTTATGCAGGGCTGGTTTCCGGACTTCAGAGTGACCAAATGGCCGGCTACGGCACCTTCCCAGAGAATTTAATCTCCAGTGGTATTCACCGTGTCCATCGCTCTGTTACCGTTGCGGGGGCAGTGCCGGTCTTACACCGGCTTCCCAATTCTTCACTGTTTCCAGTGACACCTTGCAGCATGTGCAACACCCTAAAATAAAGGGCGTTACACTCCCATAGATCATCGTCAAATCCGGGCAGGTGAGTTATCTGAAAACGACCTCAGTGATTCAGAAGCGGTCAGGCCTCTACGAATTGAGTTTTCGGGTGTTTTATACCATATCATCTTGTACGGTCATGCTCAGGATGGCTATAGAACTTTTGTTGCAGAAGAACGTAATCAACCTGCACTCTGGGAAAGACTAAACTAAAACTGTTACCAGCCGATATAATAGTTAAAGATATTATTTTTAGGTGACTGTTATGAAAGACCTGTTTCCCCCTAACGAAGAATTGATTCAGGAAACCATTAGTGAGCTTTCTGCTCAGATCTACTCTAATGATCAAGTCAAAGTAAGTTATGCGGATTACCAGCATAGTTGTTTGTTGCTGGAGATGATTGATGATCTGCAGCAACAGCTTGAAGATACTCACTAGCATTGTTAGATGGTGTACATTTGCCTGTGGTGGGTAAAAAACGCCAACCTTAAGTTCCCACTGTTTATGCACGATGTCAGTTTTACTGAGTACTAGCAGCTGATCTTTGTCAATAGTATGCTGCTTGCCCTGACCGTCTTCTTGCAGGGTAATGCCTTCAGGTGTTGCAGCGAGACTATGAGCAGGGGGGCTTCACAGGGCTGGAAGAATTATTTAGTTTAGCGTAAAAAAAACACGTCATTAGGGCGTGGTCATGAGTGATAGGCTCAGCCTGTTACGAATAACGGCCCATGTTTACACTCGAAGCCGAGTTGTCCCCACAACCAAGCTTTGGAGAAATAAAACATGAGCCGATTTAAAAAGTTAACGCATGTGTTATGGCGTTGCCAGTTCGAGTGAGACTCGCTGCGCAGCATATTGACAGGCATAGGTTATATAGTGGTTTTTTTCGGATTGGAATGAATATGAAGATACTGGCCGTTTCAGGCAGCGCACGCGCTGCATCGACCAATACGGCGTTATTGAAAGCCATGAAAGACATGGCTCCGGCTGGTTTCGAGATATCGGTTTTTCACGCGCTCAACACGTTGCCCGTGTTTTCGCCGGACCAGGAAGAAGAAATCCCTGAGGTGGTCGAAAAGTTCATGACAATGCTGAATGCTCACGATGGCATCATCATTTCCAGCCCGGAGTACGTCCGGGCCATTCCCGGCGGCTTAAAGAACGCCATTGACTGGATGGTTTCCCGCTTCGAAATTATCGACAAACCAATTGCTTTGGTGCATGCATCCCATCGCGGAGACGATATGTTGAATTCACTCAGGCTGGTGCTTTCGACCGTCAGTAAAGATTTTTTTGAAAAGTTGTTTTTACGGATACCGCTCATCGGTAAGTCACCCGATGAAGTGGATGAGTTGTTGCATCAACCTGAATTCGAATCGGCGACCACTAAGTTTCTACTTGATTTTGCAACCGCCGTTAAACAACGCAGGGAGTGATAACACATTAAGATTCGATACATTTACTATAGTTCTGGTGCAATAAGTAGATGCTATTGCACCCTACCTAATGGATCCAGTTATCCTGTTTTGATCGAAAGATGTTTCTGTGCGGACTCCGCAGCCTGACTTACGATGGCTGGTGCCTTATGAATCAATGAAGCATCTTCTATGGCATGCACCATGAACAGGGCAAAATCGACTCTACGAGTCCGGTTAGTGGCCAGTATTGCATCCCCTACATGTTCACTCCACACCGGCAAACCCTCGGAGTCACCTTCCTCTATATCGCTACAACGAACCACAGTCCAGTTGCGCTTGCTGGCAAAAATGCGCTTGCAGGCTTCGACCTGATCATCGATATCGGCAAAACGAAGTAATCGGGCAACAAAACCAAACACCTTAAGAAATGCCTTGAAAGTCCATGAATAGCTATCTTCACCATCCAGGCTGATGTGCCAGCCGCAGGAAAAAATCAGGCGTGCATTTGTGGGAGCATGGTCCAGCACTGCCTGCGCAGTGCCGCTAGAGTAATCATTCACACCCCAGGGTACCAGCACCGTCAGTACCGCATCGCAGCCAGCAACCGCCTCACGAATCACAGTCTTATCGTCGCTGCGACCAGGAAACAACTCGATACACCCCCGGTAACGGTTTAGCTTATCGATACTTTGCGGGCGACACACCGCATTGATCTGATAGCCTCTATCGATGCAATGCTGAATCATATACTGACCTAGTTTTCCTGATGCGCCAATAATGCAGATGCGTTTTGTTTTCATGTTGTACCTCGCTGGTTTTGTCAAGCTCAGTATATCTATTCATTTTTAAATTTAATCTGCAGTATGTGTATACTATCTATACGTATTTGTATGGGGCTGGGAAATGTCAGCAAGAATAGATTGGAATCATATCCGAGCCTTTCTGCTCAGCGCAGAGACAGGATCTTTTTCCAGGGCCACTGAAAAGCTGGCTACCTCGCAACCCACGCTTAGCCGCCAGGTTTCTGCGCTGGAAGAAACACTGGAACTCACTCTGTTCGAGCGCGTAGGAAAGGGCGTTATGTTGACCTCGGCGGGTGAGCAACTGTTGCAACATGCCCAGACCATGGAGGAGGCATTCAACCAGTTTTCTCTGGTCGCAACCGGACAATCGCAAAATCTTGAAGGGCAGGTGTGCATATCAGCCAGTGAAATCGATGCCATGTTCAGAATGCCCGACATCATTCTTTACCTTAATGAGTTAGAACCGGGTATACAGATAAAGTTAATTGCCAGCAATCAGGCCAGTGATCTGAAACAGCGAGAGGCTGATATCGCAATTCGAAGCTTTCGGCCCACCGAGCCTGATTTGATTGCAAAAAAACTGGGCGATGAGCGTATCTGGTTTTTTGGCGATTCTGCTTATGTCGGCAAGCTCAATCAGGACCCACCCGAACAGGGGTTCCCTCAACTGCGCGTGGTTGGTTTTGATGATACCCGGCAGATGCTTGAGATATTGAATGCATCAGGCTGGAAACTGGGTCAAAGAAATATCTCCGTAATCACTCACTCGCACACCACGCAGTGGCAGCTGGTCAGGGGCGGCATGGGCGTGGGGCTTTTTCCCGAGCATATCGGCATGAAGGATTCCTCACTGTCTATCCTCTATCCAGATCTCGGACCGCCGATGACCCTGCCCCTGTGGCTTGTCAGCCATCGCGAACTGCGCAGTAATCCGCGAGTGAGAAGGGTGTTCGACATTATTGCTGACAAGCTGCTGATAAACTGACTGGTTTATCACCTGGCAGGTGTCATCGCTGACCAGGTGGCCAATATCACTTTGATATTTTTCTTAAGCTTGCACGGTAGGGAATAAGGAAATGGCCAGACCATCTTTTGATGGATGAACGCCCTGAACTATTATAATAAACTCAAAAGGCGGTTTAAGCAGGTCGAGCTGGTTGCTTCGGATCGCAAGTTTGTGTTGCTAAAAAAGCGCATCAGTAGATAACAACAATTCAACTGGATCAAACCTGTACTTTTCAGGTAAGGTTTGCTGTCTGTACACGGTTGAAAAATGATGTTGAAAACACCGAATAATAAAGCCTTTGTGTTTATCCTGCCTGCGCTGTTAGTGGTCAGCTTCAGCACCTTTATCCCGATTCTGGCGATCGTGAACTATTCGGTACAGGATGTTTTTTACGGCAACGATTTTTTCTGGGTGGGTACGAAGTGGTTTAGCGAAGTACTGGCTTCCAGCGAGTTTTATCACAGCCTGCTGCGAACCTTTGCCTTTTCTATCATCGTTTTAAGTATTGAAGTACCCCTCGGGATTCTGATTGCCCTCTCGTTGCCGAGAAAAGGCAAACTGGTTTCGATTTATATCATGGTTATCGCGGTACCGTTGATGATCCCCTGGGTGGCTGTGGGATTGATGTGGCTGTTGATTATTCACCCGCAGTGGGGCTCTCTCGGCGCGCTGCTGTCTTTGTTTCATACAAGCATTGATATGAACCATATGATAACGGCCTGGGCTGTCATTGTCTTTGTCGATGTCTGGCACTGGACGAGTCTGGTGGTGCTGCTGTGTTATTCAGGCTTACTGGCGATTCCATACCCTTATTATCAGGCTGCGCAAGTCGATGGCGCGAGCCGCTGGAATATCTTTCGCCATGTAGAATTACCCCGGCTGACACGGGTGCTGATGATCGCTGTACTGCTACGTTTCCTGGACAGTTTCATGATATATATTGAGCCGTTTATCCTGACCCGTGGCGGGCCAGGCAAATCAACCATATTTCTGTCACATGAGATCATGCAGACCGCGGTAAAGCAATTTGACCTGGGCCATTCTTCCGCCATCGCTCTGATCTATCTGTTGATCATCCTGCTGTTTTCCTGGGTTCTCTACAAAGTGATGTCTCCGCAGCACTGACCTCATTGCCTATTACTATGAAAAGA
>JBNKMF010000177.1:0-5788 GCA_050292965.1 Gammaproteobacteria bacterium | reverse complement strand
GCATTTGCATAGGTGCCAAGGTCTACCCATGATTGGCCTGCTGCGTAATTTTGTTTGATCCAGTCAGCTGTTTTGTTACCTAGAGGAGTAAGGAAACCTCGTTTAGCCATATCAGCAGCGAGACCTGGTTGAGGGAAGATGGCGATATTAGGTGCTGATCCTGCTTCAGCATCAATCATGATTTGTTGTTCGAAACTATCCGAGCCCACGTATTTCACATCGGCACCAGTCGCTTTGGCAAAGTAAGCCAACACATTATCGACCAACACCTGATCAGGCCCAAGCCAGGGACCGAAAACAGTCACTTGTTCGCCATTAAGTTGTGTTTTCTTCAAGGACTCGTAACTGGCCCAGTTGAAGTCTCCTTCGCCCGGTTTGAATATCAGGTCTGCTGCTTGAGAAGAGCCGATGAATATGGCCATTACGGTAGCTGCTAAAAGGTGATTTAGACGTGTTTTCATGTTCTCTCCTGTTAGTTTTCTATCAGAAAAATATAATGTGACAGATAAGATAAATATTTACAGCATTGTTTTGTTGCCATACTCTCATTCATTTTGAAATTTATCAATGATCAGCCTTGTTCAAGCTATGAAATGAGTCTTAAATAGCAAAATTATTCACAATCATACAATTAGCACGATTATAAAAGTTGATAACATAAAGACTATTGAATCACTTGAAACCTTTATTCATAATAATCAAAAAGTGCTTTTTCTGTCTTTGCTAATACGACAGATCGTTACAACCTTGTACGCAAATCGCTGATAAAATTCAGCTCTATGACACTATAAAAAAGCAAAGGAATTATTATTCTTTACCTGCTAAAAATGACTGAATATTCATGTCAACAGCTCATGCGACTGATTAAGAAATATACAAAAACAGGCAAGATAAGCTGGACATACTGTCGCTGAAATGGCTTTAAATAAAATACGCCGATAGTGATTTGTAATCTTCTCTCTAAGCTATTAGCATAGAATGATAATTCTAAACATAGACGTAGGAAAATATGAAAAAAGGCACTTTGGGAAAAAACGGCCGATATATTTTACTTATCAGTATCCATGGATTGATTCGTGGACATGACCTTGAGCTAGGTCGCGATGCGGATACGGGGGGGCAGACCAAATACGTGGTTGATCTAGCGCGTAGCCTGGCGGAACAGTCAGGTGTTGCTCAGGTTGATCTGGTTACGCGACTGGTACGTGACCCCGCCATTAGCAGTGATTACCAGCTTGCACAGGAGCAACTTACAGATAACTCACGAATCATCCGTATCGAGGCTGGCCCAGATGGATATTTACCCAAGGAGCAACTATGGGATCATCTGGATAGTTTTATGGATAATCTGGTCAACTGGCTCAACGAGCAGCCTCTCATGCCTGACCTGATGCATAGTCATTACGCTGATGCTGGTTATGTCGGTGTCCGTTTATCCAGTCTGCTTGGAATACCATTAGTCCATACAGGACATTCTCTGGGGCGAGACAAACGAAAACGCCTGCTAGCTCAGGGGCATACCCGTGACAAAATCGAAAGCACTTATAATATTGCCCGTCGTATTGATGCTGAGGAAGAAATTCTTGCTAATGCTGATCTGGTCATTACCAGCACGCATAATGAGATTGAAGAACAGTATGCTCTATATAGCTTTTATGATCCTGAGCGTATGGCAGTCATCCCTCCTGGTACCGATCTCAAGCAGTTTCATCCAGTCGATGCCAACGAAAAGATTGAATTCGCTGACCAGGTGGCTAGATTTCTTTCTGACCCTGGAAAACCCTTGATACTTGCTTTATCTCGCCCCGATGAACGCAAGAATATCCTTACACTGATAGAAGCTTATGGCGAATCCAGACCACTTCAACAAATTGCAAACCTGTTAATCGTCGCCGGTAATCGTGATGATATAAGAGATCTTGAAAAGGGGGCGCAGACAGTGCTCACTAATATACTATTGATAATAGATAGTTATGATTTATACGGCTCTGTTGCGGTTCCTAAATTCCATCGTTCTGAAGATGTACCAAAAATCTATCGAATGGTAGCAGCAACAGGGGGATTGTTTATCAATCCTGCATTAACTGAACCGTTCGGTCTGACGCTGTTAGAGGCTGCAGCAAGTGGGTTACCACTGGTGGCAACAGAGAATGGCGGTCCTGTTGATATTATAGGCAATTGCCGCAATGGAGAACTCATCGATCCGCTGGATAAGGAAGCTATCAGTACGACGTGCCTGAAAATTTTGCAGGATCAGAAAGTTTGGCAACGCTATTCAGATAACGGTCTGAAGGGAGTCAAAAAACATTATTCATGGAATGCACATGCAAAAAAATATCTGCAGCAGATAAAACTTTTACAGGGCAAAAACAAGCCTCTTCCTGAAATCGCGCCAACTAAACTGTCACGTTACCGAGACCGAGCTATTTTTTCCGATCTTGATCAGAATTTAATTGGCAATCCCGAGGCTATGCGAAAATTTGCCGAGGTACTAAAAATGAATCGTAAGTGCGTTACCTTTGGTATAGCTACCGGTCGACGTATTGACTCTGCACTAGCTTTAATGACTCGACATGGAATATCCAGGCCAGATGTATTGATCAGCAGTCTGGGTACAGATATTCATTATGGTTCACAGTTGACTGAGGACAAATTCTGGCCTGATCATATTGATCAGGACTGGAAGCCACAGCGTATTCGCAGGTTGATAGATGAATTACCTGGTCTAAAAAAGCAACCGCAAAAAGAACAGTCAAGATTTAAGGTGTCCTATTATTATGACCCAGAGCTGGCTCCTTCAGTTGAGGATATCATTACTCTGCTTCGCGAGAAGGAAATCAATGCAAATGTCACGCTCTCATTTGGTCAGTTTCTTGACGTTGTCCCATCACGTGCTTCCAAGGGGCAGGCGCTACGCTATGTCGCACAGCTGCTGGGTATTCCACTTGAGCACACACTGGTTGCCGGTGGCTCCGGCACCGATGAGGATATGATGCGCGGTAATATGCTGTCGGTTGTGGTATCTAATCGACATCATGAAGAACTGTCTCAACTTGAGGAGGCCGATAGCATCTATTTCGCTGGACAGTCTCATGCATATGGGATTCTCGAGGCTATTGATCATTACGATTTCTTTAACGCATGTCAGGTACCCAATGCTTGAGCGCCTGCTGATCTGTACAGATCTGGATCGTACTCTAATACCCAATGGTCCACAGCCAGAAACACCTGATGCTCGGGCCATGTTTAAACAGTTGGCGCAACGCCCAGAGATAACCCTTGCCTATGTGAGTGGGCGTGATCGACGTCTGGTTGAAAATGCTATCACCGAATGGGATTTGCCCATGCCTCAGTATATTATAGGAGATGTAGGTACAAGCATTTATCAACTGGACAGCCATCAGCAATGGCACCTGCTTTCTGAGTGGCATCAGCGCATTAGTGATGATTGGCACGGACATTCACATGACCAGTTAGCTAAATTGTTGGTCGATATTGAAGAGCTGAGTAGGCAGGAAGATGAGAAGCAGAATCAGTTTAAGCTCAGTTACTATCTTCCACTGGAAACCAATGTAGAAAACCTGATTTCCAGGCTAAGGCTAAGATTCAATCAAACTGGTATTAGCGCCAATATCATCCACAGCATCGATGAAATCAATGAAGTCGGTTTGCTGGATATTTTGCCTTCAGGTGCCAACAAATTGCGCGCTATCGAGACCCTGATGGATCTTGCAGGCTTTGAATTGACGCAAACTGTTTTTTGTGGTGACAGCGGCAATGACCTAGAGGTACTGGTGAGTCCAATACCCTCAGTACTGGTTGCTAATTGTATGCACTCGGTTTTGGAGACCGCGCAGCAAAGCGTTCAAGTTAATGGAAACGAAGATAGGCTGTATGTAGCACAGGGAGATTTCAGGGGGCTGAATGGTAATTACAGCGCAGGGATGCTTGAAGGTATTATGCATTTTCATCCCTGTACCCAGAACTGGATAGATGGATTATACTCAGTGGATGAAAGCTAGTTGATGTATCTTTACCACATAAATCCTGAATTGCGTCTGAGAGGTAATTAATAGTCGCTATGTACGAGCAGCAATCTCATTCTCTTCTAAATAGTATCCTTGAACGGCTCAAGCCAGAGATTCGTAGACGCGATTTACGGCATTTTTATACTCGCCTGGGCGCTAATTTTTATGCCATCTATAGTTTATTTTATCATCTATACGGTCAGCGAGAAGATTTTGAAGATCAGATGTTAAGTCTGGTCAATGTGATGGCGCGACAATACATTAAACGCCATTCAACACTCAAGCAACTGGATATTGATAGAGAGCGTGACTACAACTGGTTTCTGAGTCAGGAACTGGTTGGTATGGCGTTGTATACAGATGGCTTCGCCGGCAACCTGCAGGGCTTGAATGAAAAGCTGAGTTATTTTCAGGAGCTGGGTGTCAACATGGTGCATGTGATGCCGATCCTGGAATGTCCGGAAGTGCATAATGATGGTGGGTACGCAGTTAATAACTTTCGCAATGTTGACTCTCGTGTAGGTTCTCTGGGAGACCTTAAAGTACTTGCTGAGAATATGCATAAGCGCAATATTTTACTGACTCTGGATGTGGTGGTTAACCATACCTCGGAAGAACATGCATGGGCCCAACAGGCACGTGCCGGCGATAAAAAGTATCAGGATTATTATTATATTTTTGATAACCGAGATGTGCCCGACATGTTTGAGGAAACCATGCCCGAAGTGTTTCCCGAAAATTCACCGGGTAATTTCACCTATGATGAAGCTATGAACAAATGGGTGATGACGGTGTTCAATAATTACCAGTGGGATCTGAATTACAGTAATCCGGCCGTATTTGTTGAAATGGTGGACATTATCCTGTTCTGGGCTAATCAGGGCGCTGATATTGTACGACTTGATGCGGTGGCATTTTTATGGAAGAAAATTGGGACTACCTGTCAGAATGAACGCGAAGCACATTTGATATTACAGATGATGAAGGACTGTTGTCAGGTCACTGCACCGGGCGTACTGTTTATTGCAGAAGCCATAGTAGCACCGGTGGAGATTATCAAATATTTTGGTGAAGATGCTGTCATCGCCAAGGAATGTGAAATCGCCTACAACGCCACTTTTATGGCGCTGTTATGGGATGCGGTCGCAACGCATAATACCAAATTATTGAATCGTGGTATTCAGAGTTTGCCAGATAAGCTTGATCGTGCAACCTGGCTTAATTATTTACGTTGTCACGATGATATAGGTTTAGGTTTTGATGATGTGGATATCGTTAATGCTGGTTACGAACCATTCGCACATCGGCGTTTTCTGATCGATTACTTTACCGGTGAATTTGTCGAGTCCTCTGCACGTGGTAAACCCTTTGCGAAAAATGAAAAAAATGGTGATGCCCGTATATCAGGCTCGCTGGCTTCACTGATAGGGCTTGAAGCGGCGCTGGAGTCAGGGGATGAGGCTGCAATACAGATAGGTGTTGATTTAATTCTGATGCTGCATGGCATGATCATGTCCTTTGGTGGAATTCCGTTAATTTATTATGGCGATGAAATCGGTACATTGAATGATTACTCTTATCTGGAATATGATTCCAGAAAGCATGACAACCGCTGGATGCACCGTCCCCGTATCAACTGGGATAATGTGGAGTTGCGTAATAAAAGAGGCACAGTGCAGCAAAGGATTTTTGATGGATTGAACAATATGATTGCTGTGCGTAAGACTATTTATGCATTTGCTGATTTTAATAATCGAGAA
>JBNKMF010000176.1:0-6061 GCA_050292965.1 Gammaproteobacteria bacterium | reverse complement strand
TAACCCGGTAGAAAATATCGATTAGCTCGGGGCATAGTCTTTTTCCTTAAAGTATGTTTTTTCCCTGTTAAATGGGCCCTTTAAGGCTTAAATCATAGGAATATATGGACAATAAGTCCATAGAATCAATAAGTTACTTAGGTCCGACCAGCTTCATGTTTGCTTGCCGATTTATCTCGGCGCACTGGGTGTCTATGTTTTATATGCCCACATAAGCGGCGCGATGTCAGATGCAACGTCCGCTATATCAAATGAGGGTCGTCAATATCATATAGTGACCTAACTTGTCCCAGAAAAATATTCTTTCCGCCATAACTTGGATGCCGAACTTTCAAAACCTCGCACTGACCCTTAAATCGCATCGCCGCCTTTTCTGCATCATTACCAATTGCCACTATTCGCTTAGGCTTTAATAATTCCACCAACTCACCGAGCAACTCCTCTCCGGCTAATCGTTCCCTGGAATTATGCGCCCGGTTGCTAAAGGGGTCGCCCGCCTCATATGGGTGAAGCGGGAAGACGTTCCAAAGAAAAATGCGGCTCGTTATCTGCTCAAGGACGCTCCAAATGACCGCTGCTGTTCGTTCCGGCACCGCTTGCCCCTTTGTCAGTCGCCCTACCTCAACGCCCCATCTCGCCGCGTGATGACGGAGATGCACATCGTCTGTAAGTGCTAAACCCGTCCGCCGTCCACCTCTATACCCTAGGTCCCTCCCAATCCATATTGAATCAACCTCTGCTTCGCACGCAGCAATCAACATTTTCTTTAGAAGTGCGCTCCTTCTTCGGGGAGCGTCATAAACGTCATATACTTCACAACGCTCCGAGTAGGGATTGAACGTGTTTTCGAACGCTAAATTACCCAGCTCTTTAACGAAAGAGTCCGCACCCATATTATTCTCCTATAGGACTATAGCTGATTGTTCTGTTTTCCCGGTCTCCGATGACTATACCGCCATTGTTCTTTCTCACTTGCCTGAAAACGGAATACCCTTGGAGAATTGCGTCTTCCCACAATTTAAGAGGACATTTATCCACCTCATAGCCCTGGACAAACTTCTGGATGGTTTTAAGTGCATCAAAAGAAATGCTGTCATGCCCTTCAAAATAATCGAGCCCTTTTGAATACGAATAGAGCCATGCGGTAAGACCTTCCTCAACAACAATTGCTCTTCCCCCGTCCTGAGCTTCATCAAAGACCGGGTTACTTTTTCTTTTGTGTTTTATCAAGGCTCTAAATGTCGGCGACCAATGCAATATTGCGGCATGTGCTAAATGAAAGACATCATGGAAGCGGTATCCATCGGAATCGTGTATGTTGTCTGTCAACGGCGATCCTATAAAAACACCATTCCAGCTTAAATAACACTGTCCACTCTTTCTCTGAGTGATATGTATTTCAAAATGCCTTGGTATCTGTTCCTCTTCTGGAGATTCTGCATCGAAGTCCGGCAATGATTCTTTGTCTGGTATTGTAAATCGTCCAAGGGTTTTTGTTAGATTGCTTTTTAGGACTTTCGCAAATGAAAGACCTGTTGACTGTATTGCTTGAAGATACAGTCGTGCAAACTGAATGAGTTCATCACGCACATTGACCGAGTCTTTCTTGGTTTTGAGTAATTGAGCTGTCATATAGCCCAGTTCAATTAGCGCAGAATCCAAGCTCTCTACATGTTCAGAAGCAATAATCTGTGAAATCGGCGCGTTTTCTTGATCATTGGCAGATACTATTTTGATACCAGTTTCATTAGATGCAGCATCAAATACGCCGGCCAATTCAACATTTACACGCCTGCACAAAGCAGAAAAGTACCAGAGCGCATCCCCGAACTCTTCTTCTACTGCGTCTTTATAGGTCGGATATGCCTTTTTCTCACGACGATACTTTTTAGAAGCGGCCATTATACTGCCAACTTCTCCATAAAGCCCTAGAAGAATTGGGTTAATATCTTCAACCGAAAACCTATCCGTTTCGATAATTACCCGCTCATACTCTTGCAACGGAATTGCGCCTTTCAATTGGTTAAGGTTATCTGCTTTTATGGTCTTCATGACGTAATTCTCCTTATTTGTATTGTTAGCAGTTCTTGTAGTTTGAAGTCCATGCTACTTCCCTTTGAGCCCTTTCAGGATCAAATAGACACACTCGTCAACAAAGGGTGATACCATCAGGCGCTTGTATTCATTTTCATCAAGACCGCAGCGCGACGCTAGCTCAGCTAAGCTGTGACTGCTTTTAGATGCTGTAATCGCTTCATAGTCACATCCATGCCCGTGAGAACGCGCCAACTCCTGCAAATCCGAATATCCCTCATTATGGGTTATCTGCCAATTTTCAGTTAACGACTCCGGCACATCGGCATTCAGCAAGAGCCTGCAAACATCGCCCACGACGCCACCAAAGGCCCCAAGCAAAAAGATAGGCTTCTGTTCATTAAGGGCTAATACTATTTCCTCCAAAACCCCTGGCATCTTGCCCTTGTAACCGGAAAGTCTTCCTCCGGCACAAATTCTGGCTGTAGAAGAAATAATTGACTTTTCCCGCATTTCGCTCAAGCAGCGAGACCAGATATATGAGTTCAGGGGAGTATTAGGCGGTAGAAATGCGCCTTTATCGAGATCATTGTCAACATCACCAGGTATCTCATGTTCTACAGTTTCCATGACCTCATGGTATTTAGCTCGCCATGCAGTCATTTCCGTATCAGAAACATATAATGGCCATGCTAGATGATTTTCTACGCGCGGCGCTGCTTCTCCTAACCTGTCCTTTAGGATTCTAGCTTCATCGAGAATGAACTCGGTGAAGCCGTTGGGTCGCAAATCCCCGCCATAGAGCAATGTTGCGGATCGCGATAACAAATGTCTGGCAAGGTCTTGTGCCAGCCGAAGGAGTTGGTCCGGATGAATAAAGTGCGCCGCAAAGCCATCCCCAGACGCATCGGAAATCGATATGCCAACTCTTTCATCAGAAAGGCAGTCCCGCTCCGAAGGACTCCAAAGGGGAGTAAATGCTTGTATCTCTAACGCCTCATGCCAATCCGCTTCGATCGAATACACAGGCGGCTCGGGATAGCATATTTCTTGTACACCGCCCTTTTTAAGGTTAAGCACTTGCCTGATTTCCGGAGGCCTCGCAGTTAGCTCACAATTCTGATTAATCCATCCTGCGAGCCTATAGGCTTCAAGGCACTGCATTGAATAATTGTAACGAACTGTTTCGATAATTGTTGTGAAAAGTACGCGTAAAATATCCCTTTCCGACATTGGAACCACAGGTGAAATATGAACGCATGGAACATTAGAGGCGGCAGGAAAAATACGGTCCTCAAAGTCTTCAAGGCAATCAACCACGACTACTGGTCGGTTGTGTTGCTTTGCAATCAATATTTCCAGTTGACACCAATACCTAGAGGAATAGGCATCGCTTTCAATTGCAAGCAATGTTGAATCTTGAATGTGCTTTTCGATTTCTTGATCAAAATTATAGCCAGGCGATATTTCGTTGGCATCGAAAAATCGGTTCATGTTAGTGTTATCGATAAATTGCTTGATTTGCTCTGAATGGAGCTTACCAGTATCTCCTGACTTAGAATGACTCAAGAATATCGTTATGGATGTTTCTACCCCTTTAACTCCAGGCGACACCGTATTACAGCCGAAGCGATATATTTCGTGAGCCAGGGCAACGACAGCGTTGAGGTCTCTGTTTTCGACCGGCCAATCATTTATTCGAATACAGTTCAATCCTGACAGCACACCTCCATGGCTGTAGCCTTCATTATCAATCGCAATTGGCACGATATGAATTGATGTAGATTGCGGCAATTCTTCAATATAACGTTGCCATTCTTTCCTGCCGACAGTATTCAAGCTTGTAAAAACAAAGATAATATTGTTGTTCGCTACTTCTTCAGGTGGACTGGATGGGGCCTCGCCACTGTTTTGGGAGCTAAAGAAAAAGAGCGGGATATTAAGTCCTCGCGAAAACGGTTTGTCCTTATCCCTGGCGAAACTCATTCTGATAACATCAAGGATAGGCGTTACGTTATCAGAATCAGATGGATGCCAGATGAAGCTTATTGCTAGCGGCGGCGAATACCCTGTTGTCATCGAGTTACTCCTCCGCAATCACTAGAGTTGGCACTATGTATCATTATTATTTCCATTTTTTACTGAATCTTCCCTGTACCTTGATCCACACGTTGATGCGAGTCCATGAACTGACATGGATCTGAAACTACCATGTTTATATCGCTTCGATGATCTCGAAACACCGATCTGATTAGATCACGCGCTTCCTTTGAATCTGAGAGGAGTATTTTCTTATAATTTCTAATCCTCCCATATCCAATTGAATCCAAATCCACAGGCAGAGCCTCGTCACCAAAGTATAAGAAATAGTTCGAGACCAACACCTGGTTAGTTCTTCCAGTATCCCGATCTAAGTTCACGGGATTTGGCGTGCCATCCGGATTGCTATGATGCGAGTCCTCTTGTATCCAGTCACCGTTTCCATCCTTGTGATATATGTTATCTCCTAGCATCTGTACTCTGCTTCCGTTTCGCACAGGTTTCTTTAGTGAAAAGCGCTCATGATCCCAGTAATCCTGAAAACTGACTTTTTCCGATACTTTCATTAGAAGAATACATCTTCGTTTCACACTCCGAAGGGAGCTGCCTCCAACTCCCATAATCCAATCCCCGACTTTTGCTGATTTGCGAATATCCGGCTTACATGTGGCCAAAGTGCAAAAGCCATGAAACGGGTTTGGCGCAAAACCAAAATCCCTGGTAATGGCATATGCGTATAAATATGAATTCGGCTCTATCAACACACTACATTTCCGCCATCAGTCCTGGGGGCTGGCGACCCATCTGGGTTTTGAAATTGACTCTTTCCCTCCAGGGCATCGATAACAGACTCCGATCTCCATCCGACTCTCGAAGTAGCGTATTTTTTTAAGTTTTCAGGGATTTCGACTTGGCCCTTTAGTCCGTTCTCATAAACACCGATTATCGGTTTTCCGAGTTGGTGGGCGACTTTAACTTCCCAGTTAACCCATCGCCGCTGATGAGTCTCTTTTCCGATGACTACAATCACTTGGCTGGCCCAGCGCATTTTCATGCGCAAGAGTCGCGCGATGGTACGGTCGCTGACCTTGTTTTGATCAAGGCGGTTTCGATTTTCCGGTTTGACGCGGATAGAACTATTCCTTAGTTGATATCCCTTTCCTGACAGCATTTTCGTCAAGCCATCAACGCTTGCGTCATCCTTATGGTGATGACTTACAAAAACATTTTTTATTTTGTCAGGCATAAATTCCCTCATTAATGCGTTAAGACATAAAAGTATTTCTGGGTCAACGGCATATCCCTAGGCGCGAATTTCTTTGTAGCCGAACGCTCGCATTTGAGGCTGGTTTGGTCGTGTAGGCAAGAGGAACCGCCCCTCAAGCCTCTCACAGAACCGTACGTAAAACTCTCGCTTCATACAGCTCTTATCATTCAACCTTGTAAGCATGCTCTGTTCCAGTGTGCTAATAATTGTCTATTCCTTCTTCTGAAGGCATTGACTCTTTTTGCTGCCTGGATCAACGTCTTGACCTTTTTATACTTGTGCAGCGCCCAGCGACTGAGTTTCTTATCAAAGTGAAACAGGATATTGGCTATTACCATTTTCCCGTAGGCTCCATAATTATTCATCCACCCGCTTAGCTTCTGGTGACTATATCGTATTATTTCTTTGACGTCACATTGCTGCCATTTCTGCCAGGGCCATTCGTTGATTGAGCTTCTTATCCGCTTCGCTGCTTTTTGACTGATTGCTGGCAGGAAGCAAACTCGGTATGGGCCTTTTCGGGTTTTGATTAATCTGGGTCTAAAGGTAAACCCAAGAAAGTCTGGGTCTAAAGGTAAACCCAAGAAAGTCAAAACTGATCCGTTCATAGCTTGCCTGATTAATCCAGCTTTTACAATCCTGATGAAGCGGGTCGGACCTAAGTAACTTATTGATTCTATGGACTTATTGTCCATATACCCCTATGATTTAAGCCTTAAA
>JBNKMF010000175.1:0-6296 GCA_050292965.1 Gammaproteobacteria bacterium | reverse complement strand
GTGCCCCCGACTTCGAGAACCCGACCGATGCCAATAGCGATGGCATCTATCAGGTACAGGTCACAGCCGACGATGGCCAGGGTGGCACAGCGGCCCAGTTGATCTCGGTGAGTGTGACCAATGTTAACGAAGCCCCCAGCGCACTCGCACTCAGCAACAGCGCGGTGGATGAAAACACCGACACCAGTGCAGGCTACAGTATCGGCACCCTCAGCAGCAGCGATGTCGACGCGGGCGACAGCTTTAGCTACAGTATCGTCGGTGGTGTTGACGCTGCTGTGTTCAGCATCGGTGGCGCAGCCAGCAATGAACTGATCCTGAGCGATGGTCTGCTCGACTATGAAACCCAGGCCTCCTATCAGGTCACGGTACGCAGCACCGACGCCGGTGGCCTAAGCCACGATCAGAGCTTCAGTGTCACGATCAACAACCTCAACGAAGCGCCTACGATCACCAGTAGCGCGATCACCAACGCCACCCAGGACACTGCCTACAGCTACACCTTCAGCAGCAGCGATGTCGATGGCGATGCACTGAGCATCAGCGCCACTACGCTGCCAGCCTGGCTGACCTTGACCGATAACGGAGATGGCACCGCGCTCCTCAGCGGTACGCCTGGCAATGCCGAAGTGGGCAATCATAATGTGGTGATCGAAGTAACCGATGGAGCCCTCACCACCAGCCAGAGCTTCACCATCAATGTGGCGAATGTGAATGACGCGCCTCAGATCACCAGCAGCGCGATCACCAGCGCCACCCAGGACACTGCCTATAGCTACACCCTCAGCAGCAGCGATGTCGATGGCGATGCACTGAGCATTAGCGCTACCACGCTGCCAGCCTGGCTGACCTTGACCGATAACGGAGATGGCACCGCACTCCTCAGCGGTACGCCAGGCAATGCCGAAGTGGGCAATCATAATGTGGTGATCGAGGTGACCGATGGAGTCCTCACCACCAGCCAGAGCTTCACCATCAATGTGGCGAATGTTAATGACGCCCCACAGATCACCAGCAGTGCGAGTATAAACTCTGCCGAAAACCAGACCGCAGTAACGACCGTCACGGCCACCGATGTGGATGGCGATCCGCTCAGTTACAGTATTACCGGCGGTGCAGACAGTGCACTGTTCAGCATCACAAACGGAGGCATATTAAGCTTTAACAGTGCCCCCGACTTCGAGAACCCGACCGATGCCAATAGCGATGGCGTCTATCAGGTACAGGTCACAGCCGACGATGGCAAGGGTGGCTTTGCAGACCAACTGATCTCGGTGAGCGTGACCAATGTTAACGAAGCGCCGGTTGCGTCACCAATCAACCTGATCCCTGTCAATGAAGATAGTGCTCCCCTGATCATTACTCAGGCGCAATTACTAAGCGGTGCCAGTGATGAGGATCTGGATATATTGACCGCAACAGGTCTCACTATCAGTAGCGGGGCAGGTAGTCTGATCGATAATGGGGATGGCAGTTGGACTTATACGCCTGGCGCGAACGATGATACCTCGGTGAGTTTTGTCTATAACATCACGGATGGCCTGGTAATCACCAGCAATAGTGTCACTCTGGATATTCTGCCCGTTAATGATGCCCCGGTGACTGTTGCTAGCAGTTTTACCACTGATGAAGATATTCCTTTGCAGAACCTCGATATTCTTAGCAACGTCAGTGACATAGACAGCAATACTCTGTCTATCTCTACGGTTTCAGCTCTGCATGGGGAAGTCAGTATTAACCCGGACAGTACGATTAACTATTTTCCTGATGCTGACTTTAACGGGGATGATCTGATCAGCTATAGCGTTGATGATGGTAATGGGGGCCAGGGTAGTGGTATTGCTTCGGTAACTGTTAACCCAGTTAGCGATGTGAAGAATGATACATTGACAACACAAGTGGGTACGTCAGTCACATTTAATGTATTAGTCAACGATAATTCTGGATCAGTAAGCAGGATCGATAGTATTACTCAAGCAATGCACGGACAGGTTGTTTTCTCAGATAATGGCTCTATCACCTATACTCCCAATCAGGATTATATTGGCAGCGATACCTTCAACTATAGTGTGCAAACTGCGGCCGGTGAGATCGAAACGGGTATTGTAACGGTTGAGGTTCAGCAACCAGTCTCGATACTCGATTTGAATATTGTGCAGCAACCTTTAGTTGATCAAATCCAGATTAAATCGGATATAACTTCAACTCAGCCCGACAACCAAATAGCTGCCGAGTTACCGACTAATACGGATGACCAGCAGTCTGTTTTACCCAGTAAACCCAGTGAAAGTAAAGAGGCTCCGGAAAGCAGTCTATTCAATGACGAAGCTAAGCAGCAGCCATTCGCTGACAGCTCTGAGGGAGCAAATTTCTTTGCCAATGCAGAGCAACCAGCGAACACTCAGCATTCAGCTCATATCCGGTATGCGAATGTTTCCAAACAACAACAAATTTACTCCCATGAAGTTCAACCTGTAAAAAACATGACGGATTTAATGCAAACACAGGTACTGAATGATCAGCTTAGCAATCAACTATCCCTGGTTCAGTGGGGAAGTGACAGTAGTCAAATCGATGCAGTTGAAGAACAGAAATTATGGGGCAGGATTGATGAGATGCAGAAAGATATCGACAAAGATCTGGCTGACGAGCAGAAAGACCAGATCGATGTACAGATAGTATTAGGTTCAACTGCCGGTATAACCGCTGGTTTTATAGGCTGGATTCTGCGAGGTGGTTCATTAGTCGCCAGCATGATGACAACACTACCACTGGTCAACAGGTTTGATCCATTACCGATCATTAAAACGCAAAGGAAAAAGAAGGCCGATGAAAAGGGTGATAATCAATCTGGGATAGCAGATAAAAGTCGGTTGGATAAAATGTTTGAAAAGGGGGCTGGTGACGATGACTAATATCCTGATGTGGAATATCCCAGAAAAAAGAGCGCTCTTCATTGATAGCTCGCAACTGACCGCCATGAAGCTACGGATTCAGGTTGTAGTCAAAACAACATCAAGATGTTTATAAATTAATTATCCGGTTAAGCATGCATATACTGTCCAGAAAATTCAGCTCTATTTTTCCTGCTATGCGCATTAGTATTGCGCTTGTTTTATTAACAAGCTGTATATTACTGAGTGCCGAAATTTTTGGTTTTACGCCACAGGAAGTCAAAATTCAGGCGGAGGCACGTAGCAAAATTAGTGAAGCGCTCGCGCTTCAGATGTCTGTATTGGTTCCCGATGAAGATATCAGAAAAATACAGAAGCTCATTCTGTTTATCATTAAACGTAATCCAGATATTCTTTCCGCGGCCATTCGAAGTTCTTCGGGCAGATTACTCTTCTATTCTCCTGATCATCAAAAGCTCTGGGGCAATTACAGGCAACAGTTTTCTACTACAACCCATGTCTTGATACCCATCCTGCAACGAGGTGAATTATGGGGCAATGTGGAATTGCTTTACAAACCAATAAAGGGGGAGACCTTTCTTGGGGTTTTTGATCAGGGAGTTTTTAAGTTAATAGTGTTTGTTTCAATATGCGGTTTTTTTGCCTTTCTGGTTTTTATGTTGCGTATTCTTCGCCAGCTCGATCCCTCAGCAGTTATTCCAGGGCGTGTGAATGCTGCCTTTGACACCCTCGCTGAGGGTGTTGTAATTCTGGATGAAAAAGAGCACATCCTGCTTGCGAATAAATCTTTTTGTGAAAAAATTGGATACGATGTGTCAAACCTGATAGGTGTTAAGGCGTCTGAACTGAAATGGAAAATTATCTCTGCAGAATCTGCGATAGATGTATTTCCGTGGATAAAAGTGATTGATACAGGGAATAGTACAATGGGTTCGCATTTAATGTTTAGGAAAGGTAAAAATACAACGATCAAGTTTGCTGTTAATGCTTCGCCGATCATGAGTGAAAATGACAAACTACAAGGTGTACTGGTCACTCTGGATGATATTTCTGAACTGGAAAAAAATAATTCAGACCTGAAAACTATGGTTACGCGTTTGCAAAAAACCCAGTTGCATGTACAGCAACAGAATAAGGAGTTGTCCTTTCTCGCTACCAGGGATTCTCTTACCGGTTGCCTAAACAGAAGATCATTCTCCGAGCAATTTGAAGCCAGATTTGAACGGGCTAATAATGAAGGTCAGGAATTAGCCTGCATCATGGTTGATATCGACCACTTTAAACTGGTTAATGATAACTATGGTCACGCAACCGGAGATCTGGTCATCAAAATGCTGGCTGAAATTCTTAAATCAAAAACTCGAAATGAAGACCTGGTTGGACGCTATGGAGGTGAGGAATTTTGCCTGGTACTTCCTGGCATGACGGCTGATATAGCCATGAGGTTGGCTGAACAGATACGCTTGAAAATTAAGGATGAGTCGGCTAAACGTTTTAGTGCTGGTCCAAGGGTCACAGCCAGTCTGGGGGTTGCAACTATCAACGATGACCCGCAGACACCAGATGAGCTGAATCACCTTGCCGATGAAGCACTTTACATCGCCAAGGAGTCAGGCCGTAACAAGGTTATACATTGGGCAGCCAATGCACAGTCCAGGAAAACCGATGAGCAGGAAAATAAAGCAGACAAGACCAGTGATAATGCAGAGGTTATTGAGATAACGCACCTCAAAACACGCGTTCAGGAACTTGAAGAAATCGCATCAAAATTTTCCTCTGAACTTGAATATGCACAGAATCATGATGTACTAACAGGGCTACCAAACCAGATTCTATTTTGTGATCGAATTCAGCAGCTCATAGAACGAAATTATCGTCAAGATCAACTGGCGGCGGTAGTGATTATCGATATAGACAAGTTCAGCCAGATCAATACCTCCTTAGGTCGTCATGTTGGTGACCATTTGTTACAGCTTTTCGCGCGACAGTTAAATGGAATATTCCGTAAACAGGATAGTATTTCCCGTCTTGATATTTCTCGTTTTGGAGCGGATGAGTTTGCTGTACTGCTTACGGATATTACACATCAGGAAGAGATTACATGGGTAGTAAAGAGATTGCTTGATTCGCTAAAGACCTCCTATGAAATTGATGGACATACCATTCACGTATCCACAAAAATTGGTGTCAGTGTGTATCCGACGGATGCAGGAAGTGTCGATGAATTATTGAATAATGCGATGACGGCTAAAAAATTCTGCAAAAGTAAAAATCACCTGTCGAGTTATCAATTCTTTGATTCTCAGATTCAGCAGCTTTCGGTTAAACACCAGAGGCTGGAAAAAGAATTACGCGAAGCTATCAAGCAGGAGCAGTGGGTATTATTTTTTCAACCTAAAATGAGCCTGCTCAGTGGTACTATCATTGGAGCTGAAGCATTATTACGTTGGAAACATCCAGAACGTGGTTTGGTCAGTCCGTATGAATTCATTGAATTTGCCGAGCAACGAAAGCTGATTACCTCGATAGGTGACTGGGTAATTGAACATGCCTGTCAACAGATAAAAAAACTGATCGATCTTGGTTTCAATGACTGTAAAATTGGTATCAATCTTTCATCTGTTCAATTGATGGAAGCCGATATAGTCAGGAAAATTTTCAGTGCCTTAGACCAATATGGTATTCCACCAAAACAGTTTGAAATCGAAATTACTGAATCCACACTGATTGAAAATATTCAAGTTGTATCTGAGTCATTGAAAAGACTGAATGCCAGGGGGATTAGCATAGCTATTGATGATTTTGGTACAGGCTATTCATCACTCAGTTATTTGAAAAACCTGCCAATCGATTACCTGAAAATTGATCGATCTTTTATCAAGGATATCTGCCATGATCATGATGATGAGCAAATAGTTAAAACCATTATTTCTATGGCACATTCACTTGACTTAATGGTTGTGGCCGAAGGTGTTGAAGACAGGGAACAAATGAGATTATTAAATCGATACGGATGTGATGAAATTCAGGGCTACCTGCTGAGTAAACCGGTGGATGCCCAGACACTGGTTGATAATATTTCTAATCCACTACTGCTTGCTGATCATATTTCGCCTCCTAACCAGAAAGCTGTCCTGGAGAAAAATCTGAAAGTAGGGTGATAAGAGATAGGTTTAAGGACTAGTAATCATTAGACAAGGTGTCTGAATCAGTTCAGTTCAGCTTACTTAATTTGATCCTTTCCTGATTCTGCGAATGATATCCCCAGTACTGGAATATGCTGATACAACATCACACCCACATCATCCTAGAATCCGCAGTTGGACGAGTTGAAGTGTGCGTTTGAGGTGGTGTAGATCAAGGCGTAACGACGCGGAATAG
>JBNKMF010000174.1:0-6365 GCA_050292965.1 Gammaproteobacteria bacterium | reverse complement strand
AGGATAATCAGTATGAGGCGATACGTTTCCTGGCAACTTTTGCTAACAGGGTGATCGAATCAATCTCCGGGTTTGCAGTCAGTTATAACGTCAATATTATTGCGGGCAGTATTCCAGAGATTATCGATGATCAACTCTATAACCGTGCGTATATTTGCCGACGGGATGGTACGACAGATGTTCAGTCAAAAATACATATCACACCACACGAACGTCGTGACTGGGTGATCGAAGGTGGTAACCGCCTAAAGGTTTTTGATACCGATGCCGGGCGTATTGGTATATTGATCTGTTACGACGTCGAGTTTCCTGAAATATCACGTCTGCTCGCACAACAGGATATGGATATTCTATTCGTCCCTTTCTGGACCGATACCAAGAATGGTTTCCTGCGCGTACAGCGCTGTGCACAGGCACGAGCGATAGAAAATGAATGCTATGTCGTAATAGGGGGCAGTGTGGGTAACCTGCCGCAGGTGGAGAATGTAGATATCCAATATGCCCAATCAGCCGTCTATTCACCGTCCGACTTTGCATTTCCGCACGATGCTATCATTGCTGAAAGTACGCCCAATACCGAGATGGCACTAATCGCAGATCTGGATCTGGACAAGCTGGCGCAGCTAAGACATCAGGGATCAGTAACTAATGCCAAGGACAGAAGAAATGATTTATATGAGATACATTGGCTGGTTGAAGAAGAGGGGTAAGCCATTATTGTTAGATTCACCCAGGGTGTAGCAGATGATAGTGATCAAATTGTAGCTAGTATAGGTCAGGATAATAAATTGAATTCAATAGAAAAGGTTTTGAGCTTTATAGTAGAGATTGAAAAGTTAAAGAATGTACATCGTAAGACACGACCTGTAGGACTGGATCGCTACGAAAACTCGGCAGAACATAGCTGGCATGTCTGTCTGTCGGCCTTGATGTTAAAGGATTATGCAAACGATGAGATCAACATTGATCGCGTCATAAAAATGCTACTGATACACGATCTGGGCGAAATTGATGCCGGCGATACTATCATTTATGAAAGTGAAACACAGGAGGTCAAGGATAAGGAAGCCGCAGGCCTTAAGCGTATTCTGGATTTACTTCCAGAGGGTGAGGCTGATCAATATATACAACTCTGGTATGAGTTTGAACAGGGCGAAACAGCCGATGCAAAGTATGCCAAAGCCATTGATCGTGTTCCTCCCTTACTGCATAACCTGCATGGCAATGGCCATAGCTGGAAAGAAAATAATGTTCCTAAAGAGAGGGTGTTCGAGTTGAATAGTCGTATAGCAAAGGGTAGTGGAAAGTTATGGGATGCCCTTCAAACAAAGCTAGGCCAGGCTGTTAGTGATGGTATTTTGAAATAGCACCAAAGTAAAAAATAGACTGAATTAGTTTTCAATCTCCGGCTGGAGAATGAGATGTTCTGTTTCAGAATCTGAAAGATATTTATTAACTGATTTGCGAGGGCGATAGATAATTTTTAACAACTATTCAGCAATATCTCCTTCTATTTTCGGCTCATCTTTTTCTTCTGATTTCCGAAATAGTCAGATTTGAATCTTCTTTCAATTTTATTTCTAGAGTCATTTATAAAATAGAATTTCATGAGGGAATGTCTATAAGTGACTGTTTCTTTGTGAGTTATTAAATCAGAAAGAAACATTGGCAAAGCTTTTACCACTCGGATAGTATAGTTTCATTGAATTGCAACTATTGAATGAAACGGAATCCGGATTAGTAAGACTATTTCGGTTTCCTGTTATAAAACTGTTAGGGCTATATAAGGAATAGTCGTGAACTTCGAAGAAGAATTTCAAGTATGGTTGGAAAAAGCGCTAAAGTGCGACCTGCCGAATGAAATAAAAGCATTTTCATTTAACTTATTCGAGCCAGCATTGATTGATGGCGTGAAATTCGGTGTTGAAATAATTGGTTCCGGTGAGTTTGATGCCAACGATCCTGATTGGGCATGCGATGAAGTATGGGAGCCCGAACAGAGGAAGCTTAACATTCCCATTGAATACTCTAGTGATAGCTGGCAAATGTGCTTAACTTGCATTGAATCAATGGATTTTCGTTACCGCTGATCTATAGTAGTGTCAAATTTCTAAAAGTGGGTGTCCCAAAAATATTAAGGATCATTTTGTTCTGAGAAGCCTGTCAGAGATAAAACAGCCAATACAGATAAACTTCAATTAACTGTTAAGCTAACTGATACTTGAATATTTTTCTATCTAATGCCGGCCTGGATATCCCCAGGATTTGACAGGCTTTTCCCTTATGCCAATGTGTATGCTTGAGAATAATGTTTATATGCTCTGACTCCAGTTTTTCGAGTGATATCATTTTATATTCACAGCTGGGATCTTCAGATTTAGCTGTGTTTTTAGTGACTTGATGTTTGGGGATATTCAGCTGATCAAGCGTTATAGTATCGCTGCGGGTCAAAATAACCGCTCGTGTTAGTACGTTTTCAAGTTCCCTGATATTGCCCGGCCAGTCATAGTTATTAAGACTGTCCCAGGCATTTTCTGCCAGGTGTTTTACGTGTGTGTTTTGTTTAACATTGATTTTATGAAGCAGGTGTTCTATCAGTATAGGCATGTCTTCCATACGTTCACGTAATGGTGGAATGTGAATGTGTACAACATTCAATCGATAAAACAGATCTTCCCGGAACTTTCCTGACTCTATCATTTCCTCGAGATTTCTGTTGGTGGCAGCAATGATTCGAGCTGTTGTTTCGAGAGTACGTGTACCACCGACTCTTTCAAATGTACCTTCCTGTAAAACTCTGAGTAGCTTAGCCTGTAAATTGCCTGGCATTTCGCCGAGTTCATCCAGAAATAACGTACCATCCTCGGTTAGTTCAAACTTCCCTTCTTTGGCAGCTACAGCTCCGGTGAAACTGCCTTTCTCATGACCGAACAGTTCACTCTCAAGCAGGTTTTCAGCTAGCGCTGAACAGTTTACCGGAAGTAATAATCCCTGGCGTTCTGAATGATAATGAATGGATCGAGCAACAACTTCTTTACCCGTTCCACTTTCTCCCGTGATTAATATGGGCGCATTAGAAGATGCCACGGTGCCAACAACTTTACATATATCCAGGATGGATGGGCTTTTACCAATAATTTGACCAATATCGACCCTGTATTGATCGCTGGTTTTGATGGCTGATATTTGACGTGTAAGTCGATGAGATTTTAATGCGTTTTCAATAGTTGTTTCCAGAGTGACTTCATCTAGAGGCTTTCTGATAAAATCATGAGCACCAGCACGCATGGCCTGCATTATCAGTTTATTATCGGTGACGCCTGTGAGCATGATAACAGGTGGGTGCGATGGGTCTGCCATGATTTCTTTAAGCAGGTCTATGCCCATACCATCGGGTAATTCCTGATCTAGTAAGATGATATCAGGCATGCCGTCTGCAAGATTATCTCTAGCTTGTTGTAGAGTGTGAGCTGTTTGAGGCTGGTGCTGGTTATCTTCCATAAACATTACCAGCAGCTCACTGAAAACTTCATCATCTTCGATTATTAGTACATTTGCCATGATAAAACCTTTGTATTTCTAATTTCAAATACAACACTTAATAAGTGATTAAATTGAAAAGATATATTAAATACTTCATAACACAGCATAAAACGCGCCAAAATATCAAATACGTTTATGTTGTTGAAAATACGTATGTTTATTTGATTTGTTCAATTTTCTTATTAGCTAAACCAGTATTTAAATTTAAATGAAACGATAAAAATCTTAACGTTTCGTTACATAAAAAAATCCGCAATAATATTCTCTAGACCTACGATGGGTAGTAATGATTCAAATTAAATCTTTAAAATCGAATAAACAAATGTCAGGAGATCGATGAAAACTACAGTAACGTCATGTTTTGAACCCTTATCCTGATATCGTGTCTGATTGGGCATGTGAGTATATACAACTCGAATTCATTTAAGCTCAATTCAAAGAATAAAACCCTATGCATGCACACGATAATGCTTCAATGCCAAAAGCCAATCAGCGCACATGGATTATTGTCGCTTTAGCGGGAATAGTTGTCCTTGTAACAGGACTCATAGGTTCAGTATACGTGGTTCAATATATTGACTCTCAGTTACTTGAATACGAGTCAGGTCAGAATAAAAAAGTAGCAAACGAGCTTAATAAGAAAATTGGTTCGTCATTCAAAACAGAAATAAATAATCCAGATAGTGATTTAAATAAAAGCATAACTGCTTATAAAGCTCTAGGGTTTAGAACGCTGCTTATAGATAAGACTAATGAGACTGTGGTTTTTGATAGTGGAGTAAATTCTAACACTCCGATACCTCTTCACGAGAGTTTATTGGCAGGAGATACAAGTTATCCTGACTTTAAGCGTAATGGCTATGCAGTAATTAAAGAAAAAAATAATTATAGTTTGCTGATCTGGTATCAACCTGTTGAGCCAGGTCAGAATAAACAGTGGCTATTAGCAGTGATACGAAACCAGCAATTGCTGAGGGAGTATACACATGATATGTCAGTACATATGTATGTAGTCATTAGCATAATCTTTTCCTTGCTTCTTTTATGGGGTTATTTTTCGATTCGAGTTATCAGTAGGCTTAATGATCGGTTTATGGAAAATAAACTGGCTGAATGTACAGCGGAGCTGGATGATGCTTATAAAGAAAATCTGCATAAATCTAGACTGGCGATGATTGGACAAACAGCTTCAGTGCTTGCTCACGAAATGCATAACCCCATGTCATCAATAAAGCTAGCGCTGTCAGGTCTAAAGGGTTCAGAAAATTTGACTGAAAGAGAAGTTAAGCGTGTAAACCTGGTACTGGGTGAGGTTGACCGATTGGACAGTCTACTGTCTGAAACTTTGGATTATGTAAGACCCGTAAAGATATCTGAGCAGCCAATTGATCTGGAGCTCCTGTTCCAGCAAATTATAAATCAGCAAGGGCCAGTTCTTAAACAGAAGAATATAAAAATAGACCATCAGAGTAGTGTCGATTCAAAAAAGATGTGCGTCGATAAAGCTCAATTTCATCAGGTTTTGCTAAACCTGATAAAGAATGCAATTGAAGCAAGTCCCAGTGGTGGGGAAATAAAAACAGCGTTTAAAAATATAGGCAAAAAATTTATTTTTGAAATCTCAAATTCAGGGGATATCATGGATAGAGAGACTCTGGAAAGGGCTTTTGAACCTTTCTATACGACAAAACCTAAAGGTACAGGGCTTGGTTTAGGTCTTGTTAAACGTGTAGTGGATGAGCACGGTGGCAGTGTAGATATTCAAAGTGATTCAAACATAGGCACTAAATTCGTTTTAAGTTTTGAGCAGGCTTAATTCCTAAATAAAAAATATTCTCAATTCTAGTTCTTAGCATTCTTCTGTATAGATGTGCATCGTTCAATAGATTAATCAAATCTGATCATTTATTAGTAAATTTATTATCATCACTAAAGGGGGCGTAGAAAAAAGATTCTTATATGTATAAAAAAATGTAACGTTTCGTTATATATGAAAAGAATGCAATGACGTTTAATAAAATCGGATAAGTACTTTAAGTGTATGATAATAAAGGAGAATTAAATTTATTTTGTTTTTGGCACAGGGGTTGCAATGTATTAATCAAGCATTTATCAAAATGCTTCAATTAATCAACTACTGGAGATACAAAAATGAAAACATTAACAACTACTGCAATTATCTTAACCCTGTCGTTATCTGGAACCGCTTTCGCAGGAGACGATTTCTGGGACGCGAACTATAAGTTACTACTTAGAAACTCTAACCCTATGGACGAAAGTTATGTTCCTTCAAATAGTGGAAGAGTTGGTAGCCAGCCTGCGGTTGGAAACGAATCTAAAAGCCACGACCTCGCCAGGCATAGAAATTTCTGGAATGACAACTATAAGTTATTGCTCAGAAATTCAAATCCTAACGATGACGGTTATGTGGCTGTAAATACATCAAACATTGGTGGCCAGCCAGAGATTGGTAGTGTTTCAGATGACCACTCTCTTGAGTTACATAGAAACTTCTGGGCTGAGAACTATAAGTTATTGCTTAGAAATTCAAACCCTAATGATGATTAATGTTTGTTAGTTAATCTGAAAATATTGTAAAACGCTTATCCAGTACACTGAAGAGCAAGGAAGGGGAACGATTTAGAGAACAATAATCAAACCTTTCTTGCTTCTAAGTGTAATCTGGAGGCGTTAATCAGGGGATTAGGAAAAATAATACAGGATTAAAATAGGAAGAAATAATTACAGGGTTGAAAAATAATTTAATAATTATACGAATAAATGATTAGAGTGGTTTAAAATCAAAAAATGAAATCCCGGTT
>JBNKMF010000173.1:0-6546 GCA_050292965.1 Gammaproteobacteria bacterium | reverse complement strand
ATTGTATTGCAACTGATCGGGCTAGGACTGGTGTTTGCATTTCCTCAACTTGTGACCTGGTTGCCTTCAGTGGCTTATGGTAATTGACCATGAGCCAGTAATATCTGATCGAAAAAATAATCCCATTGATTCATTTAATCCTGGTATGTAATCCCGGCATTAGCCAGATGTCGAAACTGAGCTTTTAACGGGATTAAATCGGGTACTCAGTGCTGGCCTAGCATTGCTGAGTTAAATTTCAAATAGCAACTATTGCATAAAGCTAATAAGCATATTAATCCATAGGTAAATAAGCTTAATAACTTTTAATTATGGATGTATGTTAAATTGTTGATAGTATGCGAGCAAAAATAAACTCGACAGTACAATAAGAATACGTCAGAGGAATATAAGGACTAACCAAAGTCCACTATTAACCAGCCGGATATGGTGATCCCATTTCCCGGGGGTGAATAAACTGAGCTCACATGTCAGCAAGCGGATTTACGGTCGTAAGCAAGCATAAGTTTGTCCATCTCCAGGCTAAGCATTGTTGGAGAAGACATGAGTAATATAATTCAGGACCTGGATCCCCAGGAAACCTCTGAGTGGGAAGAAGCTATTGATGTTGTCGTTGAGCGAGACGGCAGTGAGCGTGCACAGTATCTGTTACGCAAAACCATCCATAAAGCCTTTCAGGCAGGTGTCGAACCACCAGATACCGTACACACCCCGTACGTAAATACTATTCCGCTGGAAAACCAGCCGCCTTATCCCGGTGATCTGGAAACGGAGCGCAAAATCTTACGCGCACTGCGCTGGAATGCGACAGCAATGGTGGTGAATGCCAACCGTAAGCCCGCCGAGCCGGGCGGGCATATAGCCAGTTTCCAGTCTTCGGCAATTATGTATGAAGTCGGCTATAACCATTTCTGGAAAGGTCCTAATCACCCAAATGGTGCAGATATGATCTTCGTGCAGGGACATACTGCTCCAGGCACCTATGCAAGGGCCTTTCTGGAAGGCCGCATCAATGATGAGCAACTGGAAAACTTCCGTGTTGAAGCCGGTGGCAAAGGGCTGTCGTCTTATCCTCATCCTTATCTAATGCCAGACTTCTGGCAGTTCTCTACCGTATCCATGGGCCTTGGTCCTATCATGGCGATCTATCAGGCGCGTTTTTTGAAGTATCTGGAAAATCGTGGGCTGACCAAAAAAGCCGATAAGCATACCGAAGGTCGTAAGGTGTGGGCATTTCTGGGTGACGGTGAAATGGATGAGCCTCAATCGCAGGGTGCGATCTCGCTTGCATCGCGTGAGAGCCTGGATAATCTGGTCTTTGTGGTCAACTGTAACCTGCAGCGGCTGGATGGTCCGGTGCGTGGTAATGGCAAGATTGTGCAGGAGCTGGAAGGCAACTTTAAGGGTGCTGGCTGGCAGGTGATCAAGGTGCTGTGGGGTTCAGGCTGGGATCGTCTGCTGGCACGTGATACTAACTGTCTACTGCATCAACGTATGATGGAATGTGTGGATGGTGAGTACCAGAACTTCAAGAACAAGGGTGGTGCTTATGTACGTGAAAACTTCTTCGGCAAGTATCCTGAGCTAAGAGAAATGGTCGCTGATATGACCGATGATGAAATCTATTATGATTTGATTCGCGGTGGTCATGATCAGGAGAAGCTGTTCGCGGCTTATAGTCGGGCCTCGCAAACTGAGGGTCGCCCAACGGTCATACTTGCGCATACCGTTAAGGGCTATGGCATGGGTGAAGCGGGTGAAGGCCAGAACATCAGTCACTCACAGAAAAAACTTAGTGCCGATCAATTGAAAAAGATTCGCGATCGTTTTCAGATTCCAGTGGATGATAGCACGGTGGAGTCGGCCGGGTTTTATCGACCACCTGCAGATTCCGCGGAAATGAAATACCTGCACCAGCGTCGTCAGGCTCTGGGCGGGTATCTGCCCAGCCGTGCCACAGAATTTGAAACCCTGACTATTCCCGATCTGTCACTGTTCGAGACCTTGCTGAAGGACTCGGGCAACAGGACTATGTCGACTACCATGGCTATGGTTCGCTTGATGGTTGCCGTGGCGCGTAACAAGGATATTGGTCCACGTCTGGTACCGATTGTTCCTGATGAAGCGCGTACCTTTGGTATGGAAGGTATGTTCCGTCAGGTAGGTATCTATGCTCCCGATGGGCAGAAATACAAGCCGATGGATGCGGAAGACATCATGCCCTACAAAGAGTCTTCCAGTGGCCAGCTGTTGCAGGAAGGTATCAATGAAGATGGCGCGATGTCTTCATGGATCGCTGCTGCAACCTCATACGCCAATAATGGTGTGATGACGATTCCTGTGTATATTTTCTACTCCATGTTTGGATTCCAGCGGGTGGGTGATCTGGCCTGGGCGGCTGGTGACATGCTGGCCCGTGGCTTCCTGGTTGGCGGTACTTCAGGTCGTACCACATTGAATGGTGAAGGGCTGCAGCATCAGGATGGACATAGTCAACTGTTTGCTAACTTTATACCAAGCTGTGTCTCTTACGATCCTACCTTTGCCTATGAGCTGGCGGTTATTTTTCATGATGGCCTCAAGCGCATGTATGAAAAAGGAGAGAATGTTTTTTACTACATTACCACTCTGAATGAAAACTACAGCCAGCCAGCCATGCCTGAAGGTTCACAGGATGGAATTATCAAAGGACTGTACAAGTTTAAAAATGCATCCGCTAATCTAAAGCATAGAGTGCAGTTAATGGGCTGTGGCTCCATTTTGCGCGAAGTGATTGCCGCCGCTGATTTATTAAAGGAAGACTGGAATGTCGATGCAGATATCTGGTCGGCAACCAGCTTTAACGAACTGGCGCGAGACGGTCAGGAATGTGAACGCTGGAACCTGTTACATCCTGATCAAAGACCCAGACAGTCCTGGGTGGAACGATGCCTGCAAAATAGCGAAGGCCCGGTCATTGCCGCGACAGATTACATGAAAAACTTCGCTGAGCAGATTCGAGCGTTTGTACCGGGTGATTACTTTGTGCTGGGCACCGATGGCTTTGGTCGATCAGATAGCAGGTCGGCACTAAGGCATCATTTTGAGGTGGATCGTTACTACGTGGTTATTACCGCGCTGAAGGCACTGGCAGACGAGCAGAAAAACAGTAAAGCGAAATACAGAATCAGTTATCAAACCGTGCTGGATGCGATGCAGAAGTACGGTATTGATGCCGAAAAAGCTAATCCTTTACACGCCTGATTCACCGAGTAGGAGTCAAAAATGAATAAAGAAATTCTTGTTCCCGATATCGGTGATTTTTCCGATGTCGAAGTTATAGAAGTACTGGTTAAAGAAGGCGATACCGTCAGCATTGATGATGCATTGATTACACTGGAGTCGGATAAGGCTTCTATGGATATCCCGGCACCAGAAGGTGGTGTGGTAAAAGAAATCAAACTCAAGGTTGGTGATTCGGTTTCTAAAGGCAGCTTGATTCTACTGCTGGGCAGTGTTGATGAACCCAGTGTCAATGTCGCTGTCGATGATGCCCATATCAGATTCTCCATCGCTGCAGCCGATTCGCCTTCACCCAGTGGTACCGTGCTGGAAGATGTGGTTGTGCCCGATATTGGTGATTTTAGCAAAGTCGATGTGATCGAAGTGCTGGTGCAGGCAGGAGATCACATCAGGGTGGATGATGCACTGATTACGCTAGAGTCGGATAAGGCTTCTATGGATATCCCGTCGCCAAAAAGCGGTGTTGTTAAAGAGGTAAAGGTAAAGGTTGGTGATCAGGTCTCTCAGGGCAGTATGATCCTGATACTGGAAGGAGAGGCTGGTGTTGCCCGAGCGGCTGCTGCAGATAGCAGCCCATCAGCGGAGAAAAGTTCTAATACGCCACAGCGTGTACCCGCAGCAAGATCGGTTGAAGATGCGGCCTCTTTTAGACGCGCACATGCCAGTCCATCAGTACGCCGTATCGCCCGTGAACGTGCTGTGGATATATCCAGAGTCACTGGCACAGGAAGAAATGGTCGAATCACCGAAAACGATGTAAAGAATTTTGCCAAGACAGGAGGACTGTCAGCCGCAGCCCCAGCATCAGCTTCAGGCAAGGCTACTGCATCTGAATCATCTATGGGTATACCGCTGATCAGTCAACCCGACTGGTCAAAGTTTGGTGAAGTAGAAACCGTGGCAATGAGTCGAATCAACAAGCTTTCGGCGGCGCATTTACATAAGTCCTGGTTGAACGTACCGCAGGTAACGCATTTTGACGAATCGGATATCACCGACCTGGAAGCCTATCGCCAGTCTATCAAAGACAGGGCCAAAGCCATGGGCCTTGGTATAACGCCGCTGGTATTTGTCATGAAGGCAGTGGTTGCTGCTCTGAAGGAATATCCAAAATTTAATGCCGCCATGGATGATGCACATGAAAACCTGATCATGCGTAAATACTTTAACATCGGTATCGCGGTGGATACTCCCGACGGACTGGTGGTTCCCGTTATTCGTGAGGTAGATAAAAAAGGTGTGTTTGAGCTTGCGCGTGAACTGGGCGAGGTTTCAAAACGAGCCAGAGAAGGGCAGTTGAAAGCAGCCGATATGCAGGGTGGCTGTTTCTCTATCTCCAGTCTGGGTGGTATTGGTGGAACCAATTTTACCCCGATAGTCAATGCTCCCGAGGTTGGCATACTGGGGCTTACACGCTCGCAACCCCGATTGATGCGTATCAATGGAGAGATCGTCGATAGATTGATCCAGCCATTGGCGGTGTCATATGATCATCGAGTGATCGATGGCGCCTACGCAGCACGTTTTGTTAGTTATATAGCGTTCATCCTGTCGGATTTGCGCAATTTAATTCTTTAACCGGTTACTGGAGAGAAAGAATGAGTAATATTATAGAAATCAAGGTCCCTGATATAGGGGATTTCGACGCAGTAGATGTCATTGAAGTGCTGGTCGCAGCGGGTGATACAGTTGCCGAAGAAGATGCTTTAATCACGCTGGAATCGGACAAGGCTTCGATGGATATCCCTTCTTCTCACTCTGGCACCATAGTAGAGATGAAGATCGGGGCGGGCGATAAGGTTAAAGAAGGCAGTGTGATCTGTACAATGCAGCTTGAAGCCGCTTCAGCAGAAGCTACCCCGACTGCTGCTGATGAGCCAGTCGCCACTCCGGATGCAGCCAGTCATTCGGGTAGTGCAGATGTGGTTTGTCAGATGCTGGTACTGGGTGCAGGCCCTGGCGGTTATACCGCAGCATTCCGCTCAGCCGATCTTGGCATGAAAACCGTATTGATCGAACGCTGGGATAGTCTGGGTGGTGTCTGTCTGAATATTGGCTGTATCCCCTCCAAGGCCCTGTTACATGCAGCCAAGGTGCTGGATGAGGCCGAAGACATGGCAGAGCACGGTATCACTTTTGGTAAGCCTAAAGTCGATATCGATAAGCTGCGCAGCTGGAAAGATAGTGTGGTCAAACGTCTGACTGGCGGACTGATGGGGCTGGCTAAGCAGCGTAAGGTTGAAGTCGTCAAAGGTGTCGGTGAATTTCTCGATCCGCATCATGTGGTTGTGACCGCTGCCGATGGTAAAAAGACCATCGTTAAGTTTGATCATGCCGTGATAGCCGCCGGATCGGAAGCGGTCAGCCTGCCGTTTATCCCGGATGATCCTCGAGTACTTGATTCAACGGGTGCGCTGGCGTTAGAAGAGGTACCCAAGAGCATGCTGGTGATTGGTGGTGGCATCATTGGTCTGGAAATGGCGACAGTTTACTCTGCCCTGGGCACAAAGATTACTGTGGTAGAGATGCTGGACAATATTGTCGCAGGTGCCGATAAGGATGTGGTTAAGCCACTCTTTAATCGCATCAAAAAACGCTATGACAATATCTGGCTGGAAACTCGCGTAACGGCTGTGGAAGCTGGTGATAAAGGATTGACGGTCACTTTTGATGGCAAGAATGCGCCGGATAAACCACAAACCTATGATCGTATTCTGGTAGCAGTGGGTCGTACGCCAAACGGCAAGAAAATCGCAGCAGAAAATGCGGGTGTCGCAGTCGACGAGCGCGGCTTTGTGCAGGTGGTAGATACGCAGATGCATACCACTCAGCCTCATATCTATGCGATAGGCGATATCATAGGGCAACCGATGCTGGCGCATAAAGCCGTACACGAAGGCAAGACTGCTGCCGAAGCGGCTGCAGGTCTACCCAGTCATTTCGATGCACGGGTGATTCCATCGGTTGCCTATACCGACCCTGAGGTAGCCTGGGTGGGTGTGACCGAGATTGAGGCTAAACAGAAAGGTATCAAGTATGGCAAGGGGGTATTCCCCTGGGCGGCCAGTGGTCGAGCCTTATCTATTGCGCGTGATGAGGGCATGACCAAGTTACTCTTTGATGAGAGTAATGATCGTCTGATTGGTGCGGGCATTGTCGGTGCCAATGCGGGTGAGTTGATTGCTGAAATGGCGCATGCGATAGAGATGGGATCGAATGCGGCGGATATTGGCTTGACGGTGCATCCGCATCCTACGTTGTCGG
>JBNKMF010000172.1:0-6595 GCA_050292965.1 Gammaproteobacteria bacterium | reverse complement strand
ATAATAAGGTGCCGCAGTCAAAAGTGGATAAGGCTACACATCAGCATCTCGTTACCTATTCACTCGCTTTTGGTTTAAAAGGCACACTGAATCCTCTGAAAGATGACCCTTTAGATTCCGAATTCGAGTGGCCCGATGCCACTTCAGGTGATCGTCAGAAAGTGGACGACATGTGGCATGCGGCCTACAACGGGCGCGGTAAATATCTTAGTGCTCAGAGCCCCGAAGAATTTGTAAGCGCGTTAACCGATGCTCTTGAAGATATTTCCATCCGTACCACGATCGCCTCAGCAGTAGCCTTCAACTCGGGCAAACTGACGACTGATTCAATTGTCTATATAGCACAATTCAACCCGGATAACTGGCAAGGCAGCCTCGCGGCCTACCCTATTGTGGACACTAACCTGGGCACCCTGGCTAGCGAACCCAAATGGCGCGCGGAAACTGAGCTGGATACAAGGGATCTTTCAGCCAATCCTCGCCAAATAATTACCTATAATGGCTCGCAAGGTGTGCCTTTTAGATGGGACACCAATAAATTAAGCGAACAAATGCAGAATGATTTACTCACCGATCGTCTAGGCGCAAAGGGTAAAGCTGTTTACGGTAGGCTTCGTCTGGAATACCTGCGCGGCGACAAAACCTATGAAAACAAAGCGTTCGGATCCCGCAAGTCCTTATTGGGTGATATTGTAAACTCCAGTCCTGTTTTCGTCGGTCAGGCTGGACTGAGCTGGCCGGATGTTGAACCATTTCCGTCAACCAGTGGATCAAGATATTCTAATTTCAAGCAGTCCACCGCTTCCAGAGATAAAATGGTCTATGTCGGTGCCAACGACGGATTTCTTCACGTATTTAAAGAAACCAATGGAAAAGAAGTCCTTGCCTATGCTCCCAATATCCTGAGCTCATCCGCGAGCCACATGGGATACCACTACCTAACTGAAGGAGATTATCAGCATAACTGGTATGTCGACATGACCCCCACCATCTCCGATATATACTTCGGCGACGAATGGCACACCGTTCTGGTTGGAGCTCTGAGAGGTGGAGGACGAGGCTTGTATGCACTGGATATCACCGACCCATCGAATTTCAGCGAGCTCAAAGCCAATGAAATCGTGATGTGGGAATTCACAAGTAGTGATGCTCCAAATCTTGGCTACACTTATAGCCGACCAGTGATCGCCCTGGCTAACAATGGTAGATGGGTGGCAATCTTTGGTAGCGGGTACAATGATTCCGGAGACGGCAAAGCAAAGCTGTTTATTGTCGATATCGAGAAAGGAATGGATGGCTGGGACAATGGGGACTTTATCGAGATCTCCACTGGCGCAGGCTCTGCCGAAAACCGCAATGGCCTGGCTTCCCCGGCACTTGTCGACACAGATAACAACGGCACCGTCGATCGTGTCTATGCCGGCGATCTTGAGGGGAATATGTGGGCTTTCGATTTATCCGCCCCCTCTACCTCCCGGTGGGGGGTAGCTTTTGGGAGCGCTCAAACACCAGAGCCTCTGTTTAAAACAGCATCAGGACAACCGATTACAGCAAAACCGATTATCACAAGACATCCTACGATCCCGTTTGAAAGCAACTCCAATGCACCTAACCTTATGGTTTATTTCGGTACCGGACAATATCTCGTGAACGGTGATAAAACCTCTAAAGGCACCCAGTCTTTTTACGGTGTTTGGGATAAGGGGACGAATATTGCCTCCAGCGCTTCACCACTTAGCCGCGCTTCACTGGTAGAGCAGAAAGTCACTACAAACAATGGAGCCCGGTTTATTTCTCGTAACGCCGTAGAGTATTCCAAGGTTTGGGGGTGGTGGTTTGATCTGCCAGATACTGGTGAACGGGCCGTTACCAATTCAATCGCACGCGGGGATGTTGTGTTTTTTAACAGCTTTATATCGCAAGTCGATCCTTGTTCGGGTGGAGGCTATGGCTGGCGATACGCCGTCGATATGGCGACCGGAGGTTCTCCACTCGAAGTAGTAACCGACTACAACAAAGACGGAGTCGTCGATGAATCAGATATGGTCGATGACAAAGTACCTGCTGCCACCAAACAAGACGGCTATCTGCCCGAACCAGGATTTATTGAAGACATTTCTTTCACTGCTGACAAGCCGACAAAGGTTGTCGCATTACCCAATATACCCACAGGCCGATTTTCATGGCTGGAGTTACTAAAATGAAAAAAAGGCATTTATTTTTTCTGGCAATAATATCAAGTTACGTGTTGATCAGTTCTCAGGTCTATGCCTATAAGACGGGGGGGATTATTTACGAAATAAATAGAAAGTTCATAAACGTTAATGATCTTCAGTTACCTCTGTCACCAACGGTTGCAGTCACCCGAGCAGATAAAAGCCCTGAGCTTTTAATTAACCTGAAACCTGGGGACAGAGTTAGAGTAGAAACAGTGCTTAGGAAAAAAAGGTATTATGTAAAAAGCATTCAACTACTGGAAAGCAGTAAACCCTGACCACCTGATCTTGCAAATCTTAGCTATTACAATTGTTCTATGTTGTCGCTCTAGTTGCGTCGTTCAATTTGGATTTTTCTATTGCTGCCATTAAAGGTAATTTTTGTCCAGTTATAGGTAGCGGTAAGTACATGGATTCAAGGAGCGAATGGGTCTACCTCTTTAGTTGCAGCGTTAACGCAATGGTGGATCGAATTCTCAGCTTGAAATATGGGGGCAGGCCTTTTATGATTGTCTGACTTCGTCAACAAGGAGAGTCGAAATGCCTAAGCAACTGCATTCTGTCACTGATCTTGATTTTCAACCCGACGTAGCTTTATACCTTTCATCCGCCGATTGGCGCAATCAGTTTATTTTTTCTTTAACGGGTCAGACTACTATCCTTGCTTCTGAGAAGGGGCAGCGCAGCGGCTAGATCGAATTAACAGTATGGCTGTTGTTACTAGCCTGGTTAGTATCTGAAAATATCTTTCCATTCCTGATTTTCTTTATAAGCGGCAAATACGGAGATTTTACCGATGAATAAATTTTTCAAAATAATCCTTTCACTGAGTTTATTACTAGCGGTGCACAGCTCTGCTAGCGCAAGTGTTTTCCGAACAATATTCAATACAGATACACAATATTTAGTTGTTGAGATGCTAGATGATGATCTGGCGCATTTAGAGTTCTCAGTGCGAAGCAAACAACCGTCAACTTATAAACCTCTGTATACATCACCCATGGTGATGAAAAATGATTACTCTGGCCCTTCTAGCCTATCTACAGACGGCAACATCATCGAAACCTCTGCGATGAAACTTGAGATTGTCAAAAATAATAATCAGATATGCGTCAGGTTCATCGACAAAATGAAAGCAAATGAGCGCTTAACCACGGTTTGCCCAGTTAACCTGGATCAGGGATTGAAAGGTATAGATATCGAACCGGGCAAAATTCAAAATATTTATGGGCTCGGTCAAAACCTGAGCCAGGTTGCGTTGGGAAAAGCCGATGGCGATCGTATTAGTCAGGGGGGCGCAAGGGAGGGAAGTTACAAAGATAACCAGCCTCTTGGTAATGGCTTTGAAGGCATAGACAATGGGGGAATGGTTGGTAATGTTCAAATCCCCGTTTACTATGCGGTAGGTCCTGATAATCTCAATTATGCCCTGTTCATGGACAATGTTTATTGGCAGAAGTGGGATTTTACCAAGAACTGGTGGCAGGCCAGAATGTACGGCGATCAATTGCGTCTGTATTTTATGACTGGCAGAGATTTGCCTGATCTGCGCGCCGACTTTATGCAGCTTACCGGAACCCCACCGGTGCCACCGCGCAAATCTTTTGGTTTGTGGGTTTCTGAATTTGGTTATGACAATTGGGATGAAATAGATACGCTAATAGCGGGTCTTCGCCAGGATGAATTTCCGTTAGATGGCTTTGTACTCGATCTTAACTGGTTCGGCGGCATAGCTACTCAGGATGCTTCTAAAAGCAATATGGGACGGCTCAACTGGGATGAGAATCAGGATGAGCAGGATCAGCAAAATTGCCTTTTGGGCGAATGGAAGGAGTGTGGAAAAACGATTACCTACCCCTATTTCTTTGATAATCCATCGGCCAAAATAAAGGCTTACGCTGATGATGGTATTCGACTTACTGCGATCGAAGAATCTTATCTGGCCAATACGGTCGATACCTTTAGCGAAATGCCGTCAGAACTAACAGCCTATAAGCGTACCAATGGTAACTGCGATCCAGGCAATCAGTTGTTAAACGATACTGTGACCGGTTTTTGGGGCAAAGGGCGTATGATCGACTGGTCTGATCCTGTGGCTGGACAATGGTTGCACGATAATCGACGCTACCCAAATCTGGTAAAAAAAGGTATCAATGCCCACTGGACCGATCTGGGAGAGCCTGAAACGTTTGATGCGGGAGCTTGCTACGAAGGTGTGGAAACCACTGTTGATGGACTCAAGAATCAACACCCAGATATTCATAATCTACATAACCTGTTGTGGAATAAATCGATCTGGGATGGTTATGTATCCATGCAAGGAACAATGGATGATTTAGGTATTACCAATCCCAGGCCTTTTATTGTAACCCGTTCAGGAGCTGCTGGAACCCAACGCTATGGTACGGCCATGTGGTCAGGAGATATTGGTTCCAGACTGGAGTTATTAGCCAGTCATGCCAACGCCCAGATGCAAATGTCATTCTCGGGTATTGACTACTATGGCTCGGATGTCGGAGGCTTCCGCCGAGAAGTGATGCCCGGCAATAAGAATATCCCTGGACCTTTTTATACTGCTTATCAGGATGAGTTATTCACGCAGTGGTTTGCCAATGCAAGCTGGTTTGATGTGCCAGTGCGTCCTCATACTGACAATGAGTTTAATACCCCTGATAACAACCCTAGCTGTGCCAGCAATATCGGTAATAGACAGCCTTCCTGTTACGAAACCGCGCCTGATCACGTGGGGAAAAAGCAGAGTAATCTTGCCAATATTCGCCAGCGCTATGAGTTACTGCCGTATTATTATTCACTGGCATATCGGGCCTACCTCGATGGTGAACCCTTGATTCCGCCACCCTTGTTCTACTACCAGAACGATCCTGGTTTGAGACTGGTGGGTAACGAAAAATTAATTGGCCGAGATATTCTTGTTGGCATGGTGGCAAAGCATGGCGAGTACGAGCGCAATGTTTACCTGCCCGCAGGCCAATGGGTTAACTACTATTCTCAGGAGTGGGTTGATAGTAAAGGGGAGACTGTCATAAACATACCCACCTATCGGGATGGTATTTTTCGATTACCTGCTTTTGTCAGGGCAGGGGCGATACTGCCTCAAATGTATGTGGATGAGCATACAAAAGATGCGTACGGTGATCGCAGGAATGGTTCTCGGCATGATGAACTCATCGTAAACGTGTATGCCGACGAAACCCCCTCGGCTTTCACGCTGTATGAGGATAATGGCTTGACGCTAAACTATACCGATCAGGGGCGTCCTTTATATGAGTACCGCACAACCAGTATCTCCCAGCAGCAGACGGGCAACATAGTAAACATCTCGATTGATTCTGCGATTAATCAGCAGGGAATGGAGAGCGTTACCACGCCTTATCCTGGTGCAGTCATGAATCGTGCAAACATCGTCAAACTGGTGGTGAAGAATGCTTATGCAACATCTGTTACGCTTGATGGCCAGGCATTGCCTGAAAAGAATTCTGAGGCAGAATTCAATGCCGCTAGCAGTGGTTGGTATAATGCCGGTGAGAATCTGGTGCTGGCAAAAACAGACAAGATGGCTGTCAGTACACCAAAATCCTTTTACTTTAGACTCAAGACAGTTACTCACCCAACAACATCGGTGAACTTTATCTGTGATAGAGGTTTTACCAGCTTTGGTCAAAGCATCTATGTTACAGGTAACCTTGCTGAGTTAGGGAACTGGAACCCGGCTCAGGCTGTTAAGCTCGACCCCAATATTTACTATGACTACATCATGCGTAGCGATACGAGCCTGCCTGGCCCAACAGCACCTGTATGGACTGGTGTTATCAGTAAGCTACCCGCAAATACAGCCATTGAATGGAAGTGTATACGACGAGAAGAGGGCGATTCTTTTAATAACGACACCGTCACATGGGAAGCGGGTGCCAACAACAGGCTTAACACGACAGTATATGGTTATGCCGGACATAGTTATGGCAAGATGTAAGCGGTGTTTTAAAGATCCTGTATGAGTAAATAGGGGGGCTGTGATTAGGCGAGTGGCCCCCCAGATGCTCAAGGCAAAACTGAATCTCCCGAACGCTCATAACGACAGGTATGGTTTGATAAGGGCAACAGTGTTAATTCCCTCGCAGTAAGCTGATCAATTCACGAAACCGGGTTAGCAACACCGCTGCAAAAATCAGCAGGCAGCCAAGCATCTGCATCACGGACATGTTTTCCCCAAACCATCCGGCTGCGAGCAAGGCAACCCAGACCGGCTCAAGGGTGAGCAATACGGCAGTATGGCTCGCCGGTGCCAGACCATGCGCCCAGATCTGCAGCAAAAACCGCAGGCTGGTTGCCAGCACTACGCTGGCAGCAAACCATCCCCA
>JBNKMF010000171.1:0-6605 GCA_050292965.1 Gammaproteobacteria bacterium | reverse complement strand
ATCGCGACACGGAATTTATCGTCATTCCAGTAGCGGGCATTGAGCGGATCATCCATATCAAGCCCGTCCACTGGTGGCTCGCCACCTGCAATCGAGGCAAATTCCACGTCTATGCCGGCTTTCTCCAGTTGCGCCAGCGGGTGAGTCACTTCAGATAGGTAATAGCCGGTTGGCTCGCCGCCGGAAGCACCCTTGGTGGCGTGACTGGTCAAGACAAAAAGAATGGTTTTCTCAGTTGTGTTCATGATTTGTTCCTCACTGTTGTAAACGAAGCTCAGTGTATTCATGCCGTCTTTGGTGATAAACTATCAATACTAATAAGCATTTGTTCTCAGGAGGATAAAGTGGCGCGTCAATTCGATCACTTACCGGACGTAGAGGCGTTTCTCGTGGTCATGGAACAAGGCTCGTTTAGCGCGGCGGCGGTGGTGCTGTCGACGACAGCTTCGGTGTTGAGTCGGGCAGTCACGCGGTTGGAAACTCGTCTGGGTTGCCAACTGGTACGCCGCACTACACGCCGTTTGCGTCTGACCGATGCAGGTCAGGAATACCTGGAGCAGACACGTATCGCTTTTGACCTGATTAATGATGCCGAACGCGATATTCAGGGTCAGGAAGGCTCGTTGGTTGGTCGGGTTCGGTTGAGCGTACCAACAACCTATGGCCATTACCGACTGCCCCGACTGTTGCGGTCATTTTGCGAGGCACACCCGGATGTACAGGTTGAATTAAACATCGCTAATCGCAACGTCGACCTGAATGCGGAAGGCTTTGATCTGGCCATTCGTCTGGGGCCGCTCCCAGACAGCGGACTGGTAGGCCGCAAGCTGGAAGACGCTCTCCTGTGTCTGGTGGCTTCGCCAGATTACCTGAAACGTGTCGGCTCCCCAGTAAATCGCCACGAGCTAAACGATCATCAATGCCTGACCTTTCTGATGCCCAGTACCGGCCGGGCCACACCCTGGCTACTGCGTGATGGTGACGAAGAGGTGGATTGGCAGCCGCAGAGTCGGATTCAGGTAACTGATGATGTACTTGGTGTCGTTTCTCTGGCTGAGCAGGGTATGGGCATCTGCCAGACATTTGAGTTTATAGCACAGAAATATATAGAGCGAGGTTCACTGGTGGAAGTGCTGCCGGAGTTACGCGGACGCTCACGGTCATTTTCACTCTTATATATGCCACATCGACGACGCTCAGCGGTTTCAAGGGCCTTGAGTGATAGCCTGGTTGCAGTGGCTAAGATGCCGGAGTAATTCCGATTGATCAGAAAACCTGACAATCACATCAACTTCGCTTCCGGCAGTTGTCGGATGCACTGGGTGGTGAGGTCAGGTCTTTTGCCTCACGAAGTAATTTGGGACAGTTTGAACCTCTCCCGGTTTAACGGAATTAGTGCACACTAATAGGAAAAATCCGGGTCAGAGAGCAATATCCGCTAATATAAGAAAGTACTGCTCTCTGACCCGGGTTTTGCCCTTGACTCCTGTGTTGCCCTACCTCCTGCGTCCATGCAGTTGTGCGAAATTACCCCGATTTGACTGTACTTTTGCCGAGGGCCTGGATGGGGATTTAATAACTAGAGATTTCATGCAAAGCTTGAAATCTCTAGAAAGCTTCAAAAAGTGGGTGTCCCAAAAGATTTCCATGTACTATTCTGAGAAAATCAGAATAACTACTTTGGAAACCTCGTTGCTGCAAACTCCCAAAAACACAAACATTTCAGTTAAGAATGGTTATATACAACACCACTTAACAGGATATGGATTAGTCTAATGGTGATCGAATTAGCTGTTGGTGTTGCCGTTGGATGGCTATGGGAGAAGCTCGCAGGTGCGGCTGAAGCTAAAGACAACGAAAATGCAATAAGAAACGCGCTTCAAGGATCCATAGACCACTCTTTCCGGAAGTTTCAGAAAAAATATGGCGATAAATCGGAATCATTCTTCAATGAAGAATTCATTGAGAGTCATGTTTGTCCTGAAATACTAAAGTATCTAACAAGGAGCTTGCATCCTGATTTAGATTCTGTGACTCAGGCCTTGCCAGTAAATGCAATATTCTTATCTGATTCAGGGTTTAGAGAAGAGCTGGAGGAATTCTTTGGTTTGATATTAAACAGCATGAAATCGCATGATGTCCTGCAAGACATTATTAACTATCGTCAAATCGAAGAGACGAATCAGATAGTTAAAGAAGTTCATGATGAACAGATAAGGCATTCTAAGGTATTGGATGACGGCTTTAATAGCATTGCTTTTAGACAGGAAGAAGCCAGCAAGGATACGAGGCAAGTTCTTTCTCAAACTACTGGAATAGCACAAAAGCTAGATCAATTACTTAATCTACACACTGAGAATTTACCTACATCAAAAGGAAATGAGTTACATAGGCTCCTCGCTAAACAGCTGGATAAGTCGAGAGACTTGATAAATAGCGGGCAAATAGTTGACGCAAAATCATTGCTTGATCTCATTGAAGAAGAAGTCGAGGAATCCGATAACTACACCCGCTTTCGATGGCACACCAACCAAGGCGCATGCTTGCTATTTCATGATCGAATACAAGAGGCAGCTGAACAGTATTTAGTGGCGTACAACTTTGCCAGGCATGAAGAAAAAGCTGTAGCCAACAGAGTAAGAGCTCATTTGCTTTTGGGGGACTTTGAAATTGCACTCCAAGAAACTGATGAAGCGATATCTAATTATCCAAATAGTGGAATAATATGGGCCTTACATATAAATGCAAAAGATCTATTGAAAATCGATTTTAACTGGGACTCTGTTCCTGAAGAATTAAAGAAAGATAAATCAATTCTATTAATTCAGTCGTCTATAGAAAGTTCCAAAGGCGAATTTGAAGCCTCGTACTTACTTGCAAAAGAAGCATTCCAACAAGATGAGTCCTCACTTGATGCTAAGCGGGCGATGCTTGCGTCTGTATTATCTTGGGCGACAGCTGATACGGTAAAATCGCATTACAAACAACTACGAACTGAACAGCGAGAATCTTTAGCAGCGACTGTTGACTCGTTCGGTGATTTTTTATCTCTTCTAAGAGGCATTCAAAGTAAGCGTGTATTTGTGGAGCTTGCCCATAACCTCGCTGTTGCAGCTGAGCTGATTGGAGATTTGGGGCTTAAAGATGAAGTACTAAATTATGCATTCTCAATATACCCAGATGAAGATGCTTTGATCTGGTATAGGGTTAGGGATTTAAAAGCTACTGGAGATATCGAGTCCATTCATGGGCTTACCGATGAAAAGCTAGCTAAATTAGAAAAACCACTTCTTTTCGCGCTAGGAGAAATTGCCTCGAATAGTGGTGATAATAACTGGGTGAATCTGATAGCTGATCAATTAAAATCCAAAGAGCTCAGTGATCGTGAAAAAGATGAACTCTTTGGAATGGAATTGTGTTCTCTTTGGAATAGTGATGAAAAGGCAGCGGCAATGGAGTTGGCAAGGGAGAACATATCAAGAATAAAAAACTACCCGTCCCTACTTGCATTTTATATTCGTATATTGGACGAGTATGGAGAATATAAGGAGCGTGACCAGTTACTGCAAGAATGTAATAACCTCCCAGATCGAGCTTCATCAGCTGCTATAATTCAAATTGCTGATCTATTGTATGATTTTGAACTATATTTCGATGCTTCAGAGTTATACCAAAAGCTCATTGAGTTCCCTTCGGATGATTACCTTTCTAAACGTTATCTTGATTCTCTAATTAAGTCGGATCAACGCGCTAAAGCAGCAACTTTTTTGAAACAACTCCCTCCCGATATTAGAGCTTCCTCTTCATTTATGCGTATAGAGGCAAATCTTGCTCGAGCCATGGGTGATGTTGATAGGTTGGAAGACATTCTGACCAGTGAATTGACTGCTAATCCATTAGATTCATATGTTGCAGCAGGTTTTGTAGCGACACTATATCGTAAGAATAAAATTTCTGAACTGAAAGAATACCTGAAGAGTATTCCTTCATTTGAACCAATTGTTGAACAGAATGAGATAGAGATAGCCAAGTATGAAATGGAATTTGGTTATCAAGATCAGGCTCTTTTTAGATTATATAGATTATTTCGTGCAAAACCTGGCGACTCAGAATTGGCGGGGCATTTCCTTTTGCTAATGTTACTTGTTAAGGACATCGAAAAGTTTAAGGCGCTAGATGAGGTTTTCCCTGGTGTCGTTATTAACATGGAGTCGGAGGGTGAATCTAAGAATGTGGTTGTTGAGCCAAGAAGTTTACACGGAGTTGGATGGGCTGAGTGTGTTTCTGATGAGTCCGAGTTAGCAAAAGGCCTACTAGGAAAAAAGGTGGGTGATGAGATCTATATTGATGTTGGTATGGGATCGAAACAATGGAAGATTGTCGGTATTGACAGCATGTATATTTTTGCGTCGTCAATTGCGCAAAGTGTGGTTGCGAATAGTGCTTCTCCAGTAGGCCCAGTCTGGAGCGTTAATGTTAAAAAAACAGGTCAAGATTTTGACTTTTCGCAAATACTAGATTCGTTAAAAAGACGATCACAACATGTTGATCATGTGTTCAGTGTTTATGAAGAAAGCAAGCTTCCAGTCCAAATGTTATCTGATGCATTAGGGACGGATATTGTTACCTTGATTTTGGAATGGCCATATAGGAAATATAATTACTTTGTATGTACTGGGACGCACGAGGAACGAGAAAAAATAAAGTATCAAATTACGCAAGGCTCCAGTTTGTTTGTCCTTGATCTTACTACACTTATAGAGTTGAAGAGGCTGGGATTATTAAATGAAAGCTTGAGAGTTTTTGGGAAGCCATTGGTGGCGGCTTCTATCAAAGAGCAACTTCTAGGGATTATTCAGGTTCATAGCAAACTAAAGCCATCTGGAGTGGCTTCAGAAATAGATGGAAATCTGCATTACCAGGAAATACCTCAAGAGCACTTGGATGCGCGTGGTTGCTTTCTTAACGATATGTTGGATTTCATAGATAATCATTGTGAGGTTGTGCCGGTGTTGGGACCAGCAGTTGTTACCGAACAGCAAGCCAGTCTCCAGAGATATATTGGTTTAGGGCCTAACGATACAATTTTATTAGCTCGTGAACGTGATGCGATGTTAATTTCTGAGGATGGGGTTTTTAGATCTTTAGCTGTCGGTATGGGGGTTAAACATAGTTCCTGGCTACAACCTATCTTAATGATCTTAAGAGATAATGAAGTTATTTCTGGATCTCACTACTCGAAGAGCATCTTAGAAAAGCTTCAGCTTAGCCATTCCTTTACAAGTGTCACATCTGGCGATCTATTGTGGTCTGCGAAATCTACACCTTATATGCTGTCACCAGCTGTTGAGTCCGCAGTTGATACATTCAAGAGTCCAACCCTGGAGCTGGGATCAGGAGTGGTGGTTGGAAGTCAGTTCCTTCGAGGTTTGGTTAAGGTCGTAAATCCTGCGCTACTATATGATTACTATACTCTTTTCGTTGAAGCGCTCTCATATGGAAGGTCGAAGTTTAAGACCGAAATTTCTGAGAGTTTGATGTCTAGTATCATAGGAGAGCTTCCTGGATTAAAGCGTAAAAAATATAGAGAAATATCGAAAAAGTTTGGGGGCTTGCTGCAAGTTCCATCTGGTCGGCAAACGAGTATGAGATATAAGCCCATAGTTAGGGCGATCAAGTTAGCTTTAAGAGAAGTGTAAAGGTATTCAGTCGTATTTGAATCAGTATGTTGTTCGAATAGACTGAGGAACGTTCTTAATTAGAAATTGGATTACTCCGCAAATACCTTCTAGATCATTATATTTCAAAAGTGACAGAGTCATGATAAGAGAGTTTTTAGAATTTTTGGCCTAGATCAAAATGGACAATATGAAAAATCTCTGGGGTCTTGTCTTTTGCCTCGATATGAAATAAGAACTTCATTCAGCCTCATTAATGGCTTTAAGCTTGATAGAGATTCCATAGCAGATCGATAGGGTCAGGCTCGATTTAAGCATTTCTAATGGCTTAAATTTAGGGAAGCCGCAGTTCTCTTAACTGGGGTGTCGTTATTCTGGGCTTCTTGTCCTCCGCTCTTCGGGCCAGCAGGGGTGTTCAAAATTGATCCTGTCAATTTTGTGGAAACTTCTTTCAGCTGTTGAAAAGAAGTAACTCGCACGCCTTTTAGAAAGATACTACGAAGCGAAGAAAGCAAAGGCGTGTGAAACAATATTCCGGGCAGGTGCCAGATTTGAAAGCGATTACATCCCCTTTACTTCAAAAGACCTGACCCGCAGCCCCGCTATCAGATGAAAAAAGACCGGTGATTCGTTCACCAGTCTTTAATGTTTTTCAAAATGTGAGGGAAGGAACTTAGCTCTGAAGTCCCGTCTTTTCATCAATACCCATAACGATATTCATATTCTGAACCGCAGCGCCGCTGGCACCCTTACCTAGATTATCCAGGACCACGGTCACTTGCAAATGACCTTTTTGGCCAAACACATGTACATCCGCACGGTTGGTGTCGTTACAAACTGTAGCGTCTAAAAAGCCACCATCCAGAGCGGGGTTTTCTTCGTAAGGTAAAACCTTCACAAATTCCTGACCCGCGTAATGTTTTTCCA
>JBNKMF010000170.1:0-6654 GCA_050292965.1 Gammaproteobacteria bacterium | reverse complement strand
GAGCAGTCATACCTCACCTGGATACGACAATTTGTCCGCTTTCATCAATTGAAACACACCCGTGAACTCGGGCGAAGACCAGAAACCGGACACCCATATATTGAACAGTTGCTGAATAGCTTAATACATCACCTGAGGCCAACCTGGTTTATTGTGCAAAATCAGTAATTTCGACTTAATACCACTCTCTTTTAACTGAAGCCGTAACTGAATAGCTTAAGAATAATTTTCTTTTCAATTGGTGGCTGTCTTCAATTATTAGAAACTTGGCTTTGAAACCGCACAGGGTTATTTTCGCCTGGCATATTCCAGCGCTTCATAAAGGTAGCGGTCATAGACAGAAACCGGACACCCATATATTGAACAGTTGCTGAATAGCTTAATACATCACCTGAGGCTAACCTGGTTTGTTGTGCAAAATCAGGAATTTCGACTTAATACCACTCTCTTTTAATGAAGCCGTAACTGAATAGCTTAAGAATAATTTTCTTTTCAATTGGTGCCTGTCTTCAATTATTAGAAACTTAGCTTTGAAACCGTATAGGGTTATTTTCGCCTGGCATATTCCAGCGCTTCATAAAGGTAGCGCTCATAATCCTCTTCAAATTCTAGCGGAATAATTACCCACTCCTTAAAACGTTTTTTGGTGAAGCTGAATTCTGTACCTTCACCAGCATCTATCAATTCATTCACGCGTTCGGGAGACACCTTTATAATTAGTCCCTCACCTTTACTAAACATCATGCCGATAAATGCACCGTTATAGCGAAGACAGGGAGATGACATCATCGTTGATTGCTCTACACCCGATTCCATCAACAGTTTTTTTTCAGCCAGTTCATAGCTCATGATATACCCTCAGTATGTATTCCAGTAACACAGGGTTGTTTTCCAGTCGACGCGCACCCATTAACATTCCACTCAGCCCATGCTGCTTTAGATGTGCCAGCGCGAGCGGGTTATCAGGCCCAGGAGGAATAATCATTTCCAGGCGCAGTTGCATGAAATGCTTTTGTTTATCCCCTGGTTTTTTTACTCCTTTTATGAAAGGCTGGATTTTTTCTATCACCTCTGCCTCTTCGATGCCTGTATCGGTCACCTCGCATACGAATCCAATCTGTTTGTAGGGTGCCGCGAGATAAATAAAAATCTTATCATCAGACTCGACCTGACTATGCATTGGCCACCAGGTTTGTTTTTCGTCCATGGCCCCAAATACATCATAAAATTTTGTATTGGCTGGATATAACCAGTGTGTCATACATCTGTACTTCTATCAGGAAAACTCCTTACGAAATTCTTCGGCATCGTAATAGATTCGAATACAGCGAATTTTTCTTTGCTCTACTTCATAAACTTCGGCCATTTGAAGCTGTATGATCTTTCCGCTCGGTGCCTGTAGCGTGAATACACCCTCCAGCAAGGCCATAACTCCCTGATCAAATCTTGAAATTGGTTCGTATCCCTTCATAAATCCCAAAAAACTCCTGTTTAGTTCAACCAGTTCATGCTTTCCCTGTACCCGCATTACAGGCCCGACAAAGCTGACATCTTCGGTTATTAAATCAGTCCAGGCATCGCTGCCGCTGCCAAGTAATTGCTGGTATTGCTCTACAGTTTGTAATGCGCTATCTGCCATAGTATGACTCTACTTTTTGTTAGTAATATTATTTAGACAAATGAGTCGTAGATTTCGGACGGGTTTTCAGCACATTTCTTTGTTTACCCTCAGCAACCCACTGCTCACACTTTTCCAGCATATAAGTATTCAGCAGGGAATTAGGGCTGTTAAGAGGGTCGATGGATCGAGCCAGTTGCAGGCGTAAATTCAGCAGGTATTCTCTGTCTTGCGAGTCTCCATGCCTGACCATTGCTATTTTTTTTGCTTCAATATGTGCATCCTGTTCCGGGTTCAAAATACCTTTGAGTGCAGTGCACTGATCACATACACCCTGTTTTGATATAAAAGAACAGCGCGAATCAAAAATCCGAATCATATCTCGGCGTGCATCGGCGATAGCATGCTTAACCTTGCCCAGAGTAAGCCCGGTGATATTGATGATTTCATCGATCTTGAATTCATACAGCTCTTTAAGCAGCAGACATATCTGCTGTTCGAGTGGGAGTGTTTTATTGATGCAATTCAGGCAGTAAGCGATATGTTCACTGATTTCGTATTGTCGTGTGGGTGTTGCATCAAATACTGCGCGAAACTCCACCCAGTGCTCTGGCGAATGACTATGTAGCATGGCACCATAATCCTGACTATTTTCTTCCCAGCGTTTCTGCTTACTCAACTGGTTTCTAGACAGGTTCAACGCAATGGAAAACACCCAGGTCTTGAATGATGATTGCCCTTTGAATGAATCTATTTTCTCATGTACTCGAAGATAGGTCTCCTGCACGATATCTTCCGCATCCTGACGCTGTGAAATAAGACGGAACACAAAAGAAAGCAGTTCCTTCTTGATGGCCAGAAAAGAGTCGGTTAACTCTTTTTGATTCATAGCATTATGATTCCGCAATTTCGTCTTAATATCACTGTGTGATAACTGAAGCCGTAGCTGAATAGCTTGAGATTAGTTTCCTTTTCAATTGATAGGCGTGTTTCATTATACTGCTAAATATCGATCAAATGTAGGAGAACTTATTTTGTACCTGTCCATCGTTATACATCGAATGTAACAATGCGAGGTCTGACCCAAGATACCTCCATCTTGCCCTGATTTTTAATTACTGCAGCCGGTAAACACGAACACTTCCATCAATACTACCTGTTGCTAACAGGTTCCCATTAACCGATAAACCTGTTCTTGCATCAACTTTTGTGGACTCCATCCATATCTTTTCACCAGTTTGCAGATCGAGCGCATAAATATCTCCTTTTTGCGTCAGGAAATAAATTCGCTCATCACTGATTACAGGTTCACCCAGCAGGTAATTAAAAGAGCCTCCTCCGATATTAAATTTCCACAGTATGTGTCCATCGTCGGATTCTGCCGCATATACAAAAGTTGTCGCCGAGCCATAGTAAATGATCCCTTGATTGCCTATTAGTGAAGGAGTCCAGTTACCTGTATCGTGACGCCACCTCGGAGTTCCATCATGAACATTAAGTGCATTGATATAATCCTGATAGCCGACATAGGCGACCACGTTTTCATTGGCATAAATCGACTTGGTAAATCCATCCAGTCCCTGGTATTCCCACAACAACTTCCCGTCTGGACTATAGCTACTAACACGCATAGGCCCACCTTCTTCAACTTCGATAGAAGGATCGTAATAACTGCCCGCAACAAAGACAGCCTTTCCGTTATAGGCGGGTCTTTGCAAGGCGTAATTGGAGGTACTGCGTGACCAGAGTATGTCACCATTGCTTCGATCAACTGCCAATAATTTTGCCTTGTTCTCTGGCATTGATGTTATGTCTGCACCCACATGAGTCGTGGGAATATTTAGAATATCTCCTACCCGTAACGGCCTGACCTGTACATTGACCGCTATATCGATCGACCACAGCAGCGTACCCGTAGCGAGTGAGTAGGCCTGCAACAGACCACCTGATCTGCCCACATAAAGTCTGCTTTCATCTGCCAGTAACGAACGATCCCAGAAGCGCTCTTTTTTATCCAGTGACCATTTTAATGTGCCAGTATCAATATCAAGGGCAAATACTCGTCCTTTCGCGGTACTGACGATAATTGCCTGGCTTGTGATCAAAGGCGACAGATGGATGGGCTCATCCAGTTGATAGGTCCATTGCTCTGACACATCTGCATGGGTCTCACGCAGACAGCAGAGCAGCAAAAGCAATAACCCGACAATTTGAGTTGCCGGGTTATTTTTTATAGCTGATGACATTATTTAATTCGTCTGCCTCTCAATACGACCGGGCCATCACGATTTTCTTCCGTAATATCAAAAACTGAACCGGGTGGCATTCTGTTATTACGCAAGCGCGCCTTCAATTTCGACTTACCCCAGTTAAAGTCCCTGGCACCGATTTTTGACTGGCCCAGTAGGGGTACACCTGGTGGTTTTGAAGCCACATCTCCACCCTGCATAATACCTTCGTAACTGCTCAGATTCATTTCGTGGTATGAATGCTCAGAGTTATTAAAATGACAGGAAGAGCAGGCAGCTGAACCCTTGAACCAGATGCCATGCGTGGTAAACAGTGGCAGGACTGACTTGGTAAAGGATACTTCGGATCCACCAAATTTAAACTTCGTAGTCTTAGGTGCGCCAGCTTCCACCCAGGCTTCCAGCAGGCCTAAGGCATTTAAATCACAGCCATAGGTTGGGTTGTCTCCATTCTTAACGACCTCTGCGGCACCATGCGACACCTTCATGCAAGGGCCATCACGATTAGTTTCGGTGAGATCTTCCGGCCAGCCTGGAGGCATGCGGTTATTACGTAAGCGAGCTCTTAGCTTTGAGTGGCTCCAGTCAAAACTGGCACCATGGTTACCCTGTCCAAATAAAGGTACGCCTGGCGGTTTGGATACCACATCCCCCCCTTTCATGAGACCTTCATAGGTGGTGAGATCCATTTCATGGTAGGAATTTTCGCTATTTTCAAAATGGCAGCTGGCGCAGGAGCGTGCACCTTCAAACCAGATACCGGCCGAGGTAAACAGCGGTAAGATATCGTTTTCGAAATTACCATTGTAATCATCGCCATCGATACCTTTATACTCAAAATTTTTCTCTTTCGGCGCACCACCACTGATCCAGGCGCCTATCAGATCAACAGCTTTTACCGCGCCTTTGGATGATCCCTTTGCCGCACAATCCAGATATACCCTGGCAGCTTCTACCAGACATTTATCCCCCCCGAATGACTTGCCAAAAAGCCCATCATCTGCTGTTAATTGAGTTATTGAGAGTGTAGCTGTGACTAGAGCACCGAGTAGTACTCCTACTTTTCTTGATTTCATAATTCTTAATCCCCCCGCGTGGATTTATTTATTTCTTACTTCACTTTTTAATTTCCCTCGGGGAGACTAGATTCCACCTAAATACCGGTTTTTCTAGATTATTTAGTAAATTCGCATTCTTTTCTAAAAATAGTCGCCCCTATTTTTAACATCCATGCATACTTAAATATTGCTTTTATTCGTCAAATATTATGTATTCACCTCATAAACTTAGTTTATCTAAGTTTCAACATTAACATTATGTCTTACCAAATCACAATAAATTTATTAATTAATTTATAACTATTTGAAATTATTAAGTATAAATTCAATAATGTATTTAATAATTTATAAATAATTATATGACATGATAACTAATCAATTTATTTATAAATAATCAGCATCATTGCGATCCATTGCAGGCTATGAATTAACCCTTATTACTAATCTAGCTGTACGGAAAGTAATGGGGAACTAAAGGTATAATACAGCCATAAACCTTATCTGTTTCTCGCTAGCGATGTACCTTTTCCTGACGATATTTGTGGCTATAGTTTGCCTGTCACTATCCTTCCCAGTCATCCTGCACTGGGTATATCGCACACCCGGCATCATTGAAAAATCGACACCCGAACAACTGGGTATGGCTTTTACTCAGCAATACATTAACTCGGTTAAAAACAAGTAACTGTTTTCCTGGTTTATTCCCGCTGCTAATAGTCACTCAACCCTGATCGTGGTGCATGGCTGGGGAGGCAACGCTTAGATGATGCTCCCCCTGGTACAGCCATTTCATAAGGCAGGAATGGATGTGCTAGTTTACGATGCACGCAATCATGGGCGTGGCGATCGCGTTAGTTTCTATTCATTACCTCGCTTTACTGAAGATCCTGGCTGCGCTCTGGACTGGATTCTAGAACGAACTCCTGAGCATAAGATTTTTGTAATAGGTCATTCAGTAGGTGCCGCTGCTGTGGCACTACTCTTACAGATTTTGGCCGTTGAAGGCGCAAGACATAATTCCATCGAACATTTCCAATAACAGTCGGGGAGACTATTACAATTTATTAAGCAAAACCTGATTTGATAACCTTTGACAGGTCTATAAAGTTTTCCTTAATAAATACTCATTCACTGTTTTGCAATGCACTCAATATGGTACTGTACTCAAAGTTCCTGGCGAGCTGGGTCAATTTGCTCTGTAAATCTTCATCGTACTTCGAAACCTGCTGGATGACCGCCTCAATGCGCTCAGACTCCAGGCTTTCCAGCACTTCAACGAACTCATTGCGCAGCGCTTCAGGCAGGCTATTCAACATCTGCGAAGCTAACGATATTTCCGGTTCTATTACGTTTGATTCCACAGCGCTCTCATAAATATATTTCACGCCTAGCTGTCTTGACAGGCAACCGTATATCTCGTCCGATCGGTAGGGCTTGCGCACATAGTCATCCATGCCACTAGCGAGCATTTCGTCCCGCTCTTCGTAAAACGCCGAGGCAGTCACTGCAGCAATCTTAACCTCCTTGCCGTGGGGCATTTCGCGGATACGTCGTGTGGCTTCAATGCCATCCATCACGGGCATGCGTCTATCCATCCAGATGAAGTGTGGATGCCAGCTCTCAAACAGTTGCACACCCTGCTCACCGTTCTCGACTATCCTGACCTTAAAACCAACAGATTCCATTAATCTGCTCAGTAGCAACTGATTATCACGCTGGTCTTCCACAA
>JBNKMF010000169.1:0-6704 GCA_050292965.1 Gammaproteobacteria bacterium | reverse complement strand
GGTGTTACAGGTATTTCCGATGGCGACCCATCCAACAAACGTCAGGAAGAAATACTGTGTAACCAGGTAGCTGCTGAGTTTTTAGTGCCTTCTGAAGAGTTTGAACAATTATGGCGTGAGGATCTTAATGTCTGGACGGAGAATATCGCAGAGCTAAGGGCGCATTTTCATGTTAGCTCCTGGGTGATCGCTCGCCGGGCATTGACGTTAGGGAAGATTGACCTGCAGACCTATCGCGATTTTATTCAGGCACAGGAAGAAGCCTGGAAGAAGCAGAACAAGAGTGATGGAGGCCCAACATATTATGTTTCCAAAAAATCCCAGTTAAGTACCCGCTTTGCCAGAGCGGTAGCGAGAGAAGCGTTGAGTGGAAAGATTTTGTTACGCGATGCAGGCCGTCTACTGAACATTAAACCGGATAAAATAAAAACATTTGCTAAGGAGTTGGGCGTTTGAAATATCTGCTGGATGCAAATACCTATATAGAAGCAAAAAATCTCTACTATGGCATGGAAATCTGCCCAGGATATTGGCAGTGGCTTGATATCCAATATCAAAACAATCTGGTCAATAGCGTTCAACCGATATTTTATGAGTTAAATAGTTACGGCGATGAGTTATCAAGTTGGGTTAAGGACCGCGAGAGTCAATTTCTTCCAGTCACAGATGATGAAACTCAGGAACTCTATACTGGGATCGTTCAATTTGTAGCCGATGGAGATTACCAGCCAGCCAGTAGAGATCAGTTTCTAGCCGGAGCTGATCCCTGGTTAATTGCAAAAGCCGGAGCATTAAGCTCAGTTATTGTTACGCATGAGACATTGGTTGGGTCAGAATCAAAGAGGGTCAAGATTCCGAATATTTGTGCTCAGTTCGGTATTGAATACCTTAACTCTTTTGAGTTGTTAAACGTTTTGAAAGCCCGGTTTATATTGGGGCAGTAAATATTTCAGCAAGGAACGGCGTCCCTTTTTAAAAACTAAAGATAGATAAGTATTGTGTCCCCAGAATTACCCGCTTCGATAAACTCCGGGCGTTACAGGGGGCATTTTGATGGTCAAATGGACGGTTTAAGCCTGAATAACCTACAGTTTTTGTATGAAATATCTTTGTAAACAGTGGCTTATGTAGGTCCGACCCGTTATGCACCTATCGTTATTATACCCATCCCTGGGTTTCACCCTTCGGGCCAGCCTTTGGCTATTCAAATTTACTCCTGATAAATTTGTCGGGTTCGCTGACGCTTGGGTGTCACCATGCCTGCAAGGTTGTATCTTTGAAAGATACAACCCTGATCTCCTACGTTTGATCAGGACAGAAATACCAGAATCTACGCTGGGGCTTGATTCGGGTTTTACTGGCGGGGCCAGTAATTCTGCCGATGAGCTGCATAGACAAATTTCAGCCTCAGGTTTACAATATTGAATTATTATTTAAATTTGTAAACCTAAGGAGGCTGCTATGATTGGAGAAAGATTGCATCGAGCAAGAAAGGCCTCCGGATTAAGTCTACGCGATTTGGGTGATCGACTTGGCATCAGTCATACTGCGGTAAGCAAGTACGAAAAAGACCAGCTCATCCCAAATTCGAGTCAGCTAATCCAGATGTCCAGAGCGCTCGGTGTTAGGGCTGAATATTTTTTACGTCCTGTATCTATAGATATTAAGGGTATTGAGTACAGAAAGCGCTCGAATACTCCCAAGTCACTACTTAATAAAATCACCGCAGATGTATATGAGCAAGCAGAGCGATGGGAAGAGCTTTTACAATTGTACCCACGCCAACCTATTCCAGACTTTCAATTACCTGAATCATTACCAGACAAGATTAACTCCGAAGAAGAAATTGAACGGATCTCTGTAAAGATGCGGAGAGCCTGGGACCTGGGATTAAATCCAATTTCTGATTTAATAGATGAGCTGGAATCCAGAGGTATCCTGGTGATTTTGAGCTCGGTTGATGCAGAGCAAAAATTTGATGGTCTGGCTGGGGAGCTGGGTGCGAAGCCTGTAGTAGTGGTATCAGATAGCTGGTGTGGAGACAGGCAAAGATTTACTTTAGCTCATGAACTGGGGCATTTGGTGTTGAATGGTCGTTTGTCAGCTGATATGGATGAAGAAAAGGCTTGTAATCTTTTTGCAGGAGCTTTTCTTTTGCCCCGTTCTGCTGTAATTGAAGTGATGGGGGATCATAGAAATGCTCTCAACATGAATGAGCTCCATATTCTGAAGGAAGAATATGGTTTAAGTATGTCTGGGATTATTAACAGGGCTTTCCAGTGTGGCGTTATTTCAGAAAGCTTACGGCAGAGTATTTTTATTGAGTTTAGTAAAAGAGGGTGGCGTAAAAAGGAACCAGGGGCACCTTATCCTGTTGAAAAAACTTACCTGTTTTATCGATTGCTGTACAGGGCATTGGCCGAAGAATACATTGGAGAGTCTAAGGCAGCTGAGCTAATGGGATTATCGTTAAGGAATTTCCGCAAGGAAAGTAAATTGGAGCTAGCGGGTGCTAGTACTTATCAGTGATGCAAACGTTATAATCGATATGGAGGACTGTGGACTGACAGATGTCATGTTCAGGTTGCCTTATCAGTTTTTAGTTCCAGATATCCTGTACTACGATGAGCTGGAAGATGATCATCCTGAGCTACTGAGTTTAGGTCTTAAAATGCTTGAGCTTTCACCCCAGACATTGCAGAAATCCATTGCTTTAAATACTTGCTATAACGGACCAAGTCGAAATGATTGTTTAGCACTTGCAGCAGCGATGCAGGAAGCCTGCGCCTTGTTAACAGGAGATAAGGCATTAAGAAAAGCAGCTAAGATTGAAAATGTCGAAGTCAAAGGAACAGTCTGGCTAATGGAAGAGCTGCTTGGTCATCAATTGATTACTAAGGAACAGGCTGTTAAGGCTTTTGATCAAATGAAAGAGGCTGGTAGTAGATTGCCATGGGATCTGGTTGATGAAATGTTAAAAAACAATAATTGTATTTAAAGAATGGAAAAAGAAAAACTAACGCTATCCCAGCTAGAACAATACCTCTCAAAAGCAGCCTGGATCTTAAAAGGCCCTGTGGATACGTATTTGGTGTACTGCATAAACGGATGGTGCCAGTTAAACATTTGGTTAAGCGGGAGACAGTTTAAAGGCTGGGCCATAAGGCCGTAATTCCGAAAATGAATAAAAAAGTATTTTTAGTAAACTGTCAAAGTAATTCCCCATGGCAATAACCGAAGCGCGGCAGATGTGATACAGGGAGGAATCGTTCGCGGAACCAGGGGAAGTCTTCCTATATTCGATGCATCACTCTGTAGGAGTCTCTATTTGTATACTGGATATCTAGTTTTGCTTGATCTAAACGTGGCAAATTTAGATTGAAACGATTAATATGAACGAATCGAATGATATTACACGGTGATTCTGATGGTTACACTCACAGCCAATGACGCTAAAACTCATTTTGGTGACATGCTCTTAAAAGCCCAGCGGGCGCCTGTTCAGATTAACAAGAACGGAAAGCCTGTTGCCGTCGTGATCTCTGCTGAAGAATATGAGGGTATTGAGGCTCTTAAGTTGCAATTGCTACAATCGAGAGCCGCTCAGGCTAATGCTGATATTGCGGCTGGCAACCTGATTGATGGTGATGCTTTTTTTAATGAATTGGAGTCTGGGCAGCACGATTAAGTAATAAAAAACTTTTAGAACCGACAGTCCATATTTCCTGTGTCAAACTACCGCTTAACATCTGATGCGCAGACTGATCTTATTGAAATTCGCCGTTACACGCTGAAGCAATGGGGCGCAGCCCAATCAAAGAAGTACCTTACTGACCTGCGTCAAACGATTCGGCTGCTAGCCGAAAAAACCTCTATGGGAAAATCCAGACCGGAAGTTGCAGACAATGTATTCAGTTTTCCTTATGTCAGTCATGTCATCTATTACCTTGTGCATGAACAGCAATTGGTGGTATTTGCTGTATTACATAAACGGATGGTGCCAGTTAAACATTTGATCGAGCGGGGGATGGTTTAAAGGCCAGGCAACAAGGCCGTAACTCATTTGTACCAGATGCAGTAAAGATGGAGATTTCAAAAGGTAACTTGGTTGTAATTCGAGCTGAAAATGAGCCTGGGCATGAGAAAGCTTTGCCTATTGCCTATTGTTTCGGATTATTAAAAACAGCCTCTGTTCGGTTAGCAGTGGAGAAAGCTACTAAACAACTTGAAGGTTCATACAATAAATAGCTGAAAGGAAAATATGCCTGGTTGAATTGGTGGCGCCTCAGATATGGAAGGATTTATTGAAGATCTATCTCAAGTGACAGGTAATCTGTGTAGACTGAGATGAAATGCATGTGCTTTTAGAAACTCCGAGGTGTTACAGTGGCGATTTTGATGGTCAAATGGGTGGTTTAAGATTGTATGGCCTGCAGTTTTTAGATGAAATATCTTTGTAAACAGTGGCTTATGTAGGTCCGATCCGGTATGCACTGTTGGAATGTCTCGTGCCAAAAGATGCCTGATTTTAACGTATGCGGACCAACGTGAGAGACCTGAAGGGTATACTGGCATGTGGCGTGTTGGTCGGACTCCACAAAGCGAATATTTAGGGTATGCCGCTCCTTTTATCACTCAAGCCAGTTAACGGGTTATTGAGCACTAAAAAATGCGGCTGTCACGACCGTTACAATAAATATGGAAATATATCAGCCTTAGCACTCGCGTACTGAGCCTGAATCCCATTCGTCATGCTCTTACAAACGCCATCAGCGATCCGTAGTCGTGTCGGTAATGGGGTGATTTATAAGCGCCACAAGGAAATCCCTGAAGGGTTCGATATTTTGTCTCACGCTGGCCTCTTCCAGTGCGGCCATGTATGCGGCCCGCTGTTCTACCAGGATCACGGTCCATGGGTAGCCACCGCTGGCCAGCATCGCATTCATCAGGAAGCGTCCCATGCGACCATTGCCGTCCATATACGGGTGTATGTAGACGAACAGAAAATGACCGAGTACGACACGGACGGCAGGCTCCTGTTCTTCGCTGAGAAGTTCGAAGAAGGTCGGCATCAGATCACGAACCGCTTCACGGCTTGGTGGAACATGCATGGAGCGGCGAATATAGACGGGGTCGCTACGGTAACCGGCGAGGTCGGCGGGGCGCAGAAGACCCGCCGTGACGCTGGGACCGAATAGCTCCCGATACCAGGTGGCATGATCGTCATCCGCTATCTGTCCGGGGTTTTTCCCTTGCAGGATTTTTTTGAGACTTTTGGTAACGGCCTGGAACGCATCATAGTATCCACGAGCAGCCAGTGCGTCGCGTTGATTCCTGTCCTCTTGATCTTGGTCAGGATTCCAGTCTCTGCTACGCACTCGTTCTACTAATTCACGGGTGACCCGGTAGCCTTCTATGGATAGTGAGTGATAGGCATCGGTAACGTAGATGTCTTCTACCTGTTTCAGATAGGCTTTCTTGTCTTTAGGAAGGCCTCGTGCTGCGGGGAACTGCTCTAAAACCGGGGCGCGCATCTCCTGCCACATCAATCGCAGGCGGTTGACGTAGGGGGATATTTCCCGCGAGGAAAAGATCATCGGGCTTTGGCTCTCGAACGGATCGTTTTCCCGTATGTCGTAACCGGCCTTGCGCATGGTTTTGATGATTTCATCCGCGATTTTTTTGCGGCCAATATTGCGCATTGCACTGGCAATACGCCCGGCTTTGGCACTGTGGCCTCCATCTAGAAGCGGCCCCAGGAGTTCAGAGGCATCACGGATCATGGAAAGAGCTGTGCGCATATCAGTGGGATAGCGTCGATAACAGTCCTCGGCGCAAGCAATCAATGCCGCTGGGAGTGCCATCAGTTGCAGTCCTTCTTTGACGGTTCGTTCGGCTTTATCGGGAATGGCCAGTTTTACCTCAAAGAGCGAGGTGCCGTGTGGTAGTGACGTATTGTTATTCTGCCCTTTGGGAGAGCGTACCAGCAATTGTGTAGGAACCGTCCGGTTTTCCGCATGCAGGGCAATGGATTGCTCAGGTGAAAGGCACCACTCACCTCCGAACCGGTGTTCGAGGTAAGCCGCGCAAAAAGGCCAGAAAGCCGTATACCACGGTGTACTGTCTCCCGCGTTGTCTTGCGGTGAAGAGGGAATGTACCATCCCTTAAAAACTTTCTGGAGAAAGCCTTCCCGGCAAAGGCGCTCCAGATGAGTTCGAGATAAATCGCCTGAGCGAATAGCCACGAGGTCGCGTACTTGCAGTTCATGAAGAACTTCAAGGGATTGTGCGAGCTTGTCTGAAGGGGTGGCCAATTCTATGTTCTCCTGTTAGTTTATTACGCCGTGCGATAATTAGTTTATTAAGTTGTACTATATTTAGTTTATTCTGTCGATCAAAATTTAGTTTATTATGCTTGGGCGAGTTCATTTTATAACCTTTATATTATTCTTACCTTCTATTTGGATAACCTAAAAGTTATTTATGTTTTGGTTGTTCGGGGGCGTCCGGGCGGGCTCTATGGCAGTGCCATCGGGCCTGCTAGTCCCGGCCCATGCGGGTGACGATCCCTGACGCGGGGCGCTATGACTGACATTGACCGTCGGTTTATCCCAAACGCATTCCACCAGGTCCTGTAAGGTACCTTCGGACGGGTTATGAAACAGGGCGCTTCGTACCTCGCACATCCTAAGGAGACTGAGTAT
>JBNKMF010000168.1:0-6723 GCA_050292965.1 Gammaproteobacteria bacterium | reverse complement strand
GTTCGACATGGTGCCAACTTGAAAGCGCATGTAGCCAATACGACCAGTCAATACAATTTACCACCTAACAAAGTGAACTTGAAAAATATTGGTGCCAGAAAACAGATACGTTCGACTTTCCCTGATCCTGTGGTGCAACGGAATGTTGATCTGGATATGGCTGTGCTCGATTGCTACGCGAAGGAGCTGAGTCAGATCGAATGGTTCCTGGAACAACAGGCTAAACAACATAATCCGGTTTATTTTCAACTACTCAGGAGTATCTCTGGTATTGGTCGAATCCTGGCACTGACAATTATTTATGAAATCGGCTGCATTGAACGATTTGAGTCGGTACAGAAGTTTGCATCCTACGCGCGCCTGGTCAAATGCAAGGCTGAGTCTGCCGGAAAAAGTTATGGTACGCAGGGGAACAAAATAGGTAACGCCCATCTAAAATGGGCATTCTTTGAAGCTGCCGTTTTATATCTCAGAGGCAATGAAAAGGCTCAAAAGTACCTGCAGAAGCTACAACGCCGAATGAGTAAAGCCAAAGCACTGTCGGTCCTGGCACACAAGTTGGGACGTTGTGTTTATTTTATGCTGAAAAACGAGAAGGTTTTTGATGAAAAACGGTTCTTAAAGGGTTAGCCACGCAATGGGGTAAGCTGAAAGCCTAACTAGCCCAATAGCTGAATGGCAAAAAAAATGGACCGCTATATTGCTGAGTAAAAACTCTTAATGTTCATTTATCCATCAAATAGCAGAGGCTCTGGCATCTTGATTAGATACCCCATTGGCGTGCACATAACGATTAACAAAGTTGCTTACACCTTAGCTGAGCCTGAAACTAACTGGATGTTCGAGTCTTGAGTAAACCAATCACCTTGAATAGTGCCAGAGTAAGGTTGACCGATAAATGTCTCGGCTTTGGCTTCCTGCGTCTCCCTACCTCCTGCATCCCTGCAGTCGTAGTGACCCTGTAACCTATAAAGGATTATAAAATACAGGCCGCGGTAAGACCGCAATAAGAGATCCTCTATATGTGTTTGCTGTAAGCGACTAGCTTACTGGCTACCATGACAGACGAAGTAGATGACTTTGTTAATCGTGTATTTTTTGTCTCACTTCGTGAGACGAAAAAATAGCTTAGTGCCTATTGACTAGCTGGGGGCTCATATGTGTTATGTGTTACTTTTGAATTCAAAAGATAGTCTCTATCTATTTCTATCTCAACTTTCTCATAGCCATTGCCATGAGTATCTACATGTCTAAATTTTATTGTTATTATTCCATTTGACCAGCTAGGTAAGACAATCCAGGAATCGTCAATCACATTATCTGGCTCACCTAAAATTGATTGAACGCGTAATTTCTGCCTATTAAATTCTTCTGTACTTAAGTCGGCATGAATAGAGTTGAAATAAAAAGTATATTCACTATCGTTCCAAGAAAATGGGATGTCTAGATATTCTGTAACCCTGCTATCTATTCTAGAGCGACCAGCACGCCCCATTTGAAAATAAACTATTTTCCCTAAATGAGTTTCATCTTTATATTTCTCGATTAGATCACTCCATTCTTTCTCTATTTGACTTTTTTGTTTAAAAAACCAGCTTTCTAGAGTGTTGAAAAAATCGGTTCTAGAATTATTAGCGCCCATAATTATCTGGCTCTGTTTTTTTTGACCCATAACGGTAGAGCTCAGCGGCGGCGGAAAGCGTAGCGAGGAACGAGCGAAGCTTTTTGCCGTCCACTGGAGCCCATGGTTAGATGTTCCTCCTAAGCTGCTTCAGCTCTTCGATTGAGCAAGGCGGATCAGTCCGGTGAATCATTGCATGGCAATTTGGGCAAATCGGCCTCAGATCTTCTATAGGATCTACAACGTATGATTCGCCAATAGACGAAATTGGCACGATGTGATGGACGTGGATGAAGTGCCGCCCCCTATCCCCGTACACGGCAAAGAAATCGAACTCGCAGACCGCACACCTATAGCCGTAGTGCTCTATGCAGTTTTGCCGTGCTCCTGTACTTCGTTCATAGGTGTTCACAGCTACCCGCTTCTTCGCTCCTTCCTGTATTTCTTCTGATAGTTCGTCTGGGTAAACGATGTGAAATAGCTTCCCAGTCGCCAGACCCTTTGCTTTTTCTGCTCCTTTATGCGAAAGCTTCCAGTACCCTCGTTGCGAATCGGCCAAGTAGCCGTATTCATTTAATTTCCTGCGAGCCCATTGAACCCGGTTATTCCAGACTGGTTCATCTCTTCCGTCACCAAGCAGGTCATCTCTTGTTTGAGTGCGCTCATGATGGCTCAGGTCAAAGTGGTCAGCTAACGGCCCATAGGTATCTTTAGCCCGCATTTGGCGCAGGTCGCCCCCGTGCTCGAAAAGAAGCTTTAAAAGGGGAAGCTCAACTTCTTCGTACGCTGGATATGCCATTGTTTTTACATCTAACGCCGCCAACAGCGGCCGAGCGTAGCGAGGTCCAGCCCCGAAGGGGCGATGCTGCTTGGCCTTGTTATAGGCTTCTCTGGTTTATTCATCTAATTTTTGTTTAAGCTCGTCAATACGTGCTTCGCAGTACTTAACCTGGGCTTTATACCATCTAGATCTCGGGTCAGCGTCCAGATCTTTTTGATATTTATCCTTTTCTTCTTGAAGAATCTCGGACTCAACCATGCAAAGCTCCCGATCATAATCTGTGGCACTTGAGCCGAGCTTAAGAAAAACCTCCCCGTACTCTTCAATTATTCTTTCGTGTCTCTCTTTTTCCCAATCTCTAACACTCTCATAAGGAGTAGCATGCGTGGTTTTCTTCTCAATTAGCAGATGGGCGAAACTGGATTTCAGTTTCTTTCTATAGAGTTCTGAAGCTTGTTGATAATGCCCTAAATCTGCCGCGAGCTTTGCTGAAGGAACTTCCTTCAAGAGCTTTTCTGGAGTTGAATATTGTTGAAACCACTCGAGTCCAGGGCCGGATAAAGCATCAACCACTTCTTGAATCGACTTTTGGGCTCCTTCGGAAGTTTTAGTCCACCAAGTATGTTGCCCGTGCCCAAAACCCTCAGGAGACAGCTGACCTAAGTAACCAACACCACGAGGAAATGGTTCATCTTTGTGCTGGCAAGGTATCCAGTATGGAGTAATTAGGACATCAAATAGTGGGTTACCTCTATGCGAGAAGTTTAAGCATACAACCCATGCTAGCCTTTCATCTTCATTCGGAAGTTTCCAATATGTGGGTGTACTAGTTTTCTTTCGAATAAATCCAATCTCAGCCATTTTCTTGTCCAGTTCTGGCATCAATTGCTTTTTGAATTCTTGGTAATTCATCCTTGTACCTTGGCCCTATAACAGGTGATTATACAGCCGACTTGAATATTGGACATATGCGGCTGGCTTGAATATTGTGATATGCGGCGAAATCGGCTATGTTTTCTCATAATGTTCTCATTATCAGGAATTTTCAAGCATGGAAGATACCATCCCGAACCCTCAAGTCCAGGCTTTCTGGAATCGTTTTTTTGCACTGCTCAAGGTTTTTCGGATTCCAGAACGGTATCACCCCTGGTATCAAAAACATGTCGAGCAATTTATCGGCTTTCAATCGGGCACTCGTCTGAAGGACCGTTCCGCTGATGACCTTCAGAACTGGTTTGAATCGCAGAGCCGTCAACCTCAGATATCGGCCTGGCAATTCAGGCAAAAGGTCGATGCCTTGCGTTTGCTCTACGGTCAATTGCTGAAATCGGACTGGGTCGGTACTTTCGACTGGGATTACTGGGCTTTTGGTGGTAAACCGTTGGAATCGGATCATAGTACGGCACGAACCTATGAAATGAATGATAAGGTAGTCGACGATCCGAAAAATTATCTGGGTAAGGCCTTCCCTCAACTCTATCGCCGATTTTTGGTGGTGATGCGGATTCCAGAGTATTCGATCAATACCGAGAAGTCCTATCTGGGGTGGATTAACCGTTTTATTGTTTTTCATACTCCCTGTATTCCTGAATCGCTTGGCGAGGTCGATGTTGCATCCTTTTTAGAGCATTTAGCCTTAAAACGCAAGGTATCTGGTTCTACTCAGAGTCAGGCACTCAATGCGCTCGTGTTCTTCTTTGCAAAAGTGTTGGAAAAACCGCTGGGTGATATAGGTCCTTACACACGCCCGAATAGACCGAAACGCATACCTGTTGTTTGGGATCAGCAGGAACTCACCCGGTTATTGTCTCAGGTTGACGGCATGAAAAGTCTGATGCTGAGACTAATGTATGGCACCGGCATGCGCGTTTCCGAATGCATCAGTGTGAGGATTCTCGACCTTGATTTTTCCTATCAGCAGATCGTCGTCCGGGCCGGCAAGGGTAACAAGGATCGCGTTGTTCCCATGCCAACATCTCTGACTGATCAGTTGAAAAAACAGGTCGACAATGTGCGGCTTGTCCATGACAGGGATCTTGCCGCTGGTTATGGCTCGGTTTACCTACCCACGGCATTGGCCCGTAAGTTTCCAAACGCAGAGTTCGAACTGCGATGGCAATACCTGTTCCCGAGTAGTCGTCCGGGCCAGGATCCACGTACGGGTATTATTCGTCGCCATCATATCCATGAAACCGTGGTGCAGAAAGCGATCCGAAAAGCCGCGCGCGATGCAGGCATCATCAAACGAGTCACAAGCCACACCCTACGCCATTCAGTTATGAAATACCTCCCTGTATTTCCCCCTTCGGGCCAGCCTGTGGCTGTTCAAATTTGATCCTGTCAAATTTGTCGCCACCCACCTGCTGGAATCCGCATCGGGGCGATTTTTGCTCCTGCAAAATCGACATTCACTACGTCCATGTAGCTCATATCAGAACGGTGCAGGAACTACCTGGCCACAGCGATGTTTCGACGACGATGATCTATACCCATGTGTTAAGTAAAGGCGGTAATGCTGTAATTAGCCCATTGGACAGAATCTGAACAATAAAACCTCAGGTTTAGCTCAATCAAGCATTAAGACCGGAACGGCCGCTATCACGTATAAATTTCGCATCGTATTGTGTATGCGAACGGCAGTGAATGGCACTAACTTGCCTTTTTGCACTGCACAACGCGAATGACCGCTTTATCAACGGATCAGCCAATCACTATAGCTTGTAGGGAATGTCTCAGATGGTCGGATCTTGCCGAATTCGCACGATTCTTGAACGACTGCTACCAGGAAACTGTTGGCAAATCTAAAAATATGATGCAGGTTTCCTGGTTAATCCAGAATCAGCAATTTTCAATCTAATTTTAACCCCTAAAAATCTACTCTTAGGTGTGACCCTTCAATAATTTGCATGGGTAAACTTTTTACGAAATAACTATCTGTAATTGTGGAAGGAATGCCTGGCATATCATAACAATAAACGTTACAGGGTAACTTTAACTGATAAAAACAAGTTAGCCTACTTTAAACAAAGGCTATTCGTAAGCTCGACTGAATCACCACGATTGGTCTGAAATTTGATAAATTTAAAGGCTAGTTTTAATGTAGGCAGGTAAAGCCACCATTTTTGATGGATTTATCAGCGGAAGTTGGAGTGTTGGTTTAACAATATGAGGGCTTTGATTTTATAAAGCGTCTCGAAATATGGAGCAGAGAATAGCTGACACTATCCTCTGCGTGGTGATATCAGGTATATTGAGACCTACACCACCTCTGGTAATCATTTGCCTCAAGATGGATGATCTTGAAGCCTAAAAATGGTGCCGGCACCACGAGACGCCGTTAAAAAATAAAAAATATATAAATGCTGCAAGACCTAGCTATGGCAACGTTACAATCAATTTGCTTGTCGGCAATGCGTGCCTATAGTTACACCTCCCAGTTACCCTTCAAAATAAACAAACCTCCCTTATGTGTCAATAATTTAATCTATACAATAGTTATATAAATCAATCAGAGTTAATCGATAGGAGACCGTACGGATGAGAAATCCACCATGGACGAGAGACGAGTTGATACTTGCACTTGATCTTTATTTCAAAGAGCCTGCCGCTAGGGGAAGTAAAACGCACCCTGCTGTTATCGAATTGAGTGAAACACTTAATAACTTGCCTATTCGACCACCGACTAAGCCCGGCACCACATACCGAAACCCAAACGGTGTAGGTTTAAAATTAAGTAACTTTCTTCGATTTGATCCAGAATATTCTGGTGAAGGTATGAGCCATACCGGCAAATTGGATGCCGAGATATGGGAGGAGTTCGCCGGGGATCGCAAGCGTTTGCATATGGTCGTTGAGGCCATTAAAACGAATTCAGTCGACACATCTATGGGTCAAATTCAAGCTTCTGAAATCGAAGATATGGAAGCCTCAGAAGGTCGCGTGTTAACCCGTGTTCACCAGGCCCGAGAGAGGAACCAGGGCATTGTCAAAAAGAAAAAAACAGCTGTGCTTAATGACACAGGTAAACTTGTGTGTGAAGCCTGTGGTTTTGACTTCCACAAGGTATACGGTGATTTAGGTCAGGGCTTTGCCGAGTGCCATCATACAAAGCCGGTCTCGTCTTTAGTGCCGGGCGAGAAAACGAAATTGAGGGATTTGGCTATCGTGTGCGCTAACTGTCATAGAATGATCCACAGGTCGAAACCGTGGTTATCTATCGAAGAGTTGAAGGCTCGAATCTTATGAGGGCTTCTATATTAAGCTGCCTGTTACTAATTTTTTCAACTCAGGCGTTTTCAGATTGGCTTCAATGTCCGTGTAA
>JBNKMF010000167.1:0-6757 GCA_050292965.1 Gammaproteobacteria bacterium | reverse complement strand
ATCGGTTTTCAATCCACTGTCTTCTGTGTTTATTTACAAGGATGTAATGTATGCCAGTTTTGCAGGAGCAAAAACTGGTCATAATCCTGACCGGATTGAGAATCCTTACCACACAAAAAAGCACGGCGGAGAGCCTGCCCCGAGAAGCGCTTTGGGTACACAGCGGGAAATACAATGGTAATAAGGGGTGGCTTCAATAGAAACCTGAGTTTTCCTGGCTTTAGGCATAATGCGCTCCTTGCGATTTGATCAGGTTTAAAAACTACGACTTTTGATTGTAGTTGTCAATCTTCAATATATGGGTGTCCGCGTTTAACCCCTTCAATCATATCAGCGAAAATGCCCGCTGGAGCTATTTGATATGTGGTGGTATCTCGGTGTATGTTTCATTTGCTCTTGTCTGGCCATTGCCATGATGGTTGATCCAGCATTCCCTGTCCCACTACCTGCGTTTGACCCAGGCACTTCTCTAACTGAAGTGAATTGCATTCTTTCGCATTTTCTAATGCGGCAATTAACCTACTTGCATGCGATATAACCCAAACCTGAGTGTTCATTGACGCCCGAATAATCAGCCTGGCAAGCGCTGGTAGTAAATCAGGATGTAAGCTCGTTTCTGGTTCATTTAGCACCATCAATGGGGGTGGTCTGGGTGTTAGAAGTGCGGCGACCCAGAGTAAATACCTCAGCGTACCATCTGACAATTCTGATCCAGACAATGTCCTCAATAACCCTTCTTGTCGAAGATTTACATTGAATCGACCATCTTGTTGCACAGAAATGCTTAAACTGGCCCCTGGAAAAGCATCTGCAATAGCCTCTTCGAGTGCAACTACATCCCCTATCTCTATTATTGTTTGGAGAGCTGCAGCTAAATCTCTTCCATCATGATGAAGCACAGGCGTGCGAGTACCCAACTGGGGTAATCTTGCTGGTGCTTCCGAATCTGATCTAAAGTGGTCATAAAATCTCCAGCTTCTTATCTCTTCTTTCAACGCTACTATTTCAGGTGCTTTCACAGGGTCAACTGCCTGACTGAAAATACTTTCAAAATTGCTTGTGTGCTGTGCAATAACGTCCCAGCTTCGACCTGTTCGAATCTTTATTATAGGCCCTGACCGATCAACTAATAAACTTGCCGGTCGATATGCATTCCCTGCCCAGATACATTCACGTTTTATTTCAGGGTCCAGTGCGAATGCTGTTGGCCCCAGGTTTCCCGGAGGTGGTAACCCTAGTGAAATAGAATAACCAAAATCGTCACATAAAAAGCCTAATCGTAATCTGGCAGCTTTTTGTTTCGGAGCGCCCTGAACCTCTACTTCTCCTCCGCGCATCCGTTTGGTAATGTTTTCCGGCCCGGCCCAAAATGTTGAATTAAGACCTCCTTCCCTGGCTAGTGAGTTTATTACACCACCTTGTGCCGTTTCAGACAATAATCGTAGCGCCTTATATAAATTTGATTTCCCACTGGCATTTTCACCTGTGATGACGTTTAAATTCCCGAAAGGAATAACCAAATTTAATAGAGATCTATAGTTACCAATTGCGAGAGTATTTATCATTTAAATTCAGTCATTTAAACGTATAAGAAAGCTGTAGAAAAAGAAAATCGTTAATTTTTGTATTAAAAATACGTCCGTACGTAAATTTCAAGTTACTCAACCTCTGCTAAAAATATTTGAGAGAGCTCCACGCTCCACTTTATACATCAAAAAGTTATCCACACTTTTTTCTACAGCCTCATCGTCTTCAGTAAAGGAAAAGCGCAGAGCAGGTTTTTCCTGCTGACTATACTTGTTATGTTGACCAGTCAGTAAACTCAACAAGATGCCAGCAACCATCTAGATTTTTAAATACATACTCTGTGTTATAACCAGAACTCGGTCCTCTGTATATAACACTGGTAACTCCACTCTCATTTTTAATAAGCTTCTCTGAGCCTCTTGATAGGGCGAGACCGTACTGAAGTTTAAGTACTTTAGACAAAGATTCTTTATCGATATATTCCCTTTTCAATTCTGGCTCATACTGACCATCAATTAAGTATCCGTGTTTAAAAGGCGTCTTGATTTGCTTGCCATTAATTATTTCTGAAAATAACAATTTTTCATTAAAATCCGATATGCAACTCTCAGCATGAGCAACGAATGGAAGGAAGAATAAGAAAACTGATATATGTTTTTTCATATTTTCAACATAACATTTTAGTTGTGGGGCGGAGCGTCCCACACGAACAATTTGATACTCATTTATACACTCATCATTACGTCGAACGTAGTTCCGTTATCAACACTCTCAACGCTTTTCATAACCACCGTTATGGTATGAATCTCGTCGCTAACAGATAACTTAAACTGTGCTTCGACTGTGAACTGATAATTCGGTTTGAAGTCGAGAATATCTCCAAACGGGAGAAATACGTAACAATCATTAAATGTATCATTTGATTCGGATATAGCTAGCTGGCATGAGGATTTTGAATCTTCACTCACAAGATCGACCGTACCCGAATCAGGAAAAATTGCCTTTGCGCTTAAAACCGAAAGCTTTCCAGAATCATCAGAGCCGGAGTGTGCTAAAACAAATAATTTATACGGCTTACCCTCAATATCCGAATAGAATAATGGCAGGTTGCTATTAACCTCACGTGTTGCGCTAATACCAATAAATACTTTTCTCTCACCATCCTGATACGCATCGTAGGGCTCAGCATGATAAGTTTGTCGTTTTATTATCGCCGGGCCACAAGCTGTCAAACACATAGCTGCAACAACTATTGAATATTGTCGAATCATGATTTGTCTAACGCTTAGCATAACCTGGCCTCCGTAGTGGTGTTATTCTTGTGCCAGGCTCTTTTAACACAAGAATAACACCACGGAAGTAGCTCAGGTTTATGCAATTGTTAGATTTCGTTTCCAATATATCTGTAATGGCCGGTAACTTTGTAATCAAAAAGCATGTCTTCCATTTTCGGACCTTCACCAATATTGTGCACAATTAGCGGCCTCTGGCCATCCGAAGACATCTCATCAACCACAATACCAATATGAGGTAAATTTCCAGGTAGTACCCAAGTAACGAGGTCGCCAGGCTTATAATCTTCGGCATCTCTACTGATAGGAATTGAAACACCATGCCTAACAAAGAATACTCTTAGGTTCGGGACTCTTCTATGATCAATGTTCTTGTCGGGGCGGTTAAGCCCCCAAATTCTATTAGATGGATATAGGTTGAAGTTCGTTTTTATATCTTCATGAACTTCCTTTTGGAGATCTACTCCAATCTTTCTATACGACCTAATTACGACATCAGTGCATACGCCGATATGTTCTGGAACGTCCCCATTTGGATAAGAGATAGAGAAATACGAACCATCGTATTGCACATTATGCGATGTTCTTTCTTTGGCTGCTTGTACTAACTTTTGCGTTAAACCATCTTGGACTACATCGCTAAGTGACGTATTTGCATACAAAAGCAGTGCTATAAATATGATTCGTTTCATAATACCCATCGAAATCTAAAGCCTACAGAAGTGCTATAGCGCCACCGAGAATCGCAGAAAAAATGCACTTGCAATTGGGAATATAAAATCCTTAAACAGGCTTGGTTCAGATCTCAGGCTTTCAATTGCCTGAACTATTAGCTTAACTTCTTCGTCCATCAGTGTTCCTAAATTTAACGCCAATGTCAGCCGCGCGTTTTTTGCGTCGGCTTGACATTTTTGTTAGCTTCGCCATGTTGCTTTTTTAAAGCGACCCAATTTGTCTTTCCTACCTTATTCTTGGTTTCTGACAATTTTACTTTAACCTTCTTCGCCATTTTGCTTCTTCTCTTTATTTACTGGTTTAAATTCTTTTAATTGTTCATCTGTCAGTATTGGATTATCTGGATCTGTACTTGCTCGTCTTCTAATTTCATCTTCAGACATGTTCTTTACAGATTCCCGAGTTTTACCCTTCTTTTCATTCGCGTCAGACAATTTTACTCGTTTAATAGCCATCATTTTACTCCAAAAGAATATGTCATGGTTTGGTATTGTTTGGTTTCGTTGGCCTCGGCTTTGCGAGCCGAGATAATTCTTAGATCACTTTCTTCGAAATGAACTTTATCGGTATATACAACCATAAGTACACCAAATCTCGACATACCAATGGTTTGCCACCTATCCTCATCAGGTTTGCTATGCTCAACATCATGCCTTTCCTGTCGCATGGGATCGTTCCAAATATATATCGCATCCAAAAAGTCAATGCCGTGCTTGAATATATTTGCATTATTTTTATCTTCATCCCATTCAAACTCGATATCCTCTACACTCATTTGAATTTTTCTCCGTTTTGTTTGGTTGAAAAGCTAACACTCGGCTAAGCGGCTCGCGCCGCCTTTGGTACCATAAGCGGCACTATGGTGCCACAAAAAAGCACGGCGTACACAGCGGGAAATACAATGGTAATAAGGGGTGGCTTCAATAGAAACCTGAGTTTTCCTGGCTTTAGGCATAATGCGCTCCTTGCGATTTGATCAGGTTTAAAAACTACGACTTTTGATTGTAGCTGTCAATCTTCAATATATGGGTGTCCGAATATATGGGTGCGAGTTTACGGCCTTGTTAGCCGCTAACCGGTTCAGATATCTCGATGATGCCATGGAGCCACACTGATCATTTCACTCTTACCTTGAGTAATTTCAATTAGCCCTATTTCTTTGGCATCCATAATCCATTCGAACATTTGCTCGCCAACACTGTTTAATCGCGCGCCTAGCTCATAATAAAAATACTCTCCAGCAGCATCTTCGCCATGCACCATTTCACCGTTCGCAAGTATAATAGTAGGCATGTACTCGTAATCGGCATCCCAAGAAAGACCATCCTCTCGATCCATATCCGCAAACAGCTCAAGATATGGGTATGCTTCCTCTAGCTGAGAAATATCCATCATGTACTGCCAATGCTCACGCAAAGTCACCCAATCACCGTCATTCTGTTCTTCCTTTTCTTGAATATACAACTGGCCCCGTGTTTTGCTTTGCCAATCCCAAAATACTACTCTATGCACTACGTTTCTTTCAGCTGCGCTTCCAAAGTGCCAGATAAGATCAAAGTCTCTCCGGCATAGGCGGGCATCATTCTCATCGGAGCCAAGCGCCTTTTGCCACTCTTGGATGCTGCCTTGCTCAAGTATTAATCGAAATGCTTGGCTGTCTAATGGGCTTTCTTTGGATACAAGCACTGTTGCAGTTTTTTGGTCGAGTTTGAGAATATCCCTACCCCAGTTATCTGAAACGTACTTCTGAATATTCGTTACCAAAAATTCATCCTCACACTCAACATAGACAACCAAGTAAGTGGGCATGGCTTGAAGATACCAATACCGCAGGTGATCTACCTTTAATTGAATTGAGACATCTTTTTTATCTTTGTATTCAGCACTGGATAAGGTCGATGACATTATCCCTTTCATTTGAAACCAGCATAAAGATATCGATAAGCGCTCCTTACCGGAAGAAAGCTTGTGGGTTAAGTGGATGCCAATATCCCTTGCACCACGATCATGCTCGTAATTTATAAATTCACCAAATTCGCTCGCAAACAATCGAAACTTTTCCATGTACTTGCGTTCAAAACTGTCTGTTTTACCAACGACAATCATAGTGAGAGTCCCTTAAACGGCTAACGCTCGGCTAAGCGGCTCGCGCCGCCTTTGGTAACGTGAGCGGCACCCTGGTGCCGCGAGTCCGTTTGAGCCACTGGTTAGCTGAACATGAAACCGCTTTTTTGTAAGACTTGCACAATTGCATAGTTTGTTTTGACCCGCCGTGGTTTTCCATTTTTTAACTGACTTTTCAGGTTTGACTACGTTCAAACCGCAACTTTTATGATTTGAAACAAAAGTGAAGTGGTGAACATGAACCAACAGCACTTTTATACCCGAGTATCAACGAGGCCGCAACTTGTAAATAAGGTTGAAAAAAAAAGACTGTACAGACTATTTTCCTTCAGGCCACTTTTGAAATAACAGCACTAAAAAACTGAACTTTAAAACATGGCATTTAAAAAATTGAATGACACGTAATTTGCTCTTTAAACCAGCTAACAGAATGATAAACGAGACCCCCGGGTCTCATTATCATGTTTTAGGACTGATGAGCCACCTCTTGTTGTAAGAACTCTGAGTAATTTTCCACATCAGGTGAAGCCTCATGCCCAATATAACCATGTGTAGTACCAAAATACTCTTTTAATTCGTTTAGTAGCTCAGAAGCATATTCTTGATTAGCAGCATCTGTTGACAACCCATAGATAACAAACCCATCACTTAAATAAAAAACCATTCCATGCTCTGGTTTCGAATTTTCTGTAGCCCTCCAATAGATGGCGTGCTCTATATTTTTGTTGTTTTCACAATACGCTATGAGCTCCACAGCTTTTTCGAAGATTATTTCCGGATTATCGGAAAACTGCGGCACTTCATATTCATCTGCAATTTCCTCCCTTTTGGGAAGAAAATTATGTAAAAAGTTTTCAATTGTCTTTCTATCCCGTTTGTCGGAAATTACATATATGTCTGAGTATTCCGGCATTTCTTTTTCCTAGCCCTAACGCCATGCTCTGTGGGAATTTGAGAGCAATAGCGAACAAATTTTCCATAGGAGCATCTTGTTATATGGTTTTTTCATTCCCATCCATACTGAATATGTAAAATTGTACTTCTTTCTGGGTCTACAGAAATATGGAAGAATGCTAATC
>JBNKMF010000166.1:0-7193 GCA_050292965.1 Gammaproteobacteria bacterium | reverse complement strand
TGAGTGCCGGGGTCGATGTGGTAGGGCTTAGCATTATGACCTCGGCTTGATTTGTCACGGCCAGCCCCGCCAGTGACTGGCTGCTGGTTGGGTGTCCAATGATAGCGACTACACCAGCCTTGATCAGTGCGCGGTCAGCAGCCTGGGCACCTTCTGGCGTGCCCAGGTCATCCTGTACCAGCAGTTCAACAGGACGCCCTGCAATGCCGCCCGCCGCATTGACCTCCCCCATGGCCAACTGCACGCCATTACGTTCCTGAACCCCCAGTTCAGCCTGGATGCCGGTGAGCTGGCCAGCAAAGCCCACGAGGACAGGTTGCTCCTTGCTGCAGTTCGTGAGAAGCAGAACCGCTATCATTATCAATAGAATTGACGGTATCGAACGCCATGGCGTCCTGTGCATTAGTTTTATCGTGTTCATCTGTTTGCCTCTACGCTATGAGTTCTCAGCTGTCTTTTCAGTATAGGAAATTTAAACCCTACCTACAGATGTCAATATAAAAAAACTAATCCAGTATTCCGTAGTTGATCGCTAATTTATGATGTAAGGTAATGATGGATGTTGAATCAATTATTGAATTTTATCCACACCCATTTGTGAAAAATCCATGTTTAACAAATGCTGCTGGGAGGCTTGAACAGTGAATAGGTCGACCATATCAAGCTGAACTGACCTTATTGAATAAGGGAGGGCTAATTTAAGGTGCCCTTCGGTTTTTGGATAACTGGGGTTAATAGAAATATGAGGAGACAAACTTTGTTTGCCACTTGAGCTGATTCAAAACAGGTATAAGGTTTTACTTATGACTTGTATCAAAAACTATGAATATCCTTTATTTAGATAAGGGCTTATATTCTCAGCCTGTTTTTCAACAACCAGATAAAACACAGTTTTTTTAGCTGATGCCTTAATACTTAAAGAGGAGCTCAATATGGCACTATTAGATCAAACCGGACGTTACTCAGACCTGAGTTTAAACGAAGAAAATTTACTCGCTGATGGTAATCACATCCTGGTGGCATATACCATGGAACCTGCTGAAGGTCATGGGTATCTGGAAGCTGCTGCTCACTTTGCGGCGGAATCTTCTACTGGTACTAATGTAGAAGTATCAACAACCGATGATTTCACCAAGGGTGTAGACGCTCTGGTTTACGAAATCGACGAAGCTAAAGGCATTATGAAGATTGCTTACCCGAACGAACTGTTCGATCGTAATGTCATTGATGGTCGTGCCATGATCGTGTCTTTCCTGACGTTGGCAATTGGTAACAATCAGGGCATGGGCGATATCAAAAACTCCCAAATGTTTGATTTCTATGTGCCACCCAAAATGTTACGCCTGTTCGATGGTCCTGCGATGGATATCTCTGATATGTGGCGTGCGCTGGGTCGTCCAATTAAAGATGGTGGCTATATCGCGGGTACAATTATCAAGCCTAAGCTGGGTCTGCGACCTGAGCCTTTTGCCAACGCGGCTTATCAATTCTGGTTAGGTGGTGATTTTATCAAGAATGATGAACCTCAGGGAAATCAGGTTTTCTGCCCAATGAAGAAGGTTATTCCTTTAGTTGCTGATGCAATGAAGCGCGCACAGGATGAGACTGGCGAAAACAAGCTATTTTCGGCCAACATCACGGCTGACGATCACCATGAAATGTGTGCACGTGCAGATTTTGTACTGGAGACATTTGGTGAAAATGCTTCACAGGTTGCTTTCCTGGTTGATGGTTATGTGGGTGGTCCTGGCATGGTAACCACGGCACGTCGTAACTACCCTGGCCAATACCTGCATTATCATCGTGCCGGTCATGGAGCCGTGACTTCTCCTTCTTCCAAGCGTGGGTATACCGCTTATATTCTGGCCAAGATGTCTCGTTTGATGGGTGCTTCAGGTATCCACGTGGGCACTATGGGCTATGGCAAGATGGAAGGTTCTGCTGATGACAAGATTATCGCTTATATGATTGAACGTGATGAGTGTCAGGGACCTGTTTACTACCAGAAGTGGTACGGTATGAAGCCAACTACGCCCATTATCTCAGGCGGCATGAACGCACTGCGTCTGCCTGGCTTCTTCGAGAACTTGGGACATGGTAACGTGATCAATACCTCTGGTGGTGGCGCTTACGGTCATATCGATTCTCCTGCGGCAGGTGCTAAATCTTTGCATCAGGCATACGATTGCTGGAAGCAGGGTGCAGACCCAATTGAATACGCCAAAGAACATCATGAATTTGCACGTGCATTCGAATCATTTGAGCATGATGCTGATGCTCTGTATCCAGGGTGGAGAGACAAGCTGGGCGTTCATAAGTAAGAGTAAACCAGCTCTAATTAAAAAGCCCCTGCTAGTCAGGGGCTTTTTTTATGGGGCTAAAGTTCCGTTATGAGGCTTTAAAGAAATACAGCAGCTATCGGTCCTAATGAGCTGAAAGACATATTAACCACGAATTTGGGCACGACTCGAGGGAGGGAGAAGGTAGGGCGAAGCAGGATGCCGTAGATCAGATGCTTTGATATAAAACGGTCAATAGATCGATATTACCTTCGGCTTTGTTGCCTGGTTGGCTGTCGGCAGGGATTCCTTGTTCAGGACAGGATGATGCATTATTCGGGCCAGAGTACAAAATATTCTATTATTAGAGTATTTTGTGATCTAACCCCGGATTCGGATTATAACCTGAATCAGATCTCTGCATTTTGCGTAAAAATCACTATAGTATCTGCCGAGTTATTAAAAAATGCGAAAATTAACATAGGAAAAAAGTTTTGCCTGCGATATTACTTATTGAAGATTCCGCGACGATTCGCCAAATCCAGGGAAACCTGCTGATCAAGGCGGGTTATCAGGTTACCAGTATGAGCGATTATGACAGCGTGTTGTCACGATTTGATTCAGCATCGTCGGACCTGGGTCTGTTCGACGCTGCGGTGCTGGGCTGGTCAGATAGCACTACCAGCGGAGCACCGAAAGTATTAGGGCTGCTGGATAAACAGAATATCCCTGTTCTCGTGCTCGATCATGAACAGGGGGTTACGCTGCAAAGTTACCTTCAAAGACGCCCACAGAGCGCATTTCTACTGTGGCGGAATTACAAGCAAAGCCCGGTTGTGCTGGCCCGACTGATTCTAGAAGCGAATGAACGAGATAGCGTGAAAGACTCAGCTGGAGATATATTACAACCAATCCGGGTGTTGTTTGTGGATGATTCTCGTTCGGTAAGGGTCAAATATCAACGCTTGCTGACAGCCAACGGCTATATAGCCGATACAGCCTGGTCAGTGGTTGAAGGGATGCAAAAAGCCATAACTTCTAAGTTCGATATTGCCATTATCGATTACTTCATGCCCGGTCAGACGGGCGATGTATTATGCAGACAATTGCGTGATAATCCCAAAACCACAAACATTACTACGGCGATCATTACTGGCACCTATCTCGACAAGGAAATCAAACACTCGCTCGAAGCAGGTGCCGTTGAATGTCTGTTCAAGAATGAAAGCGAGGATTTGTTTCTGACCCGTATTGATGCCATGAGTCGGCATGTTCGCGCGCATAATGCGATAGAAAACGAGCGCGAGCGCCTTAACGGAATTCTTCAATCAGTAGGTGAAGGCGTTTATGGCGTTGATTCAGAAGGGTTCATCCTGTTTGTTAACCCAGCGTGTCAGCAAATACTGGGTTACCAGGCCCAGGATCGACTGATCGGAAAATCAGCACTGGACACTTTTCATCATTCGGATGAAAACGGCCATCCCATAGACGATGAAAACTGTTTCTTATTGCAAAGCTATAAAGAAGGAAAAACAGTTCGTGCCCGTGAAACCGTGTTCTGGCATAAAATGGGGCGCCCCATTCCCATTGAATGTACCGCGCACCCACTGGCTATCGGAGGTAAAATTGAAGGCTCGGTGGTTGCTTTTCGCGATATTTCGGAACGCAAACTACTGGAATCTGAACTTCGCTGGCAGGCCAGCCACGATGTGGTCACCAAGCTTCATAACCGTCGATACTTCGAAGAACAACTGGTGTTCGAAGTCGAGCGCATCAAACGTAGTAAAGAATCCAGCGCAGTACTATATCTGGATCTGGATCGTTTTAAACACATCAATGATAGCGCTGGGCATGTGGCAGGTGATCAATTACTGATAGCTATCTCGGGAGAAATGACTCAGCGCTTGAGAAAATCGGATATGCTGGCACGCCTCGGTGGCGACGAATTTGCCATCCTCCTGCGTAATGTGGATGCTGAAAATGCGGAAGCTGTTGCTGAAGAATTCCGCCAAATGCTTGAGGAGTTTACTTTCGATTATAAGGACAAACCCTACAAGGTCAGTGGGACCTTCGGTATTGCCCTGATGGACCAGCATAGTACCTCACCCAGTGATATCCTCGCGCATGCTGACATCGCCTGCCACATCGCCAAAGGAGAGGGTCGCAATCGCAGCCACTTTTTCTTCGCCGAAAGCGACAGCAAAACCAACATAGAAAAAGATCTGGGCTGGTCTTCTCGTCTACACAATGCGCTGCTCAAGGATCAACTGTTGCTACATGCTCAACCTATTATTCCACTACAGCGCATCCCGGATGAATTCAAGCGAGGGGGGGAAGGCCCGATTTTTGATGAATTGCTGGACAACCTACCCGAAGAATATCTGATGAGCGAAGTTCTACTACGCGTCGATGATCCAGTTCAGGGACTTGTTCTTCCTTCAACCTTTCTACCCACGGCAGAGCGCTTCAACATGATGGACAAGATAGACTTCTGGGTTGTCAATGCCGCGTTACGAAAGCTCTCCATTTTGCAGCAGGCCGGCTATCAGGGCAGGTTCACCATCAATCTGTCGGGACAGATCATTGGTAACAGAGCAGTCCTCGAAGACATAGAGACACTGCTCAATGAAATCCAGCTTGACGCGCGTAAAGTAATCTTCGAAATCAGCGAAACCTCCGCCGTATCGGATCTTGGAGCCGCCAACGAAGTGATCAGGCGACTGAGCAGCAAAGGCTGCCGCTTCGCACTGGATGATTTTGGTAGTGGTTATTCATCATTCTCGCACCTGAAAAACCTGCCGGTCGACTATATCAAAATCGACGGGCTATTTGTGCGTGGAGTGGTTGATGATGCGAGTGATCGGGCCATCGTAAAATCGATGAATGATATCGCCCATTCACTGGGCAAAAAAACTATCGCCAAGTATGTTGAAGATGCAGAAATCATGCATTTTCTGGAAGACATCAAGGTTGATTATGTACAGGGCTATTACATCTCCAGACCGATGGATGTATCGAGTATTTGAGACTGAAAATATATGTTGGTTTTTTCGCCGTCAATAAAGGGCTTGAACCGTGATTATTAAATGAATCACGAATTTGGGCACGACTCCAGGCAAGTAGGAGGTAGAACGAAGCACGACTCCAGGGTGGGAGGAGGTAGGGCGAAGCATGGTGCCAGGGCCAACGCAGTTGCCGAGTAACCTGGAAATGGTTGCCTATCGAGAGGGAAACCGGTGTAGCCCTGAATCTGACACATAGCTCCGAGAAGCTCCATATTTTGGGAATGGGCCGATCCTATCGGCAAGGGCGCAGGCCAAGTGATACGCGCAATAAAGACGAGTGCAAAATCACCTCCCCGGGGTCTCAGACAGCACCGAGCAGTACAACGATAGGTAAGTAGCCAGGCAAGCGACGAGCAAGGGCTCTTGGAGAAATACGCAATGCAAGTATTCGAGTACTGCGACCAATGTAAAAAGAGGTCGGGGGATGGCCGCGTCGCAAGTGATGGGAACTGGAGAGCCGCAATGGTCTAGCGAAGAAGCGTCTAATCCACGCCGAGCGAAGGTTCCCACGGTGAAGTGACCGTGAAAGAGGAAACATTAACACTATGCGAAGAGTGATAAAACGATGGCAACAAATCTGACACGGATAGGTGAAAAGGCACGCAAGGAACCGCAGTTGGTATTTTCCAGTCTGTATCATCACATCTGCGATGGTGATAACTTGCGCGCCTGCTACGAAACACTGGGCGCAAGAAAAGCGTCTGGCGTGGATGGTGTAACAAAAGACGAATATGGGGCTCAACTCGAAGAAAACCTGCGGGAGTTGTCGGCGCGGCTTAAACGGAATGGGTATAGACCAGATCCAAAACGTCGCAGTTATATTCCCAAACCGGGCAGTGCTAAAGGGAGGCCGCTGGGTATCAGCAATCTGGAAGACAAGATTGTTGAGCTGGCGGTTAAACGGGTACTGGAACTGATCTTTGAGTCCGTATTTGAAGACAGCAGCTATGGATACCGGCCGGGATGCATTATCTGCTTCAGTTCGAACTCTCACCCATAAGCTCTTCTGCGAGCAGGATTTTTTTCGCTAGCAATCAGATTTTGAATATTCATACTTACTCTCCAAATTTCTCTGGAATTTACTATCTGGCTGCATATTCATTTGATAATTAACCTGTAAACCATATACGCCTTCATACATTCAGACAACTCATTACACAGTCATTGAAGCGTGGCCTGCGTTTTCTAAGCTGCCTGTGCGGCAGTGAACTTGATCGAGCTAACGTGCATCAGTACACGTATTTTCTAAGCTGCCTGTGCGGCAGTGAACATCCTGATACAACCGTGCCTCATTTAAATTTTCTAAGCTGCCTGTGCGGCAGTGAACTTTATTTTCTCATCGACATCTTTATGCGCTACTTTCTAAGCTGCCTGTGCGGCAGTGAACAGAAGAAAGAAAAGTTGAGCAGGAGCGAATAGATTTCTAAGCTGCCTGTGCGGCAGTGAACATTTTGCTGCTCTCTTAGCGTGGAATGTATTCTTTCTAAGCTGCCTGTGCGGCAGTGAACCCGCTGCAATGGTGCGCGGTACTTTTTTAATCTTTCTAAGCTGCCTGTGCGGCAGTGAACTTAAACATACTGCTTTATGTAATATGCTTAAATTTCTAAGCTGCCTGTGCGGCAGTGAACATACAACCCACATTGCCCCCTATGTTTCTTGATTTCTAAGCTGCCTGTGCGGCAGTGAACTGGCGGCCAAGACAGCAGATTTAATGGTGGCTTTTCTAAGCTGCCTGTGCGGCAGTGAACTCATTTCAAATTTAAATGAATATGCAATATTATTTCTAAGCTGCCTGTGCGACAGTGAACGCAGGGGCCGTATACCGGAATTATAGCTACATTTTCTAAGC
>JBNKMF010000165.1:0-7201 GCA_050292965.1 Gammaproteobacteria bacterium | reverse complement strand
GGTGACATCGGTCCTTGTTTCAGCGATGACAACGGCTGCAGCGACTGGTTCCGAAATGTTGACCAGATTATTGACGAGAACAACGACTCTCCAGATGCCGCCGGCCCCGGACACTGGAACGATCCCGACATGCTCGAGGTCGGCAATTCGGGTCTTTCCGACACCGAAGCCACTGCACACTTTAGCATGTGGGCCATTATGGCGGCGCCGCTGATAGCAGGTAATGACCTTCGAAACATGAACGACACCATCCGAAATATACTAACAAACCAGGAAGTCATCGATGTGGACCAGGACCCCGCCGGAATACAGGGTACCCGTGTGGTGGATAATGGCGATCAGGAAGTTTGGATGAAACCGCTTTGCACACCGGACGGCACCGAAAAGGCGGTAGCGTTATTCAACCGGGGCGGTCGCACTTCGGAAATAACAGTTTCATTCAGAGATATTGGTATCAGTGGGGCGGCAACGGTACGCGACCTTTGGGCGCATCAGGATATGGGAGAATTTAATGGTTCTTACTCTGCCGACGTACCCTCCCACGGTGTTGTAATGCTCAAAATCAGTGCGACCAACGGAAAATAACTATCTTTCCATTTCAATTACAAACTGTCACTGTTGTTCGGTCAGTAACCACATCGCGGTTGGACCACAACAGGGACGCAAGGTGTTTAGAGGTTGCAGACTCTGGCATCCTGGGAAGTGGATGATCGAATTGTCCAGATGAATTATGGTAACAGTTAACTAAAGGCACTTATTTATTTGATTTGGTCTTTTACCTGGTTCAAGCGTTGTATTTGAATGAGCAGGGATTGACGGCGCCTGGTGGATGCCTGCTGGTCATTGTGTGGTATAAAATATTAAGTATTGGGTGTCCTTCATTTTTTACATTTTCCTGGATTTTTTTGCATCGGATGCGTCCAGCATTCATCCTCCATTCCGCAAGACCTGCAGGATAGTTGGGTAGTTAAATTCGTCGGCCAGATGGGTCAGGTGTTTGTGCAGTGCCCGATCGTGCGTCGCAACCTGCTGGATGACCGTGTCGATCAGGCTTACGTCCAGGCTTTCCAACGCCTCCTCGAGTTCACCAAGCAATCGATCGGGCAGTCCGTTCAGCATCTCCGGAGTCAGCTCCACATCCTGTTCACCCGCCAAAAGCGTGTCTTTATAAAGATATTTCACACCCAGGTGTTTCGACAGGATGTCATAGATTTCGGTCGCGCGAAATGGCTTGCGCACATAATCGTCCATGCCGATGGCGAGCATTTCTTTACGTTGTTCGGCGAATGCCGATGCGGTCACTGCGACGATCTTTACCTCCTTGCCTCCGGGTAGTTCACGGATACGCTGAGTCGCCACCATGCCATCCATTCCCGGCATGCGTCGATCCATCCAGATGAAGTGTGGATGCCAGCTGCGGAACAGTTCAATTCCCTGCTCGCCATTCTCCGCTATTTTGACCCGGAAGCCGACGGACACGAGCAATTGCTCAAGCAGCAATTGATTTTCAAGCTGATCTTCCACGATCAGGATCCTGTACTCGGGCTGCCCAGGGGCTAATCGCATCACATCTCTCGTTTCGGTTTTCGATTGTTTGGTGATGTCGCTTTCCTTTGCTTCGATAAGCGGCAGATCGATCCTGAACAGCGAGCCTTTTCCAGGGGTGCTTTCCAGCTGGAGGCTTCCGCCCATTGTCTGTACGAATTGGTGGGTTATGGCCAGTCCGAGACCGGTACCTATGCTCTCATCCTGCCCTCTAAGCTGCACAAAGGGTTCGAAGATACGCTGCTGGTCTTCGGGCGCGATACCAGTGCCGGTATCCTCGACCTCGATCAGCAGGTGCGAGGCTTTGTTGTTCTTTGTGCCCAGACGCAAGGTCACACCACCCTGCTGGGTGTATTTAATGGCATTGCCAACCAGGTTGATCAATATCTGGCGCAGGCGGGCCTCATCGCCGACGATGTAACGCGGAAAGCGTGATGTCTGGTCGATCTGAAGTAGCAGCGCCCTGTCTTCAGCGCGCACGCGCATCATGTCTGTGACGTCGCGTATCATGCTAGCCAGGTCAAATGGGTTGTTTTCAAACTGTACCTGTCCCGCTTCGATCCTGGCGATATTGAGCACATTGTCGATGAGTCTCAACAGGAAATCACCACTGCGATTGATAATATCGAGATTTTGGCGTTGGCTTTGCGTGAGTTCCGGCTCTTTTCGCATCAAGGCGGAAAAGCCGAGAATGGCGTTGAGCGGTGTACGCAGCTCATGGCTTATATTGGCAAGGAACTGGCTTTTTGCCTGGTTTGCAGCTTCGGCCTGCTCTTTCGCTTGTTCCAGGATCTCATTGGTTTCCGAGAGCGTTTTTTGGACTTTTTTCCGCTCGTCGATTTCGGCGGCAAGACTGGTTGTTCTTTCTGCTACAACCTTTTCCATCTCTTCAGCACGCCGGCGATAAACCAGCGTGCGGACATGCACAATCGCTGCTACGAGCAGAATTAAGGCAAACAGATAAGCCGCCAAAGTCCAACGTGTTTCCCACCAGGCGGGTAGTACCTTCACCAACAGTTCTCGTGGCTGTTCATTCCACACCCCGTCATTGTTGGCAGTTTTAATCAGCAGCCTGTATGAACCGGGATCCAGGTTGGTATAAGCCAACGAGCGGCTAGCATCCGCCTGGCGCCAGCCCTCATCAAACCCGTCCAGCATGTAGGCATAACGATTGTTTTGCGCATTACTGGTGTTGAGCGAGGAAAACCGTAGCCAGAAGCTTGAATGCTTTTTAGTCAAGGTCAGTTCCCGAGCATAGGCGATATCCTTATGAAGCGGTGCGTTCGGGTCTGTCGGCATATTCTCGGCCCCATTGATACGCAAGTCGGTCAACAAAACTTCGGGGCGAAGCGGGTTATCCTGTACCTGTTGCGGGAAAAAGCTGTTGTAACCGTGTTTACCGCCAAAGAACATCTCCCCCTGTGGGCTAAGATAGGCAGTATTTCGAAGAAAGGCCTTGCCTTGCAGGTTATCGTGGCGATTATAGGTGCGGAACTTACCCGCTGCCGGGTCAAATCTTGTTAAGCCGTAGTTACCGGCAAACCAAAGGTTTCCCTTACCATCATCGAGAATGTCCATGATCAGGTCGCTTGCCTTGCCTTGCTTGTCATCAACCGTGACAAAATTCCCGGAAGTGACATCGTAATAGCTCAGCCTGTCGGTGCCGATCCACATCCTGCCATTGCGATCCTCGTGAAGGGAGAGGATATTGTTACTGATTAACCCGTTGCGCCCAGACTCAAAGTTGTGGATGTCACCGGTGAGGGGGTCGATTCGGCTCAACAGACCATCTCCCCCGATCCAGATAGTGCCGTCTGACGCCGCCTCAACGGTGGTAGCCAGGTCGCTGCCCAGCCCGTTGATATCACCATCACGTGTACGGTAGCGGGTTACCTCGCCTGTTTCGGGAACGAAATGATCCACTCCGAAACCGTAGGCTGCCCCCCACAAACCGCCTTCTGAATCCATAGCCAGGTCCTGTAAGGTTCCATTGAGCATGCCGATGTTTTCCACTGACTGGTATTTCGGACGCTTGAATTCACCACTGGCGGGATCGAAATGATCCAGTCCTCGCTTGGTGGCGAGCCACAACCCGCTGCGTCCATCCGGCACGATATTGAAGACAATATCGCGATCTATCGCATCCGCGTCGTTCTCATCGTGGCGAAAATGTTGATAACGCTTACGGGCCGGGTCGAGTCGATTGATACCGGAACCCTGGGTGGCGACCCAGAGATACCCTGAGTCATCCATGTAGAATGCGCTAATGTTCGGCCCACTCAGGCTTATGGGATTGCCTGCCTGGTACAAATGTTTTGCAAAACGGTGTTCGATCGGATCGTACTTGCTGATGTTGTTTTCGCAGGCTACCCAGATTATCCCGTTACGATCTTCCAGCACCTGCCAGACGGTATTGTCCGCCAGTGAAGCAGGATCGGATGGATAGTGCATATAGCTTTGGAACAGCCCGGTTTTCCGATCAAGCAACGCCAATCCTCCCCCCCAGCTCATAACCCACAGCCGCCCCCGGCTGTCTTCATACAGTCCCGTTACCGTATCGGAAGGCAGGCTTGTGCTGTTACCCGGCTGGTTTTTGTAGTGTTTGAAACCATCCAGGTCTGGATCATAGCGATCAAGGCCTCCTTCAGTGGCAAGCCATATTGTGCCTTGTTTGTCGATTAACAGCCCCCAGAGGCTGTTGTGGCTCAGACTGTGGGGCACAGCGGCATCGTGCAGATACTGTTTGAAGCTGTTGCTTGCTTTATCGAACACTGTAAGGCCACCGCCGTAACTTGCCAGCCACAGCCGTCCCTCGGTATCTTCCTGAATGCCGGAGATGTTGGCAGCACTCAGGTTGCTGGGATTTTCTGGATCCGAGATATTGCGGGTGAAACTGCCATCCGGGTTGAGGCGGTCCAGGCCCACCTCGGTACCCGCCCAGATTGTGCCGTCGCTATCCTGGAACAGGTCCCAGACGTTGTTGTGGCTCAGACTGTTGGGATCATCCTTGTCGTGCCGATAGTGGATATAACGTTCATGCTCTAGATCGATACGGGTCAGGCCACCACCCCAGGTGACCGTCCACAACATGCCGTCACGATCCAACAGCAGGTCCCAGACCCAGTTGTCTCCAATGCTGTTGCTGTCGTTCGGGTCATGAAAATAGGTTTTGATTTCGCTGCCATCAAAGCGGTTCAGCCCAAAACGGGTACCGAACCAGATAAAGCCTGCTTGATCCTGCACGGCCGAGTAAACTTGAGCGTTGGAGATGCCTTCTTCCACCGTCAGCTGAGAAAAGAGAAGTTGTTCCGCTTCTTGTGCCTGGAGGTTGCTCTGCGCGAAACCTTTAATCGATATCAAGCACAGCAACAAGCTGAATAACAGTGTATCTATTGCGCGTAAATATCGGATAGCCACCTTTATTTACCAGACAGAATCAGGTTAACGCCAGCGGCTACGGCACGGCCTCCGCTAGCATCCGTTTCAAAAACCTCTGAACCTGCGAACTCAGCCGCAATAGCTGAGGTATCCTCTTCTGCATAATATTGCTCAAAAAACTTTACAGAATCTGAGTAGTGATGATCCCAACCAGGCGTATAGCTGACTTCTCCATAATTGTCGGTATCCGCCAGCATTGCCAAGGATGACTGCTTGCCATAGTCATAGGCCAGCGATTTTTTGGTGTTAAAAGCAGAGTAGGTGGCATAGCCTGTATAGTAGGAACTAAAATGGTCGACCACTGCAGCGTGAGTATTTAAGTTGGTATAAGCTGAAACTTCAAGTGCCTGTATGCTCTTAATTACAGTAGGAGCAATACACAGCGCGTCGAGGCTAATTGCCTTCCATCGCAATGGCAGGATAATCTGATGCATCGGATTATGAGCAATATCTTGAGATGCCATGGTGCAACGGTGTCCAATATCTGCCATAGATACCCCAATAGCAACGTGGGGGGCTCTTTATTCAGCCCCGTTCAATAGGATAAACACACACCTCGGGCTTATCTACATCATCGGGTTCGTCCGTAGACGCGGTTGGGCTTTGCAGATCGGTGCACCTTCGGCTTTCGTCTCTCGGTGACAAATCCTATCCGGATCCGCTCCTGTCACCCTTCTAGTTCAAGGCGCTGGATGCTGCTACACCAGGGGAGATGACGTCTGACTTCTGGGCCTTTCTGCCCCAGTAAATACTCAGTTGCCCTGAGCTGTTTACGTGGTTGGACAATACTGTAAGTGAAATTAGAGTATAGTCACATCATCCTTGCTTATCAAGGCAGTAAACCGGAACCCGAATAAGCCAGCCGTCTACGCGCGACTTGTCACCAGGGCACTTTCCGGATGCGCTCTGCCTCCATTATTAGGCGTAAGTTACAAGGCATGAATGGCTGAGCAACTCCTGGTAGTTTGTGTCAATCAATGTCTGGCACATGGGCGGCAATCCTGCGCCGGTAGCGGTAGTCATGATTTTAGTCTCGTCAGAAAAGTTCGTGGGCAGTTTCAGTCGGAAATCCAGAGGGATGAATAGATTGAGGCCAGAGAGGGTCATTTCAGGCGTATCCTGCCTTGATGTTCAAGGGTGTTGCGTTTATTTCTTCTTACAGTTAATCTCGAGCGAATGGCACTGAGACTGAATTTAGGTCAACAGTTTGATTTGTCAAAAATCATGGAGGGTCTTAATTCTTATTCCTGTTATATAAAGAGTTTCGACCCCTTTACACGTGTCCCGTTACTTTAACCGCAAATGCGTGATTGCTAGACCTGACCTCATATCCCGCTTCGGTAATGTTAGCTGCAATTAGATTTCATCCCAAAAGTCTTCATGTTGATCTTCTGGCTGCCGGGGTATTAGTTATTGAAATTTTCGTGTTGGAGGCGAACAAATCAACACGATGAATACACACGATAATTGGTGTCGATTCACTTGCCTGACTGGCAAAGTGGCGGATACAGGAGTGAAGTAGGAACAGTGAAAAGTAGAAATGTTTGGATTAGCATCGGGATATTTGTTGCCAGCCTGACAATCCTGGGTGCAATCATTTACCAGGCCGTTCGCATGGAAAAACCGACAGAATCCCAGGTGGATGAGCCTGAAAAATCTTCTGTCGAGAATTCCAACCATTGGATTGCACTGGTGATTGAGTTCACCAACGCCGAACATTCGAAGCAGTATCTGGAGGGTGCCCGCGAGGAAGCAAAAAGGCTGGGAGTGCGCCTTGAGATCCTGGATGCAAAAAGTAACAGAAAAATGATGGCGCATATGATCGACGATGCAATATTGCGTGACGCCGATGGGATCATGATCTCGCACGGATCGCCCGAAGCGCTTACTGCAAGCGTCAAACGCAGCCTTAACCGGGGCATCCCTGTCGTAGCTTTTGACTGTGAGATCCCACTTCCCGAAGTCACAAAGATTGATCAGGATGACAAGCAGATCGCAGAAATGAGCCTTAGGCGGATCCTGACGAATACGGGTGGCAAGGCTAATCTGGTTTTGATATGGGTGGGGGGGTATGCGCCAATGAATAAAAGGATGAACGTTTATCGCAGCTTCATATCTGAACACCCCGGGTTGAAAGAGGTGGTCAGATTCGGGGAGGCAACCGCCGATACCGCCATGTACACGCAAATCAACATGAAGTCGGTTTTGGACTCTCATC
>JBNKMF010000164.1:4535-7203 GCA_050292965.1 Gammaproteobacteria bacterium | reverse complement strand
ATTCCGCGTCGTTACGCCTTGATCTACACCACCTCAAACGCACACTTCAACTCGTCCAACTGCGGATTCTAGGATTACCGGTTTGCATACGCTTGCCATTCACGTCCAGCCACATAGCGAGATTTTGCACGTCTTCGATTTCATCCGGGGTTACCAGCCATGGGCCAGTCGGACCAAAGCTATCGCATCCTTTACCCTTGGACCATTGACTCCCTCCACGATCAATTTGAAAGCTGCGTTCAGAAACATCGTTGACGATGCAGTAACCAGCAATCGCCTGTTCGGCCTGCGCCTCGTCAAGATATCGGGCTTTGCTACCGATGACTATGGCAATTTCAACTTCCCAGTCCAGTTTGGTGGAATTGCGTGGTTGAATGATATTGTCATCAGGCCCACTGATGCAGGTATCTGCCTTGTAGAATACAACCGGTTCTTTGGGAATGGGCGAGTTAGTTTCCTTTGCGTGATCGGAATAATTGAGTCCAATAGCCACAAATTTCCCCGGCTTTGCAATGCAGGAGCCGAGGCGCGGAGAACCATCAACTTCAGGCAGAGTTGCTGGATCTATCGCTTTCAGGTGCAGCAGTGAGTCAGGAGACAGGATTGACCCATCGATATCTTTTACGATATTGGAAAGATCTCGCATAACACCCTTACTGTCCAGCAAGCCTGGCTTTTCCTCACCTGCTTTACCATAGCGTAATAGTTTCATAGTGGCTTGTTACTCCAGTTACTTGTCAAATATTAAGACTTAACGCTCTCCAGTATCGGCTTTAAAAACGGTTTATTTGTAATCAGTTCCTGATAGTCCAGGCCAGTTAATTCATAGGGCAATACCAGCCAGTCGCTGGTTTTATGCAGAAAGTAATCAGGTTGACGCTCAGTACGATTATTATCTGGTTTGAACCAGATGGTCGCCACTCTCGTTTCGTCAGGCATATTTCGTTTTGTTCTGGACGACAACTTGTTGATGACCGCATCAATATTAAGACCGGAATTAAACACATCATCTACGATCAATAATGCATCATTGTGCTCCAGTGTTTCATACAGGTATTGCAGGCCATGAATCTTGATATCGGCATGATTATCTACCATGTCCTGATAACTCTCCGCACCTTCATAAGAGGTACGTGCGGCTATATGGCGCGTTTTCACACCCAGATGTTGCAGACACTCCTGAACATAGATACCCACGGTACTACCACCACGCCACAGGCCCACGATGACTGTTGGTCGAAAACCACTGTTATATATTTCCACTGCCAGGCGGAATGAATCTTCCAGTAGCTGCTGCTCCTTGATAAACTGCTTGCTCATTTTCTGTCTAACCTTTTTTTCAGTGCCGAAGATACTACTGAGAAAATGAATGACTTTCACCCTATTCATGAGGTTTTATCATGGGCGATAAGCTCTACCTGAATGCCCAGACACTGCTGGAAGACTCTTTCAAGCTAGCAGCACAGGTGATTAATAGCGGCTTTAGGCCTACTTTTATTGTTGCCCTGTGGCGTGGCGGTGTGCCTATGGGTATAGCAGTGCAGGAGTTTTTGCAGTATCACAATATCAAAACCGACCATATCGCTATTCGCACTGCCTATTACTCCAGTGCCAATGTCGATAGCACGGCCAAAGAAGTCGCCGTATACGGCATTAACTACCTTTTAAAAAATCTGACCAACGAAGACCGATTATTGTTTGTGGATGATGTCTTCGATACTGGCAAAACCATCCAGGCGGTTATTGATCACATAAAAAAACATGCCCGACGTAACACCCCAGGTGATATCAGAATTGCAGTACCTTATTACAAACCCACCCGTAATCAAACTGATCGTGCGCCCGATTATTATCTTTATGAAACGGAGAAATGGCTTAAGTACCCTCATTCACTGGAAGGACTGAGCGACGAAGAGATTGCATTAAACCGGCCTGAACTGGCTGCAATCCTGGCCAAAGCCTGCTAGCAAGGCCAATTCCATAAGCTAAGTGCTACCCTTACTTACTCTGAAAAGTTTTTTTCAACTTTTCAAATTGCCTGGAATATGCTGATACCAGGTCCAGATCGGAAGTCACCAGTATATTTTCTTCATTAACCTGTGTCGCACTGCGCGTCCAGTTAAAGCTTCCATTCAATAAAATCTGCTGGTCAAATATCGCAAACTTATGATGCATGTGATAAGGCGATTGATCGAGCAAGACTTCGACGCCTTTATCCATTAAAAATAGAATATCGCTGCCTGCGTCATTGGCTTTGTCGTTATCACTGATGATGGTGACCAGAACACCACGCTGATGTGCTTTTAAAATTGACTGGGTAATTTCATTATCTGAGATGGTAAACACACAGATATCAACTGATCTCCTTGCCGTTCGTAGCAGGCTGTTGATCCTGTTTCTGCAACTGTTACCGGGGCTGAAATGCGCCTCAGGTTCAATGACAGCATTTTGATTTTGCGGCTGAATAGCCTTGACCACCCGCTCAAGCCAGTTGAGTACTTTTATCGCCTCTTCACCACCCGACTTAATGACAGGTCGGCTAAGCTCAAAAGCCTTATTACGGATAAAACGTAACGAATCATCATCCAGCGTTTCTGAAAATGCCTTGAATACGGCTTTCTCGTCCTGATCAAGCCTGTGATCCTGCAGGCTTTCCTTGAGTGTCTGT
>JBNKMF010000164.1:0-4526 GCA_050292965.1 Gammaproteobacteria bacterium | reverse complement strand
GTTTCTGAAAATGCCTTGAATACGGCTTTCTCGTCCTGATCAAGCCTGTGATCCTGCAGGCTTTCCTTGAGTGTCTGTTCTAAGGCTAACAAATCCATAAGCTGCTGGTCATCTGATTCAATAGAGAAAACTATAGCGACCAGGTCGTTACCTGATCGCTATAAGCGCCTTATGCTTCAGCTTTCGCTCTAGGCAGGATAATGTTCAGCACTATCGCAACAATTGCCGACAGGCCTATGCCCTGTAAGGTGAATTCTCCATAGTTCAGCGCCATACCGCCCAGACCAAATACCAGTACCAGAGAGGTAATAACCATGTTTCTGGTTTCAGATAGATCTTCACCTGAACGTACCAGCGAATTCATACCGATGGCTGCAATAGCACCAAACATCAGCGTCATGATGCCTCCCATAACCGGCGTAGGTATACTTTGTAATAGCGCTCCAGTTTTTCCTGAAAATGACATAAAAATAGCAAAGCCTGCCGCCCAGGTCATAATCACTGGGTTGAAGGCTTTGGTCAGTGCCACTGCACCGGTCACTTCTGAATACGTAGTATTAGGTGGGCCACCAACTAAAGCAGCCGCAGAAGTAGCCAGCCCATCGCCCAGCAGCGTGCGATGCAGGCCCGGCTTTTTAATAAAGTCTTTGCCCGTCACGGCACTGATGGCAACCATGTCACCCACATGCTCTATGGCTGGCGCTATAGCGATTGGAACGATATACACAATAGCTTCCAGATTAAATTCTGGCGCAGTAAAGTTGGGCATTGCGAACCAGGCTGCACTGGCTACGGCATCAAACTTTACAATGCCAAAAAACAGCGAAGTGATATATCCAACAATAATGCCGATTAAAATTGGAATCAGCTTAAACATACCTTTACCAAGGAAAGACGCCAGAATAGTAGTCACCAGAGTAATCATTGAAATAGTCAGTGCCGTATCATGAGCAACCAGCTCAAAAGAACCATCCCCAGTTTTCCCAAGCGCCATGAAAATCCCTACCGGGGCAAGGCTCAGGCCGATGACGATAATGACAGGCCCTACCACTATAGGTGGCAGATAGCGGTCAATTATTTCAGCCCCCTTAAGCTTGATCAATCCACTCAATAGCGCATACAGCAATCCTGCAGCTATTAAACCCGACATGGTTGAAGCGATACCCCAGGTTTTTACACCGTAAATAATCGGCGCAATAAAAGCGAAGGAAGAAGCCAGAAATATAGGGACCTGACGCCTGGTGACCAGCTGGAAGATCAGGGTACCCATACCGGCGGTAAACAATGCGACATTGGGGTCAAGGCCGGTCAATATCGGCACCAGCACCAGTGCACCAAAAGCTACAAATAGCATTTGAGCACCCAGGATGGCATTTTGAAGAGGATTTTGTGTACTGCTTTCTAAGTTCATCAATATATTCTCAAAGGTTTACTGAAATCTATTTGGTGCCAAACAATTTGTCACCGGCATCGCCGAGACCGGGGATGATATATCCATTTTCATTTAAATGATCATCAACGGCTGCGATATGGATATCCACATCCGGGTGTTGTTTTTGAACGGCTTCGATGCCTTCGGGTGCTGCGACCAGAAAAAGGCCTCGAATATTCGTACAGCCAGTTTTTTTCACCATATCTACTGCAGCATTAAAAGAGCCACCAGTAGCGAGCATAGGGTCAACTATCAGGGCCATACGGTCTTCCATTTTAGCCACGAGCTTTTCAAAGTAAGGCACTGGCTCCAGGGTTTCTTCATTTCTATACAGGCCCACCACGCTGATGCGAGCGTTTGGAATCAACTCAACCACACCATCAAGCATCCCCAGGCCAGCTCTTAGGATAGGCACGATGGTAATTTTTTTGCCTTTAATCTGCTCAATGGTGACGTCTCCATCCCATCCCTTAATGGTGGTGGTTTCCAGCGGTAAATCATTGGTGGCTTCATAGGTAAGCAACATGGAAATTTCACTGGCAAGCTGGCGGAAACTTTTGGTACTGATTCCATCTTTTCTGAGCAGACCCAACTTATGTTGAATCAGGGGGTGACTGGCGACATGAATAGCCATTGATAATCCTCGTGTTGGAGAGTTTTGAATTGAAAAAAATTTAACCGTAAAGACCAGATCACAACCCGAGGCAGATCAATAATCTTTTACACAGCATAATAACTAGCCTTTTATAGCACCTCACCAGACCTAGCGTAACTGACTATCCTTACTGCCGCGCCTGTTATAGCCCTGATTGCTGCCCTGTTCTTCATCGAGTATCGACTGGCAGCCCACACACAGGCGCACACCAGGAATTGCCTGACGACGTGCCAGAGGAATCTCAGCAGCACATTCTTCACAATGGGACAGCCCTTCACCTTTAGGTAAACGGCTACGCGCCTGTTTTATCGCATCGTCTACGCTGGCATCTATTTGATCCTGCACAGCTCCATCTGGAGCCCAACCACTAGCCATAATCTGATCACCTGTACTGATAATAACTAAGGGTCAAAGACTGGATTAAAACGATCAACAATGCAAGAGGAAGCAGTAGCTCGGACAGTTTCCTGAAACCCTGAGCATCGTCTAAGGGTTGCCGGATTAATAACAAAGCCCATATACTGCTATCCAAAGTAAACCAAAGGTACAAATAATGTCTGATGCTGATATCGGTTTAATCGGTCTGGCTGTAATGGGTCAGAATCTGGTTATGAATATGAATGATCATGGCTTCAAGGTCTCGGTCTACAATCGAACAACCAGCAAGGTGGATAAGTTTATTGCAGGTGCCGCCAGTGGTAGCAATGTCACAGGGTTTCATTCATTAGAAGCGCTTATTGCATCACTCAAATCACCCCGCAAAATCATGTTAATGGTCAAAGCTGGCGAAGTAGTTGACCACTTCATCCAGCAGCTAATCCCATTGCTTGATAAAGGTGACATTATCATCGATGGCGGTAATTCACTATTCACCGATACAGTACGACGCAGTAAAGCACTTGAACAGCAAGGCTTTCTGTATATCGGTAGCGGTGTCTCCGGTGGTGAAGAAGGTGCGCGCCACGGCCCCTCTATCATGCCCGGAGGTAACCCTCAGGCCTGGCCTCATGTAAAAGAGATATTCCAGTCTATCTCAGCCAAAGTTGATGGCGATGCCTGCTGCCAATGGGTGGGCGAAGAAGGTTCAGGGCATTATGTCAAGATGGTGCATAACGGCATTGAATACGGTGACATGCAACTTATCTGTGAAGCCTATCATTTGATGGGTGAAGGCCTGGGTATCGATGTTGATGCCATGCATGACGTATTCTCGGACTGGAATCAGGGCGTACTGGACTCTTACCTGATCGAAATCACGGCCAACATATTACCGGTAAAGGATGAAGATGGTTCACCATTACTGGATAAAATCATGGATAGCGCCGGACAGAAAGGCACTGGAAAATGGACTGGCATCAATGCACTGGATCTGGGCACCCCGCTTACCCTGATTGGAGAAGCGGTATTTGCACGTTGCCTGTCCGCCATCAAAGATGAGCGCGTGAAAGCAGAAGCAGTGCTCGGAAGCCCGTCAGTTGAATGGACAGGCGATCAGAAACAGGTGGTCAGCGATCTGCATGATGCCTTATATGCCTCTAAAATCATTTCCTACGCTCAGGGTTTTATGCTGATGCGAGAGGCAGCCAGGGAATACGGCTGGACACTTGATTATGGTGCCATAGCCCTGATGTGGCGAGGTGGCTGTATTATTCGTAGCGCTTTCCTGAAAAACATTAAACAGGCTTATGAAAAGAATCCACAGTTAGAGAATCTACTGCTTGATTCATTTTTTAGCAGCGCCATCAAACAGGCAGAACCCGGCTGGCGAAAAACGGTACAACTAGCGATACAGTTAGGCATTCCCGTTCCCACCTTCAGTTCTGCACTTTCCTTTTATGATGGCTACCGTCGAGGCCGATTACCCGCTAACCTGCTGCAGGCACAGCGCGATTATTTTGGTGCTCACACCTACGAACGCATCGATAAACCGCGTGGTGAATACTTCCATACCAACTGGACAGGAAGCGGCGGAGATGTCTCATCTTCGCGTTACGATGTTTAACATTACTGCTTAGCTATTGGCGAAAATCTTATGATTAATCACTGCACCTATGTCATTTTCGGCGCAACAGGCAACCTGTCTCGACTGAAGCTTATGCCTGCCCTGTATCACCTCGAATGCGCCGGTAAACTCTCCGATCAAACACGCATTGTATTTATCGGCCGACGTGAATGGACACAGGATTATTGTCTTGAACAAGTCTATGAGTGGGTTAAGGTCAAAGCTCGTGGCGGTATCGATGAAGCACTCTTTAAACGGTTTTCAGAACGCATCGATTACTTCAAGGGAGATTTAACTGATGTCGGAATGTACTCGAGGCTGGAAAAGGATCTTTGTACCGATTGCGGCCACCCCGGTAATACCATTTTTTACATGTCGATTCGTCCAGCCGAGTTTGGTCTGGTGGTAGAAAATCTCAGCAAAGCGAATTTAATGGA
>JBNKMF010000163.1:0-7352 GCA_050292965.1 Gammaproteobacteria bacterium | reverse complement strand
AATGCTGTTGATGCCCATAGCTTTCGTGCCCAGTACACAAAAGGTCAGGTAAATGGTAAAGCGGTTAAGGGTTACCGAGAGGAAGACAATATATCCTCAGAAAGTGTCACCGAAACCTATGCCGCCCTAAAAATCTATATAGACAACTGGCGCTGGCGAGGTGTACCCATTTATTTGCGCACAGGCAAGGCAATGGCTAAAGATCAGTCATCTGTTTCTATCTGTTTTCGTAAACCACCCAAGCAATTTTTCAGGCACACCAATGTTGAACAAATGCATCGTAACTGGGTTATTTTAGGCATCCAGCCCGAAGATAGCCTGCGTATGCAAATGACCGTGAAAGAACCCGGTCTGGAAATGAAAACCCGTCAAACCTCACTGGATGCCAGCTTTCACCATTTAGGTGAACAAAAAACCGATGCCTATGAAGATTTACTGCTTGATGTCATCGAAGGAGATCGCTCACTATTTCTGCGTTACGATGAAGTGGAATATCTGTGGGCGGTGGTTGACCCCATTTTGCGTACATGGTCTACAGAACGGGACTATATACACACCTATCCGGCTGGCAGCTGGGGACCTAAGGAAAGCCGCAGGATTTTCGATAAGGCCGAACAACAGTGGCGCCATAGTCTGGAAATAGAAGATTGTTACGAGGGAGATTAACCCGCTCATAAGCAAAACCGCCAGCTGATTAGCTGGCGGTCTGGAGTATATCGTATAGAGATTTAACCTTTACCTCAGGCAGGTAAATCGGTCTGCCCCATCAGGTACTCGTCCACAGCACGTGCGCACTGGCGACCTTCACGGATCGCCCACACAACCAGCGACTGACCTCGGCGCATATCACCGGCAGTAAACACCTGAGGTACAGAGGTCTGGTAACAGCCCTCACCTTCAGTAGTTGCTGCAACATTGCCACGCGCATCCAGATCCACTCCCAGTTGTTCCAGCATGCCATCATGTACCGGATGCACAAAACCCATAGCCAGTGTCACCAGATCAGCCTGAAGCTCGAACTCAGAACCCGCGACCTCAGACATATTCCAGCGCCCATGATCATCCTGGCTCCACTCAACCTTGATGCATTGAACGGCTTTCACATGGCCCTCACCGTCATCGATAAACGCCTTGGTAGCCACCGACCAGATGCGTTCACAGCCTTCTTCCTGCGAACTGGAAGTACGCATCTTGTTCGGCCATTCGGGCCAGGTTGTGCCTTTATCTTCTTTCTCAGGGGGTTTAGGCATGATTTCGATCTGAGTAACCGATAACGCGCCATGACGATTGGAGGTACCGATACAGTCAGAGCCGGTATCTCCGCCACCAATCACCACCACATGTTTTCCGGTAGCACTGATAAAATGATCTAAAGCTTCGGGTCTATCCTGTATCACCTTGCTGTTAGCACGTAGAAAATCCATGGCAAAATGTACGCCTTTCAACTCTCGACCTGGCACAGCCAGGTCTCGTGGTACTTCAGAACCACCCGCTAGTATCACGGCATCAAAATCATCCAGCATGGTTTGCGCAGGCACCTCCACACCGATATGAGTATTGCAACGGAATTTCACTCCTTCGGTACGCATCTGACCCATACGGCGATCAATGAGTTTTTTGTTGAGTTTAAAATCAGGGATACCATAGCGCAAAAGACCTCCAATCTGATCTTCCTTTTCAAATAGAATCACCAGATGGCCGGCACGCGCCAGTTGCTGTGAAGCAGCCATGCCAGCTGGCCCGGAGCCAACTACAGCAACCTTTTTATCGGTTCTGTGTTCAGGTACCTCTGGATGTATCCAGCCTTCTTTCCAGGCATGATCAACAATCGCACATTCTATCGTCTTGATCGTTACCGGAACATCTTCAATGTTCAACGTGCAGGATGCCTCACAGGGAGCGGGACAAATTCGACCAGTAAACTCAGGGAAGTTATTGGTTGAATGCAGTACAGAAATCGCTTCCTGCCACTGCTCCTTATACACCAGATCATTCCAGTCAGGGATGATATTATTCACCGGACAACCGCAATGACAGAAAGGTATTCCGCAATCCATACAACGCGCAGCCTGTTGATTCATCTCACTGGGAGATAGTTCAATAACAAACTCATTGTAATGATTAAGACGGTCGCCTACTGGTCCGTATGTGCGGTCCTGACGATCGTATTCCATGAAACCTGTTGGCTTACCCATAATTATTGGCCTCCTGTAACAGCATCTGTGGTGGCTTGTTGACGTAACTGCATCTCTTTCAAAGCACGACGATATTCGACCGGCATGACCTTGACGAACCTGGGCAGGTATTCATCCCAGTTTTCAAGGATATTCGCAGCGACACTACTATTGGTGTAATGCCTGTGATTTTCGATTAACTGCTTGAGGCGGATTGCATCAAAGCGTGTCATATCGTGACTGACATCGACGCGACCATGCGCTTCCAGATCACCGCCCTGATGATCCAGTTTTTCCAGTGCAATATCTTCTTCTTCGATCGGTTCAAGTTCGACCTGGGCCAGATTACAACGCTGCTCGAAATCACCAGTTGCATCGAGTACATAGGCGATACCGCCCGACATACCCGCCGCGAAGTTACGCCCCGTCGATCCCAGACAAACTACGACACCGCCAGTCATGTATTCACAACCATGATCACCAACACCTTCAACCACAGCCGTTGCACCCGAGTTACGCACACAAAAGCGTTCGCCGGCTACACCATTGAAATAACTTTCACCACTGATCGCGCCATACATGACAGTATTACCGACAATGATATTCTCTTCAGCTTTGCCTATTGCTGACTCTCTGGGTGGATAGATAACCAGACGACCACCAGACAGCCCCTTGCCGACATAATCATTACCTTCGCCTTCCAGCTCAATGGTCACGCCTTGGGTAACCCAGGCGCCTAATGATTGGCCAGCGGTGCCTTTAGCCTTGATATAAACCGTATCATCGGGCAATCCGGCATGACCATATTTCTCAGCCAGTCGACCCGACAACATGGTGCCAAAGGTTCGGTTGTAGTTATGGATATCGATATCAATCTTAACCGCTTCACCCTTTTCCAGTGCGGGTTGAGCCTGACGGATCAATTCATTATCCAGCGCCTGATCAAGACCGTGATCCTGCGCTTCAGTATGATAGATAGAATCACCTTCTGGCACTTCCGGCTTATACAACAGGCGACTGTAATCCAGTCCATTAGCTTTTGAATGCTGAATCGCCTTACGCATATCCAGACGATCTACCTGACCAATCATATCCTCGAATTTTCGATACCCCAGACTGGCCATTAGACGGCGCACTTCTTCTGCAATGAAGAAGAAATAATTCACCACATGCTCAGGCTTGCCGGTAAAGCGACGACGCAGTTCTGGGTCCTGGGTAGCGACCCCCACCGGACAGGTATTGAGATGGCATTTACGCATCATCAAACAGCCTTCTACAATCAGCGGTGCCGTGGCAAAACCAAATTCATCGGCACCCAGTAAAGCACCTATCACGACATCACGTCCAGTCCGCAGACCACCATCGACCTGTACCGCGATACGGCTACGCAGGCGGTTCAACACCAGTGTTTGATGAGTTTCGGCAAGACCGATTTCCCAAGGAGAACCCGCATGCTTGATCGAAGTTTGCGGGCTCGCACCGGTACCACCATCAAAACCAGAGATAGTCACGTGATCCGCATGCGCCTTAGAAACCCCTGCAGCAACCGTACCTACACCCACCTCGGAAACCAGCTTCACGCTAATACGTGCGGCAGGTTGTACATTTTTCAGGTCATGGATTAGTTGCGCCAGATCCTCAATTGAGTAAATATCATGATGCGGTGGCGGTGATATCAGACCAACGCCCTGAGTCGAATGACGCACTCGTGCAATTTGCTGATTGACCTTATGCCCCGGCAACTGACCACCTTCACCCGGCTTGGCACCCTGTGCCATCTTGATCTGAATATCGTCAGCATTCACCAGATATTCGGTGGTCACACCAAAGCGACCTGAAGCAACCTGTTTAATAGCGGAACGCATAGGGTTCATCGTGCCATCAGGTAGCGCTGTAAAACGCTCTGACTCTTCGCCGCCTTCACCGGTATTAGACTTGCCACCGATAGAATTCATTGCAATCGCAAGCGTTGAATGCGCTTCATAGGAAATTGAACCGAAAGACATTGCTCCGGTGGCAAAACGTTTGACGATTTCCTTAGCCGGTTCAACTTCGTCTAGTGGTACTGCTGTATTATCGAAATTGAATTCGAATAATCCACGCAATGTCAGCAACAGCCGGTCCTGTTCATTAATGGCTTTTGAATACTGTTCAAAGGTGGACCAGTCGTTCTTACGCGTCGCATGCTGTAATTTTGAAATGGTTTCCGGCGTCCACACATGATCTTCACCTCTAAGCCTGTAGGCATAATCACCACCTACATCGAGATGCTGCTGATAAATCATTGCATTACCATATCCCTTGTCGTGCCAGCGCAGGGTATCTTGCGCCACTTCAGCCAGACCTATGCCCTCGATACGGGTTGCTGTACCGGTGAAATACTGTTCAACGAATTCTGATGACAGACCCACGGCATCAAAAATCTGTGCACCACAGTAAGACTGATAGGTAGAGATACCCATCTTGGACATAACCTTCTTCAGACCCTTACCAATAGCCTTGATGTAACGTGACTGGGCTTCATCAAAAGTCAGGTCATCAGGAAGTTCACTCTTCAACATGGGAATAGTATCGAAAGCCAGGTAAGGATTAATCGCTTCTGCGCCATACCCGGCTAGAGTGGCATAGTGGTGAACCTCAAGTGCAGCACCTGTTTCTACCACCAGACCGGAAAGCGTACGCAGACCTTCTCTGATCAAATGCTGATGGACTGCGGAGGTCGCCAGTAATGCCGGAATCGCAACATTATCAGCATTCACTGAACGATCAGACAGAATGATAATATTAAAACCTTCGCGTACTACGCATTCAGCCCTGGCACATAACTCATCCAGTGCCTGTTTCATACCCGCAGCTCCCTGCTCTACAGGATAGATAATCGGTATAGTCTGCACACGAAAAGCACCATTGGAATAGGTTTCAATTTGACGGATACGCTCCAGATCCTTATTAGTCAACACCGGCTGACTCACTTCCAGGCGCTTGTGCTTGCCAGCCTCATCGAAGCCCAGTAGATTAGGCCTTGGCCCGATCAGCGATACCAGCGACATCACCAGTTCTTCACGGATCGGATCGATTGGGGGGTTCGTGACCTGGGCAAAATTCTGTTTGAAATAAGTCGACAAATGTTTTGCGCGCTGAGACAGCACCGATGGAGGGGTATCTGTTCCCATAGAACCGGTGGCTTCCTGCCCAGTTAGCACCATCGGCAGCAGCAGAAATTTGAGGTCTTCCGAGGTATATCCGAAGTTCTGCTGGCAACGTAGCAAGGTCGAACCCTGAGGTGACATGGGTGGCACGCTGGAAGGCAGCCTGTCCAGATAAATCTGTGTCTGGTTCAACCATTGCTGATAGGGGTGCGAAGAACTGAGTTCAGCCTTAATCTCAGAGTCGTCAATGATGCGCCCGGCTTCCAGATCGGCCAGAAACATCTTACCTGGTTGCAGGCGCCATTTTTTGACGATTTTTTCCTCTGGAATATCCAGTACACCCATCTCAGATGCCATGACGATTAAATCATCACTGGTCACCAGATAACGTGCCGGACGCAGGCCATTACGATCGAGCGTTGCACCAATCTGACGTCCATCAGTAAAGGCAACAGCAGCAGGGCCATCCCAGGGCTCCATCAACGCTGCATGGTATTCATAAAAGGCGCGCCGATCCTGATCCATTAAGGGGTTACCCGACCAGGCTTCCGGTATCAGCATCATCATGGCATGTGCCAGTGAATAGCCACCCGCTACCAGTAATTCCAGTGCATTATCAAAACAGGCCGAATCAGACTGGCCTTCGGGGATCAATGGCCAGACCTTGGATAAATCTTCACCTAGAATACTGGACGCCATGGTATGACGGCGAGCGGCCATCCAGTTTACGTTACCGCGTAAGGTATTGATTTCGCCATTATGGGCGATCATGCGAAATGGCTGCGCCAGATCCCAGGTTGGGAAGGTATTGGTGGAGAAACGCTGGTGCACCAGCGCCAGTGCTGATTTAACACGAGGATCGTTTAGATCGGCAAAATATTCCCCAACCTGCCCCGCAAGTAACATACCTTTATAGGTGATGGTTCGCGAAGACAGAGAGGTAAAGTAGAAGGTTTCACACCCTTCCAGATTCGACTTACGGATTTGCCTGTCTATCTGCTTATGGATAACGAACAATTTTCGCTCGAAAGCATCCTGATCAGCACAGCTATCACCCCTACCGATGAAGACCTGCTTTACTACCGGCTCAAGCGGCAGCACACTCTCTCCGAGGCCACTGTTATCAACAGGAACATCACGCCAGCCCAGCACAGACTGACCTTCTTCTTCAACCAGGCGAGCCAGCTGATCCTGCGTCTGCTGTCGAGACTCATTATTTTGGGGCAAAAATACCATGCCAACAGCATACGAGCCATACTCAGGAAGCGTAATACCAGACTCTGCGCGGAAGAACTCATCTGGTATCTGTAGCAATATTCCAGCTCCATCACCAGCCAGAGGATCTGCTCCTACAGCCCCACGATGGGTCAATCGATCCAGGATCTGCAACCCCTGGCTTACGATTTCGTGACTTTTAACACCCTTGATATTGGCAACAAATCCAACGCCACAGGCATCATGCTCATTAGCAGGGTCATATAATCCCTGCTTGGGTGGTAATCCTGACTGGTTCATACACTAACCTCAACAAATCCGTACCGGGTTGCTTTTTAGCATCTCGGTTCAACAGATTAGATTTTAAAAATATAACGCCGCAGCTTCTTAATCGAGGCTATAGACCATTCCGCGTAAAGCAGAACTAGTAGCCTCTGAGGCGAAAATACACATAATTATGCAGCTACATCTTCCATAGCTAGCAAACAGAACCGGCTAGCATAGAGCGGCAACGAGATGGGGTCAATAACGAGACGCGCTCAAGTTGATACTTTCATATGATTTAAAGCAGCTGGTATTTATTTAATTAACCTGAAGCAAACTGATTCCAGACACAGTTTTACAGATGAGTAAAATCACCTGCGAAATATTGAACCGCATTCTGGAGGCTTCCTGAAATGAGCTACAGGTTTGAACCTAGATTCCGCAGTTGACCGCTCGCAATAGAGGTTAACCCTCTGTTTCATAAACCATTACAGTTGATGTGTATAATCACCCAATCGGTGCATCCCGCTACGAACTGAATTGCACGTTT
>JBNKMF010000162.1:0-7427 GCA_050292965.1 Gammaproteobacteria bacterium | reverse complement strand
ATGGGCTTCTAAAAACCAGAGGCTTTTTGAGCTCCTTAGCTTTTGGAGAAATTAAAACACACCAAACCCCACTGATCCAAAATACATCAAAACCATACAGAGGTAGTTCATGGAGAGTATCAGATGAACTGGCCGGTGGTGTGGCGCAGATACAAAGAACAGTACAAGTGTCTATCAAAAATATATCAAGTAAGACACAAATTCAGAGCAAAGACGGCTCACTAACAGGTGAAGAGGTATTTTTATATACACCACGCTCATTCTTGATCATTGGATCGCTTTCAGATTTTGGAGGCGAGCACGGTATAAATGAAGAGAAATACTCGTCTTTTGAAATGTTTAGAAGAAACCTGAATAACCCAGAAATAATCACTTTTGATGAACTATATGAAAGAGCTAGGCACATTATTGAGGCTACATCAAATGAAAGCAGCGCATAACAATCCGCTACACAAGGACAAAATTACTCGCTCGCGCTCGCAATTTTGCCTGTGAGCGGTGGCGTTAAAATGTAGCTTTGGTTTATCAGAAGTTATTGAAGGTCTGAACTACTACAGTTAAATGTCCGGATTGGGTCGTAAATTGCCGTCTAGTCTGTATTGATGAATGACCGGTTTATTTTCGTTTAGCTCTTCGAAATTCCCAGGGAGCAACAGCCGATTCAGACCATAACCCAAGTCGGCTCCGCCTAGCTCGAACCTCAGAAGAGCTATATAGTTTCCTATCCTCAACTGACTGCTCTTTCTCATATTGCTTATAGTGCCAGGCAAGGCCATCCTTTATCTGTTGCAGGTTGATATCTCTCCCATTCAAAACAAGCTTCCCTATAATACGTCCATAACGATCACGCTTATCATATTCAACTTCGACGCTCTTACCTGCAACATACCCGGCAAGATTCTCACTCGACCTTTTACCGAAAGCTTGCTTTTTTTCTGGTGCATCTATACCAGCCAGTCTTATCTTGTGCCTCACACTTTTTTGATCAAGGACATGGACTGTATCCCCGTCTGTCACTTTCACAACTTTACACGGACATTGAAGCCAATCTGAAAATGCCTGAGTTGAAAAAATTAGTAACAGGCAGCTTAATATAGAAGCCCTCATAAAATTCGAGCCTTCAACTCTTCGATAGATAACCACGGTTTCGACCTATGGATCATTCTATGACAGTTAGCGCACACGATAGCAAAATCCCTCAATTTCGTTTTCTCGCCCGGCACTAAAGACGAGACCGCCTTTGTATGATGACACTCAGCAAAACCCTGACCCAAATCTCCATATACCTCTTGAAAATCAAAACCACAGGCTTCACATTCAAGCTTACCTGTGTCATTAAGCGCCTCTGTTTTTTTCTTTTTGACAATTCTCTGATTACGCTCTCTGGCCTGATGAACACGGGTTAACACCCGGCCTTCTGAGGCTTCCATATCTTCGATTTCAGACGCTTGGATTTACCCCTTAGCTGAGTCGCCTGAATTTGCTTTAATAGCATCATCGACCGTATGCAACCGCTCACGACACCACCTATTGGGGAATCGAACCTGCGTCCTAAATATTATATTTTGCTTAAAATTTATAAGTAAGATTTATTCATTTACAACTTGTGCAGCTTTATAGTAAGTTCTTTTTTTATTATTCACTAAAGTGTCACACTTTGGTGTCACACTAAAAGATGCGAAAATATATTTAACCTTATAAATCAATTGGTTATACTATATTTAATCGAGGGGTCCGTTTCCCCCCGTCTCCACCAAATTAAAAAAGGGTTACCCGTTTAGGGTAGCCCTTTTTTATTTATAAAGTAGAGTGGATAACAAATTAAACTGGATCAAATTCGAACATCAACCAGCCTAAAACTCAACCCGATTACGCCCCCCCTCCTTCGCACGACAAAGCGCCTTATCAACGCGGGCCAAAAGTGTGTTGGTATCTTCATGACCTTGATGGACTGCAACCCCGAAGCTCGCATAGATTGTACCAATTTCGGAAAAATTATATTCCGCAATCCGTTTGCGAAGCCTCTCGGCCAGGATCTGACAGCCTTCTAAGCCAGTATCAGGACAAATGATGAGAAACTCTTCACCGCCCCAGCGCCCGATAATATCGCTTTCACGGATAGATTTTTTTATCAGAAAACAAACCGTTTTCAGTACTAAATCCCCAATGAGATGGCCAAAAGTATCATTAACCTGTTTGAAATTATCTATATCCAGCATGATGACTGAAAAATCACCTTTCATACGTTTCTTCCTTTTGATGGCATAATTGATGTCATCATCCAGCTTAATACGATTGTAAACTCCGGTTAGTCTGTCAGTAAGCGACTGCTTTCTAAACAGCCTGTTTTGAACCTTTAGCTGTCTCTGAACATCATGCAACTCGCTAACAGTCTCACGAATTTTCCTGTTCGCCTTAACCAGATGTCGGATCCAGTAAAGCGAAACAATCAGGATCGTTCCTAACACCGCCAGGGTTTGCCATAACACGGTATGGTCCGTTACCTTCTCAATCGTGATTCCGATCCACTTATCGCGAATACGCTGCGCTTCCTTTGGATCAAGGTGTAAAACCGCTTTTTCAAATGCGCTTCCCAGCAACGGCTCATCGTTGCGCGTAGCAACAGACAATTCGTAGCGTAGCGGCAGGCTACCCGTTACCGCCAGTTTATCCAGATCAAGCGACTGAATGGCAAAGGCAACAGCACCCTGTGCAGCGATATAGCCAAAGACCTCACCGTCATGTACCAGACTCAAAGCCTCAATATTATTCTTAACCTCGACCAGTTCGGCTGCTGGATATCGTTGCATAATTTTTTCAATCGCAATATCGCCCTTGATCACCGCAAATCGAGCCCCGGCACTTTCAAGGCTTTCTTCAACAAAAATATGGTCAGAGCGAGTAACAACAGCTAAAGGCAGGTAGAGATACGGGGTGGTAAAATCCAGAAAGGCTTTACATGCTTCACTCGTATTAATCTGAGAAACCACGTCACAGTCACGACTCTTTGCCTTTACCATCAGATCATCCCTGTCACGCACCTCCGTCAAAACCATGTCGACATTTAACATGCGCGAAAAAATTTCAAAATAATCTTTTGAAAGGCCTTCATGTTTGCCGTTTTCATCTACCCCATCAAAAGGCAAGCGGTCAGGATCCACACAAACACGTAACTCTTTCTTATCGATCAAATAGGCTCGTTCAGCCTGAGTCAATCCAATATCAGTTGATGATTGGGAAAATACAGAGGGCGTGTTAAGGGTAAACCAGCATGACGCTAAAATAAAAAACAGCCTTCTGGTGTGTCGCTTTTGGCTAAGGCTCATATAAACAATCTTTCTCTCAAGATGTAGTCCAGTGATTAATTAGTAACAAAAAATAAATTTAACCCGAATACGTGGTTTCAGGCTTAAGACATCTTATTAGCATAGAGTTGTTTAAAAAAAATGTTGCGATAATTCAATCAACAATAGAGGCGATGAGCGAAGTTCATGACAACATGAGCAGACTTTCCTCATGTTACCTGTGTATGAAGTAATACATTGCAACAATATAAACGCCTGTTAAGCCTCCTCGAAGTGAAAAAATATTGTGGCCCGAATGGCACTTACTTAAGCTCAAAGCTAAAAGAATTCGTCATTGCGAGGAGTGCGCGACGTGGCAATCTCAACGGCATGACGCCACCTTTAGTAGATTACCGCGTCGCAAGCTCCTCGTAATGACGGTGCATCAAGTCTTAAGTAAGTGCCATTCTATTGTGGCCCCATATAGCAAGGGTTTTACGTATTATGGGCTCTACAAAGACCTTTTATAGGGCATTTTTCCCAAATTTTTTTAATATATTACGAAATGGAGCTCGTATGGCGACCCAGTATTTTTATCCCCCATCATGAGCAAAAACATAAAAGTGATAGCTGTTGTTGCAGGTAAGCGCGATACCCTGCCAGGTGTCGCAAAGTATAACAACATCAGAATCTCCTTCGAGTGTGAAGACGATGAATGCGGCTCATGCCTGGTAAAAAATCAGTCATCTTGATGGCGAGTACGTCAAAGCCGTAGCACTGACCGACAAAGAGAGAACGGTTCTCAAGTCAATCGGCAAATTACCAAAGAATGAAGAAGTTCGTGCGAATGTAAAAGATATTTCCCCAACCTTCCGCCTGGCATGTCAGACCATAGCGACTGACGTAGATCTTCTACGCTGCATTGCCCTCAGGTGGAACTGTCAAGGAATCCTTGATAGTTACCTCAGCCAGTAACTCACCCTCGTAAAAAATGTTGGAAGGCGTCGTAACTCCTGTTCAAACCTACGAATCCGGGTTTCAGGTTACGATTCCAGGGTACGATCGTTAACCCCATGGTTTTCATTAACAAATCGATAACAAACCAGCCTGAAAATACCATTTGCGGCCAAAATCAAATGTACCCAGCACCGCTATCAATAGCTGCAAAACAAAAATAATTATCATTTTTGAAATTAGATACGTGTTGAAAAAATATTTAAATTGGGATAAGGTTCCCAAATACCTTGTGTTTTATAGGGATAATTTTTTATTTGATATAACTGTCAAATCGGGCTCGAAACCAAAAGGGATTGTGTTAACCAGTATTTTTCAAATCCCTGATAAATTAATAATTTTCAGAGGTATTTAACATGCTGTTAAAAAATAAATCTATCATATTTATGGGCCGGGCAGGTTTGCTCGGATTGACCAGTCTAATGCTTGCAGCCTATTCGGGAGTTTCAGTATCCGATTCAGGCAACGACAAAACTAAGAGTAGTCGAGATGGCCGCAAAAGCTCATCTTTCAGTATTAAAGAAGCGAAATGGGACAGCAAAAGAAATCGTATCACTGTTACAGGCAAGGGTGATGACGGGCGACGGGTAACCGTCTATAGCGTGGCATCAAATACGCTAATCGGAAGGGATAGAGTAGATAATGACGAATGGAGAATTAGAGAGTCAGACCTGGACAGTATTCCCTGTCGAGTAAGAGCCGAACAGGAAAATGGTAAGTCAGAAGAAAAGGATGTTAAAAATGCTCCTTCAAACTGTGATGATACCGTCGTTTCTGATAACGATCATTCACACGATGACCATTCTGATAACGACCATTCTGATAACGACCATTCTGATAACGATCATTCTGATAACGATCATTCTGATGATGGTGGAAATACTGGTGATGGTGGAAATACTGGTGATGGTGGAAATACTGGTGATGGTGGAAATACTGGTAACGGCGGAAATACCGGAAATTATACTGTCTTAGCTGCCAATGATCTGGGTATGCATTGTGCTGATCAGGATTATCGTATCTTCAGTATTCTTCCTCCTTACAACGTTATCAATGCTCAGGTATTGCAGAAAGGTGGTGAGCCAAAATTGATGTCACCAGTGGATGGTATTCATGTTACCTATAAGGCAGTAGATTCAAATTACTTCACTGATTTTAACGATGCAAATCGAGCGCCGGATGCTACCGATTCAGTCACAACAACTTCATTGAATACTCTGAATTACTATAAGAGCAATTTCTGGGATGTCACGGAACCCTCTGCTACAGGCATCGATAAAATCGGATTTCAGGCCTACGAGCCTTTGTATCCGCCTGAAGTCCTGTCGACATTTCCATCGACTCCTGACTTAGGATTGCCGGCGCCCGATCTTGCCGAGTTACACCTGCTGGGTGGTACTCTACAGGCTGAACAGGCTGCTATGCCTGGTGCTTCCAATACACCTCAGGAATTCCACGGTTATGTTGAAAATTTGCCATTCTTCAGCAGTTTTCCTTTTGGCACAGTAGTGAATAACTTCAATCGATACACCGCTGAAGGTGTGCCTATCACGCCAGTGGATGATAAGGGCCGTTCCAATCCGTACCCATTACTCAGAATAGAAGCAAGAGATGCAGCGGACAATGTTCTGGCGTCAGTGGATACGGTAGTGCCAGTGGCTGCTGAAGCGAATTGCGCAATCTGTCATGCGAGCCAGGAAGTGTGCGATGTTGATACTTTACAAGGCCTGGCGTGTAATGAAATTGCTAACACAAATTATCCGGAAGAGATTTTCGTGAATACAGCGTCACAGGCTGAAGCGGTAATAGGTGCAACTCCAGAGCAAAAGGTCATCAATAGTGCGAAGATAAATATCTTACGTTTACATGATCAAAAACATGGTACCACCCTCGCAGGAACTGAAACAGATGGGTCGAATGGAGCAACAACACCGAATATAGTTTGCGCCAACTGCCATTATTCTCCAGCGCTGGATCTGGCCCATTTAGGTCCTAATGATGCGAATGGTAAAGAGCAAACCCAGCACATCACTATGTCGCGTGCAATGCACGGTGTACATGGCTCGTTGCCGCAGAGTAGTGATCCCCTGTATAAAGATTTATTTCCAATTATGCCACCTCCAGGGCCCAGTCGGGACCCGGTTGTCACTGAAGAAATACTGATGAATACCTGTTACAACTGTCATCCAGGCAAAAAAGCGAAATGCCTGCGTGGAGCGATGGGTGGCTCAGGAACCGTGTGTCAGGATTGCCATGGTCAGTTAACCCAGGTGGGTGATGACTTTAGCGAAGGATTCCCAGATAAGGGATTTCCAGCAGGTGCTGATTTGACGAAACGTGTGCCATGGGGTTCAGAGCCTTCCTGTGATAGCTGTCATGTAGGTGATGTGATGCAGGTAGCCCAGTTAAAGCAAACCGGCATGCTGGCAGACACAGTAGTCAATGTTAATGATGCACTGAATAATGCTGACGGTTTACGCCTGTTGATGACATACAAGTTATCTAACCATAAGTCCAACAATGGTCCAGATAATCTGCCGATCATGAAGTTCCCTGAGTCTCGTTTTGCAACCACAGAAGCTCTATATCGTTTAAGTGGTGCAGATAACAGTACCGATGGTGGTCTGAAGAAGGGTCATGGCGGTTTGAGTTGTGAAGGTTGTCATGGTAGTACACATGCTATCTGGCCCAATAAAAACCCCTATTCAAACGATAACAAGGCTGCAAATGATATTCAGGGTCATACGGGTCCGATCATTGAATGCAGTAGCTGTCATGAGGGCAATCTCGGGAATACTCTGGAAGGGCCACATGGTATGCACCCAGTCGGAAATACCTCATTCTCCGATGGAGGTCATGAAAATATCGCAGAAAACAATGGCGATGCCTGCCGAACCTGTCATGGAATGAATGGTGAAGGTTCAGTGTTATCCAGAGCTGCTGCCGACCGTAACCTGAGTAATGAAGGTAAAACGGTGAATGTGGCAAAAGGAGAGGTTATTACCTGTAGTCTTTGCCATAAAAATAAGCTGTAAATCCAAAATATAGTATCCAATAAGCCAGGGACGGCTACATGGATGAAAGAATATTGGGAATGGGCAACGTTAAAGGGGTCGGTGTGAACCCACC
>JBNKMF010000161.1:0-7519 GCA_050292965.1 Gammaproteobacteria bacterium | reverse complement strand
GCAATAGTGTTGATGTTGTGTATTGTAAAAGTTCATTGAGTCTTCTCCTGTTTGGGTTTTGTCGCCTCCAGCTTACCGCAAATGCAGCAGGCTGAGAGAAGGCTCAATGAGTATCAAGCGCGTAAACACGGATCGCACAAAACTGCGCCGCTTCGCTCTGCAACTTTGTTCGCCCGGTTACGCGAAACGTTATATGAAATAGGAAGCACTGTGGAAGAATTTGGAGTTAAGTTTAATAGTGGTAGCGATGTTCATTTTGAAGCCCTAAAACGGCTTTTTGAAGCAGTTAAAAAGGACAAGGATGATGAATCTTCTAGAGATGAAAGTGAATGGATTAACTTTATTCCTGAAGAACTTAGGCCGAATTTTATTTGGCCAACTGAGGTTGAGAGATCCGAATGGCAAGATTTTTCCAAGGATAAGCCAGTAGCTATTCCTGATGTCGCTCATCAACTAAGCGAAAAATGGGATTTCTACAGTATTATTGATGCATTTCATAATGGTGACTATGACTTACTCAAATGTGAAAGAATAGCTGAATCATACGAAATGCACATTTATCCATATGGATACCCTTACGGCGGAATAGGGCCGCTAATTGCATTGGCTGAGGGGTTTGGATTTCAAGTAGTGGGTGTCAATGAGTACGGAAAGTACTTAGATAGAAGTGAGTTAAAAATAGGTGGTTAAAGATAATTTTGAGATTGAAGGCTACCTTCAACAGGCATCTCGGTGGCCAAGTGAAGGGAAAGTAATACTCGCCCAATATGATGCTGAATCAATAACTGTCTATCAAGCTTACAACAAATCAATCGGCCATTACGCCGCAGAGCATGGAGTGTTTGGTGGAGAATTCAGTTTTTCCCGGATGACATGGATAAAACCCAACTTTTTATGGATGATGTATAGATCGGGCTGGGGAGTAAAAGATAATCAAGACGTTACTTTGGCCGTTAAAATCAAAAGATCTGCTTTTGATAAAATTCTTGCTCTAGCTGTTCCATCTACATTTGACGAGCGATTATATGACACTAAAGAGGAATGGAAATGTTTCGTCCAGAAGTCAAATGTTCGCCTTCAATGGGATCCAGATCACGATCCATTCGGTGAAAAATTAACTAGAAGAGCGATTCAATTGGGGCTTAGAGGCGATATTGTTCGCCAATATTCAAGTGATTGGATAGTGGATATCACCGACATTTCAGAGTTTATTAAAGAACAGAGGAATTACGTAAGAGACGGCAAACTGGATATGCTGAGCACACCCAAAGAAACTGTCTATTTGCCAAATGATATTTCATTGCGAGAGCGTTTAGAAATAGATGAGTAGCAAATCATATAACAAAATCAAAGCACGCGGACTTGGTAAAGTTGTCACCTTTTTCGCTTTCGCAAAAAAGCCGCCAACTATACCAAGCCGGTGTTTGAGGCGTTATAGCGAAGGGATCCTATGAAGCATAGTGCATTTCAAGAAGTTTATTATCAGACTGCCGATGAATTATGGGAAGCCCAACTAATGAGTTAGTAAAGGCTCCTTGTAAACTATTATATCGAGGTCAAGCCAATGCTGAATGGGGCTTAATACCATCTGTTTTACGCAAAACCTCAAACGATCCTGCAACTGCAATGTGGGGTGAAGGAGTTAATGCTGATGATCAAGTGTTTACCGAGCTTCGGTCACTTGAAGTTTTTGCAGAGTTTTGTGACCAGGTCGGGATTCAACTACCTAATGACTCTATGAAGTTTCGAGAAAATCTCCTGAACCTACATATTCATAACCGAATTTTTCATAATATGCCAAAACAGCTTTATATATTGAGTTCATGATGGGAATTTGTTTGGTGTTTGTTAACAGTTCAGCTATTTAACAAGTTGAGGGAAGTAAGTAAAAGGACTGAAGAGAATTAATTGAAATTATTAATTTTGTGCTTTTAATCTGTTTATCTGCAGGCTATTTAATTCAAGAGTAACGTTTTCTTTGGTCAAATATTTTTTTGTCCTTAAACTTAATAAAGAAAAACTAAGAGTTATGGTCGCTTTTTTATCTAGTTCAGTAATTTTCATCTCGGTATAGGTCGAATTGTCATCACTTAATATAAAAAGTTCCTGGTCTGTTCTACAAGTTAAATCTATATTGCCCTCACCAAGTTTGGTAATACGGGTCGTGTAGCCCAGATTAAAGTTTGCCCTTATAAAACTAAGTCTGCATTCTTTTAACTCTTCGGAATTAAAAGTAATTGCAGCTGCACCAGCGTCAGTTTCGTTAAATAAAAAATCATAGTCATTAATCCCGCTCACGGTAAATTCATGATCAGGTTTGGAGGATTGTTTTTGATTTGCTCTGTTTTCAGGTTCACTACAGCTAGAAGCGCTAAAGAATAAGGCTAATAAAAATAAAATATTGAGTTTATTATGGATTGAATATTTCATAAATTAAGCTATTTTTAATTGATCCAGAAGAGTGATAATTTCAGTTTCATTATTTTTTTGCTTGTGAAAGGGTACCTGAGTACTGAGCGCCATTAGGTGAAAGTATCCTGAAAACCTGTTGATGAAAGGTTGCTTTGTCATCAAATCAATTTTCCAGTGTTTTTAACTTGATCATCTTTTAGATTAACGTGTTGTACCATTTATCGTTTAAAGAATACTAATGTCGTTAGTGTCACTCGATTACTCTTCATTCTCCAAAATATCCACAGATAAAAGTTCACAGTTACTTTCCCAGGCAATATCGATAAGTCTTCGGCAAGTATCAATGATTGCAGCTTTGCTTAAAGACTCGACTCTAATGCTCGAATAAACAGTTGAAGTATTATTTTTATAAGTAGATTCTTCAATTTCACAATACAGTTTTTCTGTTTTTGTGATGTTGTTTTTAAGATGAGTTGAAGACTCTTTTGATGATGAAAGGAATCCAAATAAAATATGGTTATTATCGGAGTTATTATGTGGCCATGATTCCCAGTAGTATTCTATTTCATCTAATATTGCCTGCAAATTTTCCTGCTGAGAAACGTATTTTTTCGTGGGGCCTTTATTGGAATCTTTATTTAGTCTTATGCTCCAAACGATTGCAATATATGCAAATGGTGCAAGAGATAATAAGCTATTTGCTGTCAAAGAAAGATAAATAAACATTAAAGCGGCAAAAGGAAAAATCCAAATGAGTTTAAGAATTAACTTTGCTCGAAAGGTGTTTTTTTCTCCGCCGTAAACACCAAAAAACATGGGAATGTATGGAAAGTTAATTGCACCCCCCAAAATTACTATTATTGTTATTGATGATAATAAAATGGCGGCCCAAGTTGGCATAAAAATAGATCTCCTTTAAATTAACAGTAGACCAATCGAGCTAGCTGTAGCAGTAGATAGTATCATCTTGTACTCTTTTGAGCTTACTGCTTTCGCAGTTTTATTTATTGTCATTTTTGCTGTAATAGTGTGTTCTGACATCACAGCTGCAAGTCGGAATAGTCTTCAAGAGCTTCGTCTTCTTCAATACGTAGTTGCTCAAATTCTTTATCAAAGAGACAAACTTCAGGCATCAAATTGCTTGCCTTGAACAGGTATACAAGCGTCTGTGCCCTGCTATCACGATTCAGGAAAGTGGTCAGAATTTGGCCTTTATTGTTAAAATCGTGGGCTATCTTCGCGGGTATCCTCTCGTGCACTGTCAATACCTTGCCTGTGTTATCGCATGACGATACTTTGCATAACCCCTTCTTAGCCAACGCCCTCAGTTCTTTTGCCTGTTGTCTGCTAACAGGTGTGTCCTTCTTTATCATGAAATCAGCAGCCTTACCTCCAACACGATACAATTTAACGGTTAAGGCTTTGATCCTGTCTAGCATCTCAGAATTATTTCCTGATTTGAGCATGAAAGCATCCATTCCCGCTTGCAGTGATGGAAGCTCGTGAGTAGGTTCGGAGGTCAATGCCAAAATTGGAAAATATCTAACTGATTTTCTGATAACCCTGGCCGCTTCGATACCATTCATTTTCGGCATATCGATATCCATCAGGCAAAGGTCGTATTCACCGTCGTGTTGCTGAGCCAGGGTAACTGCTTCTTCTCCGTTCGACGCTAAATCAAACTCGAAATTCCAGGCGCACATCCGCTGACGGTGTATTTTCTGAATAAATGGACTGTCTTCGACGATCAGTAGCTTCACTCCTTATCTCCTTTTCCTTAAATGTATGTTCCCATGAGTTTTCGATAGAAGAATCTCACTCTAGAATTCTTCATTCCAGGTATTGGATACGGTAATCTGTACTTACAGTAGCTTATCAACTTTTGGTTAATTTAACAATAACTGAAAGTTAGTACGCAAACACTTACTCTTGGCGAATGAACCAGCTAACAAATGATAAGGTAAGACAAGCGTTTGCTACCCGATTCCGGCAGGCATTAGCCGAGCTTGGATATTCAGTCAGCGATCAAAAAGCAGTACGCCAATTATTCGGCGTTTCCCCGCAGGCTGTTCGCAAATGGGCCGAAGGGTTGTCGATGCCAAATTCTGCTCGCATGCCCGCCGTAGCGGCAGTACTTGGTGTTAGGCGGGCCTGGTTACAGGACGGAGAAGAACCAATCAAGGTCAGCAGAGCACATATCGCGGAAACTAAATCCGCTTACAGTTCGGAAGACACGCTGGATATTTCAGCTGACGAACTGGCCCTCCTTCAGCACTATCGGCGTCTGTCCCCCCAGCAACGGGAGCTGATACAAAATCTGCTGGCCCAGTTCGTAAAATAGAAGAAGCTCGCCAGAGATTCCATACTCGTCTTCCGAGCTCAAGCTTGTAGCAGTGGTAACCGTCTGGCTACATACGGAGACCAATTGAACACAATAAGAAGAAAGTGATTGAAACTGAGAACTTTGGTGCCCAGAACTAATGTGCATGGATAATCAAGTATCGCGGAAGGCCTGGACGGCCGAGAGCGATTAGGACTTAAGTCCTCTAGCTACTTACGAAGAAAAATTTAACGCAATTAGGAAGAAAGAGATAAAAACTGTGAGATAAGTGGTGCCCAGAAGAGGACTTGAGTCTCCAAGGAGTTATGTCCTCTTCACATGAAGCTTTAAATCATTGATTTAGTGGATTTTTATTACTCTTCTATTTGTGTTACGTGGAGAGTGTACAACTAGATTGTACTTGTTAATTAATTGGGTGAGGGTAACGAAGTTCCGTCGTTTTGACAATTAAACTTTTACTACAGGACTACAGTTATCATTATAATAAATTTACTCTAACTTCGATTGATCAAAGGATAAAAAATGAAAAATCCACCATGGACGAGAGACGAGTTTATACTTGCACTTGATCTTTATTTTAAAGAGCCAACCGCTAGAGGAAGCAAAACACATCCCGCCGTTATCGAATTAAGTGAAACACTTAATAACTTACCCATTCGACCACCGACCGAGCCCGGCACCACATACCGAAACCCAAACGGTGTAGGATAGAAATTAAGTAACTTTCTTCGATTTGATCCAGAATATTCTGGTGAAGGTATGAGCCACACTGGCAAATTGGATGCCGAGATATGGGATGAGTTTGCCGGGGGGGCGTGAGCGCTTGCATATGGTCCTTGAGGCCATTAAAACAAATTCAGACGACACTCGTCTACAGGTCAAATCCAAGCGTCTGAAATCGAAGATATGGAAGCCTCAGAAGGCAGGGTGTTAACGCGTGTTCATCAGGCCAGAGAGCGGAACCAGAGCATTGTCAAAAAGAAAAAAACAGCGGTGCTTAGTGACACAGGTAAGCTTGAATGTGAAGCCTGTGGTTTTGATTTCCAAGAGGTATATGGAGATTTGGGTCAGGATTTTGCTGAGTGTCACATCATACAAAGGCGGCCTCGTCTTTAGTGCCGGGCGAGAAAACGAAATTTAGGGGTTTGGTTATTTCAGGCGTTTTCAGATTGGCTTCGCCCTACAAGCTATAAGTCTTTTAAATGCCAAAAAAGCTGTTGGCAAGAGGCTGGCTCTCACGACAAATTTCTATTAAGATTGGGCAACCCAACACACACAGCACCTACAACTGCACAAATAAGGAGATCGCTATGCCAGTTCCGGAGAGGCCAAAACCAGCCCACGCTAAAGACTTTCTTGACAAAACTATCGACAATACTCTGAAAGATATCGGAGAGGATGGGATAACCCAGAGTGAACTCAATCGTGTTACTGTGGCTGCCCAGGTTCAGGAAGGTATTGACAACTATCGAAAAAAAGCCAGCGGTATGTCCCAGCTTGCCCTTGAGACTGAGGAACATAACTCTACTCGACTTGGGCTTCATTTAGAAGCTACCTGTGGGCCTCGTCCTCAACGCTGCCACGCCCATGCAATTGTCGCAGGGAAGCATTACCTGGCGGCAACTCTGAGATTGGCTATGTCTTACTTGAAGATTCGAATAGATGACCCAGATAACGGTTGTTGGCTTCCAGTGAATACCGCCGCTACACCTCACCCGAGTTTCCCTGCAGCGCCTCCCCACAGCCGTATACACCGATTCAATTACTATTTTTGGATCACGACCCACTTAGATGATATTGATGAGGTAAAAGTGTTCAGATTTAATCTGCGCAGGATTAGCCAGCAACTTCATGAAGGCACTTTTCCAAGATATGTAATGCTGCCTAAAGGCATTGGATTGCCAGAATAGGATTCGACAATATGATTTATAGATTACGCTTTGACCGTTTTCGATACCTTACAGCAGATATTGACCGTCGAGACATTGCTGAAAAGCATGGAAGTCCCTTTGCTCTTAAATCACAGGAGTGCTGGAGTGATATCTGGAAACCGTTAAATCTGGTTTTTCATGACGATAGTGAAAATCACGATGTGGTAAAGCCTCCTGATATTACCCTGTGGTTTACTGCTCAAATCATCTGCAATACTAAGGCGTATGAGTTATTGAATAGTGAACTGAGCGAGTATGGTGAGTGGCTTCCTGTTTCATGTGAGGGCATCCCGTATTGGCTGCTGCATGTCACAAAGAAAACCGGTATGGAAGCAATTGACCAATCCAAAAGTCGTAGAACGGTCGATGAGACCGGCTATGCGGATATTCAAGCCCTGTCTTTTGTCGAAGAAGAAATTGGCGACCTGTTGATATTCAAATCAGAGTATTCCAACTTTAAGAATATTTACTGCACCGAGCGCTTTAGGACGCTGGTAAAAGAGTTGGGATTGAACGGTTTATTGTTCAGTGAGGATCTTGAGCAGCAACTGGAGCCTTGAGAGGCCTAACCAGTTCCTCGACATGACTATTTTGAAATGAGAAATTTAAAATACTGTCGAATCTTTAGCGTTAATATTAGGGCTTCTATATTAAGCTGCCTGTTACTAATTTTTTCAACTCAGGCGTTTTCAGATTGGCTTCAATGTCCGTGTAAAGTTGTGAAAGTGACAGACGGGGATACAGTCCATGTCCTTGATCAACAAAGTATGAAACACAAGATAAGGCTTGCCGGTATAGATGCACCAGAAAAAAAGCAAGCTTTCGGCAAAAGGTC
>JBNKMF010000160.1:0-7520 GCA_050292965.1 Gammaproteobacteria bacterium | reverse complement strand
ATTTACATCAGCATTGGCGAGTGAGTCTCGCCTTACCGTCACGGGCCCATTTCAGGTCGCAGCTAACTGGGCTATGTACTCCTTCGGGGCGTATATTGGAACACGCGCTGGCTGTTACGAAGGGTTGACGCAGGTCGCAAATGATCTGCAAATTGAGCCTCTTCTTGCGACTTCATGGGAACAGACTGACCCTAATACCTGGGTGTTGCAACTGCGTAAAGGTGTAAAGTTTCAGGATGGAACGCCGTTTAATGCAAAGGCTGTTGCTGGTGCGTTGAACCATCTGTTAAACGCTCCGGTACCATCGCGTTCGTTCTCCAAAAAGGTCGTCAGCAGTGTTGAAGCCACTGGCGAAATGGAAGTTACGATCAAGACGCCAAGTCCACAAGTATCGATACCTGGCCGTTTAGGCGCTCCAGATGCTTCAATTCTTTCACCCGCTGCCTATGTTGCCAGTGATGCAATTGACCCTATAGGTCACTGTACAGGCCCCTTTGAAATTGTCGAAGTTGACCCCAAGCAATTTGTTAAAGTTAAACGTTTTGATGGTTATTGGGGAGAAAAGGGCAAGCTGGAAGGTGCAGATTTTCTGTTTGTTCCGGACGGAAATACCCGTGCCACAATGGCTCGTAGTGGCGAAGCACATATCTCACGTACGATCCCAACAACATTTGCTGCCCAGATTGGCGCTCAAAAAGGCGTTTCTGTCGTCGAAGCTAAGGCACCGCGTGTGGCTGAGGTTCTGATCAACAATTCCAAGCCACCTTTCGATAATGTTTATGCCCGCCGAGCTGTGCGCGCAGCGCTTGATGTTTCAGGTGTCGCGGCAGCTGTCTACGAGGGCCTTGCCACAGCTGCTAATGATCCATTTCGCGATGCTGAAGCATGGGCTGCTAGCAATGCGCCAACTGTGACAGCTGATATTTCGGAAGCTGCTGCACTTTTTAAGAAAGCAGGGATCTCACCCAAGGGTCTTGAACTGGACATGCTGGTGTACAACTCTAAACCAGCACTCGGTATGACGGCCGAAATTTTGCAGGCCTCTCTTGCTGAAATTGGTGTCAAAGTGAATATCCGTACCTCCACCTATTCAGCACTCGAACCTGACCTTCTTGGCGGTAATTACCATTTGGCAATGATGTCGCGAGGATACCTGACGGATGTACCGGAACCGATTGGTTTCTTTACAGCCGATTACAGCTGCAAGGGCAGTTACAATATTTCGCAGCATTGTAATCCCGAGATTGATGCAAAGATCAGTGCGGCAGCGGCTATAGCCGATACTGACGCACGTAACGCAACTTATTCAGATCTGGCTCAGTATCTTTACGATGAGGCGGTGACGATCTTTGTTATTAACGAGACGACGGTAGATGGGGTATCGGATAAGGTTCAAGGTTACGTACCGCATCCGCTTAATTACCGTGTGTTAACTAATAAAGTCTCGTTAAAGGACTAAAACCAATGTCTCCCCAGCTACAAAAGGCCATAGCTGGGGGGCATGACCATCGAAACACAAAAGAGATATGTCATGGATCCACAGGCACCTTATTTTCATCTCCGCGAAAGCTACTGGACGCAGCTGGAGCCGCTTAAAAGCTCAAGCGTAGAAGATCTGCACCAGCTTTCTGTCGCAGTTAGCTGGCCACATCGCTTGCAGGATTTAGAAATCTTGCTTTCTCTGGGCCAGGGGGTGATCGCTCCGGATGCGATAGGGAGACCACTCGGTTCAGGCATGTCTTTTAGTTATGGCAACTACTCGGCCATGATCGGCATGATGATGACCCATCCCAAGCTACAGGCTGGTGGTCTTGGGCGGCATATTCTTGCTGAAATAGAATCTGGGCTTGCGGGTCGTCGCCTACGGCTGAATTCAACTCGGTCAGGCCTGAGACTCTATATGTCCGCCGGGTTTCGAGAAACAGGAAGCGTCGTTGTGCTGTATCAAGGGTTAATGAAACCTCAGCAAGATTCTGTTTCAGGGAGAAACATTCGTACGGCAGGGCTCGAAGACTTGGCGTCTATTTTCTCCCTGGATCGCAGGGTGTTTGGCGCTGATCGTACAGCTGTATTGTCTCGATTGCTGGAAATCTCTGAAACTCGCGTAATTTTTGAGGATGAAGAGATTACCGGGTTCGCCCTGTGTCGACCTTTTGGCCGGGGCTACGTTGTTGGACCCATGGTTGCCGGTTCTGAAGTTGATGCAAAATCGCTTATTAGCAGTTTTGCGGCCGATTATGCGGGTCAATTTCTGCGCATGGATGTGGACGAGCGCCATAAAGATTTGGGCAAGTTGCTGAGCGCAATGGGCCTGGAGAAATACGATACGGTCATTCCTATGACCAAAGGGCAAGCCTATGGCCCCGAAAATTCGCCTGATCACGTCTATGCCCTGGCCAGTCATACGCTAGGTTAGTCAATATTCAGGTGATTAAATTAGAAAGCAGGTTTTTTTAATTCTAAACGAGTGAGCGAATTAATATGTCAACAGAACAACAAGCATTAACTGAACGTTATAAGGCCACCACACGAGTGACCGTCGTTGGTGCGGTAGTGAATTTTATCCTGGCAATTTTTAAAATCATTATCGGTACTATTGGTCATTCTCACGCATTGATTGTGGATGGCATTCATTCATTTTCCGATTTGCTCAGTGATGGACTGGTCGTTTTTGCCGCCAAGCATGGAAATAAATCCCCGGATGATGATCACCCTTACGGTCATGCGCGTATTGAAACGGCATTCGCTGCTGTATTAGGAGGAATATTAATTGCTGTTGGAGTAGGCATTGTTATTGATGCGGTGGAACGTCTTACCTCTGGTGATATTTTGACTCCAGAGAGTATAACCGTGTGGGTCGCGCTACTCTCAGTGTTGTCGAAAGAGGCTTTATATCGCTATACCATGGTTTATGCCACTCGCTTTAACTCTTCTCTGCTTAAAGCCAATGCCTGGCACCATCGTAGCGATGCGGTTTCGTCTATTGTTGTTCTGGTAGGTATAGTCGGTAGCATAGCTGGTTTCCCCTACCTGGATGCGGCGGCTGCGGTTATTGTCTCTATGATGGTTGTAAAAATTGGCTGGGAGATTGCCAAAGAGAGCATTGAGCAACTTGTCGATAAAGGTCTTGATCCCGATAAAGTTGAAAGCATTAGTGCACACATTGCCGAGATTCCAGGGGTTAAACGCATGCATATGCTACGTACAAGACAAATGGGTGCAGAGGCACTGCTGGACGTGCATGTTGAAGTGGCTCCACAACTGAGTGTTTCAGAAGGACATCGAATAGGGGACGAAGTGAGTAAGGAGCTTACCAGAGAATTTTCAGATATTAGTCAGGTGCTTATTCATATTGACCCTGAGGATGACGAAGAAAGCCCAAAAAGTTCAGATTTGCCGCTTAGAAATGAAATCATGTCTGATTTAAAACAATGCTGGGACAAAGTAGTGGAAACCAGCAAAATCGAAGATGTGGTTTTTCATTACCTTGATGGCAAGGTGCGCATTCAGGTGATTTTATCCCTAAGCATTTTATCCGCGTTTGATGATGCCATCGCTATTTCCAAAAAACTTTCCGAATCAGTTCGTGGGCTGGCATATATTAAAAATCTGGAAGTGTTTTATCGTTAATAAAGATTTAACGCTGCGTTTTTTTCTGGTGCTACCAGAAGAAAACGCAGCGGCAATATGTCGGAACACTTCGGTGTGTTTTTATGCTGGTTTTTAGCCTTGCTATGTGTGAGAAATGACTTTCACTTATAGCGCAAGATTTGTTAATGGGGGCATAGCTATAAATTGAAGAACTCGAAATTAAACTTGATCATATTTATCGTCATGAAGTCCCCTTTTGTTAAACCTCATCTCCCGCTGACCAGCATGTTTGGCGACTGATCAACGATTATTATGCAGTTGTTCAATGCGCTCTATGGCAATCTACCTGCCTATTTAGGCATTGGCTGTAAGAAGAGAAGAGTTAACGTGACTGGCATAAACCATTGTGTGCCGATGTAAAGTATCTTTAGGGAAACTCTGAATAGCCCATCCATGAATGATCAGCGCACGAAAAAATAAAAGTGTGATTTTCGTTTTCCTCACAAAATAAAAGGCTTGTAAGCATCGATTCTGGCGACACATCCCTGTGCCGCAGGAACTTCTGAATTAATCAGAGGTTTTTTAGAAATTGCCGAAAGTACAACGAACATTACCCGACTGTTTCTCACCCTGAAAGAGAGATCGACTTACCCTGCTACCATTATTTGCCAGATAAAGTTGAAATCAGCCATACAATAAATACTTTCGGCCTAAACATGCAGAGGTACCACGATGGTTTTCCTTTGCCATATATTCTGTACCAATGTTTATTGAAAAAATACTCGCGTTCTACAGCCGTAGCTGATCAAGAATTTATCTCATTGATTCAGTCGCTTTGTCTCAATTACCCCATACAAAAATAAGTCATTTAATTTGCGTCCGAATTCCAACGATAAAATTTTATATGGGGGGTAAAACAAAAAATTATTCGTAGAGAGGGGCATAACATGTTGCTTCCTGACAACTTCAGCTAACCAGAAAACAACAGTTCCAGCGCAATCCTCTGGAGGTATTGAAACTGGCCTGGTTTTTTAAGGTTTCAGGTTCGACCGAAGCCCTGGTTTCAGTCGCGAAGATTATAGATATGCGACAAATATCTAAGACAGGAGGGTTTCATTGTTTTACTGGTTAGCCTGAAAAGCAATGCAACTTCTCAAATTATTACAACTATCACATAAACAAACGAGAGGTATGCGTTTAATGAAAAAATCAGCAATTGCACTATCAGTCGCGACGATACTTGCGGCCCCATTCGCCATGGCCGGCGAAATCACCGGTTCACTACGTTACGGCCTGGTTCATACCACCGAAGGCGACGGTGACACCTCCCTGCAAGATCAGGCTTCCCGCGTTAAAGCCAAAGGCGATATCGACCTGGGTAACGGTTTGACCGGGTTGGCTTCCTATGAACTGCGTTTTTCGGATAGCAGGAACGGAAATATTGTGAATCGTCTTTACTCTGTCGGTTTAAAAGGTGATTTTGGTTCATTTGAAATGGGTGTCCGCGATACTGCTTTCGACCTATCCACTTCTGACGATACCTGGTGGAGTGGTTACCACGGCCTGATGGGCAACCGTAATGAAAAGAATGGTGGTTTCCTTTATACGAAAACTGCTGACAGTGTTACCTTTGCTCTCGGCGGCCAAATGGATCCGGATGATACCGATAATGACGCACTGGACCTGGTTGATATAGCGGTTAGATACTCAGACAATGGGCTGACCCTGGCCGCTGGCGTTCAGTCGCTGACCGGTTCTGACGGCACTGCTACTAACCTGACTGCCGGTTACGATACCGGTGACTGGAATGCACGAATCACCCTGGGTAGCGAAGATAAGGATTACGCAGGTGGTGCAAAAGAAACCGGCATCAACATACAGGCTTACATGGACAATATGTACGTTTGGTATGGTTCCGTAGATGTTGATGGCGGCAACACCCCTACCAGTATCGGTGTTGGTTACAGCCATAAGCTTGGTCCAAATGCCCTGGTTTGGGCTGAAGCTTTCTCATTTGACCCGGACAGCAGCACCGATGACTCTTACGCAAGTATCCGCATCGCTCTCAAGCGCGACTTTTAGTCGCGGAGATAAATAGCGGTTACACGCGATTACAATTTATTCTTTTTAGGCACCTTCCCCTCGGGTGCCTTTTTTTCCTTCTCGGCAACAGTCCAAATTTTAAGACCTGAAAGTAGCAAAGAAACCTACTGCTACTATTAACCCGGTTAGCATTTGTTGCTTGCAATATATTACTTATTGAGAAAGTGGTTTTTTCTTGTTGTACCTGAGTCTTTTCTGCTGGCTATAGCATGACTCAGCGTTCACGCAGACGGATTGTTGATTAGTCGCCAAACATTCTGGTCAGGGGGAGGTGGTGTTTGACGAAAGGTGATTTCATCACAATGAAACTGAAGTATTTGTCGATACCGATGTCCGAGTCGCTCAGCTGTTCCATGAGCTGTTGATAATCACTAATGCTGCCGATGACGAACTTCAGCAGGTAGTCATATCCACCCGAAATTAGATGACATTCGATGATTTCGTCTATCTTGGCAGCTGCACGCTGAAAGCGGTCGAAATCAGCCAAACGGTGATTACGCAAGGTTACTTCGGTGAATACAGTGATCGAAGGGCCCAGTCTTTCGATATCAATTTGTGCACCGTAGCCGATTATATAGCCAGCCTTTTGAAGTTTTTTTACACGCATCAAGCAAGGGCTGGGCGACAAATGCACTAGCTCCGATAACTCGACATTGGTAATACGTCCGTTCTTCTGTAGTTCATCGAGAATATGTATATCGATACGATCGAGCTTCATTTCGAATTCTTCAGCTGTGGACCAGGGGCCCGTTAATAGGTTTTTTCATTATAGGTGGAATATGCTGCGAAAAACAATGAAAATTAACTTACTGAATTTTTCCTCAATGATAATAGGGTATTGAAGCTAAATTGATGAAGAATAATATTCGGCGTAACGCATAAGGTCGCACTATTCTGGAGCTTTGCGCTAAATTTGTGATACCTGAGAAAGAAAAAATTCGAGTAGACTATTTTGTGAAAAAACATAGTTAGCTGTCTCCAGAGAGAGGTTTTTCGACAACACAACCGGTGGTAGCCCGTCGAATTGTGCAGCATCTATAACGGGCTAGCGCAGGGACAAAAGAGTACTGTTTCGGTGTTGGGTCTAGCCAAAAGTCTGACTGACTATGGCAAAGGCCTCCTGCGGACCCTGGGGATTCGGTAAGTCACCAATCTTCATCTTGGTAACAGTGTCAAAGTGGGTTAAGCCGCAAGCAGTAAGGTAGTCGCGCAGGGCACCTTCATGAGGAGTATCCAGGCGTAAAAAGCGCCCTTGATAGTCCTCAACGATAGGAGCAATTAGCGCAATCGCATCCTGTTGATCCAGTGCAACCAGAGGCCCGATGACGTGCCCACGTCCAAATGGTCGACACAGGGCAAAGCCCGTCACCTCGCTGTTTTGTGTGAGCACGGTACCATGGCCCGATTGCAATATGTGTGTCAGAAGCCTGGATCGGTCCAGCCCTGTAGCTGCCTGGTCCAGTGCCGCAATCGCATCAAAATCATCCGTGTTCATCTGACGCGCGTGGTCAGGGCTCGCAGGTGCTGATTGTACGAAGCCGTCGTGGTGATAGATGGGGTAAACTGTTTGAAAACCCATGGAGATGTACAGTCGATAGGCCTCGCGCGTAGAGATCAGCGATTTGTTGCGGTTTCCCATCTCGGAAAAAATATTTTCCATCAACCAGAGAGCTGCTCCGTGAGTCTGAAGCCGGGGAGAGGTGATTACCATACCGATATTACCGCTGTCGGGCGCTGTGGGCAGCCACATAGCGCAGGCCACCAATCGGCCAATTTCATCTTTGGCGGTGATCCCGTGTCCATACTGGAGCAAAAAAGACCAATCC
>JBNKMF010000159.1:0-7661 GCA_050292965.1 Gammaproteobacteria bacterium | reverse complement strand
GATATTGAACAGGCCATCGAAGATAGTGGTGCCGAGATCGACTACGATACCATCAGCGAAATACTGACGCTGGAATTTGAAAACGGTAGTCGTATCATCATCAATAAGCAGACCCCGGTATCCCAGCTATGGGTGGCGGCTAAATCAGGTGGATTTCATTTTGATTATGATGACGCAAGCCAGAGCTGGCGTCTGGATAGTAATCCCGATGAGGAGTTGTTTACCTGCCTGAGTCGTTACTGTAGTGAACAGGCAGGTGAGTCGGTTGAATTGACCCGCTAGAACTGGTAAGTGTAGCCAAGGAACAGACTATAAAACATCTGATCATTTCGATCAGGTAAATCAAAATTTGAATACTCGATACCTACACTTGCTTCCAGATTTAGTTTTTTCATCGGTTTATAACTGACCTTAAAACTTGGATTGATTATGTACTGATCATCGTTGGTGATCTTACTGGAACGAAAATCTATCCTGATTCTGGGGTCATAGCGCAGGCTCTTGATACTGCTGCTCTGAATCCGGGTGCGGCCCCTGAAAGATGTGGTTTCTGACGAAGCAGTATCCGATATTCTAACACCAACGGTGGTGTAGTCCTTTTCCGTAAAAAATCCACGAATCGTATAGTCGCCAGAGATATAGATGTTCTCAGTTGCTTCGATCGCATCAATGGCCGGTGTAGTCGCTGTTGCCGCCGACGCTTCAGTTGCCTCTATGGAGGATAAGGAAAGGCTCAGATAGATCTGACTGTTGTCGTCGATGACGTAAGTCGAGCCGGCAAATAAATTCGTGCTTTTGCTGGTACGATCTTCAGCCAGCTGATAGATCTGCTCGTCACTTAGGCCTGTTTTAGTTTTTAATTCATCTAATGTTTCTACACCCTGAGCCTGAATGGCATTGGTGGTAGTGAGTAGCGGTGAGTTTCTGTGATCAAGAGTCAGGTTAAAAAATAATTTGTCACTGTGGCGGTAGTTGGTAATTGCGGTGACATTGTTTAGATCATTATAGAATATGTCATAGTCGATGATTCCGTAGACAAACCCACGGTTTGTGCGGTACTGAAATTCGGTACCTATTGCCTGTCGGTCAGTGAGGCCTGCATTGCTTTGTTGAATCAGGTAATAGTCCATATCAAATTCTTTTGAAAACTTGAGATTAATGTTACCACCAAAAAAAACGCGTTCCGTATTCAGTGAATCATAGGATGATATAACAGGATAACCGGTAAACAGGCTGTATCCAAAGTCAGGATTTGAAATGTCTTTGTAGACTACCCCATCAAAACGTCCCAATACTCCTTTTGCAGTTAAACTCTGGCGTCCACCTATAATCTGGAACTCACCTTCATTACTGATGTAATTCACCATGGCTCGACTGATTCTGCCCTGGTTATCACTGTCCAGAAAATCAGTTATGATGCCTCCGTCAAATTTTATGACCAGAGAGTGTTTTTCAGTTTTTTTACGGGCAAATAGATTGATATCACTGACCAGGGCATTATTCAATTCTTCTGAACTCAGCGTATCTATAGCCAGAATATCATTTCGATAGTATTGAGAAACAGAGCCTGATAGATGCCAGTCATCGGGGTTGCTTTTAGTCTTTTCCTCGCTCAGACGTTTTCTGGGTTCGACGTGCATGGTTTTAAGGCCTTCAAGCCGGCTTTTGATTTTAGGAGCATTTTCACTGTCCGGGTAGCGCGCCAGAAACTGGCTGTATATGGCGATAGCCTGAGGAATTTTCTGTTGTCTTTCACGCGCAATACCTGAGTATTCAAGCGCTTGCTGTTGCTGTTCTAAATTTCCGATTTCACCAACTTTTCCCGCTATAGCGAGCACTCTGGCGTAATTTTGATCGAGGAACATCTGTTTTGCATCCTGCAGTAATTTGTCTGCAAGTGATTCATTTTTAGTGACTGGTGGACGTTGGATAGCCGGCTTAGCGATGCTCACAGCAGGAATGGGTGCTATGACGACAGGTGCAGACAGCTCAACTGGAGGTTTTGTTTTTAACAGGCGTGCCGACAGGGCTGAAATTTCAGCTTTGCTACGGAAGTTTATCCAGGCGCTTGGATAGGTGTGTTTCAGCTTTTGTAGTTGAGTATCTGCATCCTCTTGCGTTTCGTAGTTACCTATCGTAAGGCGGTAGTAGGTTTTATTATTTACATTGACCTTGTTTAAATAAATAAGCTCATTACTGCTACTGGAAAGGATTTTAATATCACTTTCTGGGATTTTTTTTCCGGATGATGAAAGGTTTATTGAGTAGGGGTGGATAATCGTTATCTGCGCAGGCTGAGTATAAATAGTATCCACGCCTGAATATTCGCTCTTTGCTGCGAACAACAGGTTAGGAATCAACACCAGCAAATATAGGTAATTCTTTAAATTTGGCATAGAAAAAATTCAATATTATTATAAAAACTCTGCAACTTACGCGCTAAGTTGCAGAGGCAATCAAGTCTGGTTTATCTATCCCAACTAGAGTCAGTAACTCTGTGATGAGAGCTATCCTGGTGACAGGCGCCACTACAATCTGCATTTTGTGCAACGGTCTCAAAACCACCGCCAGATGCTTCGTGTTTATCCTGCTCATAATCCCCGGCATGACAGGCTGCGCATTGTGGTGCATAAGCTGTGTTCCATGATGGTGTCTCATTATTAGTGCCGTGGCAGTCTATGCAAGCTGCAGTATTATGACGACCCCCGTCAGGGAAATTGGTGCTGCTATGGCTGTATGTTTTTGGCGTCCAGTTGACGGTGGTATGACAGATTTCACAGGGTTCAGTTGTAACGAAATGATTGGCTGACTTCCCAGTCGCTGAGACACCGTTGTGGCAACTTTCACAATTATCGGTTACAACATCATGAATCCAGGTGCTATTAGACCAGCTGATGGTGGTATGGCATTCCACACAATCCTTGCTGGTTTGCATATGAGTGGAGGATTTTCCTTCAGCGATAATGCCGTTATGACAGCTGGAGCAAAAACCAATGACCTGGCTATGATCAACTCTATAGACAGGATTAAAAGTAACAGTCGTGTGGCAATCTTCGCAGTTGTTTGTGCTCTGGATGTGATTAGTACTCATGCCAGTGGCGATTACACCATTATGGCAGAGTTGACAGTTACCAGTAATCCCTTCGTGATCAAACACTGCATCCTGCCAGGAGTTTGTGCGATGACAATTATCGCAGACATCACTACTTTGGATGTGTCCCGGATGTTTGCCAATCGCGACTATTCCATTATGGCAGCTTTGGCATTCCCCGGTGACAGCAAAATGATCAACTCTGACAACGTTTTCCCAGTTCCCAGTCTGATGACAAAACTCGCAATCATCGGTGGTTCTCATATGCCTGGGTGAAGGAGCACTGGCCTGAATACGCCCTGAGTTTGAATGGCAGCCACTGCATTGAGTAGGAGTACCTCTAAACACGCCCTGAATATGGCAGGCATCACATTTTTGTCTGGCATGTACGATATCTAATGAGAAGTGAGTTTCATCGTGATCAAATCTCTCAGCATTTGCATTATTTACAATGCCCGTTGTTAACAATAATGTGATCAGGATTAACGATAAAGTATTCCGCAAGTTTTTTCGGTAATCAGTTATATAAGTGTTAGCAATATTAATTATCATTATCTGCTCCAGTCAGATGAGACTTAACTTCCAATTCTTCGGCCATTCATATTGATGTCTTTAAAGTCATCAATGGAATGACACTCATCGCAATAAGGGCCAAAGCTACCTTCGTGGATATCGTCCCGGTAATGGCAGTCGATACAGCGGCTTTTCATTTTCTCATCTTTATCCAGCGGTTTGAAATGACAGGCGTGACAATGTAGATTTTTATGAGCACCTCTAATCTTGAAGTCGGTTTCGTCATGATCAAATTTCCAGATCAGCCAGTCGTTAGGGTTGTGGCACTGTTTACAATCATCGCCCAGGGCTTTTTCGTGTACATCGTCTTCCTGATGGCAGTTTATACATTCAGACTTGGTATCCTTAAATTTAGAGGTTAAATGGCAGGATTCACAACCAACGACAGCGTGCTGGCCAATTAGAGGGAATTCAGTCAGTTCGTGATCGAAGCGAACGTCTTTCAACCACCATGATTTTTCATTATGACAATTGTCACACTCCTTACCCTCCTGTTCCTTATGTACATCTTGATGTTTATGGCAGCTGTAACAGGCTTTGTCGGTTTTTTTGCCTTTCTGATCGGACTGATGACAGGATTGGCAGTTGGCTTTTTTATGAGCGCCTTTTAAAGGAAATTCAGTTTTTTCGTCGTGATCAAAGCTGGAGTCAAGCCAGTTGGTTTCATTATGGCATTTATCGCATTTTTTCTTATTTTTTCCTTTATGGACATCATCAAGACGATGGCAGCTATAACAGTTGCGAACCGCTTTTTTCCCCTTAGGCTTCTTCTTTTTACTGTCGGCTACTGTATGGCAGGTATGACAGGTCGTCGCTTTATGCTTACCCTTTAATTTGAAATCAGTATCCCGGTCATGTTTAAATTTTGTCTTATCCCACTTTTTCTCTGTGTGGCAATCCTGACATTTTTTTCCGAATCGATTTTGATGAACATCTTTGATAGCGTGGCATGAAAAACATTTTTTAGGCGTGTCTTTGTACTTGTTTCCTACATGGCATAAGTCGCAGGCTACTTTTTTATGTGCATGCTTTAATTTAAAGTCTGTCTTGTCATGATCAAACTGTTCGCTACTCCAGCCTTTAGGATTGTGACAAGTTTCACATTTTTTCCCCAGCTTGGTTTTATGGGAGTCATCATCCTCATGACAGGAAAAGCACTTATCTGGTGCTTCACGATATTTTTTGTCTTCTTTATGACAGCCTGAGCAGTCTGCCTGTGCATGTTTGCCTTCTAGAGGATAATCGGTAGATTTATGATCAAAGCGGTCTTTATCCAGCCATATGACAACGGCATCCCTACCTTTATGCTCGGTATGGCAAACACGACATTCAACGCCAATAACCTGCTTATCTAAACCATGAAAACCCTGTTTGGCGTTTACATCGTCAGCAACCTTTTCATGGCAATCCAGGCAAAGTTTTCGCTGAGTCTTTCCATGTAATCGGACATGACAACTTTCACATTTTAACTCGTATTCTGCATGCCCCTCGATGACTTTTCCTGGCATGAACAGCTTTTCAAAGTCCATAGCCTGTGCCATCTGAGGCAGCAGGGCGAAAAAAAACAGCGTGAGTAATAACTTCATAGATTAATAAAAATGGACGACGACAACGTGGGTTATACCAGATACTACTAGCAAAATGAAAAGTGGAAAATGCAGAATATGCCAGTAGGAGAACAGTATCTCATTAATACCCAGAGTGCAGATTGAGCGCAGTCCCCAGACTCGATCAAGAAAGTTTCTGCGATCATCAGAAGGCTTATATTGTTTCAGTACCCTGGATTTTAAATTTTTCAGTTTCCAGCGGTTTGAAAGGTAAAACCAGAGGGATCGGTTTATTCCTGTATGCTGAACCACAAGATTTTCTTCTATTTTTTTTAATTCTTCAGAGAGCTCTGGGGTCTGAAGAGATATAATCTCGAATTCATGACTTTCATCGTCAAGATTACTGTATAGGTCTTTAAAGCGAATTTTCCCACCGTATAAACCGTAGTGAATTCTACGGTATAAGTAGCGACCAATGAGCCCGCTGGAAGCTACAATCAGCATGCAGGTAAAGGCGACTGTGCCATTTATAGAAGCCAGTCGATAGCCAGAATGGAATATGATCAGTACAGGACCGAGGATGCCAAGAATCATGTGAAAGCGAAACCAGAACCTTATAGAACCGAGAAAGGTCCAGTTAGTTTTTTGCTTACGCAAGGGGTATACAAGCAGGAGCAGCATCATTGATCCACCGATAATGCCGAGCCAGTAACCAATGCCTGATTCAGCCACAATGTAACGGTGGTCGGAAACTGTCCAGCCTAAATAGATAACTGCTACTACACTTGTGTACCAGAGTAGAGCAAGGGCATTAAGTGCGAATCGTATAACCATGAGTTCTATAAAAAATGTTAAAATAAGTCTAGCTTATTGAATATATCAGATATATGAGTTTTATTGGGAATATATTACCATATATATGTTAAAATTCTCTTAAGCACATCACTAACTTTACCACGGATTAACCCATATTTTCTCATGGACACTGTCTATTATTTTGTCCCTTTTATTCTCTTCATGCTGGGATATGCATGGAGGGCGCATCGTCGTCAACGCCAGAGCGAAATAGTTCGGCAGGAAGCAATAGAAACTGGACTGGCCGAACCCGCATCGTTACACCCCATTATTGATCGAAATAAATGCATAGGCTGCAAGTCCTGTGTTTATGCCTGTCCGCAACAGATTGGACATAATGTGCTGGGTATTTTTCATGGCAAGGCTGAGTTACTTGAGCCAGCAAATTGTATCGGTCATGGTGCCTGTAAGACGGTTTGTCCTGAAAATGCGATTACTTTAGTTTTTGGTACCGAGAAGCGTGGTGTTGATATCCCCTTGATTGGAGAAGACTTTGAAACTAATGTCAAAGGTATTTATATTGCCGGTGAGCTGGGCGGTATGGGATTGATCCGTAATGCTATCGAACAGGGTAAATCGGCAATGAAATCTATTCTGTCGTCCTTGCCCAAAAATAGTAGCCACCCATATCAGGTGATTATAGTTGGAGCTGGCCCTGCAGGGATTGCTTCTTCGCTGGCTGCACAGGAGGCGAAAATAAAATACCTGACACTCGATCAGGACTCTCTAGGCGGGACAGTTTTTCAATACCCAAGGGGGAAGATCGTTATGACCCAGCCAGTGGATTTACCTCTGGTTGGCAAGATGCATTTCAAAGAAACAACCAAAGAGGAATTACTGGAGTTCTGGCAAGGAGTTGAACAAAAGACAGCGATTAAGGTCAATTACCAAGAAATTGTAGCTGGTATAGAAGTTTTGAGTGCAGGGTTTAAGGTTAAGACCAATAAGGGCGAATATGAAACAGATACTGTGTTGCTTGCCATAGGTCGGCGTGGTACTCCTCGAAAACTCGGTATTCCGGGTGAGGAGTTATCCAAGGTCGTTTATCGATTGATTGATCCCGCCCAGTATGAAAATCAAAAGGTCATGATAGTCGGTGGTGGAGACTCCGCCCTTGAAGCTGCATTAGCAATTGCGGATGAAAAAGGAACTGAGGTTTCCGTTTCTTACCGCAGTGAAAGCTTTTCGCGCGCCAAAGCTAAAAATCGTGAGCGGATAGACAGCTATGCCAGTGAGGGAAAGATTAAACTTTATCTCAAATCAAGCCCTAAACAAATCAGCAAGAACAGTATCACCCTGAAAATAAATGATCAGGATATTGAAGTTCCAAACGATGCTGTGATTATTAACGCTGGCGGCATTTTGCCTACCGGGTTCCTGAAACAGATTGGTATAGAGGTTGAGACCAAATACGGAACAGCTTAATGACTAACTTAAAGATATTAATAATTGCTTTCACCCTGTTTTTTTTAATTACTCCAGAGTTGCAGGCAGATAGTAAGCAGCAGCTACAGGAAATCAGTAAATCGATTCGTGTCAGAGATTACAGCAAGGCTGTTAAGCAGCTACAACCTCTGATCAGGTCAGGAGATACA
>JBNKMF010000158.1:0-7681 GCA_050292965.1 Gammaproteobacteria bacterium | reverse complement strand
TTGTGCACAGAGTTCCTGACCATGCCCGAAGGCATGGCAGGATATGTTATATCTTTTTGAAGATTAGTCGTGATGACAAGGAATACGTTGTGGAATACGTTGTGGAATGCGTGGTCGAATCCTGGAATCATAATCATTAACCACAAAAGAAGGGTCTATGTTACACGGACCAGTCGCCAATCCAGCAGCTTCCATGAGCTGACAATTTTTTTGAAAAGACTGTGCTGTTGGTTTAACCCCAGCTTCAACCCAGCCTCTGACCGACTCCCAACCTGATATAACCTCTGCAACACTAAAGCCACAATGACCGGGTTCATCCTTGACTGATACCGCAGTTACCAGATCATTCTCAGGCATAAGTTTTTCAATAAAACTCAGGTTCTCTACCGGGACTAAATCATCCTTATCTGAGCTTAACGCCAACAGTTTGGAACCCTTAGTATTTCCTTTGGGTATGTAGTTTTTTCTTAATTTATGTACTCCCTTTGGATGAGGAAAAACACGTTTGATTTCAGCATTGATCTGATCATCTTCATAATCGACGAAATAATTCCATAGGCCATTTTTACTATCTAGTTTTTCAGGATTGTTTACTAAATCAGCTATACCGTATATAGCATATGCCATATTATCCAGCAGTGAAGCTTCATTAATGCGATTTACCTGAGTGATTTTATCGAGTCTGGCTTGCATTTCAGGTGTTCGATATTCGGCTGGGTACAAAATCCCAGTACATGTATGTATAGCTCCCATAAGATCAGCTTCTGATAATGTAGAATCAGCTGGTAACCCATCCTCCCCTCCCGGAATAGCGGCTCCAGGAACATTTTTACAAACCGCATCGTATGTCAACCGCAGATCTAGTATCGCATCCAGATTTTTACTACCTGATAAAACTCCACAGACAGAGTAAGCAGCAGCTACATACCCGACATGTCCTTTCTCAAGATATTGCTCTGAAATAATTCCACCCATAGACCCACCAACCATGTAGATATTATTGGGCGAACCATTATTTTCTATGAAAGTCTGGATCAGGTTTTCATTATCTTCTATGGACTTAAATAAAGCCCAGCCTCGTGTACGATAACTTGAAGCTGCTACAGCGTATCCCTGGCTTAATTGCAGTGGTGCTAACATACCTAGATCAGTAACATCTAATGGTGCAGGTTCGTTGCCATCCATTCCATGATTCCAGACAACCAGATCGCCATTCCAGTTATCTGGAACTTCTATTCGATAGTATGCACCATTAATTTGACCATCTAGAGTGGTAGCACTGAAGGCGGTAGTAGAAAAAAATATTAAATTAATGAGGCTAATGAGAAATATAGAAATTTTCATAAATAATTTATATCCATTTAAAGTTTTTTTAAAAATGACGCTATAGAAATCAGAGTTTCCATATCAACGCCAAACGTAATTTGAGCAACACTCAGCTCTTATTTTATTGAATGAAATTTAATATTGAAAATCATTTTCTGTATAACTGGCAAATAACCGGGGTCAGGTCTAAATAAAGTGAATGACTGGATTCAGTTTGCAATTTTTTCCTTTCTATTTATTACTCTGAATGACCACTACCTTGAAGGATACAGCTTTCAAGGCACATCAATAATTTGTGATGACTAAAAATGTTATGAACGGCGAACTACGGCCACTTAATCAGCCCATTGAGGATAAGGTAAACTTTTAGCATACGTTTTCGTTTCGTTGGACTTAAAACCCCGTTAAAACCTGAGAAAGAGTTAATGACAAATATCTCCACACTTTAGCAGTTGACTGCTTGTTACACTTCTTTACATCTTTATACATTTATCTAACAGATAATTTATCTCCATTTCATAAAATTGTCTTAAAAAAACCGGGTTAGTTATTGGTTTCTGCATTGTAGTGACTTGACTGGAATGAATAGCTAACACATTATTGGATACACAACGAGAAAATGGGAAATAAATGGATACTAAAAATATTAAAAAGGAGTCAGGAGTTTCAATAAAACGGGCACTTAATGGCTTCGGTAAAACGCTACCGTATTTGCTATTACCTGTCTGTGCATCGATTTCCTCGGTGCAGGTTACTTCGATTATCACAAATAAAAAATAGGAGTTGAAAATGGGGAATCACACTTACTGGCGCACGGCGCTACAGGGTTTTGTCATTTGGGTTGTAATGTTGGTTTTGTCGGGCTGTGGTGGTGGTTCGGAATCTGAACAGCTTCCGGAAAGTATTTTAAAAGGTAGTATGACTGCCGCAAAAATTGCCTCGTTAGTCCCCACCGATATCGCCATGTCGCCGACCTACGACGTCAATGTCTACAAAATCTCCTACAACACTACAACGCCGACAGGAGGGACGGCTACCGCCTCCGGTTTGCTGCTGATTCCACAAAAGGCGAAGGGCGCTGTTAGTCCGCTGTTCAGTTTGCAGCATGGTACGATCGCGAGCCAATTAGAGGCGCCCTCCAATGCCAATCTTAAAAATATCGTTTCGTATGATGTTGCGGCTGGATTAGCCACCGCTTCATTCGGCTTCGTGGTGGCGATGCCGGACTACCTTGGCTACGGTGACAGCCAGTCGGTATTTCACCCCTATATACAGGCAGATTCCCTGGCGACGGCCACTATTGACATGCTTCGGGCTTCGCAGAGCGTTATGCGCGGATTCGGGGTCGCCACTAACGGCCAGTTGTTCCTGGCCGGATACTCGGAAGGGGGATATGCAACGCTGGCGACACAGAAGGAGATCGAGACCAACCTGGCGTCGGAATTTACCATCACCGCATCGGAACCCGGTGCCGGTTCATACGATCTCAGTGGTACCACCGATACAGTGATGACGAACCTCGATATTGCTGATACTACCGATCCGGCCTATCTCGCTTTCTTGATCTACGCATACCAGACATACTATGACCCATCAGGTTCCCTGGATACTTACTTTACCTCTTCGGCATTGGACTGTGTCAACAGCTATTTCAGCAACGGCTGGTACGGCTACAACAACTCCGGATATTTCGACCGCTGTATTGATAGTACCACAACAGCCAGTGTCCTCAATCGCACGTTCATTGACGACTACAACAGCAATAACACCAACGTCGACAGAATCAAACAGGCTCTGGCTTCCAACGACATCTACGACTGGAAACCACAGGTACCGACCCGCCTCTATCACGGCACTGATGATGACGCGGTGCCGCAGGCCAATACCATCATGGCTTTTGATACAATGCGCGCCAACGGTTCGACAACGGTGGAAACAGCTACCTGCGACATAACAAAAGCTTTCTCTATTCATAATGCATGCATTGCCCCTTATTTCACCGATGTGGCGAGCTACTTCGCAAACTATGTGACCGCGACTGATCTTTAATCTGCGTCTACGCAGATATGATGCCGGAATCCGGTTCTGGATTCCGGCGAATATCTACTGAACTATTCCTTAATTTTCACGATTGAACGACTGGCATTCACATTGATGGCGCTAGCAAATAATTTAATAATCCATCATCAAATTAATAAATCATGAACCGAAGAAATGATTAAAAATAATATAAGACTACAATCAATATTTATCTGTATCTTCACTATTCCAGTAATGATTATCGGGTGCTCTGGCGTTCGCCTACAATCCGCAGATCAATTTAAAACCAATTTGTATAAAAGTGTACAGAAATCAGCTAGAGAGCAGTGTTATAAATTGAATAACTCATTCGAACAGGAAGAATGCATTCAAAAGACACAAGAGCCTTATGATGAATATAATGAAAAGAGAGAAAGCCTATCAAATGAATTACCCCAAAAAAACGTAAAATAATTATTTTCCAAACTCAGGTAAATAGCTTTGTTAAAATCTAAAGAACCTCTGATTTTTCCTTAGCTTATTTCTGTCATCAGTTTACGAATTTTATTTTCAGATACGGGCACATTTGTTTTCATTGGCTGAGCAAACAACTGATGCGATATTCTTCGATCATCCAGCGTAATTTTTCGAGCAAGTTATTATCAATATTTTCCTGTAGTGATAAGTCTGCATACTGACCCCATAATTCAGTAATCAAAGGTAATGAACGGTCTGCCAGAGTTGAATCCTGCAGGGTCTTTTCGATACGCTTCATAATGGCCTGAAAGTACACAGGGTAACGTTTTAGATTGGTAACAGGCACCTCTCGCACAAACCCTGCATACACCAGATATTCAAATTGCTGCTGTATGTCGGCGACATGCGCTGCTGCCAATTTTGAGGATTGTAATAGATCGCGTGACTGTCGATACATAGATAATATCTTATATACCAGTTCGGCTTTTTCATTTAAGGTCAGCATAAACTGAGGTTTGTTTTTTTCCAGCACCTGTTCAAACTGCAGTTTGTTTTTTGGCAGCTCCATATTTAGAAAGCATTCAAATACTGCAGCCATCACCATATCGTCGACCAAATCCTGTTTCGATGCAAAGGATAGATACATCAGGGCCGACTGGTCAATTTTAGGCAGCTTTTTATATGCATATTTAACGCTATCCTTTAGCGCTAGAATAATCAGACGAGCAATCCCTGTTGCATGATAAAAAGCGGCATCCTGACGCGTTTCGAATAATTCTATCGCCACCGACTCCTGATAATCCACTAATGCTGGAAACGCCGTAATATTTGCTGACTTTTTACGAATACTTACCTGATCTGGTAATTCATCAAAATCCCAGGCCATTATATCTTTGCGACTTACCGATTCATCGTGTGCTACCTGTTGCTCAAACTTCTGATTCGCCTGATCGCTATACTCGGCCTTAATTTCTGATAAAGAACGCCCACTGACGACTACGACACCATTATCTTCAATACAATAACGCATCAGAAAGTGTTTATCTATAGCCTCGGGTCGCCATTGATCAAGCGCTACCCTGACACCTGTCATTCGTTGTAATTGATCAGAGAGCTGACTATAAAATGGCTTCTTTTCATCTAACACGTCTACACAGGCAGCTGCAAACTCTGGCACCGGAATAAAGTTTTTACGTGTTTGTTTGGGTAACGCCTTGATCAGTGCCTGTACCTTTTCCCCCAGTAGCCCTGGCACCAGAAAATCAAAATCTTCATCACTAAACTGATTTAGCAACGCCATCGCAATGTTTACTGAAACCCCATCTGCATCATCTGAGGGATCGAACACGTAGCTTAGTTTTAACTTTTGATCCTTAAGGTGGAGAAATTCAGGATAGGTCTGAAGATCCTTATCGTGTTCGGTGGCCAAAACATCTTGCTCGAATAGCGTCAACTCCTTAATCACAGAAGCATCGCATTTTTTTACCCAGGCTTCAAAGCTCACTGCATCCACTATGCTTTCTGGCAAACGCTGATGATAAAAGTCATAGATTTGCTGTTCGCCGATTAACAAATCGCGCCGTCGTTCGCGTTCTTCCTGTGCACGATAGTGCTCGATCAGCTTACGATTCGCCTGGATGAAATTTACTGTGGTGTGATAGTTGCCTTCAACCAGGGCTTCGCGGATGAATATCTCGCGCGACTCTTTTGGATTTACACTTCCGTAGTTAACGCGTTTACCACCCTCTATCAACAGACCATAGATACGTGTATTGCGAAATGCACCTACTCTTCCCTGTTTTTGTTGCCAGTGTGGTTCGTAGTATTCGTATTGATGTAAATGCTGTAAATCACTGATCGCCCATTGCGGGTTCAGCGCTGACACAACGTGCGCATATAGGCGACTGGTATCGATCAATGAAAAAGCCATGATCCATTTCGGTGTTTTTTTCGACAATACCGATGATGGAAAGATTGCGCATTCACGCCCACGCGTGGTCTGATAGCGCCCCTCCTGATCCAGACTTGCGATGTGACTAGGGATGCCCGTCAAAATCGCACGATGAATGCCATCATAATCGGCTTCGCTTGAATTGAAACTGAGCTTAAGTTCTTTAGCCTGTTCACGGATCTGTTTGTGAATATCCTGCCACTCCCTGACCCGTAGCCAGGACAGGTAATTCTGCTTACACCATTTGGTAAACTGATTACGAGTCAATTCCTTTTTCTGTAGTTTGATTTCACGCCATAGATTTATCCAGCCGCTAAAATCTGATTTGTCATCCTGCCAGAGTTTGAATTTCTGATTGGCGGCCTGGCGATTCTCCTGTGATTGATCACGCGGATCCTGTATGGATAGTACAGAAACAATGATCAGTATCTCATTCAAGCAACCTAACTCGCTGGCGCGTAACAGCATAGCTGCCAGCCGTGGGTCTATTGGAAATCGCGCTATCTGTTTACCCTGGTCTGTTACCTTATCATTGCCGCTTACTGCCTGTAACTCATGCAGCAATCTATAGCCATCGCTGATCAGGCGTGAGTCGGGTTTTTCAATAAAATCAAAGTCGCGTATATGGCCCACACGCAGGTTATCCATCTGTAAAATCACCGAGGCCAGATTGGTGCGCAGGATTTCCGGTTCGGTAAACTCTTCGCGTCCGTTAAAATCTTCTTCGTCGTAGAGTCGGATACAGATACCCGCCGCGACACGACCACAACGACCTGAGCGCTGGTTGGCCGAAGCCTGCGATATTTTCTCAATCGGTAAGCGCTGGATCTTGGCGCGCCATGAATAACGCGAGATACGTGCCAGACCGGTATCAACCACGTAGCGAATGCCCGGTACTGTTAACGAGGTTTCTGCAACATTGGTGGAGAGGATTATTTTTCGTTTTCCACCGCTTTTAAAGATGCGCTGTTGCTGTTCATTGGTCAGCCGTGCATATAACGGCAGCACATCATACTGGTGATAACGCTTACTGATTTTTTCTGCAGCTTCTCGGATCTGTCTTTCACCGGCAAAAAACACCAGCGTATCTTCAGCTGAGATACTGAATAATTCATCCAGTGCATCAATCACTGCCTGAGTGCGATCTCTATCCTTTTGTTCTTCATCAGTCACCGGACGGTAACGCACCTCTACCGGATAGGTACGTCCCGACACCATCACCATAGGAGCATTATTGAAGTAACGCGAAAAGCGCTCTGGATCAATGGTTGCTGACGTGATAATCAATTTTAAATCGGGACGTTTGGGTAACAGCGTTTTGATAAACCCCAGCAACAGGTCAATATTCAAACTGCGTTCATGCGCTTCGTCGATGATCAGGGTCTGGTATTCATTCAACCAGCGATCATTCTGAATCTCGGCCAGCAAGATGCCGTCGGTCATCAGCTTGACGTAGCTATCCTTGCTGGTGGTATCGGTAAAACGCACCTTATAGCCCACCGCCTCACCTGGCACCGAATGCAGCTCTTCGGCAATGCGATTAGTGACGGCTCGCGCGGCCAGTCGGCGTGGTTGGGTGTGTCCGATCTTGCCTTTATCCGCCAGCCCCAGATCGATACAAATCTGTGGCAGCTGGGTGGTTTTACCGGAACCGGTTTCACCACACACGATGACTACCTGATTCTCCTGTATCGCCTTTTTTAGATCATCGCGCTTTTCGAAAAAAGGCAGCTCTTCATTCAGGGTGATTTTTGGACGTCTGGCAGCACGTTGCGTCACGGTTTGCATCGACGCTTCAAGCGCTTTATTTAATTGCTCCAGGGCTTTATCCGCGCCTTTTTTGTTTTGGGTCTGACGCAACAGGCGCAGCAAACGTGTACGATCCGCAATCGCACATTCGTTTAATAT
>JBNKMF010000157.1:0-7811 GCA_050292965.1 Gammaproteobacteria bacterium | reverse complement strand
GGCCCACTTTACACATATTAGGATTTACTCTGACATTTAAAAAATAGATCTCTTGACTTAGTCGACTAAAGTTCAGCTTATTCTAGTATTACACAAAGGAAACAATATGGCAAAACTAACCGTGCTTTACTGGCGTGATATACCGGCCCAGATCATCGCAAAACAGGGGCGCAAAACTGCCAAAAAGATACTGCCCGAACGCTTTAGCGAAGCGATCGACAAGGCCGCTATGCGCAGCAAGCTAGCCGGTACAGACGCTTATCTTGAACATTGGCAGCGACGTGTAGAAGATCTAAACGGTGACCTTGAGCAATTGGTACAGGAGCGGCTGCAGCAAATCGACAGCGAATATGACGCCGAACGTCTAAAACTGCTGATTCGCCAGGGCGGACTGGAACAGGCAGAAACGTAAACTGTGCTTCAGGTAAAAGGGGACGGAGGGATTATTTTTTATCATCCCTTCTGCTTACTAGGCCTTCCGCGATGCAACTGGCCTGTCTTCATCCCATATCGCTCTTCTATTTTCTTGCGAAACCTATCATCTCCAACTGGCTGACAGTATTCACTGGCTCTCTCAATCATATGTATCTCTTCTTCAGGTATTTGGATCTTGAATAGCTCTCGACAGGCCTGACAGCGACTTTCCTGCGTAGTACCAAGATTTAAATATTCCCTATGATGTACGATGCGACTTTTCTTACCCCAGCCATTAGCCATATAACTCGACCATTTATATTGCTCAGGCTTTTTTACCATGCCCGCTTCGACCGGATTCATTTCTATATGCCGGCAACAGGTTAATAAATATCGATCACTTTGAACCAGGCTGGATTTATGCCTATCTTCCCAAAGCGTTCCAGTACGCTTGTAAGTCTTATTGAAATAATACTCGTATCGACTACCTATATCCCTGCTTGCTCTAGATATAGAATCCTTCTTGTGCGGCGTCACAAGAAAATGTATATGATTCGTCATCAGACAATAGGCATGCACAATGTATCTCTTCGAACACTCTTTCCATAATTCCAGATAGTATTGGTAATTCTCTGCTTCTAAGAAACATGCTTCTCGGTTATTGCCCCTTTGGACAATGTGATAGAGGTAACCTGGTAAATACATCCGTGCTCGTCTTGGCATCTCCATTGCAACAATATTTATATGGATGATTCTATTCTCTCAACCATGAACTGGTAAAATTTCAACCCCTCCGCCCACTTTAACTGAAAAACGTCGAGGCAAGAATATCACCACAGTAGCGGTAGCCAACAAGAATACCCAAGTTGTCTGGGCACTGTTAAGGCAGCAAACAGACTATCGTGTACAGGCGACTGATCTATATATGTGTCAAAGTAAATAAGTAGAACACCGTCATGATCGGACGGTTTAAACAAACAATAAGGCAGCAACGAGTTACATAGTTAAAGTTCAAGTGATGGCATAAAAGATAGCACCTGCATCCCTTAAAACCTGCCAGGGTACAGGGCCCATTATGAGGCTGAGTATTTGATGAGGTTTGGATGTACTGACCCCATCAGGGCCAGAGTCAGTATACACCAGTGTTTTAAAGGACGGATATATGGACGCATTATGCTTTTGTCACAGGCAAACTGTGAACTATGAAATGTTGGGTAAGAATTTTATGTTGACATATGCGAATTTGACTCCTATGTTCCTAGGCATAAATATACAGGGAGAATCGTAATGAATATCAAGGCGAAGTTATTATTCGGTGGGCTTGCCTTAGCCTTGGTTCCTTTGGTTATCTCTACATTCGTTATCAATTGGGTAGCGACCGATGCAGGGGAGGACGCCATTCAGGAGCAGGCACAGCAGCGGCTTATCGCTGTGCGTGACATGAAAAAAAGCGAGATCGAGGCCTATTTCTCCAACATCTCCCGCCAGATACAGGTTCTGGCCAATGATCGCATGATCATCGATGCCATACCTCGATTCATCGCAGGCTTCCACAGTTTCAGGCAACAGGCTGAGATCGGCAGGGACGATACGCTACACGACGGGCTGGCCAGCTACTACAAGCAGGATTTCGCTAATCATTTCAAGGAGGTAAATCCAGGGAAGACAGTCGATTCTGATCCTCTATTGGTACGGCTCAGCGACGAGGGTGTGGCGCTGCAGTACCAGTACATCAAGGCGAATCCAAATTCACTAGGCAGCAAGCACAAGCTCGACGGGGCGGATGACACCTCTGACTATTCTGCAACCCATCGTCTCTATCATCCCCATATCCGGGACTTCCTTCAGAAATTTGGCTATTACGACATCTTTCTGGTGGATGCCGAAAGCGGCGATGTGGTCTACACCGTTTTCAAGGAACTGGATTTCGCTACCTCACTGAAGAAAGGTGCCTTTGCCGATTCGGGATTGGGCAGGGTGTTCAAGACGGCCAACAAGCTGCAAGCGGGTGAATATACCATTGAGGATTTCGCATCCTACCAGCCCTCCTACGACCTCGCGGCGAGTTTTATCGCAACCCCGATATTTGACGGCTCAAAACGCCTCGGAGTACTCATCTTCCAGATGCCTGTTGATGCCATTAACGGGATCATGACCCTGAACAGGCAATGGGCAGATGTTGGATTGGGTGCAAGCGGCGAGGTCTATCTGATTGGGCCGGAACTAAAAATGCGCAGCATGAGCCGCTTTCTGATCGAAGATCCGAAAAGTTATTTCGCAGCACTGGAGAATAGCGCTATGGATAAGGGCGTCATCTCCCGCATCAAGGCCTATGGCACCACAATCGGATTGCAATCGGTCGACACCGAAACGGCCAGGCAGGCGATCGCCGGCAACAAGGGCGTACAAATTATCGACGACTACCGTGACGTGGCGGTTCTATCCGCCTATTCGCCGCTGGATATATGGGGACTGAACTGGGGAATTCTGGCCGAGATCGACGAGGCGGAGGCGTTTCATGCGGTCGGCGAGTTGAGCAACTCAATACTGGAATCGGCTTTTCTTGTGGTTGTGGTGATAGCCTGCCTGGCGGCCTTCATGGCTTACTTCTCCGCCATGAAGATGGTCAAACCGGTGCTCTATCTTTCCGATGTCATTCATGAGATTGAACGTGAATCGGATCTTACCCGTCGTCTAATTAGCCACTCAAGAGACGAACTGGGCTGCATGTCTGGCGCCTTCAACAAGATGCTCGACAAGCTTCACAAGGGCATTGAACATGTTTCCGGCTCGACCTTACAGGTAGCCTCTTCTTCCGAGGAGTTGACCAATATCACCAACGAATCGAGCCGCGCCATACAACAGCAACTGCTGGAGACTAGTCAGGTTTCCTCCGCGATGACCGAAATGAGCAGTACGGTGGCAGAGGTAGCCACCTCCGCCTCCGCTGCGGCAGCAGCGGCAACAGAGGCCGACAAAGCCGCCAATGAGGGTCTTACAGAGGTGAAACTTACTGTCAGTGCGATTGAAGCTTTAGCCCTTGAAGTTGAGAAAGGTACCGAACTGATCAGCCAGGTGGAGAGAGATAGCGAAGCTATTGGTAGCGTACTGGATGTAATTCTCGGGATTGCGGAGCAGACTAATTTGCTCGCCCTGAATGCCACCATCGAATCAGCGCGTGCCGGTGAACAGGGACGTGGTTTTGCGGTAGTGGCAGACGAAGTACGCACCCTGGCGGGTCGTACCTTGCAATCCTCCGAAGAGATTCAGAAAATGATCACCAAACTCCAGACCGGCTCCCGCAACGCAGTGCAGGCCATGGAAGAGGGTCGTCAACGGGCGCAGGCAAGCGTCGAACAGGCGCTCAAGGCTGGTAAATCGCTGGAGGTGATAGACAGCTCGGTGAACAGCATACTCCATCTCAACACCCAGATCGCCAGTGCCGCAGAGGAGCAGTCGGTGGTCTCCGAAGAGATCAACAGAAACCTGGTCAAGATCAATCAAATGACGGAGCATGCCTCGGAAGGGTCGAGTCAAACAGCGGTGGCCAGCGAGCAGTTAGCGCAACTGGCGGTCAACCTCCAGGGTTTGGTGCTGCAGTTCAAGATCTGAGCTGAACAATAGGGGAAAAATAATGGGGCCAGATTAGAATGGCACTTACTTAAGAGCAAAATGGTCATCGCGAGTACCCAAAGGACATAAACTCGCGCAGCAGTGGCACAGGGATCTGCTATCTACGGACCTGAAGATGGAATCTCTTTCCTTGCCGAATTCCCACTGCCAAAGAGATAGATCCCTTGCTTCCGTACACGCTTCATCCCTGTAGCACTCCTGCCACAGAATAAGGTGACGTTACCCTTTTAATTGCTATTCAACTACAACACCTGAATATCAGAACAAGCCAGAACCGTATTTGCAGGTGTTCCTCACCACGTCACCCAAAGAGGGAGTCGTCAAGAGGATATATTCTATAATCAACGAAGATAGAGAGGTTTTTTACCTGGGCTGATTGAAGTATTATTGCCAGATACACAAAGTCGAGATTCTGAAATTGGATTGGTATTGCTGTATTGACCACTTGGCAGACCAGGAAAGTTGAACTTTGATTTGTGGGTGTCCTCAAAGATGCTTTGAGTGATTAAATTACTAATCAGACTCTAAAGCGCCTATTTTTTTATATTTAATCGAAACACCATTAAAATACTCTGTTTTATTCAAAAGTTCAGCATCACTGACATAGCTTATTTCTAAACTAGTGTCATCCACCCACCTAAATTCAGCATACGCACCGCCCCACGAACCTTTACTAGAACTATTAATAGCAGTAAAAACATTTACCTCATCAAAAGGTAGTGGATCTTTAATATCTACAATAGCGATGTTTGTTTTTAGTAATAATGAATCACCGCATCCAAATTTAAATAACACCGCTTTTTTTTGTATGTGTTCATTTACTTTTTCATTAACCACATCAAAGACACATGATGATTCATCTGATAAACGATCTTTAAAATAGGCATATGACAAAGAAAAAAGTATGGCGACAAAAAGTCCTATGCTTATAATCATATTCCTTGAAACTCTACTTGTAGCAAAGTTTTTCTGTCCGCTAATATTTATTAATTGTTGAATAAAGGCTTCGTATTCATCCTTATTGTCTTGAGGCTTTATTACGTTCCAGTGATCACCAATACGATTGATATATGTAACATTTCTTAACTTAAAGATATTAACTATTGACTCCCATTTTATTGCCACCCTTTCAAGCACAGATTCTTCAATTAAAGCATCTTCCGTTAATATTAAAGTTGATTCACCTACACTTTTTCTTAGGGTTTTGCTTAACAAGTAAATCACAACTAAAACTACAAAAAAAATCAGGAGGTATTTTAAAAACCAATATAAAAATACTGTTACCGATAAAAAATAGCCAATAGGTTCACCCCATAACTCTCTAACTGCACTGTCATTACTTGTTGAATATATGCTTAATACAAGGATAAATAAATAATAACCCTTCTTTCTTACAAATTGAACAAAGAGCATCAGTTTAAATAAATCCATTTGGGTTGTTTTATTATTAAATTTCATAAAAGTGTTTTATTTTTAAAGATGTTGATATTTAGTTTGACCAATTATTATTTATTAACTGGCATATTGATTAAAAAAACCGGGCCAGATCACAGTAATTCAAGCCTGTCTTTCGGGACATAACTCAACTCCTTTTGAATTTAGCCCACACTAAATATTAGCGGTTGTAAATATTAGAAACAATTGCTCTCTGACCCGGGTTTTTAAATCAGAATTACTCCGGCATCTCAGCCGCTGCAACCAAACTATCACTCAAGGCCCTGGACACCGCTGAGCGTCGTCGATGCGGCATATATAAGAGTGAAAATGATCGTGAGCGTCCGCGCAACTCCGGCAGCACTTCAACCAGTGAACCTCTCTCTATATATTTCTGGGCAATAAACTCAAATGTCTGGCAGATGCCCAAACCCTGTTCGGCCAACGAAACGACGCCAAGTACATCATCAGTTACTTGAATCCGACTCTGCGGCTGCCAATCCACCTCTTCATCACCATCACGCAGTAGCCAGGGTGTGACCCGGCCGGTGCTGGGCATTAAAAAGGGCAGGCATTGATGATCGTTTAGCTCGTGGCGGTTTACTGGGGAACCGACACGTTTCAGGTAATCTGGCGAAGCCACCAGGCACAGGGGAGCATCTTCCAGCTTGCGACCTACCAGTCCGCTGTCCGGGAGTGGACCAAGACGAATGGCCAGATCAAAGCCTTCCGCATTCAGGTCGACGTTGCGATTAGCGATGTTTAATTCCACCTGTACATCCGGGTGTGCCTCGCAAAATGACCGCAACAGTCGAGGCAGTCGGTAATGGCCATAGGTAGTTGGTACGCTCAGCCGAACCCTACCAACCAACGTGCCTTCCTGACCCTGAATATCGCGTTCGGCATCATTAATCAGGTCAAAAGCTATGCGAGTCTGCTCCAGATATTCCTGACCTGCGTCGGTCAATCGCAAGCGGCGTGTAGTGCGACGTACCAGTTGGCAACCCAAACGAGTTTCCAACCGCGTGACTGCCCGACTCAACACCGAAGCTGTCGTCGACAGCGTCACCGCCGCCGCGCTAAACGAGCCTTGCTCCATGACCACGAGAAAAGCCTCTACGTCAGGTAAGTGATCGAATTGACGCGCCACTTTATCCTCCTAAGAACAAATGCTTATTAGTATCGGTAGTTTATCACCAAAGGAGGCATGAATACACTGTACTTCTTTTACAACAGTGAGGAACAAATCATGAACACAACAGAGAAAACCATTCTTTTTGTCTTGACCAGTCACGCCACCAGGGGTGCTTCCGGCGGCGAGCCAACCGGCTATTACCTTTCTGAAGTGACTCACCCGCTGGCAGAACTGGAGAAAGCCGGCATCGCCGTGGAATTTGCCTCGATTGCAGGTGGCGAACCACCAGTGGACGGGCTTGATATGGATGATCCGCTCAATGCCCGCTACTGGAATGACGATAAATTCCGTGTCGCGATACGGCAGACCCAGCGCCTGGCCGACATCGACGCCAGCCGATACAGCGGCATCTTCTTTGCCGGTGGTCACGGCACCATGTGGGACTTTCCTGATAGCCCTGCCGTGCAACAGGTAACCCGCGACATCTATGAAGCCGATGGGGTGGTTGGCGCCGTTTGCCACGGTCCCTCGGCTTTGGTGAACATCAAATTGAGTGACGGGCGCTATCTGGTAGAAGGCAAGCGTGTTGCTGCCTTTACCGATGATGAAGAACGAGCAGTCAAGCTTGAAAATACAGTGCCTTTCTTGCTAGCCAGCACGCTAGAGCAACGCGGTGCCCACCACCAGCCGGCTCAAAGCTGGACCGAACAGGTGGTAATTGATGGCCGCCTGATTACCGGTCAAAACCCACAGTCAGCTAACGGTGTAGGCGCGGCACTGCGCAAAGCTCTCACTGCTGCAGTGTCGAGCTGATCCTCTATCGGGCTGACTGCCGGTTAGGACTGGCAGTCAGCCCGATAAGACGTGAACCCAAAAGTATTGGGAGAATGCAATATTGTGCCTAACGAGGCTGTAGCAAAACTCTAAAGGTAAATAAAACCCGGTTCAGAGAGCAATACTTTCTTATATTAGCGGATATTGCTCTCTGGCCCGGATTTTTCGAGTGGTCTTTGGAATAATCTCAATCATCGTGGTATTCGCGTTGTTGGTTTTATACAGCATGTCATCCAAAGTCGACGTCTAGCGACTGCTTTTTCTAGCCGCTGATTTTAAACGCGAGCTCTATGGCCACATAGAGTAGTAGCAACGCCGAGAAATCTTTTGGGACACCCACTTTTTGAAACTTCACACTACT
>JBNKMF010000156.1:0-7867 GCA_050292965.1 Gammaproteobacteria bacterium | reverse complement strand
TTTCAGTCTATAGCCAGTCGCTGGTGGGATACCGAAAGCGAATTCAAAACCCTGCATGATATCAATCCCCTGCGCATCAATTATATTGAACAGCAATGCGGCGGACTGGAAGGCAAAAAGGTCCTGGACATAGGCTGCGGTGGCGGCATTCTATCAGAAGCCATGGCAGCAAAAGGCGCTATAGTAACAGGAATAGATATGGCGGAATTGTCGCTTGATGTTGCGCGTATGCATTTAATGGAATCTGGCCTTAAGGTGGACTATCAGAAAATCACAGCTGAAGAATTCTGTGCTCTTCATACTCATCAATTCGATGTGGTTACCTGCATGGAATTACTTGAGCATGTACCTCAGCCATTATCCATAATCAATGCAGCCGCTCACTCACTAAAGCCAGAAGGCAGTATGGTTTTATCCACGCTAAATAGAAATCCTAAATCCTATCTGCTGGCTATAGTCGGTGCCGAATACATCATGAAGATGCTGCCCAAAGGCACCCACGATTACAATAAATTCATCAAGCCCTCAGAGCTTGCGCGAGCAGTTCGAGAATCGGGTATGGAAGTACAGGATGTCAGCGGCATGAGCTACCACCCCATTACCCGACAATACAGTCTGAGTCGTGATGTAGATGTCAACTACCTGATGTCCTGTCGCCACAGATAACTCCCTATGACGATTCAGGCTATTTTATTCGACCTGGACGGCACCCTGGTCGATACAGCTCCCGATTTAGCGGTTGCACTAAATCACGTCGTGGCTGAAGAAGGGCTAGCCACCCTGCCGCTAGAAGAAATACGCCCGCATGTTTCACGCGGCGGGCTGGCACTCATCCAGCTGGCATTCCAGCAACATCGTCAGGAACATGAACTTGAGCCCCTGCGCTTGCGTCTGCTGAACTATTATCTGGAGCATATCGCGGATCACTCGCGCCTGTTTGATGGTTTTGAATCGGTACTTGAAACTCTGGAAAACAATTTGATCCCCTGGGGCATAGTCACCAATAAACCGGGCTGGCTCACCCAACCTTTATTAGTAGCATTAAAACTCGACCAACGCTCCGCTGTTACGATCTCTGCCGACACCACAGCACAAAAGAAACCGCATCCTTTGCCGCTGACCACCGCAGCTGAGTTAATCAATGTTGATTGCAAAAACTGCCTGTATATTGGTGACGACCCACGCGATATTACTGCAGGTAACGCGGCTGAAATGATTACAGTCATCGCAAAATACGGCTATATAAGTGAGAATGCAGATCTGGACCAATGGCAGGCGCAACACCACATCGATTCTCCACAGCAAATTCTTGAACTGATCTAAAGCTTAATAAATTTTACACATCTAAAAACACTATGAACACAGCAACCATACCCAAAGACTATCAACCCACAGATAACTGCCTGAAAGATAAGGTCATCCTGATTACCGGTGCCACTGGAGCGTATGGCAAAGCCATGTCATTGTCTTACGCCAGTCACGGAGCCACTGTGATCCTGCTCGGCAAAAATGTACGCCTGCTTGAAAACCTGTACGATGAAATCGAACAGGCAGGCTACCCCATGCCCGCCATCTACCCACTCAATCTTGAAGGGGCTACTGAAAAAGATTACTACGATATGGCGCAGAATATAGACAATGAATTCGGACGACTGGATGGACTGGTACATGCTGCTGGTATTCTGGGTGACCCTACCCCGTTCCAGCATAGCGAAACAGAAGGCTGGTACAAGGTTATGCAGGTTAATCTGAATGGCCCGTATATGATGACCAAACATCTGATCGATTTATTCAAAAAGTCCGACCATGCCTCACTAGTTTTTATGACCGATGTAAAAACAGGGGCTTACTGGGATGCCTATACGGTGAGTAAAAAGGCAGTCGATGGCCTGATGCAGAATCTTGCAGCGGAATACGAAGGTTCCAGTCTTTTCGTTAACAGCTTTAATCCTGGTCCATCAAAAACTGCACTGCATATTCGTGCCTTTCCTGCTTCAATGGAGAATGATTCACTGCCTGAACCGAAACAGCATAAAGACCTGATGCTTTATCTGATGAGTGATGAGTTAGATCAATGTGGTGTTTGTTTTACGCCTTAAACTAAGGGCATTAAAAAACCAAAGATATCCTGGTGTCGGAGTCTGTGATTATTTAAGGCTCAATGCTAAATCCTCATCTGCATTTTCAAGCACCTCAGTCCTCAATCTTTAAACGCTGGTGCCATTCCGCAAGTGACTCTTGCGGGTACTCCTCAAACATTTTGTCTGTTGGCCCGGCATGGACTTCAACCCATGAAGCCTTTGAGCCCAGCATCATGTGTGTACGCTCTGGAGGTATGGGCATTTCAGTATCAATTGCCGAAGCAAATGGGTGCACAAGTTCCGGCCACCTCGGATCCCATTGCCAGAGAGCACTGCCGCAGATTTTGCAAAAATGTCTTTGACCGGGACTCTCCTTATTTTCTCCGATTTCTGGATCTTTGATTATCGCCTGATAGACACTGATGTGTTCTTCACCTTCAACTTTCAGTGTTGCGTAGTCTCCTCCCAGATTAATTGCATAACCGCCTCCTCCGGCAGTTTTTCGGCAAATAGAGCAATAACATTGATTAAATGGATAGGGCTGGTTTGAATTAAGAGTGAAGTGGACGCGACCACAATGACATGAACCTTCGAGCTGCATGGTTTACTCTCCAAATATTATTCTGCATTACAAACGGCTTACTTTCCTAGCGTAAATAACAGCGTTAATAAATGATTCTCCGTCACCACCCATGAATGTGTACATATTACCTTCGATGGTTACAGGCATTTTTAATTCAAAGAGTAATTCATTGTAACGCATCCCTATCCTCAATAAATCACAGGTTGAATCAGGGCTGACATCTATTATTTAGTGAAAATAGCCGCACATTTTTAAGTCCGAGTGCAATAGCGTTGTTATATGCTCTTCTACCAAATTTGTACTCAGTTTATTACCAATCCAGATAGTCCAAGCAAAGCGACCGAGGCGAAAAGTGAAGTAGAAGGAAATCGAAACGGATTTATACCACCCTTTCGAGCCACCGCTGCACTGAGCAATGATAAAGCTGAATTCAATAATGTTAAAAATATTACCAACTCTGGACGATCAGGATGTAAAGCCACATACGCATAAGCTGCCCCCATAAATAAAGTGTAAATGGTAGTAACGTGCCAACAGTAATAGTTCAGCCATTTTGAGGCTATTGGCAAACTGGAGTTAGCTAATAATGGTATCGCTACACGAGGACCACCGATAAATGTATGAACAGAAAAGGTAACAACACTCATAATTGTCGCCGCCCAAAATAATGATACCTGCATGCTTTTTCCTCAAAGTTTGAATTTTTTCCGTTAAACGGGTTGTTTGAGCTTCAAATTACAGGTTTATTTATACCATGAATCTATAATATCAATGAGTTACTCAGGTCCGCCCTGAATGGCGAAACTACTTAAAAAAATCAGCGCACACTTCGCTAGTTTTTATGGCTGATGCAAAACCTTGCTGCCGAATACGATGACTCCAATCTATTCGTTAAGAGTTTCAACCCTGGCCTGTCAAAACAGCATTACATATTCGCGCCTTTCCGGCATCTACGGAAAATGATTCTCTACCTGAAGCAACACAGCATATAGACCTGTTGCTTTCTCTGATGAGTAACGAGCAGAATCAAAGCGGTATTTATATTACTCAATAGAAAAAGCCCCATCCTTTGAGGATGGGAGTTTACCTTTTATTTTCTGGGTCCTACTTAACTCTATGGGAGATAATCTGACCAGCTATAAGTAGTACCTACACCTTCAACTGTGACGGTAAAACTGTCACAACTATTAAATTCTACACTACCTGTTGAACCGCCTGAACCGGTATAAGTAATTGACCCCGATGAAGGAACGCCACCAGTACAACTTCCATAGGTAACATCAGCATTGATTACGACATAGCCATAATCCGGATCATAAACTGTAGCATTAATAGAATAAGAACTGGATCCAGTACTATAAACTGAATCGACGTCTACCCGGTAAGTACGACCATCAAGTCCTGAGAAATCAGATAGATAGGAACAGTTATATGAAGCGTCACATTCTATCGTTGTATTCAGATTATAGGTTTCACCCATATAAACCATTGTGAAATTGTTATAGCGAAGAATGAATGATCCATCTGAATTTTGTGTAAAAACAGCAGTTCCATTAACCACAATGCCTGAACCAGTCATTGTGCAATTATTATAAGTAAACGTCATCTGAGAATTATCAGCATTATTAGTCGCATCTACGGAACCAGAACTACATACATTCGCTACTGGCGTATTTGCAGTTCGATTGGCTAAAAATAGACTACGTAATGTTTTACTGGATAAATCAAGCAAAGAAGACGCTACAGGAGAAGGTCTGGGAATAGGAGCATTATCAGAAGCAACTGCCTCACTGGCACCACCAGCTGCAGCAACCGCTAATTTATCAGCATTTGAAGTATCAACTTTTGCCTGTGACGTTGCGCCACCATAAGTAACTCCAGTGCCACCTCCTCCACTACTACCACCTCCACAGGAGATTAAAAGCACACTAGAAAATATAACCACAGGAAGTGACATTTTATATTTCATACGAGTTTCCTCAATATTGATGTGATAAATGAAGTTACAGATACTAGACTAAAGAATGACTATCCATAGTAAAAAACTCCGCAATCTGATGTTTTATTAAAAGAAATTCACAAAAAATTGTGGAATATCAAAAGCTGATCTAACTCGTAATTTGCTGTAAAACAAGAAAAATCCGAGCCAGAGGACAATATCCACTAATATTTGAAAGTAATGCTCTCTGACCTGGGTTTTTAAAACACTGAAAACAGCCCGTTCTGGGATGGAGTTTTAATATAATCAATAGCGTAAGTAGGTCTGATCTGGTGTATTCACATTCCATTACAACTATGCAATCGAACTACTCCAGATGGCGTATCGATATCAACAGTCAGGTAGGGTGTTTCATTGGCAGGTAGCTCATATATTTTTACAAGTTGTAAAGCATCTATCGAATCCAGTGCATTACGCAGCCAATCCGGATAAGGATGGTAAATTTCCAGGCTTTTAAGTTTGCAACCCAGATCTGCCATACTTTCAGAAGGATGAATCTCTGTATGCCATTCGATGGCATAGGGCAATAGACCTCCAGCCAACAGTCTACCGTCTTCAGGAAGACCAAAATACCAACTTAGATTTCCTCTACTGATTAATTCCGGTTTTCCAGGTGAAAAACTGGCTTGCTGCATTAGCCCATTAATATCTTGAGTGTTGACAACCCAAGTGAGTAGTGAGGGTTGTTGCTCAATACAGTGTCGAGTATAGGGGTCATCTAATCCGTACCATCTTGGGCGACTGGGCGCTGCAATTTCTTTGTTTACAGCAATGACTTCCAGGAAAATCCCATCTCCCAACTTCATCAGGTGATTATGAGTTCCCATTTTTATATGCTCACCACCATAAGGAATATCTACACCGAGCACATTTTTTAGATAATTTACACCCTCTGAGAGACTACTTGCTCCAATTACAAAATGATCAATTTTTGGTGGCATGTTTACCTTTTTAAATATTTCAAAATAATGGTACTAGATAATAATGCTCAGGTTAGGCCATGTCATTTTTTACAGCGTTACGGTAAGAAGGGAAGTAAAAACGCGGATGACGTAAACGCAACGTAAACGCGCATAAACGCGGACACCCATAGATCATTGCCCTTTCGGATCGGTCTTGCGGTTCAGGTTGTCGTAGGGATTAAGTGGTTGGGGTTACATAGGAATAATTCTCATGTACCTCCGACCCCTTTATCTCCGCGCCCCCTTTATCTCCGATTTTGTCTTGGGCGTCCTTCAGACCTCACCTCACGATGACGCCCTTGCCCTTTGACAAACCTTCGGCTCTGCGAATACCTGGTAAGAAGACTTTCACCTCTCTAGTTAAGTGCCATGCCCGGCACACACGACTTAAACAGCGGCGCGCGCGTTTTGCGCGTCCGAATGAGCGCAGCGAATGACTACTTTTACTTGTTAGAGCGTTCATTGGATAGAGCTTCAAGCTCTAATGCTTTAGCTTCTATTGCCATATCTAATTCTTTGCCATGTTTGGAACCAAGCTCTCCACCAAATATCATTGATTTCTCAAGAACGAGTGGGGCCTTTTTCATATAGCTGGCTAGGCGGGGATCACTAAAAGCCTTATTAGCGTACTCCAACTCTTCAAGGGTAAATATGTCCATGTATATTCTAGTTTGGCCTTCTTTATATTCTTCAGATGAAAGTATTTTTTTAAAGAACGATGTGAATTCATATTTAAAAGGCCTTAACTGTGGTTTCGACATAAAAATGCCGTTTACCATACTTTCAGCCATTTCATCAGTGCTAGAAATATTTTGTATTAGTTCGACATGCTTTCTTGCTGCTTTATAAAGATTGTCAGAAGCAAAAGCGGAAGAGATACACAGAGATAAAAATAAAATATTTAAAAGTTTCATGAATTTTCCATTTTTAAGCTCTAACGCCTGGACTCAAAGGAGAGCGAACGCAGTGAGCGAATGAGAACCACATCAATGGTGGACGATGCGGGAAGTATACGGTCCCTACCCCACCACATAGCAATTACATAGACCTCGAATAATCCACATAAAACCCCGTCTTCCCCAGATGCTGCTCAAGTGTCAACATACACTCTTCACTAGCTGAAAGCGTCCATGAATCTGACTTCAGGCGATACTCATAGCCCTTGTCCTGACGTTTAAATATCACGGGAATACATTCATTGATTTGAAAGGGCCGCAACGCTTCTGCAAGCTGATCGATTTTTTCTGCTGCGCCATTGTGTAGATTGATATGCAAGGCTTGCGCATGATTCAGACGCCAGGTTTCCAGTAGCTCGACCTTGCGTGCTTTGATACGAATGCCATTGTTAAAATCATCGTAGGAGATACCGCCTTCTACTACCCAGATCTGATCCTTTTGTACGATGGATTCAATCTCGCTTAACATGTCAGGGAATATACGCACATCGATGCGCCCACTGCGATCATCCAGTGTGACAAAGGCTTCACGTCCACTGGGTGCGTTACGCGTGCGGATACCAATCACTAAACCTGCTACCACAGTATCTTCATCCTTACGCCTGTATCCACCCGAGGAGGCATCGGAATTATCCAGTTTTTCGTGCCATGCGCCCAGACTGGTAGGCGAGATCTGTTTGATTTCCTGTTCATACATATCAATCGGGTGACCGGTGAGAAACAGACCCAGGCTTTCGCGCTCATGCATGAGCCTTGTTTTCTCATCCCAGAAAGGCACATCTGGGAGCGGCTTATCCTCGGTTTCATCCCCCGCTGCTGCAAACATGTCGACCATACCGGCATCTGCATTTTTCTGTGCCTGTTCTGCTGCCTGCAGAGCATAGGGTAGATGTGCCTGAATAGCTGCTCGGTTTTCGGAAAAACAATCCAGCGCTCCACAGCTGACCAGGGCTTCCATGACCTTTTTATTCGCCTTGGACATGTCTACCCGATTACAGAAATCATCCAGAGATCGATACTCACCATTTTTGCGTTCGTTGATGATGACATCAATCGCTGCCAGCCCTACCCCTTTAATCGCACCCAGCCCATAGATAACTTCACCCTTGTCGCTGGCGCGGAAATGATAATCCGAGCGATTCACACTGGGCGGTAGCACGGGTAACTTCATGCTGCGGCATTCTTCGATCAGGGTCACTACTTTGTCAGTATTATCCATGTCAGATGACAATACGGCGGCCATAAATTCTGGTGGATAGTGGGCCTTGAAACAGGCAGTCTGATAG